>JASCNZ010000100.1 GCA_029959905.1 Microbacteriaceae bacterium PS02344
CGGAGGGGCGCCCCGCTAGTGACGTCGACCGAAACAGCGCGCGACGGGGCGCCGCGCCCCCCGCGCGGCGCCCCTTCTTGTCGTCCGGCATCCCGTTTCGGCCCCATCGGCATGTGGCGCGCGGGTTATCCACATGGCAGCGTTACGGCGATGAATGTTGCACTAATGTCTTCGGATGAGGGCGCGAGAATGGCTCGCGCCGACGTTCGGAGGGTGGTCCTGATGGCCAACATGAAGCTCAGCTACGACGAGATGGATGCGTCCGCGAAGGATCTGGATGCGGGGCGTGAGGAGATCACGCAGAAGCTGCAGAGCATGCAGGTGAAGATCCAGGGGTTGGTGGCGTCGGGGTTCGTGACGGATCAGGCGTCGGGCAAGTTCAATGACG
>JASCNZ010000101.1 GCA_029959905.1 Microbacteriaceae bacterium PS02344
TTCCGCATCGGTGGACAACTCGTGGTCGTGTGCTCCCGGGGGAGGGAGACCGGTCGACTCAGACGGGACGGTCGCCCTCCGGGCGTGGATCATCGCCGCGGTCCTCCCCGTCGGACGACGTCCCGCCCGCATCGCTCGACGTCTCCTCGTCCGCGGACTCCGCGCCGGCAGCCGGCGCGGTGGCACCCGCGGTGGACGACGAGAAGGCGGCACCGTCGAGCAGGCGTGCGAGCGCCTCGTCGAACTCGGCCGCGACCGGCTGCTCGCCGCGTGCGGCCGCCTGCAGGCGGGCGACGAGCGCGCTCGGGTCGTCGATGTCATCGGC
>JASCNZ010000102.1 GCA_029959905.1 Microbacteriaceae bacterium PS02344
ATCCCACCCCGTCGACGAGCGCCCCGGCCACGCCGCGGCCCACGCCGACCGAGACCGAGACCGAGACTCCCGAGCCGGAGGCGGTCGCCGTCGATGCGCTCGGGCTGGTCGGTCAGAGCTGCGACGCCGCTCTCGCCGCGGCGCGCGATGCCGGTCTCGTACCTCGTTGTGAGACCGGAGGCACAACCGCTCCCACCGCCGACCTGGTCGGCGCCGTCGAGCGCGTCGAGCCGCGCGGCTCGGTGCAGCCGGGTTCGGACATCACCCTGTTCCTGTACGCCGAGCAGGTCTCGGTGGGCAAGCCGCAGAACGCTCCGACGT
>JASCNZ010000103.1 GCA_029959905.1 Microbacteriaceae bacterium PS02344
TGCCCGTGGGCGCGTCGCTGCTGCCCGACAGCCGTTGTCCGCGGTGCGAGGCGGCCATCCGTCCGTGGCAGAACGTGCCCGTCGTCTCGTGGCTCGCGCTGCGCGGCCGGTGCGCGGCCTGCCGCGAACCCATCTCCCGCCGGTACCCGCTCGTCGAGCTCGGCACGGGACTCGCGTTCGCCGGGGTCGCGGCGTGGGTGCTGCTCGCGTTGCGTCCCGAGAACATCGTCGCGCGCATCCTGCTGTTCGCCGCCTACGCCTGGTTCGCCGCGGCCGGCATCGCCCTCGCGGCGATCGATCTCGACACCCGCCGGCA
>JASCNZ010000104.1 GCA_029959905.1 Microbacteriaceae bacterium PS02344
GCTCCTCCACGTCGACGGACGCGGAGGCATGACGCTCGCCGGACGAACGAGGGTGCTGTCATGACCGCGCACGACGATCCGCAGCCGGGCCCCGACGAGGTCGTGGCGCCGCCGCCCTCCGGTGCGATTCCGCCCCCGCCTCCCGCCGCCCAGCCGCCGCTGGCTCCGCCGGTCGGGTCGGACGCGGCGGCCCCGAGCCTCCCCGCGGGCGCACCGCAGCCGCCGTACGGCGCGCAGCCCGGAGCACCGCAGCCGCCGTATGGCGCGCATCCGGGGGGAGCGCCCGCACCGCATGGCGCACAGCCCGGGTA
>JASCNZ010000105.1 GCA_029959905.1 Microbacteriaceae bacterium PS02344
GGGAGACCGCGGCCGTGCTGCGCTGCAGCCCCGCATCGGTCTGGCCGACGCTCACCCGCGCACGCGCCAAACTGCGCGTGCAGCTCGAGACGAAGGAGGGGTCGTGACGCTCACCGACGCCCGCATCGACCGTCTCTTCGCCGCCGCGAACCCGACCCCCGTCGCCGCGGATCGCATCGGCCTGCGCGCCGCCGACATCGCGCTGCGTGAGCGCTTCTGCCGCGGCGAGCGCCGCCCGGCCCGCCACCCGGCCCGGGCGGGGCGCCGCCGGGCCTGGGTCGCCGGGGCGTCGATCGCCGTCGCCGCTGCGG
>JASCNZ010000106.1 GCA_029959905.1 Microbacteriaceae bacterium PS02344
GGAGGCGGTTTCTCATGGCCGGACATGATTTCGGAGCAACGTACAGCGAGATGGAGAGCGCGGCGGCGCGTCTTCGTGACGGTCGCAGCACCGTGACCGACACGCTGAAGGAGCTGCAGGGCGTCATCGACGACCTGGTGCAGGACGGTTTCAAGACGGAGAACGCGTCTGAGGCGTATTCGACGGCGTACTCGGAGCTGACGACGTCGCTCGACGACGCGGCCGAGGCGGTCAATGACATGGCGCAGGCGCTGGACCGCATGGCGGACTCGATCCGCGACAAGGACGCCGAGCTCGCCGGCGGCTGAA
>JASCNZ010000107.1 GCA_029959905.1 Microbacteriaceae bacterium PS02344
GTCGCGACGAGACCACCCTGCTCGGCTTCGAGATGGTCAACAAGCAGCAGCGGTTCCAGAGCTACGGGCACTCCTCGGCGCTCGCCGTGGTGCTGTTCCTGTTCGTGCTGCCGCAGATCGTCTACAACGCCCGTTCGATGGCCAAGCAGAGGGAGATCCGCTGATGAGTGCAACGCAGGGCATCGTGGCCGACAACCGCACCAAGCGTCAGGTCGAGCGGGACACGCGCAAGAACGAGGCCATCGCCCAGATGAAGCTGACGTCGAAGGGCGCGACGATCGCGGCCGCCGTCATCGCCCTGTTCTGGAC
>JASCNZ010000108.1 GCA_029959905.1 Microbacteriaceae bacterium PS02344
TCGCGAGACCGCGGTGCAGCAGGTAGGCCCCGAGCGGATGCAGCAGTCCGCCGGTCACGGCCCGCACGCGGCGCAGCGCCTCGGCGGTCTGCTCGCTGCACGCCAAGACCCCTGCGATCACGTCGCCGTGCCCGCCGAGGTACTTCGTGGCGCTGTGCAGCGACAGCGCGGCAGCGAGGTCGATCGGGTTCTGCAGCAGCGGGGTGGCGAAGGTGTGGTCGACGACGACCGGCACCGCGCCCGCCTGTGCGACCACGTCGGCGATGTCGGTGAGCTCGAGCGTGGGGTTCGCCGGGGTCTCGAGCAC
>JASCNZ010000109.1 GCA_029959905.1 Microbacteriaceae bacterium PS02344
GCCGTCGACTTCGCGCGCTACTACGCGGCGAAGGCCCGCGAGCTCGATGCGATCGCCGGAGCGTCGTTCGTGCCGGCATCCGTCACGGTCGTCGCCCCGCCCTGGAACATACCCCTCGCCATCCCCGCAGGTGGCGTGCTGGCCGCGCTCGCCGCGGGCTCGGGCGTCGTCATGAAACCCGCCCCGCAGGCGCGGCGCTGCGCGGCCGTGATCGCCGACATCCTTTGGCAGGCCGGTGTGCCGCGAGACGTGCTCGCCCTCGTCGACATCGACGAAGGCGACCTCGGACAGCACCTCATCACGCAC
>JASCNZ010000010.1 GCA_029959905.1 Microbacteriaceae bacterium PS02344
CCCCCCCCCCCCCCCCGACGCGGGCCCCCCGGGGGGGCGGGGGGGGCGCGGGGGGGGGGGGGCGCCGGTCGCGTGCGCGATGCACCCGCCCGACGCGTCGAGTCAGTACCAGATGTCGAGGGAGGGCGCCGGAGACACCGAGAAGGCGACGTCGAGCGCCCGAAGGGAGGCGTCGTCGGCGTCGATGAGCCCCGCGCCGGCGAGGGCGGAGGCCCGCACGCCGCCCGCGTAGAGCGACGACAGAGCCGCGACGCCGATCGTGACCGAGGCCGGGTCGGATGCCTCGGCGGCGACGATGCTCGGAGAGCCGCCGGCGGCGGCGTGCACCCGCCAGGTGCCGTCGGCGAAGCCCAGCGGATCGACCACGCGCAGCGTCAGTTCGACGTCCGCCGCGTACGTTCGCGCGGCGAGCGCCGCGGGAACGTCGAGGATGCGCAGCCAGCCGTGGTCGTGCACTTCCTGAGCCACGCCCCGCTGGTCAGCGACGAGCCACGGAAGCGGGTCATCGGGTGTCTGCAGGTCGGCGGTGACCTCGTCGACGAGGTCGTGCTGCAGAGCGAACCGCCACAGCGCCGCCCGGGCGTCGCGTGTCTCGGCGACGAGCATCCGCACCCGCAACGAGAAGCGGAAGCTGCCCTCGCGGTCGTCGACGGTGTAGACCAGCACGCCGCGCACCTCGCCGTCGGCGTCGAGGTGGCGCACCCCGCGCACCTTGTCGCGGTCGGCCTCGGCGGGGGCGACACCGGCGAACTGCTGCCACCGGCCGGGCCAGCCTGCAATCCGCCCGGATCGCGTGCGTCGTGCCCGTTCGTGCACCTGCGCGAGGTCGTCGACGAGCTGCTCCCGCTCCCGGTACTCCAGCCGTCCGGTCGGTTCGAACCCGCCCCATCCCGCCCGGCGGGTGTCGACGGTGAAACGTGTGGCCGGCAGGGCGGAGCCGAAGCCGTAACGGCCGTAGATCGTCGCCTCCGACACCGTGAGGCCCGCGATGGCGATCCCCGCGGACCGGGCCGCGCGCAGTTCACCCTCGAGCAGAGCGCGCGCGATGCCGCGACGTCGATGGGTGCCGGCGACCGTCACACCGCTGATGGCCCACATGGGGATCTCTCCCCCGGGCACGGTCAGCGGGGTGACCCAGGAGTCGATGGTGGCGATGGGCAGCGTCCCCGCGGGCGCCCCCTGCTCGAAGACCCCGGTCGTGCGGCGCTCCGAGAGCGATTCGCGTGCGAAGGACAGCGCTTCGTCGTTGGCCTCTCCTCCGAGGAAGCCCCGCCCCACCGCGCGCTGGAAGGGGCGTGCCTGCACCTCGTCGCGGAGGTCGACGACGCGATAGTCCAGAGCGGATTCCCGCAGTCTGTCGCGGGAGGTCGTGTCGGCCGGGATCTCGCGCGCATCGATGAAGGTCATGCTTCCACCCTATGGCGACCCGCCGACGTCGGTCGGATGCCGGTCAGTGCTGGGCGGCCTGCACCTCGCGCAGCCGCGCGAACACCTGGTCGCGCAGCTGCTCCGGTGCGGTTTCCTTGCAGGCTCGGGCGAGGACCTCGGTCAAGGTCGTCGCGACGAGAGCCTCGTCGCGGCACGCCGGGCAGTTCTCCAGGTGCTCGCGGATCTCGGCGTGCTCGGTGTTGCACACCTCGTTGCGGAGGTACTCCTCCAGATCCCGACGCGCCTTGTCGCAACCGCAGTCGCTCATTTCCCGCTCCTCTTCTCGGCCGCGGCGATGCCCCGCTCCGCGGCGTAATCTGCCAGCAGCTCCCGCAGCATCCGCCTGCCACGGTGCAGACGACTCATCACGGTGCCGATGGGGGTCTTCATGATGTCGGCGATCTCCTGGTACGCGAAGCCCTCGACATCGGCGAGGTACACCGCGAGCCGGAAGTCCTCGGGGACCGCCTGCAGCGCGTCCTTCACGATCGACGCCGGCATGTGGTCGATCGCCTCGGCCTCCGCCGAACGACTGTGACTGGCGGTGGTCGACTCGGCGCCGCCGAGCTGCCAGTCCTCCAGCTCGTCGATCGTGCCCTGGAAGGGCTCGCGCTGCTTCTTGCGGTAGATGTTGATGTACGTGTTCGTGAGGATCCGGTACAGCCACGCCTTGAGGTTCGTGCCCTGCGAGAACGTCGCCCACGATCCGTAGGCCTTGACGAACGTCTCCTGCACGAGGTCGGCGGCGTCGGCCGGGTTGCGCGTCATGCGCATGGCGGCCGCATAGAGCTGATCCATGAACGGGAGCGCCTGCTCCTCGAACTCGCGCTGGGAGTCGTTCGAGGTCGCTGCGGTTGCGGTGTCATCCATCACCGGCCAGTCTAAGCCGCCGATGTCCACCGCCCCACGCTCCAGCGTCGCCAGCATCCGATCTCCTTCTCGGCGGGTGCGCCGCCGTTCACTAAGGTGGAACCGATGAGCGCGAACAGGTATTCCCCCTCCCCCGCCCGGGGCGTCTACGCCGCGCCCGTCGGCGAGCGACCGGTCCACGCGACCCTGACGATCCCCGGCTCGAAGTCGCTGACGAACCGCGAACTCATCATCGCGGCGATCGCGGACGGACCCGGCCGCCTCATCGCCCCCCTGCACTCCGACGACTCCCGCCGCATGGTCGACGCGCTGCGCGCTCTCGGCATCGGCATCGACGAGGTCGACACCGGCGGGGAGTTCGGCCCGGACCTCGTCGTGACCCCCGCGCGTCTCCGGGGCGGCGTGACCGTCGACTGCGGCCAGGCGGGAACGGTGATGCGCTTCGTGGCCCCGCTCGCCGGCCTCGCCGCGTCCGATGTGCATCTGACCGCGCACGAGACCGCGCTTCACCGGCCGATGGGCGGCCTCATCACCGCTCTCCGCGACCTCGGCGTCGACATCGATGACGAGGGCACCTGGGCACTCCCCTTCACCATCCGCGGGCACGGGCGCATCCGCGGGGGCCGCGTCGAGATCGACGCCTCCGCCTCGAGCCAGTTCGTCTCCGGCCTGCTGCTCGCCGCACCGCGCTTCGACGTCGGTCTGCATCTCGTGCACACCGGCGATCACCTGCCGAGCCTGCCCCACATCGACATGACCATCGAGGCTCTCAGCCGACGCGGCATCCGCATCGAGCGTCCGGCCACCGGCGAGTGGCTCGTCGAAGCGGGCATCCCTCGTGCGAAGGAGATCGCCATCGAGCCCGATCTCTCCAACGCTGCTCCCTTCCTCGCCGCAGCCCTCGTCACGGGCGGAGCCGTCTCGGTGACGGGGTGGCCCGCGCACTCCACGCAGCCCGGAGCCCTCTTGCCCGAGATCCTGCAAGCGATGGGCGCCCACACCAGCCGACACGGCGGGGCGCTCACCGTGCGCGGCGGCAGCGGCATCCGCGGTCTCGACCTCGACCTGTCGGCGGCGAGCGAGCTCACACCGACTCTCGTCGGGCTGGCGGCCTTCGCGGACGGCCCGACCACGATCCGCGGCATCGGGCACATCCGCCTGCACGAGACCGACCGCATCGCGGCGCTGATCGGGAACCTTCGTGCGCTGGGCGGCGAGGCGGAGGAACTGCCCGACGGTCTGCGAGTGATCCCCCGCGCTCTCACCGGAGGCACGTGGAAGGCGCATCACGATCACCGGATGGCCACGACCGGAGCCCTCATCGGACTCCGCGTGCCCGGCGTCGAGGTCGACGACATCGGGACGACGGCGAAGACGCTTCCCGAATTCACGCTCCTGTGGGAGCGGATGCTCACGGGCAGCACCGCGTGAGCTGGCTCGACGACCCCGACGACCTCGACGACGACTTCGAGGACTTCGACGAGAGCAGCATCCGCTCCCGGCCGAACCCGAAGGGCAACCGCCCCCGCACCAAGCGTCGGCCGGCTCACGAGGACGCCGAGATCGGGCGCGTCCTCGGCGTTGATCGCGGCCGCTACGCCGTGCTGCTCGGCGAGGACACCGCAGACGAGCGAACCATCACCTCCACACGCGCGCGCGAACTGCGCAAGACGCCCATCGTCACGGGCGATCGCGCCAGGGTCGTCGGCGACACCTCGGGAGCCGAGGGCACGCTGGGGCGGATCGTGGGGATCGTCGAGCGCTCGTCCCTGCTGCGTCGCAGCGCGGACGACACCGACCAGGTCGAGCGGGTCATCGTCGCCAACGCCGACCAGATGCTCGTCGTGGTGGCGGCGGCCGATCCCGAGCCCCGCGAGCGCCTCGTCGACCGCTACCTCGTCGCCGCCCTCGATGCCGGCATCCGGCCGTTGCTCGTGGTGACCAAGACCGACCTCGCCGACCCGACCGCGTTCCTCGCGCACTTCGAGGGCCTCGACCTCCGCGTCTTCACCAGTGCCCGCGACGTCATGCCGGTCGACGAGATCGGCGCAGCGCTCGTCGGACACTCGACCGTGTTCGTGGGGCACTCGGGCGTCGGCAAGTCCACGCTCGTCAACGCGCTCGTCCCGTCGGCAGGGCGCGCGACGGGGCACGTCAATCAGGTGACGGGACGCGGCCGGCACACCTCATCGTCGACGGTGTCGCTGCGGTACCGCGGCGACGGCGGCAGCGGATGGGTCATCGATACCCCCGGCGTCCGCTCGTTCGGGTTGGGGCACGTCGATCCCGCGAACATCCTCGCCGCGTTCACCGAGCTCGCCGAGATCGCGAAGCGCTGCCCTCGCGGGTGCACGCATCTCGCCGACGCTCCGGACTGCGCCCTCATCGAAGCCGCCGAGAGCGGCGAGCTCGGCGAGACGGGACGCGCCCGTCTCGACTCCCTCCAGCGGTTGCTGCAGACCTTCGCGGACAAGGCGGAGCACCCCTTCGGCCGATAGGCTGGGCGGGTGACTCAGCGCCTCGAAGCCGGAATGCCCGCCCCCGATTTCACCCTGTTCGACCAGGACGGCCGCAGCGTGTCGCTCGCCGATCTGCGGGGGCGCAAGACGGTGCTGTACTTCTACCCGGCGGCGATGACCCCCGGGTGCACGACGCAGGCGTGCGACTTCCGCGACAGCATCGCCTCGCTGGAGGGGGCGGGATACCAGGTCGTGGGCGTATCGAGGGACGAGCCCGCGAAGCTCGCGGCGTTCCGCGAGCGCGACGGCCTGACGTTCCCCCTGCTGAGCGACCCCGACCACGCCGTTCACGACGCGTACGGGGCCTGGGGCGAGAAGACCAACTACGGCAAGGTGATCGAGGGGGTCCTGCGCTCGACCTTCGTCATCGACGAGGACGGCGCGATCTCCCTCGCACAGTACAACGTCAAGGCGACGGGTCACGTCGCCCGGCTGCGGAGACTCCTCGGCGTAGACGCCTGATCGCTCGGGCGCGGAACTCAGGCCCCTCCGCGCCCTCCAGCCGCGTCCGCTTCGCGCCGCGCACTCGCGATCAACAGAGCGAATCCCAGCAGGCCCGGCAGCCCGGCGCCCAGGACGAACGCCCACGGTACCGGCGCCAGCGTCAACGACGCGAGGGCGATGACGACCGCGAGCACCTGCAGCACCACGCCTCCCGACCGCGCCCAGGATCGTCCGACGCGAACGCCCGCGGCGAAGGCGAAGAGGCCGGCAGCACCGATGAGGGTCAGGACGATCAGCGCGATGGCGGTCGGAAGCGAGGAGGCGTCGCCCGCCCCGAGTCCGAGGAGTTCGAGGAACGCCACCACCGTGAGCGCCGCGCCTTCGGCCGCCAGGACCGCCGCCGCGGCGTTCGCGAGTCGGGGTGCGCGCACGAAGTCTCCTAGGAATCGATTATGAGCGACAAAAAGCCTTGATTTAGAAGGTTTCCTGTAACACAATAGAAACAGTCATGTGCTCCCACAGCGGCGTGGGGCGGGCGATCCGCTCGCATCACAATTCACGGGCATCCGCCCGCATCTCAACAGGGTAACGGATCCCGAGCCGAGACCCGAATCGAGACCTCGCATCGCGAGTCTCACGACAATCCACACCGAGGAGCCCCCATGGACTGGCGCGACAAGGCCGCCTGCTTGACCGTCGACCCCGAACTGTTCTTCCCCGTCGGGAACACCGGTCCGGCCGTCGACCAGATCGAGAAGGCGAAGACCGTCTGCGCCACCTGCACCGTCACCGAGATCTGCCTCCAGTACGCCCTCGAGACCAGTCAGGACTCGGGCGTCTGGGGCGGCCTGTCGGAAGACGAGCGTCGCGCCCTAAAGCGTCGCGCTGCTCGCGCCCGCCGCGCCTCCTGATCACCGCGAAGACCCCGCCTCGGATTCCTCCGACGGCGGGGTCTTCGCGTGTGCGGGGTGAGCCGCCGACGTCCTACTTCTGCAACCAGCGCAGGGGGATGTCGATCACGACCTCGGTGCCCTGGCCCTCATCGCCGTGCCAGGCGATCGAGCCGCCGAGCTCACCCTGGATCAGGGTGCGGATGATCTGAGTACCCAGCCCCTGGCCGATGCGCCCCTCGGGCAGGCCGTGCCCGGTGTCGCGCACGGTCACGCGCAGATTCTCCTCGGTGCGCGCAGCGTCGATCGTGACGACGCCCTCCTGGCCGGCGAGACCGTGCTCCACCGCGTTCGTCACGACCTCGGTCAGCGCGAGCGCCAACGGCGTGGCGTACTCGCTCGGCAGCACGCCGAAGCGTCCGGTGTACTGCGTGCGGGCACGCGTGTTCGGCGCCGAGGCGACCTCGGCGACGAGCTTCAGCACCCGGTGGAACACCTCGTCGAAGTCGACCTTCTGGGTGAGCCCCTGCGCGAGAGTGTCATGCACGACGGCGATGGAGTCCACCCGGCGCATCGCCTGGGTCAGGGCGTCTCTCGCTTCATCGGAATGGGTGCGTCGCGCCTGGATGCGCAGCAGCGACGCCACCGTCTGGAGATTGTTCTTGACGCGGTGGTGGATCTCGCGGATCGTCGCGTCTTTGGTGATCAGCTCCTGCTCCTGATGGCGCAGCTCCGATACATCGCGACACAGAACGATCGCTCCGATACGCGTGCCATGGTCCTTGAGGGGGATCGCACGCAGCGACACCGTCACCCCGCGAGCCTCGACATCGGTGCGCCAGGGCGCTCGTCCCGTGACGACGACGGGGAGCGACTCGTCGACCTGACGCGACGGCGGCACGATGCGGGTGGTCACCTCGGCGAGGGACTCGCCCTCCAACTCGTCGTCGAAGCCCATGCGGTTGAAGGCCGAGAGCGCGTTCGGACTCGCGAACGTCGTCACGCCGTCGACGTCGATGCGGATGAGGCCATCGGATGCGCGCGGAGCGCCCCGGCGCGGAGAGGTCGGCGCCGCGGGGTCGGGGAAGCTGCCGTCGGCGATCATGCGGAACAGATCGTTCGCGCAGTCGTCGAAGGTGATCTGCTGGCGGGAGGGAGTGCGCGCCTCCCCCAGGTTGGTGTGGCGCGTCACCACGCCGATGACCTTCGGCGGGCGGTCGCCGGAGCGGCGCTCGCTGACGATCGGCACCGCGCGCACACGGGTCGGCGTCTCCTCGAACCAGTCGGGTGACGACGAGTCGACGATCTCGGCGGTGTCGAAGGCGCTCTGAACCTGCGTGCGCCACTGCGGACGCACCCGCTCCCCCACGATGTCGCGATAGAAGAGGGTGGCGGCCCCGCTGGGCCGGGCGTGCGCCACGGCCACGAAGGACGAATCCTCGGTCTGCACCCACACGACGATGTCGGCGGACGCGAGGTCGGCGAGGAGCTGGCCGTCGCTCGCGAGACGGTGCAGCCATTCGACGTCGCCGTCGGTCAGCAGTCCCTGGGCATGGACGAGATCGGAGAGCGTGGACACCCCACCAGCCTACGGTCCCCGTCCTCAGAGGATGGCCAGCGACGTCGCGCGCCAGCGACGGTCCATCCCCTCCAACCGGATCGCCACGGCCCGGGTGCGGCCGGGACCCACCACGACGACGACCGCCTCGATCACGCCGTCGACCGGCTCCGAGATGCGGAGGGAGCGCAGTTCGAAGACGGGCCGGGCTGGCGCGACGCCCCGGGCGCTGCGCGCACGTGCGGAGAGGTTGGCGCGCGTCACCAGGCTGCGGAATGCGTCTTCGTTGAACCAACGCGCCAGCTGATCGACCTCTCGCACACCCCCGAGGACCTCGAGCACACCCTGGGTGAGAGCACGCAGCAGGGGGGCGGGGTCCGGCAGCTCGGAGGTGGGTGTGGGCTGGGGAGCGAAATACTCGTGAAGCGTCATGTCGCACTTTCCATCGGGGAAGATCGCGAGTCAGTAGAGCACGGCCGCTCGGCGCCCCGCGGGCGTCTGCCGCCGGAATGTGGATAACTCGTATACACGCGGGCCGACTCCCCTACGCTCGGTCGCGTGAACTGGGACCGACTGTTCGACGACCTGGAAGGTCAGCTGGCCGCCGAGTGGGAGGCCGAGCGTGCGGTACGCGACGCGGAGTCCGAACGTTTGCGCATCTCCCGTCTCTCGATGAGCGACCGACTCCGCGCGCTCAGCGGCGGTGACGCGCCCCTCGTATGCGATCTCGCCGACGGACGCCGGGTCTCGGGGGTCGTCCGCACCGTGGGAGCGGACTGGCTCGCGATCGAAGAATCGCGCGCGGCGCCGAGCCTCCCGGGATGCGTCCACCTGCTACCGCTGCATTCGGTGCACGGCGTCGGGACCGACCACGGTGCGATTCTCCGCAGCCTCGACGACGTGCCGTCGAGCACGGCATCGCTGCACGGCCGGGCGACGTTCGGGTTCGTTCTGCGGGACCTCGCTCGCCGTCGCGTGCCTGTGCACCTGTCGACGCGCGTCTCGGGAGAGATCCACGGGACGATCGACCGTGCCGGCGCCGACCACCTCGACGTCGCCGTCCACGATGCCGGGACTCCTCGCACGACGCGCGCGGTGCGCGAGTTCCGAGTGGTGCCATTCGCGGCCGTCGTCGGCGTGCGCGTGGTCGCGAATCAGATCCGGTGACGCGGGATGCCCCAGACCTCGGGGAAGCTGGCTTCGTTCGACTGGCGCCACAGGGCCATGCGCCTCGAGACCTCGGTCTGCTCGGCCAGGTACTCCTCGAGGCTCGCCTGCTCGATGCGCCACCGCGGAGGGACTCCGACCTGGACCCCGCGCAGCTGTCCCTCGAGCACGAGAGCGATCGTCTCGTCGACGTCGAGACCAAGGAGCTCGGCGACCTGGGCGGGCGCGAGGAACCGCGCCTCGGCACGCGGCGAATCGGTCATGGCCCCATTGTCCTCCGCCCTCGTCGGCTCCAGTCCGGTCCACGCCGACCTGTGGAGAACTTGCGCGCCGACCCGCGCCTCTCTGTGACGATGGGACGCCATGAGCACTTCATCCCACCAGCGACGCGCCTTCCGCGGCGACGCACGCTTCTACGCCGGCATCGCGCTGGTCGCCCTCTCGGTCGGCGGAGTCTGGACGCTCCTGTCGTCCGCCGATGGCACGCGACCCGCCCTGCAATCCACCCGCACCATCGTCCCCGGCGAATCGATCTCGGCTGACGACGTCGCCGTCGTCGAGGTCGACCTCGGAACGCTCGACGACGACTATCTTCAGCCGGACGAACTCGCCGAAGGAGCAGTGGCCGACAGGACGGTCGAGGCCGGTGAGTTGCTCCCCGCCGGAGCCATCGCGACTTCCGATGATCGTCGCTCGACCACGGTCGTCGTCGAGAGCAGCACCGGCCTCCCGAAGAGCATCGGCCCCGGCAGCACCGTCGAGGTATGGCAGGCGCCCGTGCTCGAGGACGGTCGCCGGCACGATGTCCCGCGACTCCTGCTCGGCGATGTCGTCGTGGGGTCGGTGGTCGTGCCCGAGGGCGTGCTCGCCGAGGAGACGGCGGAGGTCGAACTCGTGATCGAGCGGAGCGATGTGGCCGACGTGCTCGCCGCGATCACCGGCGGCGCCGCCCTGTCGGTCGTTCCCGTGGGCGCGGACCGATGAGTACGGTGATCGTCGCCCTTGACGGCGCTCGGAGTCGGAGCCTCGCGGCGGAACTCGAGACGGAGGGCCTGCGCGTCCTGCGCGCGACACGCGAGGCGGATCTGCCCGGTCTTCTCCCCGGATCCGACGCCATCGTCGTCCCCGCCACGCGAGACGTGCTCACCGCCGATCTCGTGGCCGCGTGCGATCACGCGGCGGTGCGCATCCTCGCGCTCGGCGGAGCGGACAGCCGCCTCCTCGCCCGATTCGGTCTCGTCGATCGCCTTCCCGACGACGCGGCCGGGTGGCAGGTCGCGGCGGCCATCCGCTCGAACGCGGCTCCCGCGCCGCGGCCCGACGGACCCGCGCCGCGCGTCACCGCCGTCTGGGGTCCGCACGGCTCGCCGGGTCGATCCACGCTCGCCATCCTGCTGGCCATCGAGTTCACCCGGCTCGGGCGCCGCACCGCGCTCGTCGACGCGGACACGGTCGCACCCTCCCTCGCCCTGCTGCTCGGTCTCGGCGACGAGGCCGCCGGTCTGGCCGCCGCCTGCCGACGCGCCGAACTCGGCGGGCTCGACCCCGCGGAACTCACCCGTCTGTCCGCGTCGGTCGACAGCAGTGCCGGCACCCTCGACGTGCTCGCGGGCATCAATCGGCCGGCGCGATGGCCGGAGATCTCGGCCGATCGCATCACCACCTGCCTGCAGGTGTGCCGCACCTGGGCGGAGGAGACCGTCGTCGACGTGGCCGGCGAGGCCGATGCCGACGAGGAGGTGACGTACGACGTGTTCGGGCCGCGACGCCACGCGGCGACGACCGCGGTGCTGCGCGAGGCGGATGAGGTGATCGCCGTCGCGTCCGCCGACCCCCTGGGCATCAGTCGCTTCCTCCGGGAACAGGCGGAGGTGCGCAGGATCGCGGCTCCCACCCCGCTCACGGTGGTCGTCAACCAGGTGCGCCCGGGTCCGCTCGGCCTCGACGCCCGTGGGCAGATCCGACGAACGCTCGAACGGTTCGCCGGTGTCACCGAGGTGACGTTCCTCCCTCACGACCCGCGTGCCGCAGACGCCGCGCTGCTGCACAGTCGCCCCATGGCCGATCTCGTCCCCCGGTCACCCCTGGTCGCCGGCGCCCGTGAGCTGGCGGCGTCGATGGCTCCGCGCGACCCCTCGGTCAGTTCTGCCGATAGCTCGCGAGGAAGTTCCCGAGTCGCTCGACTGCTTCGCTCAACACGCGGGGTTCGGGGAGGGTGACGACGCGCAGGTGGTCGGGGGTCGGCCAGTTGAAGCCCGTCCCCTGCACGAGCAGGATGTGCTCGGACACCAGCAGGTCGTAGACCAGCCGGGCGTCATCGCGGATCTCGTGCACGTTCGGGTCGAGACGGGGGAACGCGTACAGCGCACCCTCCGGCTTCACGCACGACACACCCGGGATCGACTCCAGCCCCTGCCAGGCGACGTCTCGCTGCTCGTGCAAACGTCCCGTCGGTGCGATCAGCGCATCGATCGACTGCACGCCCGAGAGCGCGGCCTGCACCGCGTGCTGCGAGGGCACGTTGGGGCACAGGCGCGTCGAGGCGAGCAGGTTGATGCCCTCGAGGAATCCCTTCGCGTGGTCCTGGGGTCCGGTGATCACGAGCCAACCCGAGCGGTAGCCCGCCACCCGATAGGTCTTGGAGAGGCCGTTGAAGGTGAGGCACAGCAGATCGGGCGCGAGGGTTGCTGTCGGGATGTGCACGGCGTCGTCGAACAGGATGCGGTCGTAGATCTCGTCGGAGAGCAGCAGGAGCTGGTGCTCCCGTGCGATGTCCACGAGCCCCTGCAGCACCTCGCGCGAGTAGACCACGCCGGTGGGGTTGTTCGGGTTGATGATGACCATCGCCTTCGTGCGGGGCGTGATCTTGGAGCGGATGTCCTCGAGGTCCGGCTGCCAGCCGTCGTCCTCGTCGCAGAGGTAGTGCACGGGCGTGCCGCCCGCGAGGCTCGTCATGGCCGTCCAGAGCGGGTAGTCGGGCGCGGGGATGAGCACCTCGTCACCCTCGTCGAGGAGAGCTTGCATGGTCATGGTGATGAGCTCGGAGACGCCGTTGCCGAGGAAGACGTCCTCCGGGCCGAATCGCGGGAACCCCTCGATCTCCTCGTACCGGCTCACCACGGCCCGACGAGCCGAGACGATCCCCTTGCTGTCGCTGTATCCGTGCGCCGTCGGCAGGGCCGCCAGCATGTCGTGCACGATCTGATGCGGAGCCTCGAAGCCGAAGATGGCGGGGTTGCCGGTGTTGAGCTTGAGGACCCGATGACCCTCGGCCTCCAGCCGCGCCGCCTCGACGAGGGCGTTTCCGCGGATCTCGTACAGGACGTTCTTGAGCTTCGACGACTGGTCGAAGTGGCGCGATGGTGTCATTGGGAAAGCCTACAGGGACGCCGAGAGGGCCAATCCGCACGGACTGGCCCTCTCGATACGCTGCGCCTACTTCTTCTTCTTGGCCTGCGCGCGGCGCTGTTCGCGGTTCCCCGATGCCGGAGCCGCGGCATCCGTCTTCTGGCCGAACGCGCCGCGGGGCGCCTCTTCCGCGTCCTCCGGCTGCGGGGCCTGGGCACGCGCCGCGGCCTGTCGCATGCGGTCGGTCGCCGCCTGCTGCACCTGGCCGCGATCGTTGCGCACCTCGACCTCACCCGCGTCGTTCGCCGCCGAGTACTCCAGGCGCTGATCCGTGCCGCCATCGGTCAGGCCCTTCGCCTCGACCTCGGTGACCTCCTCGGAATCGCCGGCCTTGCGCACCTCGACCTCGAGGTTGTACAGGTAGCCGACCGACTCCTCCTTGATCTGGCCCATCATCGACTGGAACATCGCGTACCCCTCGCGCTGGTACTCGATCAGGGGGTCGCGCTGAGCCATCGCGCGCAGGCCGATGCCGTCCTTGAGGTAGTCCATCTCGTAGAGGTGGTCGCGCCAGCGGCGGTCGAGCACCTGCAGCACCACACGACGCTCGAGCTCTCGGGTCGCGGCCTCGCCGAGCGCCTTCTCCCGCGCTTCGTAGGCGATCTTCGCGTCGGAGAGCAGCTCGCGCGTGAGGCCGTCGGCGGTGACGCCGCCCTTGCGTCCCGCCGCCTCCGCGACGACCTCGTCGATCGTGACGTCGACCGGGTAGAGCGTCTTCAGCTCGGTCCACAGGGCGTCGAAGTCCCAGCTCTCGTTGTGCCCCTCGCCGGTGTGATCGCGCACGACGCCGCTGATCGCATCCTCGATGAAGTGCTGCACCCGATCGGCGATGTCGTCGCCCTGCAGGATGTGGCGGCGATCAGCGTAGATCGCCTCGCGCTGGCGGTTGAGCACGTCGTCGTACTTGAGGACGTTCTTGCGCATCTCGGCGTTGCGCGCCTCGACCTGCGACTGCGCGCTGCGGATTGCGCGGGAGACGAGGCCCGATTCGATCGGCACGTCGTCGGGGAAGTTCGTGCGCGCGAGGATCGCCTCCGCGGCGCCGGACTGGAACAGACGCATCAGGTCGTCGGTGAGGCTCAGGTAGAAGCGGCTCTCGCCGGGGTCGCCCTGACGGCCCGAACGTCCGCGCAGCTGATTGTCGATGCGGCGAGACTCGTGGCGCTCGGTGCCCAGGACGTAGAGTCCTCCGGCCTCGGCGACCTTGCGGCCCTCCTCCTCGACGGTGACCTTCATGGCCTCGTACGCCTCGTCCCAGGCCTCTTCGTACTCCTCCGGGGTCTCGACGGGGTCGAGGCCCTTCGCCTTGAGCTCCTGCACGGCGAGGAACTCCGCGTTCCCTCCGAGCATGATGTCGGTGCCTCGGCCGGCCATGTTGGTGGCAACGGTGACGGCCCCGAGGCGCCCCGCGCGCGCGACGATCTCGGCCTCGCGTGCGTGGTTCTTCGCGTTCAGGACCTCGTGCTTGACGCCCTTCTTGGCGAGGAGCCGCGAGAGGTACTCGCTCTTCTCGACGCTCGTCGTGCCGACCAGCACGGGCTGGCCCTTCGCGTGGCGCTCGGCGATGTCCTCGACGACCTGCGCGAACTTCGCCGTCTCGTTCTTGTAGACGAGGTCGGACTGGTCCTTGCGGATCATCGGGCGGTTGGTCGGGATCGGGATCACGCCGAGCTTGTAGGTCGACATGAACTCGGCGGCCTCGGTCTCGGCCGTTCCTGTCATGCCGGCGAGCTTGTCGTACAGACGGAAGTAGTTCTGCAGCGTGACGGTGGCGAGGGTCTGGTTCTCAGCCTTGACCGGCACCGCCTCCTTCGCCTCGATCGCCTGGTGGATGCCCTCGTTGTAGCGGCGGCCGACCAGGATGCGGCCGGTGTGCTCGTCGACGATCATGACCTCGTCGTTCATCACGACGTAGTCGGTGTCCTTCTTGAACAGGGCGAGTGCCTTGATCGAGTTGTTCAGGAAGGAGATCAGGGGCGTGTTCGCGGACTCGTAGAGGTTGTCGATGCCGAGGTAGTCCTCGACCTTCTCGATGCCCGGCTCGAGCACGCCCACGGTGCGCTTCTTCTCGTCGACCTCGTAGTCGACGCCCGGCTCCAGAGTGCGGGCGATCTTGGCGAACTCGGCGAACCAGCGGTTGGCCTCGCCGGACGACGGCCCCGAGATGATGAGCGGCGTGCGGGCCTCGTCGATGAGGATCGAGTCGACCTCGTCGACGATCGCGAAGAAGTGCTCGCGCTGGACGAGGTCCTCCTTGCGCCACGCCATGTTGTCGCGGAGGTAGTCGAAGCCGAATTCGTTGTTCGTGCCGTAGGTGATGTCGGCGGCGTACTGTTCGCGGCGCACGGCCGGGGTCTGACCCGACACGATGTTCCCGGTCGTCATCCCCAGCGCGCGGAACACGCGGCCCATCAGCTCGGACTGGTAGGTCGCGAGGAAGTCGTTGACGGTGATGACATGCACGCCCTTGCCCGCGATCGCGTTGAGATACGCGGGGAAGGTGGCCACGAGGGTCTTGCCCTCACCGGTCTTCATCTCGGCGATGTTGCCGAGGTGCAGGGCCGCGCCACCCATGATCTGCACGTCGTAGGCGCGCATGCCGAGCGTGCGCTTGGCGGCTTCGCGCACGGCGGCGAAGGCCTCGGGCATGAGCTGGTCGAGCGTCTCGCCCTTCTCGTAGCGCGCGCGCAGCTCGACCGTCTCGTTGCGCAGTTCGTCGTCGGTGAGGCGCGAGATGTCCTCCTCCAGAGCCCCTACGGCCTTCACTACCTGATTGAGGCGACGGAGGATCCGCCCCTCGCCGGCGCGCAGCAGCTTCTCAAGAGGATTGGCCACGGATGTCATCTCCCTGTCAGTGGGTACAGAACCGAGCCGCGCAGGGCGCAGCCGGGCATACGGTGTCATGTTACCGGCCCGTGACCTCCACGTCGCCTGCACGGCGCTGCTCCGAAAGGTTTCCGCGTATGCATATGCTGGGAAAGCACTTCAGGAGGTCGCATGTCCGTTCGTCTCAGTCTGCTGGCGATCCTCGATCAGGGCCCGTGCTACGGCTACCAGCTCCGTCACGAGTTCGACCGGAGGACCGGTTCGATCTGGCCCCTCAACGTCGGTCAGATCTACAACACGCTCGAACGCCTCGAACGCGACGGCTTCGTGCGCCGCGGGGAGACGGATGCCCACGGCCACGTGTACTGGAGGATCACCGATACCGGTTCCGCCGAGGTGGCTCGATGGCTCTCCTCCCCGGTGCGACGCACGACCGCGTCGCGCGACGAGGTCGCGATCAAGCTCACGATCGCCGCGACTCTGCCCGGGGTCGACGCCGACGCCGCGATCTCGGCGCAGCTCGTCGCGATCCGCGAGCACCTCGCCCTGCTGCGGTCGGACGCCCCCGTGACCGCGAGCCATGGCGAGGCGGAGTTGCTGGCGCGTTCGCTGGTACGGGACGCGGCCCTGTTCGACGCAGAGGCGGAGGAGCGCTGGCTCGAGCACCTGCGTCGACGGCTGGCCGAGCATCCGGCGCACGCCCTCGCTCTCGGTCTCGCGACGGACCGGCCGAAGCGCGGACGCCCGGCGAAGCCCGCAGCGGCCCCCGCTCCCGCGGTCGCGTGACGATCCGCGCGTTCGCCCGGAGCGGATGCACAGGCACCCCGCCCTTCACGGAAAGTAGGATCAGCACATGGCAGGTTTCTGGGGCAGACGCAAGCGCGAAGAGGAAGCCCTCGCGGAGCAGGACGCAGATCTCGCACGACAGGCGGAGCAGGCGCTCGTCGCGGCCGACGAGCGCATCCGCACGACGTCGGACGAGCTGGCGTTCGCCGAGGCCGAGCTGGGCGGCTCGCTGACCGCTGATCTCAAGAAGGCTCTCGACGCCGTGCGCACGCACTTGCGCGAGGCGTTCCAGCTGCACCAGCTCAACCACGATGAGATCCCCGACACCGCCGAGGAGCTGCGCACCCGCAATGCGCGCATCGTGCAGCTCTGCGACTGGGCGCAGGATCTGCTCGACGAGAAGACCGGCGTGCTCGCGGAGTCGATCGCGAAGGTGCGGCGTGCCCCCGAGATCGTCGCGAAGGTCAGGGCGGACGCCGCGTCGCTGCAGGAGCGGATCCCCGCGACGACCGCCACGATCGAGCGCTTGTCCGCCCGTTACTCCCCCTCCGCGATGACGCAGATCACCGCGAGCGCGCGGGAGGCGGAGCAGCTGATCGCATTCGCGACGCACGGCGCGTCTGTGTCGGAGCGACGCCGGGCCGCTCGGCAGAACGAGGAGGCCAATCTCGCCCTCGAGACGGCCACAGAGGCGACCCGCCGCGCGGCGAACCTGCTCGACGCGGTCGAGGACTTCGAGATCGAGGCTCTGCGGGCCGAGTCGACGCTCGCCGAGGTCGTCGCCGACTCGCGGAGCGACCTGATCGCCGCTCGCACGGCTCCTCCCGCCCCGGCGGTTGCGGAAGCCGTCACCGCCCTGCAGGATGCGCTGAGCTCGCTGACGCCGTCCGGTGAGCCCAACGACCCTTTCGCCGAGCTCTCCCGCCTGCGTGCGGCGAACACCGCGCTCGACGACGCGATCGCCAAGGCCCGCCATCGTGCAGAGAATCCGCTTCCCTCGCTCGCGCAGGTGCAGCACGCGCTCGACGACGCCGACCGTCAGCTCGGTGTGGCCCGTGGTCTCATCGCCGGTCATCGCGGCTGGATCGGCGCCGACGCGCGTACCCGTCTCGCGGAGGCCGAGCGCCTGCGCGTCGATGTGAGCGATCTCCTCCCCGCCGAGGACACGCGGGAACAGGCGCTCCTGGGTGCCCGCCGCGTCGCGCATCTGGCCTCAGAGGCTCTTCAGCTCGCGCAGCGCGACATCGACTCCGCACGACCGCAGAACCAGGGCTGGGGCGGCGACGGCGGATGGGGCGGCGGCGGATGGGGCGGCGGCGGCCGTCGTGGCGGAGGCGGCGACGTTGCGTCGGGCATCCTCGGCGGCCTGGTCATCGGCAGCATCCTCGACGGCATCTTCGATTGATACGTACCACGACGGCCCGACCCCCTGAGGGGCCGGGCCGTCGTCGCATGTGTCAGGAGGCCAGCGCCTCTGCGGGCGGAGCCGCGGTGTCGAGCGCGATGACTCCGTAGTCCCAGCCCTTACGCCGGTAGACCACGCTCGGGTGATCGGTGCGAGCGTCGACGAAGAGGAAGAAGTCGTGGCCGACCAGCTCCATGCGGTCGACGGCCTCTTCGACGGTCATCCACTCCGCCTCGAAGCTCTTCGTGCGGATGACGACGGGCGAGTACTCCTCGTCCTCCTCGTTCTGCACCGGAATGCTCCCCGTGGCGACCGCTTGCAGCACCTCGACGGAGGCGGGCTGCACGTCGATGCCTTCCAGAGAGCCACTGCCCTTCTCGAAGTGCGGTCCGCGCGGATGCTGCCGGCCATCGACCCGCTTCTCCTTCGCGCGTCGAAGCTGCTCCGCCATCTTGTCGACCGCGAGGTCGAACGCGACGAACTTGTCGCCATCGGTCGCCTCAGCGCGCACGACGGGGCCCTTGCCGATGAGCGTCAGCTCGACTGTCTCCTCGGGGACCTGCCCGTTCCGGTACACGCGGTGGGTGACCTTCACGTCGAGACGTTGTGCTCGAGCGGCGAACGTCTCGATCTTGGCGATCTTCTCCTCGACAACGGTTCGGAAGCGATCGGTGATACCCACTCCGACGCCGACGATGCTCGTTTCCATTGCTGCCTCCTTGTCCCGGTCCTCCCGGCCAAGGGCGGACCGTGGTCGCCTTGTGACCCCCCACGCTAGTCCGGTTGCCGGTGGATGTCACGGTCGGCTTCCTCCGCGTCACAGGTGAGTCGCCGCAGAGTCCGCCGGGAATCGAACTGTTCTCGGCGTGGCGGCGAGCGCGATCACCCCGACGACCTCGACTCCCGCCTCCCGCAGCACACGACAGCCCTCATCGAGCGTCGCCCCCGTCGTGACGACGTCGTCCATCAGGAGCACTCTTGCGGCTCGCGCGGGCCGTGCGACCATGCTGCCTCGCACGTTGCGAGCGCGCTCTTCGACGCCGGCGCCGCGCTGGTCGCGGTGCCTCCCGACGTGGCGGAGCATGCGCAGGGGCGAGGCACCGGCGGCGCGCAGCAGGAGCTCGGGCACACGGTACCCGCGGGTGCGGAACGCCGCTCGCGACGTCGGGATCGGCACGATGCCGTCGAGGCCCGCGACATCGATCACGGCCGAGAGCGCGAGACCCAGGGGCGCGGCGAGCCGGGTCTGCCCGCTCCCCTTGAGCGCTCGGACGCAGCGCGCGGTCACGCCGGTGAACTCCAACGCCGCGCGCACGCTCTGGCCTGCGGGCGTCCGCACGGTGAGCGGCGCCGCCCGCAGAGCGCGACGGCACGAGGGGCACAGCGCCGCCCCGATGCGGTCGCACCCGGTGCAGGCGGCGGCGAGCACGAAGGCGAGGATCTCGTCGAGCATGTCGGTCGGTCGCGGGGTCATCCCGTCATCCTGCGCCGGGACGACACCCCGTCCTCCCCCGGAGACCCGCAGCGCTTGACGAGCCGTCGATGGCTCACCCGTGGAGGACGAGTGACTACTGCCCGGCCCGGGTGGCCAGAACCGCCACCCCGGTGGCGATCTCGCGCCAGGCGGAACCGGCATGGGTGAACAGCGCCCCATCGACGTCGAGGACGCGGACGCCCGAGGCACTGCGGGCCCCGGCGAGCGCGGTCGCGCCTGCCGGGCTCGCCTCCGCGAAACCGACACCGCCCACCATCTGCGTGATCAGATCCGGGCTCTCGGGATCGACGAGCACACCGATCCGGTAGTCGCCGATCCACACGAGCCCTTCGACAGCGGCGTCGATACGACGGAGTTGCGTCATCTCGCCGATCGCCGTCGGCGTCCCGTCCTCGTCGCGAACGACCGCCGAGACCACCGCCCACCGCTGCGCACCGACGGTGACGACTGCGGCGATGCGTGCCCCGTCGGCGGAGACGCGGATCGCCTCCACCGACGATGCGTCCGGCCACGCATCCGCGATCCTCTGCTCCGCCACTTCCGCGCTCCACGCGGTCAACGCGGAGGGGGCGCCCGACGGAACCGACCACGTGTAACCGTAGGGGTCGAGCGACGGTGCCACGAGACCGTCCCGGACGTCGAGCTCGTCGACGCGCCCGTCCGAGACCAGGTACACGTGGCGATCGGAGAGCTGCACGGCCGCGCGGGAGTCGTCCGCCGCGACGTCGATCGCCGCGATCGGCTGCTCGATGCCCGCGATCTCCTCGCTCACGGCCGGGATCGGCACCACTTCGTCTCCGACGATCGACCCGAAAGCTCCCTCGGTCAGGACGAGCGGGCCCGTGTCGGCCGGCGGATCGAGGACGCTCACGATGCCCGCATCGAGGCCGCGGCCGTCGACCGTGAAGCGCACCTGAGAGACGTGCACGCCGGACGCCTGGAGAGTCGCCTGCAACTGCGTCCGCATCCGCGCGAGCGTTGCCGAATCGAGGCTCGAGGCGGGCCGGGTGAGAGCGACCTCGGCGACCTGATTGGCGTTGATCGGCACCGCGTCCTGCGCGAGCTGCACGTCGGCAGGGAACGCCGACTGCACGGCCGGATCCAGCCATGCGCTCGGCTCACCGCCGATCAGGGCCTGGGTGACCGTGGTGGCGATGCTCGCCCGGCGGGGGAACCAACGGAGGTCGGGAACCAGCCGCGACCAGGTGCTGTCGAAGTACTGCAGCGGATAGCCCTCGAACACGGTGTCGAACCGGGTCTGATCGATGACGATCCCGTCCGGCGCCTGCGAGATCCGCCACTCCCCGTTCATGCGCTCCAGCGCGAACGAGAGGTTCGACGACCCGGGCGACGACGAGTAGGCGCCTGCCGCGTCGACGCTCGCGACCTGGGCGAGCACCACGTCCACGCCGGCTTCCTGCGCCTCCTCATCGTCCTCGCCGACGTTGGAGGTGACGGAGCGCTCGATCGCCGAGGCATCGATCGACACGCCTGTCCCGGGGCGCCAGTCCCGCTGCATCTCGGGCGTGAGGAACCGTCGCGCGATCTCCCAGTTGTCGGCCGGGGTGATCGACGCCTCCATGAAGCCCTCGACGATCTCCTGCGGGTCCGCGCCCGGTGCCGGCCCGGAAGCGAGGGGCAGGAAGTCGGTGTCGTCCGGCGACTCCCCCAACTCGAGACCGACGTTGACGTCCCCGTTCGTCGGCAGGCCGGTGCACGCGGTCAGGACGAGGGCGGCCACGGCCGCGACGGCCCCGACGCGCAGCAGACGGCGCAGCGTGGCGGTCATCGCAGGTCTCCCGTCGCGTCGGTGAGGTCGGTGAGGGAGATGGGCTGCGTCGCGTCGCCCAGCTCGGCGAGCGGTTGCTGCGGCTCGACCGGGATGGGGCTGGGTCCCTCCAGCTCGCTGCCGTGCCGGGGCAGCGTCAGGACGAAGTTCGTACCCACGCCGATCTCCGACCACACGGCGAGCGTTCCGCCGTGCAGCATCGCGTCGCCGAGGGCGATCGACAGGCCGAGGCCGGTTCCGCCGATGGTGCGCTGCCGGGAGGGGTCCGCGCGCCAGAACCGGTCGAAGACCCGCTCGGCGTCGGCGGGCTTCATCCCCAGGCCCGAGTCTCGCACCCCCGCGGCGACCGCGTGCTGGTTACTGTCCACCGTGACCACGATCGGCCGCCCCTCACCGTGCTCGATCGCATTGCCGATGAGGTTCCGCAGCACGCGACGCACGCGGCGCGGATCCATGTCGACCGGCGAGTAGCCCCCCGGCGCCACCAGGCGCAGCTCCGAGCCGTGACCGTCCGCGAGCGGACGCATCTGCTCGATCACGTCCTCCGCGACGTGCGCCAGGCTCGTCGCCTCGAGTTCGAGCTGGACGGAACCTGCGTCGTAGCGGCTAATCTCGAGCAGGTCGGCCAGCAGCGTCTCGAATCGCTGCACCTGAGCGTGCATGAGTTCCGCGGCGCGTGCGGTGATCGGATCGAAGGCCTCCCGCTGATCGTTGAGCATGTCGGCCGCGAGCCGGATCGTCGTCAGCGGGGTGCGCAGCTCGTGCGACACGTCGGAGACGAAGCGCTGCTGCACCAACGACAGCTCACCCAGCTCCTTGATCTGCGCTTCGATGCTGTCGGCCATCGCGTTGAAGGAGCGACCGAGCGTGGCGAGTTCGTCCTCACCGTGCACCTCGAGCCGCACTCCGAGGTCGCCGGAGGCGAGGCGGGCGCTCGTCTCGGCGGCCTGGATGATCGGCGTCGAGACGGTGCGGAGCACGAACCACGAGATGGTCGCGACGATCGCGACCAGGCCGATCCCGGCGATCCACAGCGTCCGCTGCACGAAGACGAGCGTCTGGTCGGCATCCGACAGGTCGTAGGCGACGTAGATCTCGAACGGCCCGGCCTCGGGCACGACCAGCTGCTGCCCGACGATGATGCCCGGCACCTCGCCGCCGCCGTCGACGGGCAGCGCGACCGATTGCCACGCCTGCCGGTCGTCGAACTTCACCACACGCGCGCGCAGCCCGTCGCTGAGGAGGCTCGCGCTGAGTCCGGCGGTGAAGCCGTTGAGGCGCACGGCGTCGGCATCGGAATCGATGCGGATGCCGGTGAGAAGGTCGGCGTTGGAGTTGCGCGCGATGCCCTCCTGCACGGTGTTCCAGAGGTCGGCGAGCGCCGCCGGGTCGTCGCCCACCTCGGCGACGTCGAACGTGCTCTGAGCGATGTCGACCGCACGACGCGCGTCTTCGAGGGCCTGATTCTTGCGGGAGACGAACAGGTCGTTCTGGATCACCAGCGCCATCGTCACGCACGTGATGAAGATCGCCAACGATGTGGCGACGAGGGTGACCGCGAGCGTGCGGAAGCGGAGCGAGCGACGCCAGGATGCCGAGAGGAGGGTCGGCCATCCGCGCCAGTCGCGCAGCACGGCGACCGTCGTCGTGGTCGCGTTCGTGGCGGCCATGCCTCGCCTAGACGGCGCTCCCCGCGCGGTAGCCGACGCCCCGGACCGTCATGACGATGCGGGGGTTGTCGGGGTCGAGCTCGACCTTCGCGCGGAGGCGCTGCACATGTACGTTCACCAGGCGCGTGTCGGCCTTGTAGTGGTAGCCCCAGACCTGCTCGAGCAGCATCTCGCGCGAGAACACCTGCTGCGGCTTCGAGGCGAGCGCGACGAGGAGCTGGAACTCGAGCGGCGTGAGCGGGATGGGAGCATCGCCGCGGCGCACCTCGTGCGCGTCGACGTCGACCGTGAGGTCGCCCACGCGCAGTTGCTCGCTGCCGGTCGTCGGTGCGGGGCGCAGACGGGTGCGGATGCGGGCGACGAGCTCCTTGGGGTTGAAGGGCTTGACCATGTAGTCGTCGGCGCCGACCTCGAGGCCCCGCACCACATCGGCGGTATCGCTGCGCGCGGTGAGCATGATGATGGGTACGCCGGATTCCGCGCGGATGCGGGTGCAGATCTCGATCCCGTCCATGCCGGGGAGCATCAGGTCGAGCAGCACGAGATCCGGCCGCTGCGTGCGCCACGCGTCGACAGCCTGCGCGCCGTCGGCGCAGAAGACAGGCTCGAACCCCTCCGTACGCAGCACGATGCCGATCATCTCGGCGAGCGCGGTGTCGTCGTCGACCACGAGGATGCGTGAGGTCATACCTGTTACCTTATGGCACCCGGTCTCACGTTCCCCAGGTCCGCGCACCAGCGCGGGGGTATGGCACGATGGGAGCGCACGACGGAGGGAGTGCTTGTGAGCGTCCAGACCTGGACCCCTGCCCCGAAGAAGGGCATCATCCCCCTGCATCCGCTGTCCTTCGGCACCATCCTCGGGAAGGCGTTCGCCGCCCTGCGGCACAACCCCCGTGTGCTGTTCGGGTTCGCGGTCGTGGTGCAGCTGATCGTCGTCCTGGTGACGGCCGCCCTGATGGGTGTCGTGCTCTTCACGACGTTCTCGCGCCTCGAGACGCTCACGCCGGCATCGCCCGACTTCGAGGCCGTGCTGAGCGGCACCATCGCGATCAACATCGTCGCCGCGATCATCGTCGCTCTCGCCTCCGTCGCCTTCACCGCCATGGTGCAGGGCGTGGTCGCCGCCGACATCGGCTTCGCGGCGGTCGGCACGAAGGCGACCCTGGGCATGCTCTGGCGCCGGATGGCTCCCTCGTTCTGGCGGCTCGCCGCCTACTCCCTGATCCTCGCCGCCGCGGTGTTCGGAGTCTTCACGATCGCCGCCCTTCTCATCGTGGGGCTCGTGGCGGGCGGAGTCGCGAGCGGCACCGACGTCGTGGGCGTCGTGATCCTGGTCGTCGTGATCTTCGTACTCGGGAGCATTCCCCTTTACATCTGGCTCGGCACGAAGCTCCTCCTCGTGCCGTCGATCCTGGTGCTCGAGCGGGCACACCTCCGCGAGGCGATCGTGCGCTCGTGGCGCCTGACACGGGGCCGCTTCTGGGTGGCCTTCGGCGTCACCGCCCTGATCGGCATCATCATGGGCACCGCCATGCAGGTGGTGAGCATCCCCGCCTCGTTCCTCAGCCCCATGCTCATCGGGATCGTCGCCCCGACGGGCGATCCCGAGCCGAGTGCGGTCCTCGGCACGGTGCTGCTCGCGCTGGTGCCGCAGATCCTCGTGCTGGCGCTGCAGGCCGTCGCTCAGGTCGTGCAGTCCACCGGGGGCGCCCTCGTGTACCTCGACTGCCGCATGCGGTACGAGGGGCTCGACCACACCCTGATCGCGCACGTCGAGCGGCGGGACGAAGGATGGGACGACGACCGGCTCGGCGATCCCTACGTCGTGGATCCGGCGCGCGCGGTCTCCAGCGCTCCCCCGCCGCGGCAGGTGCCCGAGCACGTCATCGCCGCGCAGGGTTACACGTACCCGCCGCAGGGTTACACGTACCCGCCGCAGGGTTACACGTACCCGCCGCAGGGTTACACGTACCCGCCGCAGGGTTACGCCGCGCCGGCAGCGCAGGGCTACGGCTACCCCCCGCACGCGAGCACGCCGCCGACCTCACAGGGCTACGCCGCGCCCCCGCCCCAGGGCTACGCTCCTCCGGTGCCAGGGTACGGACCTCCCCAGGGAGACGCTCCGGCTCCGGCTCCCGCCCCGCCTGCTCCCGTCGCGGACTCCGGCACGGACGCCGACGGCGGTGGCGCGTCGGCATGATCCACCCGTTCGACGATCTGTTCATCCCGGACGGCGACGAGGCGCGTCGCTGGGCCGAGGAGGAGCTGTCCAACTCGCGCTACGCGGAGGCCAGACCCACCTGGTTCGATTACCTGGCGCGGGACATCGGGCGCTTCTTCCGCGACCTCTTCAGCACCGACACCAGCAACGCCGTCGGTCCGATCGGCCTGATCATCGTTTGCATCGTGATCGCGGCGGCCGTCGTCGCGGCCCTCATCATCTGGGGCCGACCGCGCCGTTCTCGCGCGGTACGGCGTGCTCGCGCTGATCTCCTCGGCGCCTCCGACGACCGTTCCGCGGCGCAACTGCGCGCCGATGCGGAGCGGGCGGCGCGCGCCGCGGACTGGGACGGCGCGGTCGTGCTGCGCTTCCGCGCGCTCGCCCGCGACCTCCTGGAGCGCGACCTCATCGACCCCGCTCCCGGGGCCACCGCGCAGGCCATCGCCCGAGAAGCGAGCGGCGTGTTCGCCGCCGAGGCGGACGCCGTGCGCCGAGCGGCGATCGCGTTCGACGACGTGCGGTACCTTCGTCGACCCGCGGGTGCGGACGATTACGCCGCCCTCACGGCGACCGACGAGCGGCTGCGCACGCTCCGCCCCGAGGCGGTTCCCGCGTGACCGTCGTCGGAGAGGCACCGGCGTCCACCGCCGAGGCGCGTCGGTCACCCGTGCGCGCGATCGTCGGATGGGTCGTCGTCGGGATACTCGTCGTCGTGGTCGCCTGGGTCGGCCTGCAGGTGGCCGCCTCGGCTCCCGGGTCGTATCGCTCGCTCGACCCCGAGAGCGCACGCGGCACGGGCACACTCGCTCTCGCCGAGACCCTCCGCGATCGCGGAGTCGAGGTCGAGGTGGTGCGCTCTCGGATCGACGCGGCCGCTGCGCTCGACGACGACGCGACCCTCGTTCTGGCGAACCCCTACACGCTGACCGATGAGGGCGTCGCCGATCTGCTCGACCCCGCGTCGAGGGTCGTGCTCCTCTCCGTCGGGGCGCACCTGCTCGATGAGCTCGACCTCGGCTCTTACGCCCCCGGCGTCACAGCGTCGGTCGAGGCGAATTGCGACGTGCCCGAGTTCGCGCGGGTGGGGACCATCCGCCCCGATCAGCTCCTGCGGCCGTCCGACGGCGTGACCGGCTGCTTCGGCGAAGACGGCGCCTACGCCGTGCTCATCGCCGATCGGGGCGACACCGTGATCTCCGCCGTCGACGGCAGCCGTCTCTTCACGAACGAGGCGCTGGCCGACGACGGCAATGCGGCGCTCGCGCTCGCGCTCCTCGGACAGGAGGAACGCGTCGTCTGGTACGTGCCGTCGCTCGAAGACAGCGACATCGAGGCGCAGACGCCGGACACCCTGGGCGACCTCACCCCGGACTGGGTGACCCCCGCGATCCTGCTGCTCCTCCTCGCCGGGGCGGCAGCCGCGCTCTGGCGCGGGCGCCGATTCGGGCCTCTCGTCGCCGAGACCCTGCCGGTCACCGTCCGCGCGTCCGAGACCATGCAGGGCCGCGCACGTCTGACGGCCAGAGCCGGCGATGCCGCGCACGCCTCGGTTGCCGTGCGCGACGGCACACGGCTGCGACTCGCGCGTCGTCTTTCGCTCGGCGATCGTGCCAACGTCGACGAGATCGCCGACGCCGCCGCCGACCGTCTGCGCATCCCCCGCGGCACCCTGCAGGCCCTGCTCGGCGGGCCGGCTCCGACCGATGACGCGGCTCTGATCGAACTCGCCCGACGCCTGGCAGACCTCGAGGCGGCGGTCGACGAGACCCTCCGCCCGCGGGGCGCCGCGTCCGGCACCCCGACCCCCGACCCCTCCACGACCACGGAAGACGAGGCATCACGTGACCGCTGAGTACAACCCCGCCGACGACGCCGCCGACGACGCCGCCCTGCGGCAGGCCATGCACCGTGTGCGCACCGAGGTCGACAAGGCGGTCGTGGGCCAGGCCGGAACCGTGACCGGGCTGCTCGTGTCGCTGCTCGCCCGCGGACACGTGCTCCTGGAGGGTGTGCCCGGCGTCGCGAAGACCCTGGTCGTGCGCTCCTTCTCCCGCGCACTCGGACTCGACACCACGCGGGTGCAGTTCACCCCCGACCTCATGCCCGGCGACGTCACCGGCTCGCTCGTCTACGACGCCCGCACCGGTGAGTTCGACTTCCGCGCGGGACCCGTCTTCACGAACATCCTGCTCGCCGACGAGATCAACCGCACGCCGCCCAAGACCCAGGCCGCCCTGCTCGAGGCGATGGAGGAGCGTCAGGTGTCGGCCGACGGAGAGAGCCGCCCGCTGCCCGATCCGTTCCTGGTGGCCGCGACGCAGAACCCGATCGAGCACGAGGGCACGTACTCCCTGCCCGAGGCGCAGCTCGACCGCTTCCTCATGAAGCTGGTCGTCGGCATGCCCGAGCGCGACGCCGAGGTCTCGGTGCTGCGCCGCCACGCGTCCGGGTTCTCCCCGCGTGAGCTCACCGGGCTGCAGGCTGTCGTCACCGCCGACGAGATCCGAGCGGCTCAGGCGGCCGCCGCGCGCGTGCAGGTGACGGACGACGTGCTCGGCTACGTCGTCGACCTCGCCCGCGCCACGCGGCAGTCGCCTTCGGTCGAGCTCGGTGCGAGTCCGCGCGCCTCGACCGGGCTGCTCGCGGCCGCGAAGGCGTGGGCCTGGCTCAACGATTCGGCCGCAGTGACCCCGGACCACGTGCAGACGATGCTCGTGCCGGTGTGGCGCCACCGCCTGCAGCTCCGTCCGGACGCGCAGATGGAGGGCGTGTCGGCCGACTCCGTGCTGACCTCCGTCGTGCAGCAGACCCGGGTGCCGATCTAAGTGTTCGTCACCGGCCGTCTTCCCGTCGTCGTCGCGGCGGGCCTCCTCCCGCTCGTGCTCGCCGGCCTGGCCGGATACCCCGCCTACGCCGTGCTCGGGGGCTGGATCGCGCTCTGCGTGCTGCTCGTCGTCGTCGACGTCGCCGCGGCGGCGAGCGCCCGCCAGGTCGTGGTGACACGGCGCCTCCCCGTGCGCACGCGCCTCGGCGAGCCGGTGCCCGTGAGCGTCGCGCTGCAGAATCAGGGCGCGCGTCTGCTCCGCGCCGTGATCCGCGACGCGTGGCAGCCGACGGCAGGCGCGGCGCCCGGGCGGCCGGAGGTCGAGATCCCGCCGGGCGAGCGCCGCCGGGTCGACATCCCCCTCCTCCCCCGCCGACGCGGCGAGCTGGTCAGCGAGTTCGTCGTCGTCCGCTCACGCGGACCCCTCGGCCTCGCAGGCCGTCAGGCCGTGCACCGTGTGCGCGGGGCGATCCGGGTGCTGCCGGCGTTCTCGTCGCGCAAGCACCTGCCGTCGCGACTCGCGCGTCTGCGCGAGCTCGACGGGAACACGAGCATCCAGGTTCGCGGCCAGGGCACCGAGTTCGACTCCCTGCGGGAGTACGTGCGGGGCGATGACGTGCGCTCCATCGACTGGCGCGCGACCGCTCGCGCCGGAACCACGATGCTGCGCACCTGGCGGCCGGAACGGGATCGGCATGTGGTCATCATCATCGACACCGGTCGCACGGCGGCAGCGCGCGTCGGCGATGGGACCAGGGCTGATGCCGCGCTCGAAGCGGCCCTCCTGCTCTCGGCTCTCGCCGCGCGAGCCGGCGACCACGTGCACCTGCTGATGTACGACCGGGTGGCGCGCGCCCGCGTGACCGGCGTCGACGGAGCCGCCCTGCTTCCGGCCCTCACCGACGCCATGGCGCCGGTGCACGCCCGCCTCGTCGACACCGATTGGCATGGAGCCTTCACCGCCGTGCGCACGCTCACCACGCGCCCGTCGTTGATCGTGGTGCTCACGGCTCAGGACGCGGCGGAGTCCGCGCGCGGGTTCCTCGGAGCGTTCCCCGCCGCCTCGCGCGCGACGACGGTGCTGGTCGGCTCCGTCACCGACGACGGGATCGCGGCGGTCGCGCGTCGACGGGACTCGCGGGAGGACGTCTACCTCGCCGCCGCAGCGGAACGCACCCTCCGTGACGCCGAGAACGTCGCCGATGCGATCCGGCGCGCCGGCGGTGAGGCGATCGCCGCCGACCCCGAGGCCCTTCCCCCGAAGATCGCTGACCGGTATCTCGAGCTCAAGGCCGCCGGCCGCCTCTGAGCACCTGCCGGTGGGTCGACCGCCGCTGCGGGCCGTCCATCGACGCGTCAATCGGCGAGGAGGCGCGGCGTCCCCGCTTCGAACTCGACGAGATCGCCGGTCTCGCCCCGACGCACCGCGCGCCCGCCGATGACGAGCATGTAGAAGAGGAAGATGCCGAGCGCGGCGGCGCCGATGCCGATCTTGACCGGCCAGGGCAACGCCCACCCGGTGACGAAGCCCTCGACCAGGCCCGCCAGCAGCAGCGCGAAGATCAGACCGAGCGCGACGGTGGCGAGAGCACGCCCCTGCGCCGCGAGGGATTCAGCGCGCGTCCGCGCTCCCGGCGCCACCCAGGCCCAGAACATATGCAGGCCCCCCGCGGCGGCGACGAACAGGCAGGTGAGCTCGAGCATCCCGTGCGGGAGCACGTAGAGCAGCATGACCTCGCCCTGGCCGTGAGCGATCATGATGCCGCCCGCCTGCCCGACGTTCATCGCGTTGGTGATCATGGAGTACACCGGGAAGATGCCGGTGACCCCCATGATCACGCAGAGCATGGCGATCAATGCGTTGTTGAACCAGACCATTCCCATGAACACGGCCGCCGGGTTCTCGGTGTAGTAGCCGGTGAAGCTCTCGTCGGCGTACTGCTGGAGGGCGTCGGGAGGCCCCAGAGTGGCCACCAGCGCCGGGTCGCTCGCGATCCAGAACGCCGTCCCGAAGGCGATCGCGAGGAATCCCACGCCGATCGCGAGGGTGGTCCACCGCAGTCGGTACAGCGCGGCGGGGAGCTGGTCGACGAAGAAGCGCGCCGCCTGCGTGAGGATGCTGTCGGATGCTCCCGTCAGCCGCAGCCGCGCACGGACGAGGATCGTCGACAGGTAGTCGCCCTGCGGCGACGCTCCGACGGAGGTGTTGAGCTCCGCGAGGTCGGCCGAGGCGGCACGATAGCGGACGATCAGCTCATCGACGCCGTCGCCGTCCAAGCGGGCTTTGCTGAGCTCGTCGAGGCGTGCCCACTCGGCCCGGCGCGCATCGGTCAGTGCATCGGCGTCCACCTGATTTACTGTACTCATGTCCGCGCCGATCGATACGTCCGACGAGGTCCTCTCCGGCGAAGCCGTCGCGATCGGCGCGCAGCCGCTCGGCTTCCTCATGCGGTCGCTCGGGGCGCTCATCGACATGGTGGTCGGCTATGGACTGTTCATCCTCTGGCTGTTCCTGCGCACCTGGCTCATCAACGCGGGCCTGATGACCGATGCGACCGACCGCATCGCGAGCATCGCCGCGCTGGTCACGAGCTTCCTCATCGTGCCGATCGCGATCGAGATGCTCACCCACGGCCGCAGCCTCGGGAAGCTGGCGGTGGGCGGCCGCATCGTGCGTGTCGACGGCGGAGCCACCGGCTTCCGGCACGCGTTCATCCGCGGCCTGCTCGGGGTCGTGGAGATCTACGTCACGTTCGGCGGATTCGCCGTGCTCAGCGGCGCCCTGACCGCACGGTCGCAGCGCCTCGGCGATCTCGTCGCCGGAACCTATAGCCAGCGCGTGCGCACCCCCGCTCTCGTCGAGAGCGTTCCGGTGATGCCGCCAGAGCTGGCCGCGTGGGCCCAGGTCGCCGACGTCGCCCGCCTCCCCGATCGCCTGGCGCGACGCATCTCGCAATTCCTCGTCCGGGCGCCGCAGCTCATGCCCGGCGCACGCGCGCGGGTCGCGGCGGAACTGCTCTCCGAGGCATCCGCCTTCATCTCGCCCCTGCCGGCGGCCGCTCCCGAACGGGTGCTGCTCGCGATGTCCGTCATCCGACGGGAACGCGAACGACGGGCCCTTCTCGCGGCGGATCAGCGCGCCGAGCGGCTCACCGGCCGCCGCGTCGGGGTCTGACGGTCGCGCCCGCTCGACGCGGAGCGGCAGCGGGCACGGGGGTCAGGCGCGAAGCGCCTCGTGCCGAACCACCAGCCACCCCGCCGGCAGCGAGAGACGATCGGCATGCGGGGCGCAGAGGTCGTGCGCGTGCGGCTGCGACGCCGGCGCGAGCGGACCGAGCGCCGCCATCTTGTCGCCGTAATCGTAGGTGAGCGTGGCGACCGCCTCACGGGCGCAGGCGACCTTCGAGCAGAGTCTTCCGTCCATCTCCGTCAGGCTATGCCCGGACCGGGAGGCCCGCTCGGATGGCACGCCGAGCACCGCAGGTACACCGCCTAGACTCTCCTCATGCCCCGTCGCCGAGCCGCCGCCCCTGCCGCCTCCCGCCGCGGAGCTCGTCACGGGCGTCACGGTCGTCTCGGTCGCAGCGAGGTCGTGCGCCCCCCGCTCGCACCGCTCGACGGACGTCTCGACCGGTTCGACCTGGCGGTCGGCACCGCCGTGGAGTTCCTGCGCGGCACGTGGCCCGAACTGCAGAGCGTGCGCTTCGAGATCGGCTCGATGCCCGGTTTCGACGGAGGAGACGAGGTGCCGCGCTGGTTCCTCGACCGCGAGCGCGAGCGCATCGTCCTGTTCCGACTGCCGATCGAGCGCCTGCTGCCCCCGGGGCACGACGACGACGCGCACCGGCGGATGGCCATCGAGAGCGCCGTCTTCCGGGCGGCGGCGGAGTACATCGGCCGTGAGCCCTGGGACCTCGGTCACGACCACTGAGCCGCAGCGTCAGGGGTAGACCGTGATGCTGCCTTCCGCACCGGCGCTGGGCGCGATAGGCCACGTCGCCAACGCGCCGTCACCGGCCATCGCCACCCCGGCGTGCACCGCACGGTCTGTCGTCAGGCGATAGACCGTTCCGGCCTCGACGTCCGCCTCGACGGAACCGCCTGCCGGTACGGTCACCTGTTCGCCGTCGTCCCCGCCGCCGACCGCGAGTTCGACCGTCGCATCGTCGTCGCCGCGGTTGACGAGCTGCACCCGCGCGGCCGGCCCCTCCGGAACCGCGAACAGAGCCTCGTTCGTGATCTCCGACGCCGGTGTGTTCCAGGCGAAGTCCGACCCCGCGCCGAAGCCGTCCTGCTGCCGTACACCCGCGACCACGGGCGCGTCCGACGCGACGTCGACCGTGTACGAGCCGGCGGCGAGATCGCGCAGCGAGACATCCGTCGGCAGGTCGGCCGTGAGCGGAACCGTGAACTCCTGCACGGATGTGCTCGATCCCGCGGCGCGCACCGTGACGACTGCGGACCCCTCGTCGTCGGGGGCGAGCAGTCGCAGCACCGTCAGGTCGGCGTCGTCGCCCTCCCCGTCGAAGACCTGCACGCCGGGTACGACGACCGAGCGCTGCGGAGCCGCCACGGCTTCCTGCAGGTCGATCCCCGCGGGGTCGAGCGTGCGCACGTAAGAGGACTGGAGGACGGCCCGCACGGGTGCCCCCTGTGCCACCACCTCCACCACCGGTGAGGTATTGCCCGCGGCGATCGATGACAGCGGAAGGGCCGTCTGCGTGCGCGCAGGGATCACCAGGGTGCGGTTGCTTCGACTCTCCCCGTGCACCGAGAGCGTGACCGTCGAGGTCACCGAGGAAGCGTTCGTGAGCACGATCAGGTCCTTCGTACCGGTCGCCACGCTCCCTCCGACGAGCCAGGACTCGAGCCGCGCCTCTCCGCAGGGCGCTGCCGCGAAGCCCGCCAGGTCGCCGGCGGAGGCCGTGATCGATTCGGCGCCGGCGATGAGCGGTGCGGAACGGCCGTCGACCGCGTCCGAGAGTCGAGGCACCTCGCCTCCGTCGACCAGGTCGGGAGCGGCGATCGCCGTCTGCGCGGGGTCGCCGGACGTGCCCCCGGCGACGAGTTCGAAAGCTCCTGCGGAACGCAGGGCGAGCGGATCGGACGAGTCGCGTCCCAACGCCCTCAGATCGCCGGTGCAGGCGAGCACGGGATCGCCGGCGACCGGCACCACGTCGACCTGCGCCGGCTCGTGCGACACCGCGGGCCAGGGCGCGTGGATCGCGAGCACGACGCCCGTGACGCACGCGGCGACGACGACGGCACCGACCGCGATCCGCGCACCGGTCGCCACCCGCCGGAAAGTCTGAGCGCGGCTCATCGCTGATCCCCTTCGGGTCGGTTCTCGATGTTCTCCGCGTCGTCGCGGCTGACGTCCGCGGCCTGCGGGCCTCCCCCGGAGGATGCCTCGGCACCCGTCTCCGCCCGCTCGACACTCGTCTCGGCCGACGCGGTCTCCGCCTCCGCCGGGTTGATCGCGTCGGAAGCCGTCTCGACCGACTCGATCGGCTCGGCATCCGTCTCGACCGACTCGATCGGCTCGGCAGGGACCAGACTGTCGTCGCCCTCGGCGAGGCGCTCCTCCATGCGGCGAGGCAGCACGAGCGGCTCGTCGGCGCCTCGGCCCACGATGCGAGACCGCGCGCGAGCAGCGCGACGCGAGGCGCGCGTGGGCAGAGCGAGCAGAAGAGCAGCGAGGAGCGCCACGATCTGCAGCGTCACGAAGAACCCGGCCTGGCGGTGTTCTCCGTCCGTCATCGCCGCGGGCGCGGCGGGGTCCGCCTCGACACGCCACAGCACACCCCGCTCGGTCGTGCCGGCGTGCACGAAGTCGGGGCGCTGATCGATCGCCGTGGTCGCCGAACCGCGCAGAGCACGCGCTCGATCGGACTCGTCGCCCTCGACGTGGGCGAGCAGCACGTAACTGACGCCCCGCTCGGCCAGGCTGCTCGCCGCGTCGAACTCGCGTGCCGACAGCAGGTCGACCGCCAACTCGCTGATATCTGCGCCCACCACGTCTGTCGCGGTGCTCAGGAGAGTGGTCTGCGCGCCGAGCGTCTCACTCGCACCCCACACCACCTCGGTGGCGACCCCGCCGTCGTTCTGAGGCGTCAGCACGAGCGTGCGGACCGGCCGGTCGCCGGCCGCCTGCGCCGCGACGTACGCCGGCAGTGTCGACACCGGGCCGTCGGTGAGCGCGGAACGATCGGCGTGGAACGCGCTCAGCGCAGGCACGGCGCACACGGCGAGCGCGATCGCCGCGGTCAGTGCCGCCGCGGCACGCACCCGCGGATGCGTGAGCGCGGTGTCGAGCGTCACCAGCGACGCTCCGACCACGCCGACCCAGGCGAGCGAGAGCGCGGCGCCGGGCCAGATGGCGACCGGCATGCCCTGCGTGAACCCGACGGTGACGCCGACGACGACGAACGCGGTCACGAGGCCGCTGAGCGCGACGACGAGAAGAGTGATACCGGCACGCCAGCGAGGCGCGACGGCCGCCCCCAGAGCGAGCAGGGCGAGCGGCGCGCACAGAACAGGTGCCCAGACGGCCACGGGTGCCGGCAGGACCTCCAGCCATCCGCCGAGGTCCGACGTCGGGAAGCCCGTCGCGAGCGCCGAGCGTCCCACCGCATCGGCGGCGGCCTGCGGACCTGCCCACACGCGGCCTGGATCGCCGAGGAGCGCAAGGACCGATCCGTGCGCCAGCTGCCAGATGACGAGCGGCGCGAACAACACGGCCCCCGGCACGGGGAGCCACAGCAATCGCACCGCTCCGCGGAACTGCGCCGTGCCGAGCGTAATGCCCACCGCGATGAGCCAGAGCAGGAGGAGGGCCGGTGCCAGTGACGGAGAGCAGGCGGCGACGGCGGCGAACAGCAGCGAGGCGGCGCCGGCGGCGCCCCACGAGCGGTGCGCCACGGCGGCCGCGTGGAAGAGCCACGGCAGCAGCAGATGCACGAGGACGCCGGTGGGTCGTCCGTCGACCAGCGCGGTCAGGAAGGTCGGCGCAAGAGCCCAGACCACACCGGCGAAGATCCGCAGACCCGGACGATCGGTGACGCGGGTCGCCGCGAACCAGCCTCCCAGCACGGCCAGTGGAAGTGCGAGCACCCAGAGGAGGACGAGGGCGAATGAGGGTGCGCCCGGCCAGAGCGAGCCGAGCACCGCGATGACACCCGCGAACGGGTCGGCCGGACCGACGACGTCGATCCCCAGGCCATGGACGCCCCACGCGGCGTCGTCCCACAACGCCGACACCGTCTGACGCAACGGCAGCAGCGCGCCGCCGCCGAGTGCGGGCCAGGCGAGGAGACTCGTGAAGGAGGCGACGCTGACCACGAGTGCCGCGAGAACGGCCCAGGCGCCGCCTCCCGAGAAGAAGTGCAGCTCGCCGGATGCTCCGCCCTCGCTCCCGTGGCCGTCGTCCAGCCGTCGCCGGAGCTCCGACGACGTCGCCCGCAGCGGCGCGATGCTCGCCCAGGACGACGTGCGGAACGAACGGATGCGCGCGCGCGACTGCGCGATGGCGCCGACGCGGACCATCGCGACCAGCGCCGCGCCCCACTCGGGGAAGACGGCCTCCGGGCGCTTGGCCACGAGGTGCCGGATCGACCGCCAGAGCGCCAGGGGCAGCAGGCTCAGCCAGTGCAGGGGCAGGACGAACGGGGATGCGTAGGCGAGCCGCCGATGGAGCTGAGCGAGCCGGGTGACATAAGCCCGGCGCGCCCGTGCGCGCGGGAGAGCCGCGGGACCATCGGGCGAGACTGAGACCCGTGCCCCGGGCGCGATCACCACGCGTCCACCGCCGAGCCGCGCGCGGACGCCGAGATCGAGCCCTTCGTCGGCGCCGGCGAGAGCGGGGTCGGGCCGCAGGGCCTCGCGGACCTCGCTGCGGATGAGGAGTCCGCGGACATCCGCGGCGAGCGCCTCGTCGCGGCCGTCGTGCTGACCCTGGTCCAGTTCGCCCGCCGCGAGCTCGACCGATCGCCCCAGCGCGGTCATGGTGACACCGAGCGACACGATCTCGCGGTCATCGTCGGTGGCCACCAGCTTGGGGGCGACGATCGCGGCCGACGGAGAACGCTCGAGCATCCCAGCCAACCGCTCCAGGGCTCGGGGATGGGGGGCCGTGTCGTGGGCGAGCAGCCAGACCGCGCTTCCCTCCGCGACGCGGGGAGACGCGAGCGCAACGGCATCCGCGAAGGAGGTCGACGGCCGCGCTTCGATGATCCCCTCGACCGAGCGGGCGATGGCCTCGCTGGTGCGTGCGGTCGATGCGTCGCCGCACACGACGAGTGTGACCGCGGCGACCGGGGCCGTCTGCTCGTCGAGAGCCTCGAGGGTGCGGAGGAGTTGCGCGCGGGCGGAGGGGCCGGTGCGCGCGACGATGATGGCGTGTACTCGGGCTGGCATGACGTGGTCAGCCTATGCGGGAGGATGCACGCGTACGGTCAGCCCGCTCGGCGCGCCCGCGAAGCTCTCGCTCCACGGAACCCCGGCTCGCGGGGCCCGCGACCTCAGCTCGCGCGCCGCTTGAGCTTGCGACGCTCGCGCTCGGAGAGACCGCCCCAGATGCCGAAGCGCTCGTCATTGGCCAGGGCGTACTCGAGGCATTCGCCGCGGACGTCGCAGGAGGTGCAGATGCGCTTCGCGTCGCGCGTGGATCCGCCCTTCTCGGGGAAGAACGCCTCCGGGTCGGTCTGCGAGCAGAGCGCATCGGTCTGCCAGGCGAGAGCGTTGTCGTCATCCGTCTCGACCCGGCGGACGCCGGGCACTCCGAGGTTCACCGGATCGACGAACCAGTTCTCCGGTACGTCGGATCGATATCCCGTCATCTCGACCTCCAAACCCTCTCGTGCGCCCCCCTCCGGGCCGTGCACACCTAATTACACCCGTGTCATTCGTCCGGGTCAAGTCGCGGATCGTAAACCCTCAATTCGGTCTTGAAGGTTCTTGACGGCTCATCGGCGTGTCGCTCCTGCGACGGGGGCGCTCGCTCCCACGCGCAACGGTCAACGCCCGGGGCCGGCGACGAATGCCTCGCCCGGACCCGTCAGCGTCACGATGCCGTCCGACGCGTCGAGGAAAGCCGCCGCCCCCACCTGCAGGGCGAGGCGCTCTCCCCCGGCGCTCACGACCACGTCTCCCGAGGTGGCGAGGACCATGGTGGGCCCCTCGGCCGCGATGTCGATCGGTTCCGCATCGATCTCGACGCGACGGAGCGCGAAGTCCGGCACCGGCACCTCGTACTCGGTGACAGGGCCGTCAGCCGTCGGCCGGAGTACGGGCACCGACCCCGATGAGGAATCGACCACCGCGAGCAGCTCCGCGACGTCGATGCGCTTCGGGGTCAGCCCGCCCCGCAGCACGTTGTCGCTCGCGGCCATGATCTCCACCCCGAGACCCGAGAGATAGGCATGCAGGAGCCCGGCCCGGAGGAAGACACCTTCGCCGCGTTGCAGCACGAGGTGATTCATCAGCAGCGCCACGACGACACCGGGGTCGCCCGGGTAGGTGTCGGCGATCCGTGCGACGGCCTGCACCGACGCCGGGGCATCGGTGCCCGCGGCGCGCACGGCGTCGATGATGCCGTCGACCGCGTCCCCGGCGGAACCGTCGAGCAGCCAGCGCAGCGTGTCGCGAAGGACATCGCCCGAGCCGCTCAGACGGTCGCGGAGCGCGCGCACGGCGGGCCCGTCGGGGAGGCCGTCCAACAGCGCCAGCGTCTCGTCGACCGGGCGCAGCCCGCTGAGGGACTCGAAACGCTCGCTCAAGGCGACCAGCAGTTCGGGTTTGTGGTTCGCGTCGCGGTAGTTGCGCTCCGGCGCATCCATCGCGAGGTCGGCTTCGCGCTCCCACCCCGCGCGAGCCTGCGCGACGGTGGGGTGCACCTGAATCGAGAGGGGCTGCGCGGCCGCCAGGAGTTTGAGCAGGTACGGAAGGCGCCCCCCGGTGACCGCGTCGAGCGTGCCGCCGCCGTCGACATCGGCGGGATCGCCGGGATGGTCTCCGAACCAGACCTCCGCTTCGGGTGCGTCGGCGGGCCCGCGGCCCTCCAGCGCGGCGAGGAGCGTGGTCGATCCCCAGGCGTAGTCGCGGGGGACGTTCGTGAGGCGAAGCAGCATGACCCCCAGCGTAGGGCCGGGCGACGGCGCTCAGCGACGCGCAGGGCCGCGCGCGGTAGCCTGATCGCGATGGCCCAGTACACCAAGCATCCGGCAGCGCCCGCGCCGACCGCCCCCGAGCGCGAGTCGACGGGCCATCTGCTGTTGCGCGGCTACGTCATCGTCATCATCTTCGCGACGTTCTCGCACAGCGCGATCTACAACCTGGTCGGGCGCACCGGTGCCGCTGCCGTGCTCGTCGTGCTCACCCTGTCGACACTCGCGATCGGCGTGCCCCTCCTCGCGCGCAACCGCCCTCAGCCCTTCCGCTGGCGGCGCCTCCCGTGGAGCGCGGTGGCGTACACGGCACTGGCACTGGTGTCCGTCGCATGGTCGCAGTGGCGCGTGCCGACCATCGTCACCGGCCTGCTGCTCGCCGCCGTCACGGTGAACGGGCTCTTCATCGCCCATGTCCTGACCTGGCGCGAGATCGTCCGCGCCCTCTCGTCGGCGTTCAAGTGGATCCTGGGACTCTCGCTCGCCCTGGAGCTGTGGGTCTCGCTCGTGGTGCACGGACCCCTGCTGCCGAACTTCTTCGACCGCCCAGACGGCGAGATCGACCCGCAGTGGTACTGGGTGCGCGACAACCTGCTCGACGGCGGACGCATCCAGGGCATCGTCGGCAACGCGAACGTGCTCGCGATCATCTCCCTGTTCGCGCTCGTCACCTTCGGCGTGCTCTTCGCCGCACGGGCACGCTGGCGCACGACCCTGGCTTTGTGGATGCTGCTCGCCGCCTACTTCCTCTTCCGCACCGCGTCGGCGACCGCTCTCGTCTGCGCCGCCGTCGCCGCGTTGGCCCTGATCGCGGCCCTCGCCATGCGGCGCGCCCGCACGCCGAACGCGCGCACCCGCGTCTACGTCATCGCCATCGGCGGATCCGCTGCGGTGATCGCCATCGCGTGGCTCCTGCGCGAGCCGCTCCTCGGCCTCCTCGGGCGCAGCGCCGATCTGACCGGTCGCTCCGACAAGATCTGGAGCCAGGTGCTCGAGCGGGCCGTGCAGCATCCGATCGCCGGTAACGGATTCTCGAGCCCCTGGGACGTCGGGGATCCCGCTTTCGCCGGGTGGATCGAGGACCACGGCATCTCCGTGTTCCATGCCCACAACATGTGGCTCGACGTGTTCCTCCAGCTCGGCGTCATCGGAGTGCTCCTCATGGGCCTCGCCTACGCGGGACTGCTCTGGCGGTCGTGGTTCTTCGCGGTCGACCGTCCGCGCTGGGACCTCGACGCCGGTCGCGACTACTCCCCTCTCACCCTGCTGCCGAGCCTCTTCACGATCGTGCTCCTCGTGCAGGGGCTCTCGGAGTCGACGCCCATCATGCTGTGGGGCTGGCTGCTGCTGGTCGTGCTCACTTTCAAGATCAAGTCCGTCCCCCTGGTCGGGGTGGGAGAACGCGAGCAGGTCATCGAGCGCGGCACGACCGCCCGGCGGGTGCCGTGAGCGCAGCGCACCCGCTTGGTCGCCTGCTCGGATCCGTCGAGATGGCGCGAGCATTCACCCTCGCGGTACTGCTCGCCGCGCTGGGATCGTTCGCCCTCGAGCGACTGACGTCGACGGTCACGCTCACCACCGTCGTGATCGTGCTGTGCGCGCTCGGCGGCGCCATCCTCTGGGCCCGTCGTGACGAACTCTCGCCACTGCGCCTCGCCCCGTTCTCGCTGTACGCGTTCCTCGCGTGGGCACTGCTCAGCCTCATCTGGACCACGGACAAGACCGAGACGCTCCTCGGATGGCTCGCGTTGTTCGGGTACGCCTTCCTCGCGCTCGTGGTCGGGCACGTGCGCGACACGCTGCAGACCGTTCGCGCCCTCGGCGATGCCCTCCGCGCGCTGCTCGCCCTCTCGTTGCTGTTGGAGATCGTGTCGGGCATCCTGCTCGACGTCCCGTTCGCGGCGCTGGCGATCGAAGGCCGGATCGCCGAGGGGGGACCGATCCAGGGCGTGTTCGGAAGCCGCAACATGCTCGGTTTCGTCGCGGTGATCGCGCTCATCACGTTCGTGATCGAATGGCGCACGCGGTCGGTCACGCGCGCCGTGGCCGTCCCCTCGATCGCCCTCGGCGCGCTGCTCGCCTTCCTCTCGGCGTCGCCCACCGTCGTGGTCCTCGCAACAGCGGTCGGCGTCGTGACCGCGGCGCTCACGATCGTGCGGCATGCCCCGCCCGCCCGCCGCGGAATCGTGCAGTGGACGCTGGGCGTACTGGTCGCGCTCTCGCTGGTGGTCGCCTTCGTGCTGCGTCACCGCATCATCGCCTGGCTCGACGCCGGATCCGATTTCTCGATCCGGGCCACGCTGTGGAACGAGATCCTCGACTTCGTCGCGCTGAAGCCGATCGAGGGCTGGGGGTGGTTCGGCCCGTGGGCGCGCGGCGAATACCCGTTCACGTACATCAACTTCCTGCTCGACGACCGTCACCAGAGCGCGCTGAACGCGTTCTTCGACGTTCTCCTCCAGCTCGGCTCGGCGGGGCTGGCCCTGTTCCTCGTGCTCGGCGGGGTGGCCGTGGTGCGGTCATGGCTTGTCGCGAGTGTGCGACGGTCGGTCGTCTACGCGTGGACGCCGATCGTGTTGATCACGCTCGCCGTGGACTCGATGTTCGAGAGCTTCACCCTGGCCGGGGCCGGATGGTTCCTGCTCGTGCTGTGCGCGTTGCGCGCCGGACAGTCGCGGTCGTGGCGCGAGAACATCGACGCCACCCACACGGGGACCATCCCGACCCTGCGATCGCAGGGCTGAGGTTCAGAGGACCGACGGGAGCTTCTCGGCCCACGCGAGGGCGTCGCGCACGCCGTCGTCGACCGACCGCTCGGCGCGCCACCCGAGCAGCTCCTCGGCGTGCTCCACGAGGGCGAACGCCCCTGCCTGATCGCCCGGGCGGCGCGGCGCGTCGACCGTGGGCAGCGGCGCTCCCGTCACACGCTCGAACGCGGCGACGAGCTCGCGCACCGTCACGCCCTCCCCGGCACCGACGTTGATGACCCGGTACGGAGCGCGGCTCGGCACGATCGCGTCGAATCGCTCGACGGCGGCGACGTGGGCGAGCGCGAGGTCCCAGACGTGGATGTAGTCACGGATCCCCGAGCCATCGCGCGTCGGCCAATCGACGCCCGTGATGGTGAAGGGAACACCGTCGGCGCGTGCCTGCATGATCTTGCCGAGGGCGTGCGACGGGCGCGGGTTCTGCAGACCGGTGCGCAGCCGCGGGTCGGCACCGATCGGGTTGAAGTAGCGGAGGGCGATCGCGCGGATGCCGCCGGCGGACGCCGTGTCGGCGAGGATGCGCTCGACCATCGCTTTCGTCATGGCGTACGGGCTCGCGGGGCCGAGCACGCCCGATTCGTCGACGCCCTCGCCGCTCTCACCGGCGTAGACCGAGGCGGACGAGCTGAACACGATGCGCTCGATGCCCGCCCGACGCAGCCGCTCGACCAGCACGATCGTCTTGCCGACGTTCGTGTCGTAGTACCCCAGCGGGTCGGCCACGGACTCCGGCACGACGATCCGAGCGGCGCAATGCACCACGGCATCGATGTCGGGGTGCTCCGAGAGCACGCGATCGAGCACGGCGGCGTCCGCGATGTCGCCGACGTACAGCGGGCGCCCGTCTGCGAACGCGCGAAGCCCGGTCGACAGGTCGTCGAGAACCACGGGTTCGTGACCCGCCTCCTCGCAGGCCGTCGCCACGGTCGAGCCGATGTACCCGGCGCCGCCGGTGATCAATACCTTCATCGGCAGCATCCTATCCGCCGCCCCCTTCCGCGCCCGGTGACGCTCCGCGGAACCGCAGGTGGCGGAGGGTAGGCTGGCTACTGCTCATCGACTCCCCCGCCTTTCGTGAGGAAGGCGCGCGGCGCCAGAATCCCGGAGATCCCACACGTGACGCACGCCCCCTCCTTCGACCCGCATGCGGCGACGATCGTCGTCGTCACTTACAACCGCTCCCACCTCCTGAGCGGACTGCTCACCAGCATCACCGCGATGGAGCCGAAGCCGGGTCGCGTCGTCATCATCGACAACGCCTCGTCGGACGACACCACCCAGGTGGTCGACTCGTTCCGCCCGACCATCGGCACCGAGGTGGTCTATCGACGACTCGAGACCAACACCGGCGGGTCGGGTGGTTTCAGCGAGGGCATGCGCACCGCGTACGAGCTCGGCTCAGAGTGGATCTGGATGATGGACGACGACGTCGAGGTGCTCCCGGACGGGCTCGCCCGCATGGGCGCCTGGGCGCCGCGATTCAAGAGCATCCAGGGACGCCGCTACGACTACGACGGCAGCGAGTTCTACTGGCAGTACCGCATCGCCGAACGCATGGGCATACCGATCCCGTTCGCACCGTCGGGCTTCGACGAGTCCGGGTTCAAAGAGATGAACAGCGGATGCTTCGAGGGCATGTTCATCCACCGATCGATCGTGCAGCGCATCGGCCTGCCCGACCCCCGGTTCTTCATCTACTGGGACGACCAGATGTACGGGTGGCTGGCCTCGCGCCTCACCACGGCCGTCATCGTCGACGAGTTCGTGCTGCGTCGCACTCGCGAGATCAAGCAGTGGGACATGGGCATCCGCCACATGAATGCGTCGAGCAATGCCTACCGCTTCTACATCATGCGCAACCGCGCGTACATCAAGCACTACTACCGCGCCCACGGCGTCTACAACCCGGTGCTTTTCGGGCTCGGCACCGCGATGACGTTCGCCAAGGAGCTCATCCGCCTCTTCTTCGTCGAGCGCACGGTGCGGGGCACCAGCAATCTCTTCCGCGGGTTGCGCGAGGGCGGACGCATCGGCCGCGACCGCACCTGGCAGCCCATGGCACCGTTGGAGGCATGAGATGACTGAACAGCCCGATGTGCGGTGGGCGCCCATGGAACCCGCGCCTCGCAATCGCCGGCGCCTGTGGCTCGTCATCGGCCTCGTGGTAGCGGCTCTGCTCATCGTCTGCATCCTGCTGGTCGTCTTCCTGCCGCGCAGTGACGCTCCGGATGCCGGGAGCACGCCTTCGCCTTCTCCATCGTCGTCCGACGGCGCGCAGCCGGACTCCTCGCCGTCGCCGCTGCCGAGCGGCGCACCGTCCGCGAGTCCCGAGCCTTCCACCCCTGCGGCAGAGAATCCTCCGGTGCCCGAGGCGCCCTCCATCGAGGCGTTCCGCACTCAGGTGAGCGGCTGGCTCACGGATGCACCGCGGGGTCTGGACATCGTCGCCGGCTCCTCCGGGCAGGACGCGTTGCCCGTGCTCGACACGCTGCAGGAGGACGCCCAGCGTCTCTCCGACGCGCAGCCGCCGACCGCCATCGATCCGCAATGGCGGGACGCGGTCGCCGAGTACGCGCAGCGACTGGCCGACCTGCGCAGCGCGATCACCGGCGGTTCGGCCCCCGCCGGCTCCGTCGACGCCGCACGCGGCTCGGTGCAGGAGATGCGCGCGCTCGTCGGCATCTGACCGAAGGCGAGCCGCGACGGCTGCGTCCGGGGGCGTACCGGCGCGGCTCGGATCGGCTCAGCCGTTGTTGTAGTCAGCGTTGTACCGCTCGAGCACGTCTGCGATCGGGGCATCCAGCACGAGACCGCCCTTGTCGAGGTAGAGACCCCGCGTGCAGAAGCGGCGCAGGTCGCGCTCGTTGTGACTCACGAAGAACAGGGTGCGACCATCGGCGAGCAACTCGTCGATGCGCTTGTAGCACTTCTCGCGGAACGCCTTGTCGCCCACCGCCAGCACCTCGTCGACGAGCAGGATCGGCTCGTCGAGCTGCGAGACGACCGAGAACGCGAGACGCACCTTCATACCGTTCGACAGGTGCTTGTAGGGAGTGTCTTCGAAGCCGGCGAGTTCGGCGAAGCCGATGATGTCGTCGTACCGCCGGGATACCTCGTCGCGCGACATCCCATGCAGTCCCGCCGTCAGGCGCACGTTCTCGCGCACGGTGAGGTCGCCGACGAAGCCACCGGTGATCTCGATGAGGGGCGCGACGCCGCCGTTCACCTCGACATGCCCTTCGTCCGGCAGCAGCACGCCCGCGACCAGGCGGAGCAGGGTGGACTTACCCTGACCGTTGCGCCCGACCACGCCGATCGATTCCCCCGGCGCGACGGTGAACGACACGTCCCGGAGGGCCCAGAATTCGCCGGGGCGCGAACGCCGTGAGGCACCCGCGAACAGGTCCTTGAAGCTCCGGCTCCCCCGGCGGTTGCGGCGGAAGTGCACGCCGAGATCCTGGACGATGATCGCGGGGCCCATCACAGCTCCTTCAGGACGGGGCGTTCCATCGCCCGGAACACCCAGATGCCGAGGCCGAGGATCGCGAAGCTCATCAGCACGCTGACGATGAGGGTGAACGCGTTCCACTGGTCGGGGAAGAAGGGCATCCGGTAGAGCATGAAGATCCCCGCGAGCGGGTTGAAGGCGCCGAGGGTCTGGAACATCCCCGGCAGGTCCGTGACGTTGTAGATGATGGGGGTCGCATAGAACATGGCCCGCAGAATGAGTGCGGTCGTGCGCTCCAGATCGACGAACATCACGCAGAGCGGGGCCACCAGGAGTCCGAGACCGACGAGCAGCACGGTCTGCAGGACCATGGCGACCGGCATCCAGAGCAGCCCCCACCCGACCTCCGTGCCCGGGGCGAAGACGACGAACAGCACCAGCACGGGAAGGGAGAAGAGATACTCGATGCCCTTGCTGAGCACGATCCGATTGACCCAGATCGTGCGCGGGATCGACGTGGACCGCACGAGTCGTGCGTCCTTCTTGAATGCCCGCGTGAAATCGGACACCGACGAGTTGAACCACACCCACGGCAGCAGGGCGCTGATGAGGAACACGATGTACGGCTCTTCACCCACGTCGCGGTGGAAGATCTGGGTGAAGACGAACCAGTAGATCCCGCTCATCACGAGCGGGTCCAGAACCGACCAGAGGTAGCCGAGGAAGCTCGTCGAATAACGGACCTTGAGGTCGCGCGCGGAGAGCAGCCACAGCGAATGTAGATATCGCCGGGGCGTTCCCGGCGCCCCGACAGCAGCGTGACTCACGATGTCGAGTCTACGAGAGCTGGTTGTTCCACATGGACAGCGCCGAGCCGATCGCCATGTGCATGTCGAGATACTGATAAGTTCCGAGCCGTCCACCGAAGTGCACGTCGCGCTCGCCCTTCGTCAACTCGCGGTACGACAGCAGGCCTTCGCGGTCGGTCGGCGTGTTGACCGGGTAGTAGGGCTCGTCGTCGCGCCCTGCGAAGCGGGAGAACTCGCGCATGATCACCGTCTTGTCCGCCTCGTAGACGTCCCGGCGCTCGGGGTGGAAGTGCTTGAACTCGTGAATGCGCGTGTAAGGCACGTCCATGTCGGGGTAGTTCATGACGCTCGTGCCCTGGAAGTCCTGCACCGCGAGCACTTCCCGCTCGAAGTCGAGCGTGCGCCAGCTGAGCGCGCCCTTGGCGTAGTCGAAGTAACGGTCGACCGGTCCGGTGTAGACGATCGGCAGCTGCCCCACGCTCGCGCGCTTGTTGAGCGGCTGCGCCTCGTCGAAGAAGTCGACCCCCAGCTGCACGTCGATGTTCGGGTGGTCGGCCATTCGCTCGAGCCAGGCGGTGTAGCCGTCGGTGGGCAGTCCTTCCCAGGTGTCGTTGAAGTAGCGGTTGTCGTAGGTGTAGCGCACCGGGAGACGGCTGATGATGTCACCCGACAGGTTCTGCGGATCGGTCTGCCACTGCTTTGCGGTGTAGTCGCGGAAGAACGCCTCGAAGAGCGGACGTCCGACGAGCGCGATGCCCTTCTCCTCGAAGTTCTTCGCCGTCTTCACGTCGAACTCGCCGGCCTGCTCGCGCACGAGCGCGCGCGCCTGATCGGGCGTGTAGGCGGAGTGGAAGAACTGGTTGATCGTGCCGAGGTTCACGGGCATCGGGAAGACCGTGCCCTGATGCGTCGTGTAGACCCGGTGCACGTAGTCCGTGAACGACGTGAAGCGGTTGACGTACTCCCACACCGTCGGGTTCGACGTGTGGAAGAGGTGCGCTCCGTAGCGGTGCACCTCGATGCCGGTCTCGGAGTCGAACTCGCTGTACGCGTTGCCGCCGATGTGCGACCGGCGGTCGACCACGGTGACCTTGCGCCCGGCATCCGCCGCGCGTTCCGCGATGGTCAGGCCGAAGAAGCCCGAGCCGACGACGAGGAGATCCATGGAGCCCTTTCCCGGGCGCGGTGGTCGCGCACGGGAAGCCAGTCTACGGGGTGCCTCGACGGCCATCGAGACAGCTCGACTCCTCGCGCGGAGATCAACTCGAAAGGCTCGCGGGGTTCGCTCGCGGCAGCGGGCGTCCCCGCACCCGCCGTATGGTCGGGCGCTCGATGAGGAACCAGCTCGCCGTCGCCAGGACCGCGGTTCCGATTACTGTCAGAGCCAGATAGATGATCATTCCCGCGCGCGCCACACCAGCGCGGTACGAAGACGATGAAGGCCGCCGCGACCATCAGCGACGCGATCCCGACCCAACGGCACACGCCCAGGCACTCGATGACGAAGTAGGCGCACGCTCCCCCCATGACGAAGGGCAGCGGCTTGAAGAACAACCCGAAATTCGTGTCGGGCCCGAACTCGGAGATCCGTTCCAAGTTGGCCCACACGAGAAGGCTCGTTAGAAACAGAACGGCCGAAGGGAGCACCGACCTGCGGAACGCGACGACTGATCCGAGCACCCACACGGCCTCGAGCCCGAGGTTCCCCCACACGTACTGCCACGGCGTCTCCGGCGTGGTCAGGTAACCGGCAAGGTGCCGAGGTTCTCCCCGCTCACCAATGGCCCTGCGCCGCGTCCGGCAAGGTACCAGCTGTGTGCGAACAGCACCAGACCGGCGAGCGCCACGCGGAACAGATTCAGGCTGTTCGTGGCGTAGGGGTAGGACGCGCCGCGGAACGCCTCTGCATTCACTTCAGGAGGTTCCGCGAAGCCATCTCATCGAGCGAACGCTGGTACGTGTCGCCCTCGACGGGCTGGGTCAGCACCCACTCCACGAACTGCCGCACGCCGTCCTCGAAGGCGACCGACGGCGTGAATCCGAGGACAGTGGCGAGGCGCGTGGTGTCCGCGACGTTATGGCGGATGTCGCCCAGGCGGTAGTTGCCCGAGACGCGCGTAGGGACCTCCGTACCGAAGGCGTCGAAAAGGGTGCGCACGACGTCGTTCACCGTCGTGGCCACCCCGGAGCCGACGTTGAACACCCCGCCTGCGGCCTCGGGATGCGTGACCGCCAGGAAGGTTGCCTCGACCACATCGTCGATGTAGACGAAGTCGCGACTCTCGAGGCCATCCTCGAAGATGTTGATGTCTTTACCCTGACGGATGAGGGTCGAGAAGATCGAGAGGATGCCCGTGTACGGGTTCTTCAGCGACTGTCCGGGCCCGTAGACGTTCTGATAGCGAAGTGCGACCGGCGCCACCCCGATCGTCGGACCGACGGTCGTGATCAAGGCCTCCTGCATCTGCTTGGTGATGCCGTAAACCGACGAGGGGTGCAGCTTGGCCTGCTCGTCGGTCGGAATGAGGCGCAGCTCTCGACCGTGGACGTCGAAGACGCGGAAGTCTCCCCTCGACATCGTCTCGTCGGAGCGGTGAGGCGGATAGACGACCTCGCCCTCGGGCGTCTCGTATGCCCCCTCTCCGTAAATGGATCGCGAGGAGGCGACGACGATCCGGTGCACCGAGTGCTGTTCATTGGTGAGGAGGTCGAGCAGCTTGGCCGTACCCCCCACGTTGACGTCGGCGTACCGATCGATCTCGTACATCGACTGTCCCGTTCCCGTCTCGGCGGCGAGGTGGACGACCACGGTCGCGCCCTGCAGCGCCTGACGCAGCGCGCTGGGATCGGTGACCGACCCATGGATGACGTCGGCGACCCCGTCGAGCGACCGAAGGAGCGGAGACGACTGCTCGGGATCCGCACCATGCACCTGCGGGATGAGCGCGTCGAGCACGGTGACGGTGTGGCCGCCCTCCACCAGACGGCGGGCCAATCGGGACCCGATGAAACCAGCACCGCCGGTGATGAGGACGTGTTCGTTCATGGCGAGGAGTGCTCCAGTCGTGCGGTCGGAAGGCGCTTCGCATCACGGTGCGAGCGAGCAAGGGATCTGCGCCGATTCTAGGGTACGGTGCACGGCTCAGCGGGAGCGCGTGGAGCAGGCGCATGAGACGGCGCGCGCCTGCCGGATAGGATCGAGGCGATGTCCGCTGATCGCACCCCTCCGAACCTAACGGTCTCGGTGATCGTCCCCGTCTTCGATGCCGCCGCCCATCTTGAGGCGTGCGTGACGTCGATCCTCGCGCAGACGCACACGGATCTCGAGGTGATCCTGGTGGACGACGGATCCCGAGACGGATCTGGCGAACTCTGCGACCGCCTCGCGGAGAGGGACGAACGGGTGCGTGTCATCCATCAGCCCAACGGCGGTATCGGAGCCGCGCAGAATGCAGGCCTCGACCTCGCGAGCGGTGCGTTCGTGACGTTCTGCGACAACGACGACCTCATGAGTCCGCACCTCGTCGAGAGATTGCTCGAGATCCTCACCGCTGCCGACGCCGACATGAGCTGCTGCCGATGGTACAACGTCGGTGCCAGCGCGGCCGCGGAGGCCCTGGCACGACACAGCGGCGATGCTCCCGGCGATGTCCTCGTCTTCCAGAACGCGGCGCAGAGCTACCAGACGGTGTTCAGCGTTGCACTGCGGAGGCTCGCCCGTCAGGAACTTCGATACTTCAGCGAGGCGAACTGGGGCAAACTGTACCGCGCGGAACTCTTCGACGGGATCAGATTCCCCATAGGTCGTTTCGCGCAGGATGTCGCCGTCGCCATGGATCTGTACCTTCGCGTGCGACGCGTTGCGTCCTGCACCGACCGCCTCTATTTCTGGTTGCAACGGGGAGACAGCGTGTCCCATTCGCTACGGTCGGCGTCCTACTACCGAGACATCGTCGCAGCGCATTCCCGCTCCTTCGACGCCGCGCTCGATAACGCTATCCTGCCCGCGCGGGCCTACTACGGCCTGACCGCACTGCGGTTCGAGCGCGCGCAGGCGCACACTTCTGCTGAGCGCGCCGCGTACCTGGCGGACCGTCGCGAGGTACGCGCGCGTCGTCGTCGTCTCCGTCTTCGCCAGCGCCTGGCTTGCGAGGCTCTGCTCCTGATGCGGCGTGCCGAGGTCTTCGTGTATGACAGGACCGTGCACCGCCGACGGTGATCAGCGCGGGCGACCGCCCCATATGTGCCACGCTGCCCCGATGAGAGGTCCCACGATCAGCGCGATCACGGTGCGCAGCCCCACATCCCCCGGAGCGAGCGCGACGGCGACGACCGACACCGCGCAGGCGATCACCCACCCCGCGGCGAACACGGAGTGCCGATCCCGCGCCAGAACCCTGGCGCCGGTGACCGTGAGCAGACCGAGACACCCCGACGCCACCACGAGCCCGGACAGCAGCGAGCCGGGGATTGCGAAGCCCCGACCGAAGAACGCCGCCAGGGCCGGCGTCCCCCACACCCCCGCGATCACAGCGAGAAGCGGCGTCGCCACGACTAGCGATGTCACCACCATAATCATCAGCCGTCGCGCACTATCGGGGAACGAATTGAACCGAGCGATCAGCATGCTCTGCAGGGCTGTAAGCGGAACGAGGATCGGCGCGCGGGTCAGCGTCAATGCCAGCACGACCGCACCCAGAGCCGCCTGGTCACCGCCGGCCAGCAGGGCGAGCACGACCGGGAACCCGTTGACCAGCACCGCGTTGGCAGACGAAGCAACGACCGTGCGCCCGACGTTGGCCGACAGCGAGCGATACGACTCGGCGACCACGGCCCTGCGCCGCACGGCCCGCACCCGAGCTGCGGCGACGACCGCGAGCGAGACCGGGAAGGGAATCGCAACGGCCCATGCAAGCGCCGTGCGATCGGCGCCGAGCCAGAGCGCGACCGCGACGAGGATCAGACGGAGCACTCCGTCGATGAGGGGGACGGCCGCGAAAGCACTCCACTGTCCGCTGCCCGCGAGGATCCCGTTGAGCGCGGCGACGCCGACGTAGCACCCGACGGCCACAGCCAACGGGTAGGCCCACTCGACGTTCTCCGCCCCGAACAGGGGGGCCGCCCACAGCAATCCGGTGACGGCGAGGATCAGGATCGTTCCGGCACCCGTGATCGCGGCGAATCGGATGAGCGATGCGGACGGTTGCGGCCCCCCTCCCGAGGAGACGCCGGTCGCGGACACCGCCCGGGTCGTCTCCTGCTGAACGCCGAAGAGCACGCCCACGATCATGAAGAGCGCCGCCCAGTAAACCGAGAACGAGGCGTACCCGGCTGGGCCGAGGGCGGGAGCGACGATGAGGAGCACGATGAAGCTGCTGGCCGCCGACACCGCCGTCGCGGCGAGGACGAGGAGGAGACCCCCGCGCGGACTCCGGGGTTCAGCCTGTCCAGACGCCATCGACTCGTACTCCTCTCGGGCCTGCGACCCAGCTCGACTCGCCTAGCATGATGCAGGACCGATTCGGCAATTATGCCAGGGGCGGCGAACGCGGGAGGAATCACGGAGTGAAGACCGGCACGATCGACATCATGATGCCGTTCTACGGCGACCCGGGGCAGTTCAAGGAGGCGGTACGCAGTGTTCTCGCCCAGGACGACCCCGACTGGCGGCTCGTCATCCTCGACGATTGCTACCCCCACTGGGACCCCGCAGCGTGGATCGCCGAGATCGCCGACCCTCGCATCGTCCTCGAACGCAACCCTCGCAACCTCGGGGTGAGTCGGACGTTCGACCGCTGCATCGACCTCGCCGTCAACGACTACGTCGCCATCCCCGGCTGCGACGATCGCCTCCTCCCCGGTTACGTCACCGCGGTGCGGGCCCTGATCCAGCGCTTCGACCGTCCGGCATACGTGCAGCCCGCAGTTACCGTCATCGACGAACACGGGCGCCCCGCGCTCCCCCTCGCCGACCGCATCAAGGCCATCGTGCGCCCGCGCATCGTCGGTCCGGTCGCACTGGGCGGCGACGCATTGGCGACATCGTTGATGCACGGCAACTGGACGTACTTCCCAGCGATCTGCTGGCGCGCCGACGTGCTGCGCCGGCACCGCTTCACTGATCGGTACGAGATCGTCATGGATCTCGCCCTTCAACTCGACATCCTGCTGGAGGGCGGGCTGCTCGCGACGTCCGCCGACCAGGCGTTCGAGTATCGGCGTCACTCCGCGAGCGCATCTTCGTACACCGCCAGCGACGGGACCCGCTTCCTGGAGGAACGTGACTTCTACCGGGGTATGGCCGGGCGGCTGCGCGCGGTCGGCTGGAAGCGCGCGGCGCGCGCTGCGCAGGTACGCGCGACCTCGCGGCTCAACGCAGCATCGAAGCTGCCCGGTGCGCTGATGCACGGTCGATGGTCGGCGGTCCGGCTGCTCGCGGCGCATGTGCTCGCGCGCTGACTCCCCGTCCCCTGGTCGACCCGAACATATACTGGCAAACATGGTGTATTCGCTCGATCAGGTGCTGATCGTCATGCCCGCATTCAACGAGGCGGAGGTGATCGCACAGGTGATCGCCGAGGTACGCCTGACGCTCCCCGGGGTGCACGTGCTCGTGGTCAGCGACGGTTCGACCGACGAGACCGTCGCCATTGCCCGGAACGCGGGCGCGCGAGTTCTCGAACTCCCGTTCAACCTCGGTGTTGGCGGCGCCATGCGTCTCGGATTCCGCTATGCACAGGAGAACGGCTTTCCCGTCGCGGTGCAGCTCGATTCCGACGGTCAGCACAACCCTGCCGACGTCCCGTCCCTCGTCGCGCAGCTCGACGCCAGCGACGTCGTCATCGGCGCACGCTTCGCCGGCGAGGGCGATTACAGCGTGCGCGGCCCGCGCAAGTGGGCGATGAAATTCCTCTCTGGCACCCTCAGCGGGGCCCTCTCCACCCGCCTGACTGACACCACGTCGGGCTTCAAGGCACACGGCCCCCGGGCGATCGCACTGTATGCGCAGGACTTCCCGGCGGAATACCTCGGAGACACGATCGAGGCCCTGGTCACAGGGCACCGCGGCGGCCTGCGCTTCGCGCAAGTGGGCGTCGCGATGCGCGAGCGTGCCGGCGGCACACCGTCGCACAATCAATGGAAGTCGGCCGTGTATCTCGGGCGCGCTTTCTTCGCCCTGGCGATCGCGTTCCTGCGTCCGCGCCGCTGGTCGACGGCGGTCGCATGATCCTCGCGCGCTACCTTCTGGGCATCATCGGTGCTCTGTTGATCCTGGTCGTCGCTGTGGAGCTCCTCCGCCGCGGGAAGCTGCGGGAGCGCCACACGTTCTGGTGGCTGATCGCCGGGTCGCTGAGCCTCATCATCGCGCTGTTCCCTTCGATCCTCGACGGCCTCGCGCGGCTCCTCGGCGTCGACGTCCCCGTCAACCTGCTCTTCTTCGTGGGGATCCTCGTCCTCTTCCTGGTGTGCATCCAACAGTCGACCGAGCTCACCCGCTTCGAGGAGCGGACCCGCACGCTCGCCGAGCGGGTGGCTCTCCTCGAGAACCGGCTCAGGGAGACGGAGCAGCAGGCACCGCGCCGTGATCGGGACACCGACCACGACCTGTGACGGTGCCCGCAGCGGAGCCGCAATAGACTAGCCCCTATGCCACTCACCACGGGTCCTGTCGACGTGCGTCCGAATCGCGCCGAACCGGTCGGCCGGTCTCCCCGTTCGAACCTGCTGCGAGTGCTTCTCGTCGCTGCTTTCGCGTTCGTCGCCCTCCTCGGCTGGAGCTTCGCGTCCCCCGTGGGAGCGAGCCCTGACGATAACTTCCACATGACCAGCATCTGGTGCGCCCCCGGCGAGCGGCCGGGAATCTGCGAGGAGACGAGCGACCCCGGCGAGAGGGCGATCCTTTCGGAGGTCGCCAACTCCTCCGTATGCTTCGCGTTCGTACCCGAGCACAGCGGACGCTGCGACAGCGAGTTGAGTGGGCTGATCGTCACCGGCCACGGCAACTTCGAAGGTCTGTACCCTCCCGTCTACTACGGCACCATGAGCGTTTTCAGCTCTGCGGACGTGCAGACTTCCGTCCTCCTCATGCGCGTGTTCAACAGCCTCCTCGCCGTGTCTCTCGTCACCTCGATCTACCTGCTGGTGGACCGCCGACTTCGTGCACCGATGCTGGGAGGACTGCTGCTCACCGCCGTTCCCGCGGCCATCTTCCTCGTAGCGAGTGTGAACCCCAGCGGATGGGCGATCATGTCGGCGGGCACCCTTTGGGTCGCGCTCGTAGGATGGTTCCGCGCACCGACGCTCAGCCGACGAATCGCCCTCGGTGGTCTCGCAACGGTCTCGGCGGTCATGGGTGCCGGTTCTCGCGGGGACTCGGCGGTGTACGTCGCGTTCGGGGCGCTCGTCGCGGCCGTGCTCTGCTTCGAGAAGAGCCGCCGGTATCTGCTCTCCCTCCTCCTCCCTCTCGTCGTCATCGTGATCGGAGCGGCCTTCTATCTCGGCTCGAACCAGGTCGGATCCGCCCTCGAGGGTGAGATGGCGGGCGCGCGCCCGGAGAACGTCAACATCGTCAGCGGACTTATCCGCACTGTGATGAACATCCCGCAGCTCTGGGTGGGGAACTTCGGCACGCAGGCACTCGGTTGGGGTGACACCAAGATGCCCGCTATCGTCTGGTTCCTCGCGCTGGTCCTGTACGCGGGAACCGCATTCTGGGCGCTCACCCGGCGGCGTGAGATCCGCTCCACGATTGCCGTCGTGCTGGCCGGCGTCGCCCTCGTCATGGTGCCGAGCTGGGTCATCGTCCAGAATGCCGTCGAGGTCGGAGTGCTCGTTCAGCCGCGCTACGTCCTGCCTCTCCTGGTGCTCTTCCTCGGACTGCTGCTGTTCGGCGCGCCGGATCTGCGCGACCGCATGTCGCCCGCGCAGAAGTGGACGATCGTGATCGGACTGTCCGTCGCGAACGCGACGGCCCTCTACACGACGATGCGTCGTTACCTCACCGGCACCGACTACGCGGGCTTCGATCTGAACAACGGCATCGAGTGGTGGTGGAACAGCATGCCCATCCCCCCTGGGGTCTTTTGGGTACTGGGATCGATCGCTTTCGCCGCGCTTCTCGCGTACGCGGTCGGTGCCCTCGGTCGCGGCACGCGCGCCATCGGCACCCCGGCCACCGACCGCTGACGGTCGCGGCGGGCGATCGGCGCACCGGACGGACCAAGCTCTCCGGGAGTTCGCGTGCGTCAGGACTTCCCTGTCGCCCTCGCTAGCCCTCGCTCAGCACGGGCGGGGGCTGCGAGAAGTATCGTTCGGTGAAGACGTAGAGCACCGTGTCAGCGTCGCATTCCGCGGCTTGCGCAACCACGTCAGGACGCTGATCGGGGTAGTCGAGATTGTGCCGCGCCTGACACGTCTGCGCGAACGCCTGTGCCCAGAGCGGCGCGAGCGCCTCCCCCGTCGAATCGCGCATGATCAGCGCACGCCCTGAACCCGTCGTGGACTCCGTGCGCGCAGGCATGTCGAGCAGCCCGACCGAGCCGTCCGATGGACCGGTCTGCGAGCCTCCGTCAGCCGTGGCGATCGTCGAGTCCACCGGCGGCGCATCCGGGAAGGCGGGCGTCGACCAGTCCTCGACGACCTGGTCGTTGCCGTAGGGGATGAACTCGTTCGGGGCCATCTGCTGCTCGACAGAGACGGGCGCGGGGACATCGATGCCCGGCCAGACCGAGTCCGGGTAGAGCTGTTCCGCGCAGGCGACCGTCTGCTGCCAGGCCACGTAAGCACCCCACGGGTTCCAATGCGTGTTGACCGCCGAGAACACCGGCGCCTCACTCTTCGCAGCTTCCATTGCCCCGCGCACGTCGGCGATCGGCAGGTCGCCCGATCGAGCGAGGAATTGCTCGAGGTGCGTCTGCCCCTGCAACTCGTCCGCCCATTCGGGCAGCTGCTCGCGATACAGCTCCCACTTCGCCGGCGCCACGACGATCACGAGGTCGCGATCGTCCGCGGCGAGCCTGGAGTCGAGCTCGCGGAAATACGTCAACCACTGCGCGAGCTGCGGGTCTGTCCACGGCGCTCGGCCGAGAGCCTGGGAGATGTTGTCGGATTGCGCGTCGCCCCAGAAATCGAACCCGTCGCGCCCCTCGACCCGCATGCCCCAGACCTCCGGGTGCGCCGCGAAGGCGGCCTCTGACTCCGCGGTACGGTCCCCCGTCCAGATGTCAGTCGGATGCGCCGAGAAGCCGGGCGCAACACACGCATCGGGCAGAGAGCTCTGCTGCGATGGCTGAGCCAGTGCCTCGCGCTGTTCTTCCGCGGCCTCCGCGCGTTCGGATGCGCGGGCGCCGAGGCCCACCGCGGTCATGACCAGGACGGCGGCCATGAGAAGGGCGAGCGGGAGGAAGTAGAACACACGGCGCGCTCGGGACCGGGGTCGTTCCTTCTCCACGCTGTGCATCGAGTGCAGCGAGGGCCCCGCGCTCATGAGGAGACCCCCGGAGCGGCTCGCAGCGACTCCGCATATCGCGTCGAGGAGTAGTCCGGATTCACGATGCGTCGCTTGACGCGCGACGTGACGGGCGCGAATCGGGCGATGAGCGCTGACAACCAGCGCGGCGTCCAGTCCTTGAGCGACATCGCCGGCTTCTCCAACAGGTGCCACGATGCGATCGCCACGATGTGCACGGCGACGACGATCACCACGTGGTACACGACCCAGCCGAACCGCTGAAGCCCGAAATAGGTTGCCAGATTCATCAGTGGCCAGGCGTAGATGTAGATGCCGTACGAGAAGTCGCCGAACCTCGCCCAACGCGTGAGCGGGAGCCGCACTCCCAGCCACATCAGGAAGTAGAGGAAGCCGTACTGGCCGATCACGTTCCATCCGCCGAATGCGTACGTGAACAGGCCGAGTCCGAGCATGCCGATCGCGACGCGATCGTCGATCACGATCTTGTCCCCGTGCAGGGCGAAGAGCATCCCGAATGCGAACGGAGCGAAGAACATCAGGATGAACGGGTCGGCGAGAACGCGATTCAGGCCGGCAATGTTACCCGCCCCCAGCCATTGCAAGGCGTTGAGTGCGATGACGACGACCGCGAACGCGGTGGCGAACCGCTTCGAGGCCAGGGCTCCGAATAGCCCGAGAAGACCCACCACGATGTAGCACAGGAACTCGTAGGAAAGGGTCCACGCCGAACCGTTCCAGTCGCGAACACCGTGGTTGAGGAAGTACGGCACCGTCTCGCCCAGCCCCGCGATGTTGCGCTCCCCCAGCGTGAGGAACATGTTGTCGATGAAGTAGGTGAGCGGCGACTCCACCGTCGCACTCCAATAGCCGTCGAATGTCCCCGTGTCGAGACGCCACGCGATCGGCGCGAGGACCGCAACGGTCAGGATGAGCGCCGCCCAGAATGCCGGGAAGATGCGCAGACAGCGTCGCCAGAAGTATCGCCAGATCGTCGAACGCCCCATGCGCGACTTGGTGATGAGGAATCCCGAGAAGAAGAAGAACCCGGCGACGGCCACTCCACCGAGGGACTGCTCGTCGGAGATCTGGATGCCCAGATCCTCACCGCCGTAGAACCCGGCGACCGGTCCACTGTGCGAGAAGATGACCAGGAAGGCCATCAACCACCGGAGGAAGTCGAGCGAGTTCGAGCGCGGATCGAAAGCCTCGGCGACGCTGAGCGGCCCGCGCGCACGGCTCACGATGCGCCGCCCTTCGCGCCGGGGGTACGGCCCATACGCCATCGGACGTAGGTACGGCGACTCGCATCGTAGGCGGGATGCAGCAGGCGAGCGAGCCGCGGCAGACGGGTCCAGAACACGCGCTTGCCGACACTCAGCAGACTCGGCCCGCGCTGCAGGCGGTCAAGGTAGTCGCGCTGCTGCATGACGGTGCCCGGGAGGCCCTGGCTGAAGTTCTGCAGTTTGTACTCGAGGGATGCGTAGTTGATCGAAGCGAGTTCCGTGCTCTGAACGGTGTAGACCGGCATCCCTGCTCCCAGCGATGAATACGTGAACAGACGCTCGACGACGTGGGCCAGAGAGCCGTCGACGTAGGTCTCCTCGTCGAAGTCGTCCCACGTGAGACCGGCGTCCAAGAGGGTCCGCAGCGCACGCGGCCTCGCGATGAACATCGAACCGTATGCCGAGAGCGGCGTCGACTCGTCGAGCGGCGTGGTGATCCCCCACTGCCGGCACAGCTCGGCAGCGCGTTCCTTGTTGTGATACCAGGCCTTGCCGAGGGTGGGGAAGCCGATGTGGATGACCGGCGGGATGACCATGCCGAGCTCGGGGCGCTCGGCGAACAGGTCGACGATGTTGGTGGCGTAGTTCTCGGAGTGCAGCAGATTGCCGATGAGATGCCGCTTGAACCACCCGCCGACCACCGGGCCGTCCTGCGGCGATCGCTTCGAGTGCAGCTTGAGCACGATGTCGAAACTCTCGTCCCGCAGCAGGTCGGCGCATCCCAGCAGGAACGCCGAGACGTCACGGCCTGCATTCGATTCGGTGAGTCGCACCTCGTACGACTCCTCGCCGCGTCGAGCCAATGCGGCCTTGATTGCGGAGCGCTTCTGCTCGGTGTCGGTCGTCACCACGACGTGTCGACTGCACGGAAGGCGTTCGGCGTACTCCATGAGTTCGTCGATCATGTCGTCGTAGTAGCAGTGGATCGCCACGAGCGCGCGCATGCCTCTCGCCCGCTCGAGGCGCTCGGCGTCGATCTCCAACGCGTCGGAGTAGATGCGGTGGAGCGAGAAGTTCGTCGCCGCGACGCGGGGTTCCGTCGTGCGGGCGATGTTCTCCCAGACCAGCTCGAGCGGATAGTCGGATGTCCGTTCGAGGATGTCGATGACGTCGCGCCCGATGATCGCGTAGTCCGAGAAGTACAACGGGCTATGGAAGAACGTGCGGCGTTTGAGGATGGGACAACGGTCGGCGGTGAGCTGCACGACCTCGTCGAGGATCGGGTTGAGACTCGTGTAGTCTTCCCCGCGGAACAGCACGTCCGAGGAGAACCCGCGTTCCTCGAAATACTGGGTGAACCGGCCCTCGTGCTCGTCCACGGACTGTTCGTAGCTGGTGATCATCGGCATGTCGGCCCAGTACTCTCGGAACTCGGCCGAAGCGAGCATCCGCTGGCGCACCGCGATCCAGTGCGACTGGATGTGCCGCTGCAGGACTCCCTTCGCAGCGAACGGATGCGGACGCACCTCGCCGTGCTCGGTGATGCCCCAGAAGTCCACGTCCCACATCTGCGCGCGATCGAACATCTCCGAGAAGGGATACATCGGCCCGAAGAAGGTGTAGTTCAGGAGGATCAACTCGTCGTATTCGGCGAGGCGATCGAACCCGAAGCGTTCAAGCCCCTCCTTGTACCCCCACACGTCGTAACCGACGTTCTCGCGCTCCCAGACTTCGTCGGCCACCTTCTCCAAGGCGGCGCGCCCGTCGTCTGCGAGCGGGCCGTTCGAGACCACGACGATGTGCTCGACGTGCTCGCGGAGCTTCTCCAGACAGTAGGACACGTAGCGGTCCACGCCCCCGTCCTTCTCCCAGAAAAGATAGAACGCAATCCGCTTCACGGGGCTCCTTCGAGGGATGGGCAATCCTGTCGAGTATAGCCGCAGGTGGATGAGGGCACCCCGGGGCGTCGGCGTCCGCTGAGGGGCGCGTCCTTCTCGATCCGGTCGAACCGCTCGGGATAGGATTGAGCGATTGAGCGATTGAGCGGCGCGGCAGATCCCGTCTCGCCGGCGACCCGACACCCGCCACAATGGCACGAGCCGAGAAGTGCACGCATGTCAGATTCCCCCCGCACCGGCGAGCCCGAGCGCCGGCACCGCCTCCTGATCGTCACTCCGGACACCCTGGGGCGGAAGATGGGCGGCCCCGCCATCCGCGCCTGGGAGATTGCCCGGCGTTTGAGCGCGAGCGCCGAGGTTCGTCTCGTGTCCATCAAGGACGCCGCACTACGACATGACGACTTTCGCGTATTCACCGCCGACGCCGACGAGCTCCGGGGCCATGTGGCGTGGAGCGACGTCATCATCGCTCAGGGCGAGGTGTTCTCGTTGCACCCCTGGCTCGTCGAGTCCGACGCCGTCATCGTCGTCGACGCGTACGATCCCCTGCACCTGGAGGTTCTGGAGTCCGGTAAGGACGACGGAGAAGAGGCGAGGCGATTCCTCGTCGACTACTGCGTCGAGATGCTGAGTACTCAACTCCGACGTGCCGACTACGTCATCTGCGCATCCGAGAAGCAACGCGACTTCTGGCTCGGCCATCTCGGTGCACTCGGCCGGCTCTCTCCCGAGAACTACGATCGCGACCACAGCCTGCGCGCCTTGATCGACGTCGTCCCCTTCGGCGTACCCGACGAGGATCCTGTGCAGACCCGCCGAGGCATCCGCGGTGAGGTCGACGGGATAGACGACGAAGATCGGGTGATCATCTGGGGCGGCGGTGTCTACAACTGGTTCGACCCGCTCACATTGATACACGCGGTCGAACTGCTCTCCCGGCGCCAGCCGCGGGTGAAGCTCTACTTCTTGGGCATGAAGTACCCGAACCCCGACGTGCACGCATCCCGCATGGCCGCCGATGCCCTCCGCCTCGCCGAGGACACGGGGATGCTCGGTTCACACGTCTTCTTCAACATGGACTGGGTCGACTACGACGACCGCGTCAATTACCTTCTCGACGCCGACCTGGGCGTGAGTACGCATTCCCTGCATATCGAGACCGCATTCAGCTTCCGCACCCGGATGCTCGACTACCTCTGGGCCGGTCTGCCGCTGGTCGCGACGGACGGAGACGGCTTCGCGGCATTGATCCGCGACAACGGTCTCGGACGCGTCGTGCCCCCTGGCGATGTCGAAGCGCTCGCGGACGCTCTGGAGGCGCTTCTCTTCCATCAGGATGCGGAGGCGATCCGCGAACGTGTGCGCGCGTACGCCCGTGAGCTCACGTGGGACCACGCGCTCATGCCGCTCGTCGAGTTCCTGAAGGATCCCCGGCACGCAGCCGATCACCAGTGGTTGCGATACGAGTCGCCGGATGCCCATCGACTGCGCCACATCGAGTCTCTCGAGGCGACGATCCTGGAGTCGAACGCGTCGCTCGGCGAAGCGCGCGAGGATGCGGACCGTGTGCGCCGGGAACTCGCCCGCGTTCTCGACAGCACCTCGTGGCGCGCCTCTGCGCCTTTACGGGCCGTCGGTCGGCTCATCCGTCGCAGATGACCCTCACGCCGCCGCAGTGATCCTCGCTGCGACGGAACCTAGCGTGCTCGTTGCATCGTGGACCGTGAACATACGTCCCTGCATGAGAACGTGCGAGTTGATGTCTATCACCTCGGACGCGTTCGCGTTGATGTAGTACTGGCCGGCCCCCAGGTAGACCTGCTCGATCCGGAAGTCGACGTGACCGTCCCCGGCGGGCAGAGGCGGGAGCGTCATGCCGAGTCGCTCGGTGTTGGACGCGATCGTCATCTGACCCAGGGTGGTGTCGATGCTGAACCCCGCCGCCCAGCGCGGCATCGGCTGTGATGCGCGCACGTGGATCCGAAGCGTGAGCGGGTCTCCAACGCGCACGTCTTCCACCTCGACCCCGGCGTCGTCCAACAGAGTGATTGCGGTCACCTCGATCGGCAGCCCGGCGTCCTCCTCCGGCCGCTCGTCGTGACGCCGGCCGTCGAGGACCTTGCGCAGCACGGCGACGCCCTCGTTCACATCACCGTCGAAGACGACCTTGCCCGACTCGAGCACCACGGCGCGGTCGCAGAGCTCCTGCACCTGCGATGCGGAATGCGAGACGAGAACGATGGTGCGCCCCTCCGCCCGGAACTGGGCGATGCGCTCCATGCACTTGCGCTGGAACGCCTCGTCGCCGACGGCCAGGACCTCGTCCACGAGCAGGACGTCGGGATCGGTGTGCACGGCGACCGCGAACGCGAGCCGCACGAACATCCCCGACGAGTAGAACTTGACCTGGGTGTCGATGAACTCGCCGATGCCGCTGAAGTCGTGGATCGCGTCGAACTGTCGGTCGACCTCCTCCCGACTCAGGCCGAGAATCGCTGCGTTGAGATACACGTTCTCGCGACCGCTCAGGTCGGGGTGGAAGCCAGCGCCCAGCTCCAGCAGTGCTGCCATACGTCCGCGTGAGAGGATCGCGCCGCTCGTGGGAGCGACGATGCCGCCGATCAGCTTGAGCAGGGTGCTCTTGCCCGATCCGTTGGCGCCGAGGAGCCCGACCGTCGTGCCCGCCTCGATGTCGAGCGTCACGTCGTCGACCGCCGTGAAGCGCTCACGGTGCTCCCGGCCGAGCTTGCCTAGATGGAAGACTCGATCCTTCAGCGTGTTGTCCTTCCTCACCTGGAAGGACTTGGATACTCCTTCGACGCGAACGACGACGGGACCGGGTTCAACGGAGACGACCATCACAGCTCCTGTGCGAAGTTGCCCTGCAGGCGCTTGAACACGCGGTGGGCGAAGAACAGCAGAACGAGACCGACCACGAAGGCGATCAGGATGCGCAGGCCGAGCTGCGAAGGGTAGTCGGCAGGAGTGCCGCTGCCCCAGAAGGCCCGGTGGAAGCCGAGGACGCCCAGCGTGATGGGGCTGTTCAGGTACACCTCGAACAGCCATGCCGGCAGATTGAAGCTCGCGAACGCATCCGCGGCCATTCGCCACGAGTAGACGATCGGGGAAGCCCACATCGCGAGCATCACGAGCAGCTCGAGCAGGTACTGCACGTCGCGCAGATACACGTTCACCGCGGCCAGGAAGATTCCCAGGGCGAGGCCGTAGACCAGGATCAGCGCGACCGATGGGAAGAACCAGAGCATCTGCGTCAGATCCTCGGGCAGCGCGCCGAAGACGATCGCCGCGCCGAGCAGGACGGTGCACTGGATGAGAAACATCACGCCTGCGCCACCGACGCTCGCCAGCGGGAAGATCTCGCGCGGGAGATAGATCTTCTTCACGAGTCCCGAGTTGGCGATGATCGAACTCGCCGAGCCCACGACCATTTCGCTGAAGAAGCTGTAGAGAGTCAGGCCGGAGAACAGGTAGACGGCGAAGTCCGGAACCCCCTCGGCCGCGCGCAGGAACTTCCCCAGCACGATGAAGTACATGAGGAAAACGATGATCGGGCGGATCACCGTCCACAGGAAGCCCAGCACACTGTCTCGGTAGCGCGCCTGCAGGTCTCGTCGCACGAGGAGGCCGAGGAGTTCACGACGTTGGAACAACTCCCGGAGCTTGCCGCCGCGAGCGACGGTGACGAGACCGGACGGGTCCGTCCGGGAGAACGGGGTGGCAGCGAGCAGCCTGTATCGAGCGTCCGTGTCCACCTTGCTCCGTATTCGTCGAACCAACCCTCCCACTCTATCCCAGCACCCCGACCCTCCCCTGAGCGGTCGCCGCGTAACGATCCGATAGCCTCGACGGGACGTCCGCTTCCGGCGGACAGGATAGGAACCGGTGAGAACATGACGGAATCCCCCTCGCGCGTCGTCGTCACGGGCGCAGGAGGCTACCTCGGTCCGCACGTGGTCGCCGCTCTCGCAGACCGGGGACACGAAGTCGTCGCCGCCGTGCGCCCCGGCTCCTCCGCGGCCATCGATCCGCGCGCTGTCCGCCTCGAGGCCGACATCCTGGCCGATGATTTCGATGTGTCCGCGTGGGGCGACGCATCCGCCGTCATCCACCTCGCGTGGAAGGACGGCTTCGTGCATAACTCCCCGGCGCACATGGAGCAGCTCTCAGCGCACTACCGCCTCCTGCGCGCCGCCGCCTCGGCGGGCACCCGGAGGATCGTCGCCCTCGGAACTATGCACGAGGTCGGCTATTGGGAAGGCGCAATCGACGCCGACACCCCCACGGCTCCGTTGTCGCAGTACGGCATCGCCAAGGAGGCGCTGCGACGGGCCCTCCCGCTCGCGCTTCCCGAGGAAGTGTCCTTCGCGTGGGCCCGTGCCTACTACATCTACGGAGACGACCGGCGGAGCAACTCCATCTTCCGCAAGCTCCTCGAAGCGGTCGATGCCGGGAAGACGACATTCCCCTTCACCAGCGGCAAGAACCGCTACGACTTCATTCGCGTGGAGGAACTCGGACGCCAGCTGGCTGCCCTCGTCGACGCCACCGATGTGACGGGCACTCTGAACTGCTCCACAGGTGAGCCCGTGTCGCTCGCCGCGCAGGTGGAGAGCTTCATCTCGGAGAACCATCTCCCGATCTCACTCGAATACGGCGCGTTCCCCGACCGTCCGTACGACTCCCCCGGCGTCTGGGGCGACGCGGCGGTGATCCGAGAGGTCATGGCACGAGGATGATGACGAAGAGAAGGGGACCCAGCGGGTCCCCTTCTCTTCGCGGCGAGCGTCGGCCTCAGCGGCGACCGTGCGCGAGAACCTCGAGCAGGTACTTCCCGTAGCCACTCTTGACCAGGGGCTCTGCACGCTCGCGAAGCTCGTCGTCGCTCAGGAACCCCATGCGCCATGCGACCTCCTCCGGGCAACCGATCGAGAGGCCCTGGCGCTTCTGCACCGTGCGGATGAACTCCGTGGCCTCGCTGAGGGAATCGAAGGTGCCGGTGTCGAGCCATGCGGTGCCGCGCGGCAGGATCTGCACTTTCAGGTCGCCGCGGTCCAGGTAGACGCGATTCAGGTCGGTGATCTCCAGCTCGCCGCGGGCGGACGGCTTGAGATCCTTCGCGATCTCGACGACGTCATTGTCGTAGAAGTAGAGTCCCGGAATGGCATAGTTGCTCTTCGGTACCGCCGGCTTCTCCTCGATCGAGAGAGCGCGGCCGCGCTCGTCGAACTCCACGACGCCGTATGCCGTGGGGTCGGCCACCCAGTAGCCGAACACCGCAGCGCCGGACAGGTCGGTGTACTCCCGCAGGTGGGAACCCATTCCCTGGCCGTAGAAGATGTTGTCGCCCAGCACGAGCGCCGCGGTGTCGTTGCCGATGTGGTCGGCACCGAGCGTGAACGCCTGCGCGAGTCCATCGGGCGAATGCTGCTGCACGTAGGTCAGCGAAACTCCGAAGCGGGATCCGTCGCCCAGTAGACGCTGGAACTGGTCGGCGTCGTGCGGCGTGGTGATGATCAGGATGTCGCGGATGCCGGCGAGCATCAATGTCGTCAGCGGGTAGTAGATCATCGGCTTGTCGTATACCGGGACCAGCTGCTTGGAGACACCCATCGTGATGGGATGGAGCCGTGAACCGGTGCCACCGGCGAGAATAATGCCACGCATGGTGTCCAGTGTCGTCCATACGGCGCTCACGCGCCAAATTCGTTGGAGCGGTGCCCAGTAGTATTGACGGATGCGCAAGCTCTTGGTTACCGGAGGCGCCGGGTTCATCGGCTCCAACTTCGTCCACTACGTCCTCGAGAACACCGACGACACCGTGACAGTGCTCGACAAGCTCACGTATGCCGGCGATCGGGCCTCGTTGGCCGGTCTTCCCGCAGACAGGTTTCGCCTCGTCGAAGGCGACATCTGCGACGCCGAACTCGTGGGCGATCTGTTCGCCGAACACGATGCAGTGGTGCACTACGCCGCGGAATCGCACAATGACAACTCGCTGAGCAGTCCCGCTCCTTTCGTCGAGACCAATCTCGTGGGGACGTTCACCCTGCTCGAGGCCGCCCGCCGGACCGGCGTGCGATTCCACCACATCTCGACCGACGAGGTGTACGGCGACCTGGAACTCGATGATCCTGCCCGTTTCACGGAGGACACGCCGTACAACCCGTCCAGCCCCTACTCCTCGACGAAGGCGGGTTCCGACCTGCTGGTCCGCGCCTGGGTGCGCTCCTTCGGCGTGAATGCGACGATCAGCAACTGCTCGAACAACTACGGGCCCCGTCAGCACGTCGAGAAGTTCATCCCCCGCCAGATCACGAACCTGATCGACGGTATCCGGCCGCGCCTCTACGGAGACGGGCTCAACGTCCGCGACTGGATCCACGCAGACGACCATTCGTCGGCCGTCCTGCGGATCCTCGACGCCGGCCGCATCGGAGAGACATACCTCATCGGCGCCGACGGCGAGAAGAGCAACCGCGAGGTCATCGAACTGATCCTGGAAGCCATGGATCGCCCTGCCGATGACTACGACCTCGTCGCCGATCGCCCGGGACACGACCGTCGCTACGCGATCGATTGGTCCAAGCTGCGCGACGAACTCGACTGGACGCCGCGTTTCTCGGACTTCTCGACGGGCATCGTCGACACCGTGCGGTGGTACCGCGAGAACGAGGACTGGTGGCGGTCGCAGAAGGCCGAAACCGAGGCCAAGTACGCGAAGGCCGGCCAGTGAGCGACGGCCTCCGTTTCGGTCTTCCGCTCACGCGGCACGAAACGACGATCGACGGTCTCCAGCGTTGGGACATCCCGGTACACGGGGACAACCGGGGCTGGTTCAAGGAGAACTGGCAGCGGGAGAAGATGGTCGAGCTCGGGCTTCCCGACCTCGGCCCGGTGCAGAACAACGTCTCGTTCAACAAGAACCGCGGCACCACCCGGGGCATCCACGCCGAGCCCTGGGACAAATTCATCTCCGTCGCCACCGGCAGCGTTTTCGGTGCGTGGGTCGATCTGCGCGAAGGACCGGGCTTCGGCTCGGTTTTCTCCACTGTGATCACTCCGTCGGTCGCGATCTTCGTCCCGAAGGGTGTCGGCAACTCGTTCCAGACCCTTGAGGACTCGACGGCCTACTCCTACCTGGTGAACGAGCATTGGTCACCCGAGGCCGAGTACACCTTCCTCAACCTCGCCGACGAGACCGTCCGGATCCCCTGGCCGGTCTCGCTCGACGAGGCTGAGCTGTCGGAGAAGGATCAGCGACACCCGCGCCTGAAGGACGTCACGCCGATGTCATTCGCTTGATCTCAGGCAGGAGAAGGGCCCCCCGGGCGTGGGGCGGGGGCGGGCGGCGGCCGGCCGCGCGGGGCCCGCCGCGCCCC
>JASCNZ010000110.1 GCA_029959905.1 Microbacteriaceae bacterium PS02344
GCGCGGTGCGGCGCCCGAGCCGGGTGAACTCGATGGCCAGCAGGATGGCGAGCGTGGATCGCCCCGGCGAGCCGTGCGGACCCCAGACGGCGGTGACGCGCGGCGCGGGTCCGTCGGGCCGCGGCGCGGGAGCCGCGTTCGAGCGGATGGCCGCCGCGACCTGCCACCCGGCCGCGGCGTCGGGAAGGCGATCGACGAGACCGAATCGGGCGAGGAGGCGGCTGTCCGCTCCGCCGAGCGCGAGGATGCGCACCGCCGCGTGATCGCACGCGGCCACGAGATCGGCGGTGAGCACGTCTCGCG
>JASCNZ010000111.1 GCA_029959905.1 Microbacteriaceae bacterium PS02344
CGAGGTCGTCGGGCAGGCCGCCGACGTTGTGGTGCGCCTTGATGTTCGCGGTGCCGGCGCCGCCGCCCGACTCGACGACGTCGGGGTAGAGCGTGCCCTGCACGTGGAATTTCACGGGGGCGCCGCCGTCGGCCTTCGCCTCTTCGACGAGGTCGAGCTGCACCTTCTCGAACGCGCGGATGAACTCGCGCCCGATGATCTTGCGCTTCTCCTCGGGGGCGGTGACACCCTTGAGGTGGCCGAGGAACGTCTCTGCCGCGTCGACCGTGATCAGGCGCACACCGGTCGACTCGACGTAGTCC
>JASCNZ010000112.1 GCA_029959905.1 Microbacteriaceae bacterium PS02344
GCGATCGACGATCGCGCCGATGAACGGGCCCAGGGCGTGCGTTGGCACCATCGTGCTCGCGGTCACCACGCCGAGGGCGAGACCGTCGCCGCCGAGCTCGACCACCAACCAGGCGATCGCCACCTGCGAGGCGGCGCCGCCGGCCGCCGCCAGCAGCTGCGCGATGCTCCACCGGCGGTAGGCGCGGATGCGCAGCGCGGCGAACGACCGCGTCCGCGCCTCGCGGGTGAAGCGATCGCGCCAGCTCACTGGGTCCGGAACGCGGCGTCGAACGACGCGGTGGGCTTCGGCCAGAGCAGGGA
>JASCNZ010000113.1 GCA_029959905.1 Microbacteriaceae bacterium PS02344
GGCTTCGCCCTCTCGACCACCCAGGTCGCCTCCGGTTCCGTCATCGGCTCGGGCCTCGGCCGCCGCGGGTCGACGGTTCGCTGGCGCACCGCGGGTCGCATCGCGCTCGGCTGGGTGCTCACGCTTCCGGCAGCCGGCGCGGTGGGCGCCCTGGCGGCGCTCATCGCCCTCTGGCTCGGGGGCTGGGGCATCGCGATCGACGCCGTGCTCGCGCTCGCGATCATTCTCGGTCTGTTCCTGCGTTCGCGCCGCGACGCCGTGACTCCGGCGAACGCCACGAGCGATGTCGCCGAGTCCGGACT
>JASCNZ010000114.1 GCA_029959905.1 Microbacteriaceae bacterium PS02344
ACCCGTGCCGGCCGCTGCGTGGCCATGAGCAGGTGCAGGCGCAGGGAAGGGCCGCGTTGCGCGATGTCGATCACCCCGTCGACGAACTCGGGGATCTCTTTCGCGAGGGCGGCTAACTCGTCGATGACGATGAGCAGCAGGGGAGGGGCGGCCGTGTCGGAGCGGCGTTCGAGGCCCGCGAGGTCTTTCGCGCCATGGGCGTTCAGGAGTTCCTCGCGGTGGCGCAGTTCGCGCAACGACGTGAGGGCACGGCGCACGAGATGCTGATCGAGGTCGGTGACGAGGCCGACGGTGTGCGGC
>JASCNZ010000115.1 GCA_029959905.1 Microbacteriaceae bacterium PS02344
GCATCGACCCCGTCGCCGTGCGCGCGTACCGCGAGGGCATCGTCGCCAAGAAGTACAAGGCCCTCGAAGGCCTGGTGAAGGCGCGCGGCATCACGACCGTGCACGGCGCGGGGCAGCTGCGGCACGATCGCAGCGTGGCCGTCGGAGACGACGTCTACGTCGGTACCGACGTGATCCTCGCCACCGGGTCGTACAGCCGCACCCTCCCCGGCCTCGAGAGCGGCGGCCGCATCCTCACCAGCGAGCAGGCGCTCGCGCTCGACGAGGTCCCGGAGCGGGTGATCATCCTCGGGGGCGGGG
>JASCNZ010000116.1 GCA_029959905.1 Microbacteriaceae bacterium PS02344
TATTACCGCCGCGCGAAACCCGACATCCGCACCGCGATCCCGATGGCACTCATCGCGCTCGCCGGATCATTCGGCGGTGCCGCCGTCGCGCCGCTGCTGCCCGCCGCCGCCTTCAAACCGATCATCGTCGTGGCTCTGCTCGCGGTGGCCCTCTTCACCGCGCTCCGTCCGCAGAGGGGCGCCGCCACACGACTGCGCTTCCAGGGGCACCGGCACCACGTCATGGCGGGTGCCGCGGGGCTCGTCATCGGATTCTACGACGGCATGATCGGGCCGGGCACGGGGACGTTCCTCGTC
>JASCNZ010000117.1 GCA_029959905.1 Microbacteriaceae bacterium PS02344
GGATCACATCACCGACCTGCCCCATGCCCCCATCCACGAACACCCCCGACATCACCGCAGACAACGCCGCGCCGGGAGTGATCGGAACGAAGAGGCTGTCGCTGCGCTCGGTCTCGGGCGGCAGCGCGCCGCGGGCAGGGACGCCGTCGGCGGTGACCGTGTTGGCGACGGCACCGGCGTCGACGTCTGCCTGGGTGAGCGTGTAGGGGGCCGTGGCCGTCGCCGTGCGTCCGGGGGCGAGCACGCCCGCCGCGGCCGGCCAGGTCACCGCGAGGGGGCTGAGGCCCGGCAGCGGGT
>JASCNZ010000118.1 GCA_029959905.1 Microbacteriaceae bacterium PS02344
CCCCAAGATCGTCGTGCTCGACGAGCCTGTCTCGGCGCTCGACGTGTCGATCCAGGCCGGCGTGATCAACCTGCTCGACGAGCTGAAGGTCAAGCTCGGGCTGTCCTTCCTCTTCGTCGCGCACGACCTCTCGGTCGTCCGTCACATCGCCGACCGCGTCGCCGTGATGTACGTCGGCGAGTTCGTCGAGCACGGCGACGTCGACGAGGTGTTCGATGCGCCGAAGCATCCGTACACCCAGGCCCTGCTCTCGGCGATCCCGGTCCCCGACCCCGACATCGAGCGCACTCGGC
>JASCNZ010000119.1 GCA_029959905.1 Microbacteriaceae bacterium PS02344
TCCGCATACCCCTCGCTCGCCCTGTTGATTTCCGGGCTCACTTTGCCCTCGTCTCGCGCCGACATCCAGGCCCACTTCGGTAAGCCGGAGCGCTCGAGCCAATCGCCTACACGCAGCGCAAGCTCACCAGGTTCGAGACGGGCACGTTCGGGCGATGAGTAGAGCAGGGGTAGGACTCCCCGGTGGCGCGCCGGCGGATGCCCTCTACTCTCGTAGCAAGAGGCCAGCGGGCCTGAAGACGAACGGGGAGGCGGTTTCTCATGGCCGGACATGATTTCGGAGCAACGTACAGC
>JASCNZ010000011.1 GCA_029959905.1 Microbacteriaceae bacterium PS02344
CACGCGCCTGGGGGGCGACGTCAGCGTTTTCGCCGCCGAGTGACCTCGAGACGACGGCCCCGCCTCCTCCGGGAGAGGGGGGCCGTCGTGCGTCTCGGGGGTGTCAGCGCGGTGTCGCTGCGGAACCGACCGTCCGGGTCTCCTTGCCGAGTGTGATCGCGCGCACGAGCTGGACGATGCCCAACGCCACGAGCGAGATGCCCAGCAGCAGCCAGAAGGCGAGTCCGGCGACGAGCGGCGAGAACAGCACGAATACGCCGGCGACGATGCTGAGCACTGCGTACAGCAGCGTCCACACCTTCGATCCGTCCTGCCCGAGCAGACTCAACGACACGACGCCGTCGACGATCCAGCTGATGCCGATGAAGATCACCACCACCAGCGCGAGGGTCGCCGCGGCGGCCTGCAGATTGACGAACGCGATGACGCCCGCAACGACGTAGAGCAGGCCCAGCGCGATGTGGCCGACGCGCGACCACCCGCCCCTGCCACCCGAGAAGATGCCGAGCCCGATGTACACCAGGCCTGCGACGACGAGGTAGAAGGCGAAGATCGCCGTGATGATCTCCGCGGTCTTGATCGGCCAGATCAGCAGCACGATGCCGGCGATCAGCGCGAGTGCGCCGGAGACGGCGAGAGTGATACGTATCGACCGGAGCAGCGAGGCGCTGCCGGTGAGGGATTCTGACATGACGGATCCTTTCTGTGAGAACCCTGTGGTGCTGACAGGGTAGCGCTGGTGGGTGTCGGACGCACCGTGTACCGTGAAGCCGCCGCTCCCCGCTAATGCTCCGATCGTCGGCATCCTGCTGCCGACCCGTCCCGAAGGATGCCGATGACCGCCGCAGCCCACCCCGCCGACGTCCACGACATCATCCGCGTGCAGGGCGCGCGCGAGAACAACCTCCGCGAGGTGAGCGTCGACATCCCGAAACGCCGGCTCACCGTGTTCACCGGGGTCTCGGGCTCGGGTAAGAGCTCCCTCGTGTTCGACACCATCGCCGCAGAGTCCCGACGACTGATCGACGAGACCTACAGCGCCTTCGTGCAGGGGTTCATGCCGTCGGTGCCGCGACCGGATGTCGACGTCCTCGACGGTCTGACCACCGCGATCATCGTCGACCAGGAGCGGCTCGGAGCGAACCCCCGATCGACCGTCGGCACCGTGACCGATGCGAACGCCATGCTGCGCATCCTGTTCAGCAAGCTGGGCACCCCGTACATCGGCGGCCCGACCGCCTTCTCGTTCAACATCCCCACGCAGCGCGCCAGCGGCGTGATGACCGGGCCGGGCGGCGAGAAGAAGATCGTGAAGGATGCGATCTACCTGGGCGGGATGTGCCCGCGTTGCGAGGGCAGGGGAGTGGTGTCGGACATCGACCTATCGCAGGTGGTCGACGAGTCGAAGTCGCTCGACGAGGGAGCGATCATGGTTCCCGGCTACACGGCCGACGGGTGGATGGTGAAGGGCTTCTCGCAGTCGGGGTTCTACCCGGGTGACAAACCCATCGCCGAGTTCACCGAGAAGCAGCGACACCTCTTCCTCTACGGCGAGGTCACGAAGGTCAAGATCGCGGGCATCAACATGACCTACGAGGGACTCATTCCGAAGATCACCAAATCGATGCTCTCGAAGGACCTCGAGGCGCTGCAGCCGCACGTGCGCGCATTCGTCGAGCGCGCCGCCACATTCGCGGTGTGCCCCGAATGCGAGGGGACCCGGCTCACCGAGGGAGCGCGATCGTCGAAGATCGACGGCATCAGCATCGCCGACGCGTGCCGCATGCAGGTGACCGACCTCGCGGAGTGGGTGCGCGCGCTGCGGCTCCCCGGCGCGACCCCGCTGCTCGAGGCCCTCTCCGCGAACCTCGACGCATTCGTGACGCTCGGTCTCGGTTATCTGAGCCTCGACCGGCCGTCCGGCACGTTGTCCGGGGGAGAGGCGCAGCGCATCAAGATGCTCCGCCACCTCGGATCCTCGTTGACCGATGTGACCTACGTGTTCGACGAGCCGACGATCGGCCTGCATCCGCACGATATCGAGCGGATGAACGGGCTGCTGCGCAAGCTCCGAGACAAGGGCAACACCGTTTTGGTGGTGGAGCACAAGCCCGAGACGATCGCGATCGCGGATCATGTCGTCGATCTCGGGCCGGGTGCGGGCAGCGGCGGGGGAGAGATCTGCTTCGAGGGCACCGTCGAAGGGCTGCGTGCGAGCGGCACGCTGACCGGCGGGCACCTCGACGACCGCGCCCACCTGAAAAGCGAGGTGCGCCCGGCCACCGGGGCGATCGAGGTGCGCGGCGCGTCCACGCACAACCTGCAGGACGTCGACGTCGACATCCCGACCGGCGTGCTCACCGTAGTTACCGGCGTCGCAGGATCGGGGAAGAGCTCGCTGATCCACGGTTCCGTATCGAAGCGCGAGGGCGTCGTGGCCATCGATCAGGGGGCGATCAAGGGCTCGCGCCGCAGCAACCCGGCCACTTACACCGGGCTTCTCGAGCCGATCCGCAAGGCCTTCGCAAAGGCGAACGGCGTCAAGCCGGCCCTGTTCAGCGCGAACTCCGAAGGGGCGTGCCCCACGTGCAAGGGCGCCGGGGTCATCATCACCGAACTGGGTTTCATGGACACGATCGAGACGCCCTGTGAGGACTGCGGTGGAAAGCGGTTCCAGGCAGCGGTGCTCGAATACAAGCTTGGTGGAAAGGACATCACCGAGGTCCTCGATCTACCGGTCGCGGAGGCGCGCGCCTTCTTCGCCGACGGAGAAGCGAAGCTGCCGGCCGCGGCGGCGATCCTGGAACGTCTCGACGACGTCGGACTCGGGTATCTGTCGCTGGGACAACCGTTGTCGACGCTCTCGGGCGGCGAGCGGCAGCGCATCAAACTGGCGATCCAGATGGGCGGCCAGGGAGACGTGTACGTGCTCGACGAGCCGACGACCGGCCTGCACCTGGCCGACGTGGACAAGATCCTCGGGCTGCTCGATCGGTTAGTCGACGCCGGCAAGACGGTCATCGTCATCGAGCATCATCAGGCGGTCATGGCGCACGCCGACTGGATCATCGACATCGGACCCGGCGCAGGCCACGACGGTGGACGCGTGGTGTTCGAGGGAACGCCCGAAGCACTTATCGCCGACGGAGGAACGCTCACCGCACAGCACCTCGCTGCGTATGTCGGTGCGTGAGCGCGGTCTCGGCCCTCTCTTCGCTACGTCGGAGTAATAACCGATAATACACATTATGTCAGTTCGAGTGGCGAGCGGGCCCCGAGCAGCGCCCCCGCACCTCCCCGCTGCTCTCTCTGCGCACAGCGGGATAGGCCGGCTGCCGGTCAGCCCTGGCCCGGCTTGCCCAGGTTCTGGCCGGGCGGACAGGTCGCTGTCGCGGTCAGAGCCGCGACCTGTGCCCGGATCGCGACACCGTCACCGACGTTCTGGACGGTGAACACGACACCCTGCTGCGACTCGTCCGCCGGGATGTACCCGACGATCGCACCATCGACCGACGACGCATCGCCCAGCGGCGGGCCGACTGCGGTGCTCACGAGGTCCGCAGTCGGATGTTCGCGCAGCCAGTTCGTCGCACCCGGCGGATCGGCGGCGGCTCCGGCGACGTGGGTACCCCTCCCCTCACTCCTGGTTGCCGTATGTGATTTACTGTCACGCGGTTCACCAGTCCTGCCGGGTCGCCGGCTCACCTTTGGGGGAAGAATGAAACGACAGATCGCCGCCTTCGCCATCGCCGCCGTCGCCGTGCTCGGTCTCGCCGGCTGCGCCGGATCGAGCGACGCCGAGCCGAAGGAGTCGTCCTCGTCGTCGTCGGCGTCATCGGCACCGGAGAAGACCGAGAGCAGCTCCGGGCAGTCGGTCGCCGACGCCTGCGCCGAGGTCAACTCGCAGATCGTGGGCGTCGCAACCGAACTTTCCTCGCTCGACGTGAACGCGGCCACGGCTGATCCGCAGGGCACCGTCGCCAAGCTGACCGAGACCGCGGACGCCATCGGCGCGGCGGCCGAGTCGGTCACCAACCAGGAGGTCAAGGATGGCGTCACGGCGGTGCACGAGGACTTCGTCAAGCTTCGCGACCTCCTGCAGCGCGTCCTGATCGACCAGGACACCTCCGCCGCCTCCGAGGTCGGTACGCTCGGCACGGATATCCAGGAGTCGACGCAGGCGATGTCACAGCTCTGCGCCGCCGGCTGACACTCGGCCACGAGGCCTCGCGGGTCCTATCGTCTTCGGGCGGTGGGACCCGCAGTGCGTCAGGACGCGAGTAGCGTGGAGAGGTGCGCGCCCTCCCCTCCCCTCCCCTGTCCGGCCCGGGGTGGCGGGCATGGACGATCTGGTCGGTCGGCGTCGCAGCCTACGTGCTCGCCATCACCAACCGCACCTCGCTCGGAGCGGTCGGCGTCGACGCGGCAGAGCGATTCCACGCGGATGCCTCGACCCTTGCCCTCTTCGCGGTCGTGCAGCTCGCCGTGTACGGCGGCATGCAGATCCCGATCGGTCTGCTGCTCGACCGGTACGGCTCGCGCCCGATCATCACCATCGGCATGCTCCTGATGGCGGCGGGTCAGCTCACCATGGCCTTCTCCCCCAGTATCGGCATCGCGATCATCGCCCGCATCCTGCTGGGCGCCGGCGATGCCGCCGTCTTCCCCGCCGTGCTGCGTCTCGTGGCCCTCTGGTTCCCGGCTCAGCGCGGGCCGTTGATGGTGCAGTTCACGGGCATCATCGGTCAAGCGGGCCAGCTCGTCGCACTGGTGCCGGTCGCGGCGATGCTGCACGCCACGTCGTGGACGATCACGTTCGGCAGCATCGCCGGCCTCGGCGCGCTGTTCACGGTGCTCGTCGCCGTCGTCATCCGCAACCGCCCGCCCGATCGCGATGCCGACGTCTCGGTGAACACCGACACGGGAGTCGTGCGTGTGGTGACGTCGGCGATCGATACGGGCGTCGGCATCCGCGCCGCTTGGGCGCATCCCGGCACGCGGCTGGCGTTCTGGTCGCACTTCACGACGCCCTTCGCGGGTACGGCGTTTGTGCTGCTGTGGGGTATGCCGTTCCTCACCGCGGCGCAGGGGCTCACCCCCGCCCACGCCGCGGGACTGATATCGGTGTACGTCGTGGCGGGCATGGTCCTCGGCCCCCTCATCGGTGACCTGTCGCGGCGCCTTCCGAACCACCGCTCCCTCGCTCTGGTGCTCCCGGCCGTCGGGGTGCAGCTCGTGGCATGGTGCGCCGTGATCGCGCTTCCCGGTCCGGCTCCGGTCTGGCTGCTCGGGGTGCTCGCCGTCGCCCTCGCGACAGGCGGACCGGCGTCGATGATCGCCTTCGACCACGCCCGCACCCACAACCCCTCGCACCGGCTCAGCACCGCGACGGGGGTGACGAACGCCGGCGGTTTCATTGCGGCGCTGATCGCGATCTTCCTCATCGGTCTCGCGCTCGATCTGCAGGGCGCCGGAACCCCCGACACCTACTCGCTCGACGCGTTCCGCATCGCCTTCCTCGCGCCGATCCCGCTCTGGCTGCTCGGCACCGTGTTCATCATCCTGGAGCGCAAACGCACGCGCATCCGCATGGGTCTCGATCCGGAGAGACCGCGGCACCGCTGAGCATCCGACGCCGCTCCCCCGGCGGATGGCGTCAGTGCAGAAGGTGCTGGAACGTCTCGATGATGAGTTCGACGCTCAGGTGCTCGGGCACGTCGGCATCGCCCGCCTCGAACTCGGCGAGCTCGACCCCGCGCACCGAGCCCAGCGGGAGGGCGGCGAAGATCGCCGCGAGATCGCGCGGCAGCAGCCCCGCACCCACCCGGTAGGCGGCGGGGATGTACCCGGGCTCGAGCACGTCCCAGTCGACATGGATCCACACCGGCCGCCCGTCGATGAGTTCGGTCACGCGCTCTGGGGTGCTGTCGGCCGGTGAGAGCACCGTCACCCCCGCGTCCGCCAGCAGGTCGCCCTCGGCAGCGTCGATGTCGCGCCCGCCGACGACGATGACCTGGCGAGGGTCGAGCCCCGCACCGTGCCCGCTGTCCCACAGGCCGCACGCGGCCGCGACGATCATGCCGCCGAGATAGCCCGACTCAGTCGTGGCGGGCGTGTTGAAGTCGCCGTGCGCGTCGATCCACAGCACGACGGCATCGGGGTGCCGTTCGGCGACCGTGGGCAGGGTGCCGAGGCTCGCCGCACACGTGTTGGTGACCAAGACGGGTGTGCGCCCGGCGTCGAAGGCATCGCTGACCGCGCGACGCAGGCCGTCGAGCGTCTCCTTCGCCTGTGGGAGCGCCGCCGACCAGTCGTCGTCGCGGGCGGGTGATGGGGTGCCCACCACCGAGGCGTCGACCCCGAGCAGCGTCGAGAGTTCCGCACCGACGCGCCGCGCACCGACGAGCGCCCCGTTCGTGCGGTCGGCCACGCGGCCCTGGGAGACGATGAGCGAGAACGGCGACGACATCTCCCCACTCTTCCACGCGCGGCGGGGGCACTCCAAAATTACGGCTCAGCGAACGCGCGGCGTCCACCCGGACGGCAAAGGACCCGACCCGCTCCCCCGCTCGAGATCGGCGACGGCCGACCACCCCTGGGCGGCCCCCGACCCGTCGAAGCCGCCGCGAGCCACGCGGAAGCCGAGATCGTCATGATGCATGCGCGGGGCACCGCCGCGACGCACCGACGCGCGCACGCTCCAGGCATCGTCGGCGAACCCGCCCCCGCGGAACGTGCGGTAGTCGTCGTAGCGTGCGGGATCGAGGAGGTCCCAGCACCACTCCCAGACATTGCCGAGAGTGTCGAAGAGCCCGTTCAGGTTCGGGATCTTGCCTCCGACCGGTTGCGGAGACGTCACACCGTCGGCGGCGGTCCAGGCGGCGTCGGCGAGCGGGGCGTAGTGCGGGCCGGTCGAGCCCGCGCGGCACGCGAACTCCCATTCGGCTTCGGTCGGCAGTCGGAACCCGTCCGATGAGACATCCCAGGTCACGTCCTCGCCGTCGAAGAAGTAGGCCTGCTCAGTGCCCTCCCACTCCGACAGCGCGTTGCAGAAGTGCACCGCGCGCAGCCAGCTCACGTCGGTCGCGGGGCGCTCCGGATGCGGTGCGGAGACGCCGAGGACTTCGGACAGCTGCTCCTGGGTCACGGCGTACACACCGATCTCGAACGGCTCGAGGTCGACGGTGCGATGCGAACGTGTACGCGCGTCGTGCAGAGTGACCCGACCGCCGGAGAGACGGCGCATCTCGACATCGCTCATGCGCCGGGGGTCCGCTGCACCCACCGGGGGTACTTCGCCGTTCGACCGTCGCCGGACGACGTGCGGGTCACGCGGCGCCGCACCCAGGGACCGACGAACTCGCGATAGTAGGCGAGGCCCGAAGGGCCCGCTCCCCCGCGCTCGCGCGGCGCCCACCATTCCTTCGGCGGTTGAAGACCCAGGGCGTCGATCACTCGCGCCGCGACGCGGTGATGCCCGAACGCGTTCATGTGCAGCCGATCCTCCGACCAGTACGCTGGCTGCGCGAGCTCGCGGTCCGGCCAGTTGAGGGCCTGCACGACATCGTCACGGTCGGCGACGCGCCGCAGGACGGCCTCGGAGAGCTGATCGCCTCGGCGGTGCACGAGCGGTCCCATCGGCAGCTGACCGCTTGGGTTCGCGCCCGACAGCAGGATCATCGTGACGCCCTCCTCATCGCACCTCCGCAGCACGTGCGAGAAGGCGTCGGCGATGCGCTCCAGGTCGGCGCGGGGACGCAGCATGTCGTTCCCCCCGCCGTTGAACGAGAGGTGCGTGGGGCGCAGCGCGAGGGCCGGCTCGAGCTGCTGCTCGACGATCGGCCACGCGAGCTTGCCCCGGATCGCCAGGTTCGCGTATTCGATCGGCTGGCCCAGGGCATCCGCCCACCCCTGGGCGGCGATGTCCGCCCAGCCGCGTTCCCGCCCGTCGGGCAGCACGTCGCCGACGCCCTCGCTGAAGGAGTCGCCGATCGCCACGAAACGCACATCTGCCATCCGACCAGCCTATTCCCGCGAGCCGCGGGCGGGCTCCCCGCGGTGCCGATCAGTCCTGCTTCGCGAGCAGCGCGCGGACGCGCGGAATCACCTCGGTGCCGTAGAGCTCGATGCTGCGCATCATCGCCTCATGCGAGAGCGTGCCCGTCGCGTACTTGAGATCGAATCGCCCCAGGCCGAGGGTGGTGACGGTCTGCGCGATCTTCGCGGCCACCCGCTCGGGCGATCCCGAGTAGATCGCGCCCTCCGGGCCGATATCGTTCTGGAATCGCGCACGGCTGTACGCCGGCCAGCCCCGTTCGCGGCCGATGGTGTTGTTCATGGCCTCGAACCCGGAGTAGGCCGCGTCCCACGCCTCGGCGTCGGTGTCCGCGATGTGGCCCGGGGAATGCACCGCGATCGGATGCTCGGTCGTGCCGAACGAGGCGACCGATCGATGGTACAGATCGACGAAGGGACGGAAACGCGCGGCCGGGCCTCCGATGATCGCGAGCATGAGGCCGAGGCCGTGCCGGGCGACGCGCACCACGGACTCCGGGCTGCCGCCCACGCCGACCCAGGTGCGCAGTCCCTTCTCGGTCTTGGGAAAGACGTCGGCGTCGTCGAGCGGCGCGCGCATGGTTCCCGACCAGGTCACCGGCTTCTCAGCGAGCAGCTGCGTGAACAGATCGAGCTTCTCCTCGAAGAGGGCGTCGTAATCGCGCAGGTCGTAGCCGAACAGGGGGAAGGACTCGATGAACGAACCGCGTCCGAGCACGACCTCGGCGCGACCGTTCGACACCGCGTCGAGCGTCGCGAACCGCTCGTACACCCGCACGGGATCGTCGGAGGACAGTACGGTGACGGCCGTACCGAGTCGCAGGCGCTCGGTGCGGGCGGCGATGGCCGACAGCACCATCTCCGGTGCGGACACGGCGAACTCCCGGCGGTGATGCTCGCCCACTCCGAAGAAGTCCACGCCCACGGCATCCGCCATCTCGGCTTGCGCGATGACGTTGCGGATGGTCTGCGCGCCGCTGAGCAGCTCGCCGTTGCTGTCCCGGGTGATGTCGCCGAAGGTGTCGAGCCCGAATTCGATGTCCATGATCAGCCCTTCCTATTCAGGTGAATGAACATCGGATCAGGCCTCGGCATTCCCGGTCAGCGCGGAAGCAGCACCGATCGCAGCGTGTCGAGACCGACGCCACCGATGTCGAGGGCGCGCTTGTGGAAGTCCTTGAACGAGAACCGCTCTCCCTCGCGCTGCTGCACGGCCTCGCGCACCTGCTCCCAGATGCGCTGACCGACCTTGTACGAGGGCGCCTGCCCCGGCCACCCGAGGTAGCGGTTCACCTCGAATTGCACGAACTGGTCTGACATGTTGACGTTCCCTCGCATGAAGTCGAGGGCGTACGCCGCATCCCAGATGCCGTCACCGTCGAGGCGCGGCTTGCCGAGGTGCACGCCGATGTCGAGGACGACGCGCGCCGCGCGCATACGCTGGCCGTCGAGCATGCCGAGACGGTCGGCGGGGTCGTCGAGGTAGCCGAGCTGCTCCATGAGCCGTTCCGCATACAGCGCCCAACCCTCGGCGTGACCGGACGTGCCGGCGAGCAGCCGCCGCCAGGAGTTCAGCTCGGCGCGGTTGTACACCGCCTGAGCGATCTGCAGGTGATGGCCCGGGACGCCTTCGTGGTACACCGTCGTGAGTTCGCGCCAGGTGTCGAACTCGGTGACGCCCTCCGGCACCGACCACCACATGCGGCCCGGCCGCGAGAAGTCGTCGGTCGGACCGGTGTAGTAGATCCCGCCCTCCTGGGTGGGGGCGATCATGCACTCGATCGTGCGGATCGCCTCGGGGATGTCGAAGTGCGACGCGGCGAGCTCGGCGACGGCCCGGTCGCTCGTCTCCTGCATCCACCGCTGCAGTGCTTCCGTGCCCACGAGCTTGCGCGACGGATCCGCCTCGAGGTGGGCGACGGCCTCTTCGACCGACGCGCCGGGGACGATCTCGTTCGCGATCGCGGTCTGCTCGGCGACCATGCGGGCGAGTTCCTCGCGCCCCCAGTCGTACGTCTCGTCGAGATCGATCGTCGCCCCGAGGAAGCGTCGGGAGTTGAGAGCGTAGAGCTCGCGACCCACCGCGTCGACGTCGGATGCCGCGGGCACGAGCTCTTCGGCCAGGAAGCGGCGCAGCTCGTGGTACGCGACACGGGCGGCCGCAGAATTGTCGGCGAGCGTGCGGGCGAGGGATGCGGGGAGCTGTCCCTCGTCGGGCGCGGCGTCGGCGACGAACGACGCGAAGAAACCATCGTCGGCGGTGTACCGGTCGATCTGCGTGGCGACCTCGACCACCTGTCGCCGTGCCGGCGTCACGCCCTGGGCGATTCCTTCTCGCAGAGTGGCCGTGTACCCGCGCAGGGCATCGGGCACAGCGGCGAGACGCTGCGCGATGACCGACCAGTCGTCGGCACTGCCGGTGGGCATGAGGTCGAAGGCGGAGCGCACGTCCTGCGCCGCCGAGGCGATCACGTTGAGATCGCGCAGGTGCCACTTGGCCTCGTGCAACTCGAGGTCGAGGCGCAGCTCGGCGCTGAGGTCGGTCTTCGTCACCTCGTCGATCGTGTCGACCGGCTCGAGGGCCGACAGCTCGTCGAGCGTCCGTCGCGTCGCGGCGGCGATCTCGGCGTGGCCCTCGGGGCTCAGATCGCCGAAGCGACCGTTGACCTCGTCGCGGCCGATGTAGGTACCGAGCGTCGGAGCCAGGTCGACCAGGGTGTCGACCCAGCGCTCGGCGACCTGGTCGATGGCGGTGGGTGTCCGAGGGGTGGAATCCATGCGCTCCAGCCTACTGGCGCCCCTGTGCGTCGCCCGGTCAGTGAGCCGCCTGGTTCCAATCGTCGCCGCGCCCGACCTGTACGTCGAGCGGCACCCGAAGATCGGCGGCGTCGCCCATACGGGTGCGGACGATCCGTTCGGCCGCGTCCCACTCCCCCGGGGCCACCTCGACGACGAGTTCGTCATGGATCTGCAGCAGCACGCGCGAGGCGAGACCCTCTCGACGGATGTCGTCGTGGATGTGGAACAGCGCGATCTTCATGATGTCGGCCGCGCTGCCCTGGATCGGGGCGTTGAGCGCGGCCCGCTCGGCGTTCTCGCGCAGCACCCGGTTGGGGCTAGACAGGTCGGGGAACGGGCGGCGTCGACCGAAGATCGTCTCGGTGTAGCCGACCTCCTTCGCCGCGAGCACCGAGGCACGCAGGTAGTCGCGCACCGCTCCGAACCGGGCGAAGTACTCGACCATGAGCTGTTTCGCCTCGGACTGCTCGATGCGCAACTGCTTCGAGAGACCGAACGCCGACAGCCCGTACACGAGGCCGTAGGACATCGCCTTGACCTTGGTGCGCATCGCGTTCGTGACATCGGCCGGATCGACGCCGAAGACCCGGGCTCCGACGAATCGATGCAGGTCCTCGCCGCTGTTGAAGGCCTCGATGAGACCTTCGTCGCCGGACAGGTGCGCCATGATGCGCATCTCGATCTGCGAGTAGTCGGCAGTGAGGAGCGCCTCGTAGCCCTCGCCCACCTGGAACGCGCTGCGGATGCGGCGGGACTCTTCCGTGCGCACGGGGATGTTCTGCAGGTTCGGGTCGGTGCTCGACAACCGACCGGTCTGGCTACCGGTCTGCACATAGGTGGTGTGGATGCGCCCGTCGGCACCGATCGCGGTGTCGAGCGACTCGATGATCTGTCGGAGCTTCGTCGCCTCACGGTGCTGCAGCAGCAGGTTCAGGAAGGGGTGCGGGTGCGACTCCTGCAGGTCTGCGAGCACGGCCGCGTCGGTCGAGTAGCCGGTCTTGGTCTTGCGGGTCTTCGGCAGCTGCAGGTCTTCGAACAGCACCTCCTGCAGCTGCTTGGGAGACCCGAGATTGAACTCGCGGCCCACGATGCCGAACGCCTCTTGGGCGAGCACGTCGGCGCGTGCCGAGAGCTCGCCCGAGAACGTCGAGAGCACGTCGTGCGACACCGCGACGCCGGCGAGTTCCATGTCGGCGAGCGTCAGCAGCGTCGGCAGTTCGATGTCGGCGAGCACGGACGCGACCGACTCCGGCAGGTCGTCGCGCAGCGCGGTCGCGACGCGCAGGGCGAACCACGCCTCCTGGGACGGCGTGGCGCCCTCTGTCTCGGGCACCAGCTGCGAGGGATCGGCCTCGGGCAGCTTCTCGCCGAGGTAGCGCTCGGCGAGGTCGCCGAGGGTCTTGTCGGGGAAGCTGGGGCGCAGGAGCCAGCCGGCGAGGCTCGTGTCGTAGGCGAGTCCGCCCAGGCGCACGCCCGATCGGCCGAGTGCTTTGATCTGCACCTTCGCATCGTGCAGAATCTTGGGGCTCGGCGACTCGAACCAGGGACGCAGTGCCTCGGCGAGGGCATCCGACCAGTCCGCCTCGCGGAGCTCGGTCTCGGTGGCCAGCCCGACGCGCGTCGGAAGTCCGCCCTGCGTCATGACGCGCACGGCGATCTCTCCGTCGACCGACTCCGCCCAGGCGGCGAGGGCGTTCGCAGTCGCTTCGACGGGCGCGGGCAGCTCGACGACGGATGCGGGATCATCGGCGACCTCGCCCGCTCCGACGGCCTCGAACACCCGCGGCAGCAGCGTGCGGAACTCGAGGCGGGCGAAGATGTCGCGCACCGCCTGGGCGTCGATCGGCGTGACCGCGAGGTCGCCCGGGGTCACCGGCAGTTCGACGTCGCGCAGGAGTCTGTTGAGCTTGCGGTTGCGGCGCACGTCGTCGATGTGCTCGCGGAGGTTGCCGCCCACCACGCCCTTGATCTCGCCGGCGCGGTCGAGCAGCTCGTCGAGCGAACCGAACTGCGTCAGCCATTTGACCGCGGTCTTCTCACCGACCTTCGGCACGCCGGGCAGGTTGTCGCTCGTCTCGCCGACGAGGGCCGCGATGTCGGGGTACTGCTCCGGCCGGACTCCGTAGCGCTCGTGCACGGTGGTGGGGTCGTATCGCTTGAGCTGCGACACGCCCTGCACCGACGGATAGAGCAGAGTGACGTCGTCGGTGACGAGCTGGATCGTGTCACGATCGCCGGAGACGACGAGGACGTCGTAGCCCTCTGCGGCGCCCTGCGTGGAGAGGGTCGCGAGGATGTCGTCCGCCTCGAAACCCTCCTTGGTGAGCACCGGGATCGACATGGCCGCGAGGCAGTCCTGCAGCAGCGGGATCTGCCCGCGGAACTCCTGCGGAGTCTCGGAGCGGGTCGCCTTGTACTCGGGATACTCGTCGGTGCGGAAGGAATGACGGGATGTGTCGAACGCGATTGCCATGTGCGTGGGCTGCTCGGCCTTGATCAGATTCACCAGCATCGACAGGAAGCCGTAGATGGCGTTCGTGTGCTGGTTGTCTTTCGTGGTGAAGTTCTCGACCGGCAGCGCGAAGAAGGCGCGGTAAGCGAGCGAATGGCCGTCGACGACCATGAGGGTAGGCTTTGCGGAGTCCGTCACCCTGCCAGCCTAACGAGGACCACGGACACGCGCCGGAGGAGGATGCATGAGCGAGGTCGCGACCAGCGAAGGACTCGAATGGGCCGCCGCCCGCGGGATGGGAGCCCTGGCCGAGAAGATGGGCCTGGAGTTTACGGAGTTCACGGTCGAGCGCTCGGTCGCGACGATGCCGGTGGAGGGCAACACCCAGCCGGTCGGCCTGCTGCACGGCGGCGCCTATGTCGTGCTGGGTGAGTCGCTCGGTTCGATGGCAGCCAACCTCTATGCCGGGCCCGGGCGTCTCGCCGTCGGAGTCGACATCAACGCGACGCATACGCGCTCGGCGACCTCGGGCCTCGTGACCGGGGTCTGCACGCCGATCCACCTGGGACGGACCATGACCGTGCACGAGATCGTCGTGACCGACGATCGCGGTCGGCGGTGCTCGACCATCCGCATCACGAACCTGATCAAGGACGCTCCGACGGAGCGCTGATCCCCTCCTCCAGCAGATGCTGGAACAGGATGTGATCCTGCCACTCCCCCGCGATCCGCAGGTAGCGCGGCGCCAGGCCGATCCGCGTGAAGCCGTTCGCCGCGAGCACCCGCTGCGACGCGAGGTTGTGCGGGAGGATGCCGGCCTGCACGCGATGCAGGCCGAGAGTATCTCGGGCGTACTCCAGCGTATGCGCGACGGCGGCCGTGGCGAAGCCGCGGCCCTGCAGACGGGCATCCACCCAGTAACCGAGGTCGGCGTTGTCGAATGCGCCGCGCACGATGCCGTTGAGGTTGAACCGGCCGCGGATCTCGCCGCCCGGTCCTTCGACGACGAACCGCGCGGCTCGCCCGGATGACGTCTCGGCGAGGGATCGGCGCACGTCGGCGTCCTGCACGGCGGTCGTGAAGAACGACGCAGGCCGCAGGGGCTCCCACGGCTCGAGGTGCACCCGGTTCGCGGAGTACGCCCGTGCGAGCGCCGCACCATCGTCGACCCGCAGCAGTCGGAGAGTGTGCTCGACGTCGAGCGCGAACACTACTTCTTGGGAGCGAGCTGCTCGATGATCGCCTTCGCGACGTCCTGCATCGTGAGGCGGCGATCCATCGACGCCTTCTGGATCCAGCGGAACGCCTCGGGCTCGCTCAGTCCCATCTTCTCGTTCAGCAGGCCCTTCGCCCGGTCGACGAGCTTGCGGGTCTCGAAGCGCTCGACCATGTCGGCGACCTCGGCCTCGAGAGTGATGATCTGCTCGTGACGGGCGAGGGCGATCTCGATCGCCGGCAGCAGGTCGTTCGGGGTGAACGGCTTGACGACGTACGCCAGCGCGCCAGCCTCGCTGGCCCGCTCGACGAGCTCCTTCTGGCTGAACGCGGTCAACAGCACGACGGGCGCGATGTTGCCCTTGTGCAGCTTCTCGGCAGCGCTGATGCCGTCGAGCTGGGGCATCTTCACGTCCATGATGACCAGGTCCGGCCGCAGCTCGGTGGCCAGGGCGACGGCGGTCTCGCCGTCGCCGGCCTCGCCCACCACGTCGAAGCCGTTGTCGCGGAGGATCTCGACGATGTCGAGACGGATCAGCGATTCGTCTTCGGCGACGACGACGCGTCGGGGTGCGGAGGACGTGGGCTGCTCGGCCTGTTCTTGCTCGGTCACAGGTCCATGCTACCGGAGTCGTCTGCGGCGGCGGCGGTGCGCCGCGGTGCGGGCGTGGGAACCGGCGGTCGCTGCGCTACAGTCGTAGACGCGACACACGAGCCGGCGTGGCGGAATGGCAGACGCGGAGCACTCAAAATGCTTTGTCCTCACGGGCGTGTGGGTTCGAGTCCCACCGCCGGCACCGATCAGATGTTTAGTCCCCCGCGAGAGCGGCGACCTCGGCGATGACGCGCGGGTCGGCGAGAACCCGGAAGTGACCCCCCGTGTCGAGCCGCACGTTCTTCGCCCCGGGCAACTCGCTCCCCTCGGGGATGTGCGGGTCGAACGAGCCGTAGACCGACACGATGCGGGCGTTCACCTCGTGGTGCCGAGCGAGGGACACGATCCCGGGGTCATCCGGCGAGAACGCGCGCAGCGTGCGGGAGGGCAGATGCCGGGCGTACCGCGATCCGCCGAAGGGCGTCGCGACGGCGACCATCCCGCGCACGCGAGCGCCCTCCTCCCCCACCATCGCGAGCTTCCCGGCCAGGCCGCCCTTGCTGTGCGCGACGATGACGGCGTCGCGCACGTCCTCCTCGCGGAGGTGGTGCTCGAGGATCGCCGTCATCTCGACGACCGGACGTTGGCTGCGTTCGAGTGCGTCCAGCACGTGGATCGGATGCCCCTGCCGGTGCAGGTGCGCGATCAGCGGCTGCAGGAACCGCCAGGTCTCGTACACGCCGGGGAGCACGACGATCGTTCGGCGGGGTCCGTCGGCGAACGTGTCTGCCGATGTCCGGCTGGTGAAAGCGCGCACCTGCCAGTACCCCGCGTAGACGTAATCGGCGGCCCACCATGCCGCGCGGCGGAGGAGGCCGATCATGCGGCGTCACCGCGCGGCGCGTCTGCGGCCCCGACGGACAGTGACCGCGGCCACGCCCCTGCGATGTGGGACAGGATCGCCGAGGCCACGGCGCGCGGCGCGGACTGCTGCACGACGTGGTACTTCCCCGGCACCTCGACGCATCTCGACACGGGCGCGAGATCGCGCAGGCGACGCGTCCAGCCCCGACCGGCGATGGGGTCCTTCTCGCCTCGCACCACTAGAAGGGGAACGGTGAGCGCGGCGACGCGGTCCTCGAGCGGGTGGGTGAGCATGTGCCGCGCCTGAGTGAGGTACCAGCGGATGCCGCAACGGAGGTAGTCCGTGAAGACCACCAAGTTGATCAGGGGGGACTCCCCCAGCGTGTCCACCGCGAGGGCACGGGCCTGCGCCGTGAGCGAGCGGTGCGCGTCGTCGGCGACCGGTCCGATTGCAACCACGCCCTGAACCGCGTCGGGATGACGGACCGCCAGCTCGACCGCCCATTGGGCGCCCATCGAATGACCCACGACGACGACGCGACGCTCGGTCACTGCGGGGAGCACGGCGGCGAGGAGGTCGGCCATGCGGGCGATGTCGAGATCCTCGCCCGGCTTGGGCAACCCGCCGAACCCGGGCAGGTCGATAGAGGCGACGCTCCCGCGGAACGAGAGCATCCGATGCAGACGTGTCAGATACCGATGCGACATGCCGATGCCGTGGACGAGCACGAAGCACGGGGCGTCGGGTTCGGCGTGCACGCGGCTCGTGATGCGGAACACGCATCCGTCGACGGACACGAGGCGGCGCAGATCAGGCATGACCGCACGCTATCGAGCACGCGGTTGCGGCGGGAACAGGCTTGACGCGGCCGGGCGCACCTGGCACTCGGGCGGGAACGGCGGAGGGGACGAGGCCGCAGCCCCGTCCCCTCCGCGACCCGTGGGTCAGGCGTTCTCCTTGTAGATCGGAGCGGCGCCGCCGACGGCATCCCCGACCTTGTGGACGCGGATGTCGTTGGTCGAGCCGACGATTCCGGGAGGGGAACCGGAGATCACGACGACCTTGTCGCCCTCGGCCGCCAGACCGTTGGAGAGCAGGTAGTCGTCGACCTGCAGGTACATGAGGTCGGTGTGCTGCACCATCTCGACGAGCGTCGAGCGGATGCCCCACGTCAGCGCCATCCGGCGACGGATGCCGGGCTCGGGCGTGAACGCCAGCATCGGGATGCGCGAGCGGAGGCGCGACAGGCGGCGGGCGCTGTCGCCCGACTGGGTGAAGACGCAGAGGTATTTGGCGTCGACGAACTCGGCGACCTCGAGTGCGGCGAGGGTGATCGCGCCACCCTGGGTGCGCGGCTTGGTGGTGAGCGGCGCGATGCGCTCGAGACCGTGCTCCTCGGTCGACTCGATGATGCGGGCCATGGTCTCGACGACGACGACCGGGTAGTCGCCGACGCTGGTCTCCCCCGAGAGCATGACCGCATCCGCGCCGTCGAGCACCGCGTTCGCGACGTCGGAGGTCTCGGCGCGGGTCGGCACCGGGCTGTTGATCATCGACTCGAGCATCTGGGTGGCGACGATGACCGGCTTGGCGTTGCGGCGCGCGAGCTCGACGGCCCGCTTCTGCACGATCGGCACGGCCTCGAGCGGCAGCTCGACGCCCAGGTCGCCGCGGGCGACCATGATGCCGTCGAAGGCGTCGACGATCTCTTCGAGGGCATCGACCGCCTGCGGCTTCTCGACCTTGGCGATCACGGGGACACGCACGCCCTCCTCCGCCATGATCTCGTGCACGCGGGTCACGTCGGCCGCGTTGCGGACGAACGACAGCGCGATGAGGTCGGCGCCGGTGCGCAGACCCCAGCGGAGGTCGTCCTCGTCCTTCTCGCTCAGCGCCGGCACGTTGACGGCGACGCCGGGGAGGTTGATGCCCTTGTTGTTCGACACGGCACCGGCCACGATCACCTTCGTGGTGACGGTGACGCCGTCGGTCTCGACGACCTCGACGCGCACCTTGCCGTCGTCGATCAGCAGGAAGTCGCCCGGCTTGACGTCCTGGGGCAGCCCCTTGAACGTCGTGCCGCAGATCTCCTTGTTGCCGATGATGTCTTCGGTGGTGATCTTGAAAATGTCGCCCTTGGCGAGCTCGTAGGGGCCGTCCTCGAAGCGTCCCAGACGGATCTTCGGCCCCTGCAGGTCGACGAGCACCGCGACGGCGCGCCCGGAGTCCTCGGCCGCGCGGCGGACGTTGGCGTAGTTGTTGTCGTGCACGGAGTAGTCGCCGTGGCTGAGGTTCAGGCGGGCCACGTCCACGCCGGCGTCGATCAGTGCGCGCACGGTCTCATAGGTGGAAGTGGCGGGGCCCAGGGTGGCGACGATTTTCGCGCGTCTCAACGGATTCTCCAGGGTGATAGGGGGATGTAAATCGGGCGACGGTGCCGGCCTCAGCCTACGCGGGCTGCAGACCGATCGCGACATCGCGCGGCCGCACGGGCGACGGGAGCACGGTCTCGCCCATGAGGTAGGCGTCGACGCTCGCCGCGGCGGCGCGTCCCTCGGCGATCGCCCAGACGATGAGCGACTGCCCGCGCCCGGCATCGCCGGCCACGAACACACCCGACACCGACGACTCGTAGGAGTCATCGCGCTGGAAGGCGCCGCGATCGGTCGTCTGCGGACGGAGCTCGTCGGTGAAGCCGTCGGCCTCGGGGCCGGTGAAGCCCAGGGCGATGAGCACGAGGTCCGCGGGGATCTCGCGCTCCGTTCCGCTCTTGGGCACGCGGCGGCCGTCGATGAACTCGGTTTCGGCGACGCGGATCGCCCGCACCTCGCCGACCTCGTTCGGGAGGAACTCGACGGTCGACGCGAGGAAGACACGCTCCCCGCCCTCCTCGTGCGCGGACTGCACCTCGAAGACGGTCGGCATCATCGGCCACGGCTGGTGGTCGGGGCGCGTCTCGCTGGGCTGCTTGCCGATCGCGAGGTTGGTCACGCTGAGGGCGCCCTGACGGTGCGCGGTCCCGATGCAGTCGGCACCGGTGTCGCCGCCGCCGATCACGACCACGTGCTTGCCCTCGGCGCTGATCTGGTCGGGCACGGCATCGCCGGCCACGGCGTGGTTCGACTCGACCAGGTACTCCATGGCGAAGTGCACGCCGTGCAGATCGCGGCCGGGGATGGCGAGGTCGCGCGGCACGGTCGCACCGGTCGCGATCACAACCGCGTCGTAGCGTGCCCGGAGGTCGGACCAGGAGATGTCCTTGCCGATCTCCACACCGGCGCGGAAGCGCGTGCCCTCCTCCTGCATCTGGCGGAGGCGCGACTCGAGCTGCGACTTCTCCATCTTGAAGTCCGGGATGCCGTAGCGCAGCAGGCCGCCGATGCGGTCGTCGCGCTCGAACACGGCCACCGTGTGGCCGGCGCGGGTCAGCTGCTGCGCCGCGGCCAGGCCGGCGGGGCCGGAGCCGACGACCGCGACCGTCTTACCCGTCAGGCGCTCGGGCGGCTCGGGCTCGACCCAGCCCTTCGCGAACGCCTCGTCGATGATCGAGACCTCGATCTGCTTGATCGTCACCGCCGGCTGGTTGATACCGAGCACGCACGAGCTCTCGCAGGGCGCGGGGCAGAGTCGACCGGTGAACTCCGGGAAGTTGTTGGTGGCGTGCAGGCGTTCGATCGCCGCCCGACCCTCTCCGCGCCAGGTGAGGTCGTTCCACTCCGGGATGAGGTTGCCGAGGGGGCATCCGGAGTGGCAGAACGGCACACCGCAGTCCATGCAGCGACCAGCCTGCCGCTTGATCACGGCGCTGTCGCCGCGCTCGTAGACCTCTTTCCAGTCCATGATGCGCACGGGAACGGGTCGACGCGGGGCCAGTTCCCGCTCGGTCACCTTCAGAAAGCCTTTGGGGTCAGCCACCGGTCACCTCCAGGATGCGGTTCCACACGATGTCGCCGTCGGGGTCGATCCCCTCGGCCAGTGCCTCTTCGCGCATGGTGCGCACTGCGGCGTAGTCGCGCGGCAGCACCTTCACGAATTCGGCGGAGACCTCGTCGAAGCGCTCCAGCATCGAGGTCGCCAGCGGAGAGGACGTGCGCTCGACGTGCTCGACGAGGAGTGCGCGCAGCACCTCGAGGTCGGCCCGGTCGAGCGCGTCGAGGATCAGCTCGCCGCTGCTGAGCGACTGGGCGTTGATCTTCGCGGTCTCGAGGGCATGGACGTACGCCACTCCGCCGGACATTCCTGCGCCGAGGTTGCGCCCCGTCGGTCCGAGGATCACGGCGAGTCCGCCGGTCATGTACTCGAGCGCGTGGTCGCCCACGCCCTCGACGACAGCCGTCGCGCCCGAGTTGCGCACGAGGAAGCGCTCGCCCACGATGCCCGAGAGGAACATGGTCCCCGCGGTGGCTCCGTAGCCGATGACGTTGCCCGCGATGACGTTCTCGTGCGGCGCGATGGCCGAGCCGCGCGGCGGGCGGACCGTGATGTCTCCCCCCGACAGGCCCTTGCCCACGTAGTCGTTGGCGTCGCCCTCCAGGCGGAGGACGATGCCGGACGGCAGGAAGGCGCCGAGCGACTGTCCCGCCGTGCCCCGCAGGGTCACGTCGATGGTCTCGCGCGGCAGACCGGCGGCGCCGTGACGCGCCGTCACCTGGTGCCCCAGCATCGTGCCGACCGCGCGCTCGGTGTTCGCGATGGGCAGTTCGACCACGACGGGCTCGGCGTTCAGCAGGGCGTTCTTGGCGATGTCGATGAGCTGCACGTCGAAGTGCTTGTCGAGCTCGTGGTCCTGCGCCCGACGGCTGCGCCGCGCCTCCCCGGCGGGGAAGGCGGGGCCGTCGAGCACCGGGCCGAGGTCGAGGCCCTCGGCCTTCCAGTGCTCGACCGCGGCGTTGGTCTCGAGCAACTCCGTGCGTCCGACGATCTCGTCGAGCGATCGGAAGCCGAGCTCCGCGAGGATCTCCCGCACCTCTTCGGCGATGAACTCCATGAAGTTCACGACGAACTCGGGCTTGCCCGTGAACCGCTCGCGCAGCGCAGGGTTCTGCGTCGCGACGCCGACCGGGCAGGTGTCGAGGTGGCAGACGCGCATCATGATGCATCCGCTCACGACCAGCGGAGCGGTTGCGAAACCGAACTCCTCGGCACCCAGGAGGGCTCCGATCACCACGTCGCGGCCGGTCTTGAGCTGCCCGTCGACCTGCACGACGACGCGGTCGCGCATGCCGTTGAGCATGAGCGTCTGCTGCGTCTCGGCCAGACCGAGCTCCCACGGCGTGCCCGCGTGCTTCAGCGAGTTGAGCGGGCTGGCCCCCGTGCCGCCATCGTGGCCGGAGACGAGGATGACGTCGCTCAGCGCCTTCGCCACGCCGGCCGAGACCGCGCCGATGCCCGACTGGCTCACGAGCTTGGTGTGGATGCGGGCCTCGGGGTTCGCCCGCTTCAGGTCGAAGATGAGCTGCTTGAGGTCTTCGATCGAATAGATGTCGTGGTGCGGCGGCGGAGAGATCAGGCCGACGCCGGGCGTGCCGCCGCGCGTGCGTGCGACCCACGGGTACACCTTCTGCGGGGGCAACTGACCGCCCTCGCCGGGCTTGGCGCCCTGGGCGAGCTTGATCTGGATGTCGTCCGCCTCGGTGAGGTACTGGCTGGTGACACCGAACCGGCCGGAGGCGACCTGCTTGATCGCGCTGCGGCGCTCGGGGTCCATGAGGCGCTCCGCGTCTTCGCCGCCCTCACCGGTGTTCGACTTGGCGCCGATGCGGTTCATCGCGATCGCCAGCGTCTCGTGCGCCTCCTGCGAGATGGAGCCGTAGCTCATCGCGCCAGTGGAGAAACGCTTCACGATGGACGAGACCGGCTCGACCTCGTCGATCGGCACGGGCCTGCGGGTGCCGGTGCGCAGCGCGAAGAGGCCGCGCAGCGTCTTCAGCTCCGCCGCCTGATCGTCGACGAGCTTCGTGTACTCGCGGAAGATGTCGTAACGGCGCGTGCGCGTGGCGTGCTGCAGCTTGAACACCGTTTCGGGGCTGAACAGGTGGGGCGAGCCGTCACGGCGCCACTGGTACTCGCCGCCCGTCCACAGCCGCTCGTGCGCGCGGGCCGCGGCATCTACGGGGTAGGCGTAGTCGTGGCGCGCCTGGTTCTCGGCGTACACCTCTTCGATGCCGATTCCGCCGAGCTTCGACTCGGTGCGGGTGAAGTACGCGTCGATGAACTCCTGGCTGAGACCCACGGCCTCGAACACCTGCGCACCCGCGTACGACGACACCGTCGAGATGCCCATCTTCGACATGATCTTCAGCACGCCCTTGCCGAGCGCGTAGATGAGGTTGCGCACCGCCTTCTCGGGGGTGATCCCGGTGATGTAACCGGTGCGGGCGAGGTGCTCGACGGTCTCCATCGCGAGGTAGGGGTTGATCGCCGATGCGCCGTAGCCGATGAGCGTGGCCACATGGTGGACCTCGCGCACGTCGCCGGCCTCGACGATGAGACCGACCTTCATGCGGTTCTCGCGGCGGATGAGGTGGTGGTGCACGGCGGCGACCATCAGCAGCGACGGGATCGGGACGAGGTCCTTGTTCGAGTCGCGGTCGGACAGGATGATGAACTCCGCGCCGGCCGCGATCGCCTCGTCGACCTCGCTGCACATCTCGTCGAGACGGGCAGCGAGGCTGTGGGGGCCCGCATCGAAGTGGTAGAGACCGCGGATCGTCACGCTGGAGCGATCGGGCAGAGCCTTGTCGATGTGGCGGATCTTCGCCAGCTCGTCGTTGTCGATGACCGGGAAGTCGAGCGACACCGTGCGCGTGTGCTCGGGGCCCCAGGTGAGCAGGTTGCTCTCGGGACCCAGACCGAGCTTGAGGCTGGTGACGACCTCTTCGCGGATCGAGTCGAGGGGCGGGTTGGTGACCTGCGCGAACTGCTGGGTGAAGTAGTCGAACAGCAGGCGCGGACGCTTGCTGAGTACCGCGATGGGCGTGTCCGACCCCATTGCGCCGAGCGGCTCCGCACCGTTCTGACCCATCGGGGTGAGGAGGATGCGGACCTCCTCCTCGGTGTATCCGAAGGTGCGCTGGCGACGCGTGATCGATGCCGGCGGGTGCACGATGTGCTCGCGCTCGGGGAGCTCGGCGAGGCGCACGTTGCCCGCGTCGAGCCACTCCTGCCAGGGCTCGAGCGTCGCGAGGTCGTGCTTGATCTCCTCGTCCTCGACGATGCGTCCCTGAGCGGTGTCGACGAGGAACATCTTGCCGGGGCGCAGGCGTCCGCGGCGCTTGATGCGCTCGGGCTCGAAGGTCAGTACGCCGGTCTCCGAGCCGATCACGATCAGCCCGTCGGTGGTCTCGGTCCAGCGGCCGGGGCGGAGCCCATTGCGGTCGAGAGTGGCGCCCACGAGCGTGCCGTCGGTGAAGATCAGGGCGGCAGGACCGTCCCAGGGCTCCATCTGGTTCGAGTGGTACTCGTAGAACGCACGCAGCTCCGGAGAGATGTCGGCCTGCTTCTCGTAGGCTTCCGGCACCATCATCATGATGGCGTGCGGCAGGCTGCGCCCGGTCAAGGTGAGAAGCTCGAGCACCTCGTCGAACGAGGCGGAATCGCTCGCGCCGTCGGTGCAGATCGGGAGGAGCGGCTTCATGTCGCCGAGCAGCTCGGACTCGAGCTGCGACTGCCGAGCGCGCATCCAGTTGCGGTTGCCGCCGACGGTGTTGATCTCGCCGTTGTGGGCGAGCATCCGCAGCGGCTGCGCGAGCGGCCACGACGGGAAGGTGTTCGTCGAGTAGCGCGAGTGCACGACGGCGAGCTCGGAGGCGAAGCGCTCGTCCTGCAGATCGGGGTAGAACGGCTCGAGCTGCAGGGTGGTGACCATGCCCTTGTACCCGAGCGTCCGGCTGGAGAGCGTGACGAAGTAGGCGCCGAGTTCATGACCGGCGCGCTTGCGCAGTCGATACGCGACGCGGTCGAGCGCGATGCCTGTGAGCGGGGCGTGGGCGTGCGTGGTGCCGCCGGCGCTCACGAAGAGCTGCTCGAAGGCGGGGCGGGCCTCGTCGGCCAGCTTGCCCAGGTTCTCGTTCGCGGTCGGCACGTCGCGCCACCCGAGCACCCGCAGGCCCTCGTCGCGCGCGATGCGCTCGATTCCGGCCTTCTGCTGACGGCGATCGCTCGAGTCGCGCGGCAGGAACGCGAGACCGGCGGCGTACTCCCCCACGGGCGGCAGTTCGAAGTCGGTGACCGCGCGGAGGAAGGCATCCGGCATCTGCGTCAGGATGCCCGCTCCGTCACCGGTGCCGGCGTCGGAGCCGATCGCACCGCGATGCTCGAGGTTGCGCAGCGCCTCGAGAGCGAGCGCGATGATGTCGTGCCCCGCCTCACCGCGGAGGGTCGCCACCATCGCGAGGCCGCAGGCGTCCTTCTCGAACGCCGGGTTGTACATGCCCTGCTGCGGGGGGTAAGCGCCGGAGGCGCCGTAAGGGGGCTGGAAGTACACCAGTAACCGTCCTCAGAGTCTCGAAAGGGAACCGGGGACGACGTCGGCCCGCTCGTTCAGTGCATATGGTCTCGCGCCACGAGGTGGCGGCGTTATCGAGAGCCGTCCTCGCTCGTGGGAGCGGCGCTTGTGGCGGTGGCTCCTGCGGTGACTGCGTCTGCCGGAGGCTCGCTCACGTCGACGAAATCAGAGGGATTGTTCTGCGATTGTACATCAGCGCCGTCGAGGTCCTTCCGCGACCGGCCAGGGGCGTACGGCGACGGTTCGAGACCGGGATGCCGGCGGGTCTGGACCACGAGGATCACGAGTCCGATGAGGATGCCGATGATCGCGGCGAGCACGTTGCTGCGCAGGCCCAGGATGATCTCGCTCGGATCGATGCGGATCGACTCCCACACCACGCGTCCGGCCGAGTACCAGATGAGGTACATCGCGAAGAGACGACCCCACTGGAAGAACAGCTTGCGGCCCAGCCACAGCAGCACGAGCACGCCGAGGCCGTTCCAGATCACCTCGTAGAGGAACGTGGGGTGGAAGAGCGTGCCCTCGGGGAGCCCCGGGGGGAAGGCGCTGTTGGTGGACTCGATCTCGAGACCCCAGGGCAGGTCGGTCGGCAGGCCGTAGAGCTCGTGGTTGAACCAGTTGCCGAAGCGGCCCATGGCCTGCGCGAGCAGCAGTCCCGGGGCGAGGGCGTCGGCGAAGGACCAGAAGCGGATGCCCGTCCACTTGCAACCGAGGTAGGCGCCGATCGCACCGCCGATGAGAGCGCCGAAGATCGCGATGCCGCCCTCCCAGATCGCCCAGACCGAGCCCGGTTCGAAGGGGTTCCACGTGTTCTTGTCCGGCCCGAAGTAGTCGTTCGGGTGCGTCGCGACGTGGAAGATGCGCGCACCGATGATGGCCAGCGGTACGGCGAGGATCGAGATGTCGATCACGACCCAGGGCTCGCCTCCGCGCTTCGTGAGGCGATGGTTGGTGAGCAGCACCGCGACGATGATCCCGGCGATGATGCACAACGCGTAGTAGTGGATCGTGACCGGACCGATCTGGAACGACGAGCTCGGAGGGCTCGGGATGCTGGCGAGCACGCCGGTGACGGTGCTGTGGAGCGCGAGGGACATGAATGCGATCCTAGTTCTCGGAGACGGGGCTCGACGACGAGGTGCCGCCGGCCAGGGTTCGGGTGACCTCGGCGAGGGCGTCCAGTCCGCCGTCGCGGAGGGCGCGCACGAGAGCGGTGCCGACGATCGCGCCGTCGGCGTATTCCGACACGGCCGCGATCTGCTCGGCCGTGGAGATACCGATGCCGACGCAGGCGCGAGCGGCCCCCTGGGCACGGAGACGGCCCACCAGGGTGCGGGCGGCGCGGTCGAGTTCGGTTCGCTCCCCCGTAATGCCCATCGTCGAGACCGTGTAGACGAAGCCGGTCGACGACGAGACGACCAGCCCGAGTCGCTCATCCGACGAGGTCGGCGCGGCGAGGAAGACGCGGTCGAGTCCGGTGCGCTCGCTCGCGGCGATCCACTCGTCGGCGACGTCCGGCGTGATGTCGGGCGTGATCAGACCGGCCCCGCCCGCCGCGACGAGCTCATCGGCGTAGCGGTCGACGCCGTACTGCACGACGGGGTTCCAGTACGTCATCACGAGCACGGGCACCTCGGTCTCGGCGGTGATCCGCCGGATGGCCGTGAAGAGATCGGCCATGCGGAAGCCCGCGGCGAGGGCTGCGGTCGTCGCCTCCTGGATGATCGCCCCGTCCATGACCGGGTCGCTGTACGGAGGACCGAGCTCGATGATGTCGACACCGTTACGGGCCAGCGTGAGGGCAGCCTGGATGCTCGTCTCGAGGTCGGGGTACCCGACGGGCAGGTACCCCACGAACACCTTCCGGCCCTCGGCCTCCGCCTTCGCGAACGCGCGTTCGACGCGGCTCACGCGTCACCGCCGTCGGCGATCGACGCGTCGTAGAGGTCGAAGTACCGCGCCGCGGTGTCCATGTCCTTGTCGCCGCGCCCGGACAGGCACACAGCGATGACGGCATCAGGTCCCATCTCCCGACCGAGCCGCAGGGCGCCGGCGAGGGCGTGCGCGGACTCGATCGCGGGGATGATCCCCTCCGTGCGGCTGAGCAACCGCAGCGCCTGCATCGCCTCGTCGTCGGTCGCCGGGATGTACTCGGCGCGTCCGAGGTCCGCGAGCCAGGAGTGCGCCGGGCCCACGCCCGGGTAGTCGAGGCCGGCCGAGATCGAGTGCGACTCGACGGTCTGCCCGTCGTCGTCCTGCAGCACGTACGTGCGCGAGCCGTGCAGCACGCCGGGCCGGCCGCGCTCGATCGATGCGGCGTGCTTCGGGGTGTCGACCCCGTCGCCCGCGGCCTCAACGCCGTAGAGGCGCACCGACGCGTCGTCGAGGAACGCGTCGAACATGCCGATCGCGTTCGATCCGCCGCCCACGCACGCGACCACCGCGTCGGGCAGGCGACCGGCCTCGACGAGCAACTGCTCGCGCGCCTCTTCGCCGATGATCTTCTGGAAGTCGCGCACCATCGCCGGGAACGGATGCGGTCCCGCCGCCGTGCCGAAGATGTAGTTGGTCGTCTCGACCGAGGCCACCCAGTCGCGGTAGGCGTCGTTGATCGCGTCCTTCAGGGTGCGGGACCCCGAGGTGACCGCGACGACCTCGGCGCCGAGCAGTCGCATCCGGGCGACGTTGAGGGCCTGACGCTCGGTATCGACCTCGCCCATGTAGATCGTGCAGTCGAGACCGAACAGTGCGGCGGCGGTCGCGGTCGCGACACCGTGCTGGCCCGCACCGGTCTCGGCGATGACGCGCGTCTTGCCCAGCCGCTTCGTGAGCAGCGCCTGACCCAGGACGTTGTTGATCTTGTGCGAGCCGGTGTGGTTGAGGTCCTCGCGCTTGAGGAACACCCGGGCCCCGCCGGCGTGGGCGGCGAAGCGCTCGACCTCGGTCAGCGGCGACGGACGGCCGGCATAGGACGAGAGCAGCGACGCGAGCTCGGCGCGGAATACAGGGTCGATGATCGCCGCTTCGTACGCCTCGGTGAGCTCGTCGATCGCGGCGATGAGGGACTCGGGCATGTACCGCCCGCCATAGGAGCCGAAGTAGGGTCCGTGCTCGTCGCGCAGGCTCATACGCCCACCTCCAGGAAGCTCGTGAGCGTCGCCACCGGGTCACCGGTGACCAGGGCCTCGCCGATGAGCACGACGTCGGCGCCCGCGCCGCGGTAGTGCGCGACGTCGGCCGGGGTCAGGACGGCGGACTCCGCGATGCGGACGGTGCCGGCGGGAATGCGGTCGACGAGGCGTCCGAAGAGGTCGCGGTCGAGTTCGAGGGTGGTGAGGTCGCGTGCGTTCACCCCGATCAGCGGCGCCCCGAGATCGATCGCCGCCTCGAGCTCGTCGGCCGAGTGCGTCTCGACCAGCGGCGTCATGCCGAGCTCGCGGACGAACCCGTACAGATCGCGAAGCACGGGCGCGTCGAGCCCCGCGACGATCAGCAGCACCAGGTCGGCGCCGGCCGCTCGGGCTTCGAGCACCTGGTACCGCGTCGCAATGAAGTCCTTGCGGAGCACGGGCAGAGACACGCGTGACGTGACGGCCTCGAGATCGGCCAGACTGCCCCCGAAGCGGCGCTCCTCGGTGAGCACGCTGATCGCCGAGGCGCCGCCGGTCTCGTAGAGCGCGGCCTGATGCGCGGGATCGGGGATGTCGGCCAAAGCCCCCCGGGATGGGCTGGCGCGCTTCACCTCGGCGATGATCTTCACCCGCTCGGAAGGGGCGAGCGCGGCCAGTGCATCCTTCGCGGCGGGGCGGGCGAGCGCCGCCGCCTCGACCTCGGCGAGGGGCCGGGTCAGGGCGCGACGCTCTGCGTCGGCGACAGCGCCGGCCGTGAGGTCGGCGAGCACCATTAGTGCGCCTTCGGCGAGTACTTGGGGCCCTTCACGCCGTATCCGGCCTTCGCGAGGATCCACCCCACGAGAGCGCCGATCGGGATGATCGCGGCGGAGATCCACACGAGGGTCGGCTGCTCGAAGCAGAATGCGACGGTGCCTGCGGCGAAGCCGAAGAGCATGATCACGACGGCGGTCCAGGCCGCAGGCGAGTGTCCGTGTCCGGGGTCGGCGATCGGGTTGGTCATGGTCTCCTCCGGGGAACGTCAGCGGGATCTGGATCAGTCTATCGGGGTCATCGGGTGGGGTCGGTTCCGCGGGACAGGTCGTCCCAGGAATCGATCGCATCCACCGGCCCATCGGCGTGGCCGGCGGCATCCTCCACCGTGCGGTAGCGGCGGCCGCCCGCCTTCCAGCCCCGCGCGGTGATCAGCGCGAACACCGACGCCAGCAACAGGACGAACCATCCGATCAAGGCGAGGACCGGCCAGACCGAGGGGACGACGCTCGCGACGACGGACGCCACCGCATCCCGGCCGGCGAGCCCGGTCGCCTCGGTGACGGTCGGGGCGACGGCTACGAGCGTGTCGCCGAGCAGCAGCTGCAGCGTCGTCCAGCCGAGGAAGAGCGCGGCGGCGGTGCCGAGCACCGCGAAGACGACGCGCAGCACACGGCCGGCGATCGACATCGCCGCGGCGAGGGCGAGCACCGCGAGGCTCAGGGGGGCGAGCAGCACCAACGCCGATGCGCCCGGGACGAGGATGTCGGACCCCTCGTCTGCGCGCTGCACGGTCAGCCAGGTCTGGGTCGACGAGATGATGCCCACCGCTCCCGCGAGCAGGTAGCCGAGGAGCGTGATCGAACGGCCGCGCCGCGCCAGCGTCATCCGGCGGCGCTCCCGACGTGCGCGTCGAGGTCGGTCGTGTCGAAGCAGGTGCGCGTGCCCGTGTGACAGGCGGGGCCGGTCTGATCGACCCGCAGCAGGATGGCGTCGCCGTCGCAGTCGAGTCGTGCCTCGTGCACGACCTGGATGTGACCGGACGTGTCGCCCTTGCGCCAGTATTCGCGCCGGGAACGGGACCAGTAGGTCGCTCGACCCGAGGTGAGCGTGCGCCGCAGGGCCTCGGCATCCACCCAGGCCAGCATGAGCACTTCGCCGGAATCCCACTGCTGCACGATCACGGGCGCGAGGCCGTCGTCGTTCCAGGTGACCTGCGCGATGCGCGCCTCCAGATCGGTCATCGGACCAGCACTCCTTCCGCGCGCAGCGCGTCTTTCACATCGCCGACCGTCATCGCACCGGTGTGGAAGACGCTCGCGGCGAGCACGGCATCCGCACCCGCCTGGATCGCCGGCGCGAAGTGCTCGACGGCGCCCGCCCCGCCCGAGGCGATGACCGGCACCGACGCGACCTCGCGCATCAGGCGCACGAGTTCGAGATCGAAGCCGTCGCGGGTGCCGTCGGCGTCGATCGAGTTGACCAGCAGCTCCCCCGCCCCGCGCTCCGCCGACTCCCGCGCCCAGTCGAGGGCGTCGAGCGTGGTCTGCGTGCGCCCGCCATGCGTCGTCACGACGAAGCCCGAGCGGGTGCCCGGGGCCCGTTTGACGTCGAGAGAGAGCACCAGCACCTGCGCGCCGAACCGGTCGGCGATCTCGCCGATGAGGTCGGGCCGTGCGATGGCCGCCGAGTTCACGCCGACCTTGTCGGCACCGACGGCGAGCAGACGTGCGACGTCATCGACGCTGCGCACCCCTCCCCCGACGGTGAGCGGCACGAACACCTGCTCCGCGGTGCGCTGCACGACGTCGTAGGTGGTGGCGCGAGCGTCCACGGTCGCCGTCACGTCGAGGAAGGTGATCTCGTCGGCGCCCTGCGCGGCGTAGTGGCGCGCGAGCTCGACGGGGTCGCCCATGTCGCGCAGGTTCTCGAAGTTGACGCCCTTGACGACGCGTCCGGCGGCCACGTCGAGGCACGGGATGACGCGTCGTGCGAGCGTCATCAGAGCCTCGCGGCGTGGATCGCGGTGACGAGGATCGCCCGCGCGCCGAGCGCGTACAGCTCGTCCATGATCTGGTTCACGCGCTTGCGCGGGATCATGACGCGAACAGCGACCCATGCGGGATCGCGCAACGGGGAGATCGTCGGAGACTCGCGGCCTGGCGCGATCGCGACGGCCTGATCGACGAGCTCGGTGGGGAGGTCGTAGTCCAGGAGGACGTACCGACGGGCGACCATGACGCCGCGCAGCCGACGCAGCAGGGTGTCCGTGCCCTCCGCGTCGCCCGGGCGACTGATCAGCACGGCCTCCGACTCGAGGATCACCGGCCCGAAGATCTCCAGACCGGCCTGGCGGAGCGTGGTGCCCGTCGAGACGACGTCGGCGACCGCATCCGCGACGCCGAGGCGCACCGCGGACTCCACCGCACCGTCGAGTTGCACGAGTTCGGCGCTGACGCCGTGCTCGCGCAGGAACGCGCCCACGAGACCGGGATAGGCCGAGGCGACGCGCACCCCGTCGAGGCCCTCGATGCTCGAGAACCGGCCGGGAGGGCCGGCGAAGCGGAACGTCGAACCGCCGAAGCCGAGCTGCTCGATCTCGCGCGCGGGCTGCTGCACGTCGAGAAGGAGGTCCCGGCCGGTGATGCCCACGTCGAGCGCGCCGGAGGCGACGTACGTGGCGATGTCACGGGGACGGAGGAAGAAGAACTCGACGTCGTTCTCGGCGTCGATCACGTGCAGGGTTTTGGGGTCGCGGCGTCCGGCGTAACCGGCTTCCGCGAGCATGTCGGCGGCGGTCTCGGAGAGCGAGCCCTTATTGGGAACGGCGATGCGGAGCATGTCGGCTTTCAGATCGAATCGGGATGGGCGGAGCGCATCACAGATGTCGATAGACGTCCTGCAGGGACAGGCCCTTCGCGAGCATCATGACCTGTACGTGGTACAGCAGCTGGGAGATCTCCTCGGCCGCCGCCTCGTCGGATTCGTACTCGGAGGCCATCCAGACCTCGGCGGCCTCCTCGACGATCTTCTTGCCGATGGCGTGCACGCCGCCGTCGAGCTCCGCCACGGTGCCCGAACCCTCGGGTCGGGTCTCGGCCTTGACGCTGAGCTCGGCGAACAGCTCGTCGAAAGTCTTCACGACTCCAGGTTACCGGCTCCGGCGAGGCCCCTGAGCCGCGCGACGGCCGCCTCGACGTCGTCGTGGCCGTACACAGCCGACCCCGCGACGAACGTATCGGCCCCGGCCTCGGCCGCAATGCCGATCGTACGGTCGGAGATGCCACCGTCGACCTGAAGCCACACGTCGGAACCGCGGCGCCGCGCCTCGTCGGCCAGCGCGCGCAGCTTCGGCATCGTCTCGGGCATGAACCCCTGTCCACCGAACCCGGGCTCGACCGTCATGACGAGGATCTGGTCGAATTCGTCGAGAATGTCGTACAAGCTCTCGCCCGCGGTGCCCGGTTTGATGGCGACGCCGGCGCGGGCTCCGATATCGCGCAGTCGGCGGGCCAGCGCTACCGCATCCGACGCGGCCTCGAGATGGAAGGTGACGCTCGCCGCGCCGAGCTCGGCGTACCCCGGAGCCCAGCGGTCGGGGTCGGTGATCATCAGGTGCACGTCGAGAGGGATCGGACTCGTCGCTTGAATGCGCTCGACCATCTGCGGGCCGAAGGTCAGGTTCGGCACGAAGTGGTTGTCCATGACATCGACGTGCGCGAAGTCGGCCGAGGCGATGCGTGCGAGATCGCGCTGCATGTTCACGAAGTCGGCGGCGAGGATGCTCGGATTGATGCGCGGGGCACGGGGCAGGGTCACGGTCGGTCTCCCTTCGGGGTGCGCTGCAGCAGCGCGAGGAACATGGCGTCGGTGCCGTGGCGATGCGGCCACAGCTGCACCGACCCGTTCTCGTCGCGGCCGTCGGCGGCGAGGTCGATCGGCGACCGGCTGATGCCGTCGACCACGGCGCGCGCATCGAGCTCGACGACGTCGTCCCGGCCGCGCAGCACCTCGCGCACGACGCCCGTCGTCTCGGCGAGGTGCGGCGAGCAGGTGACGTAGGCCACGATGCCACCCGGCGCGAGCGCGTCGACCGCCGCAGCGAGCAGTTGCTCCTGCAGTGGCACGAGCTCTGCGACGTCGGCCGGCGATTTCCGCCAGCGCGCCTCCGGGCGTCGACGCAGAGCGCCGAGACCCGTGCAGGGCGCGTCGACGAGGATGCGGTCGAACGATCCTGGGTGCGAGGCGGCGAGCATCCGGCCGTCCTCCTCGTGCACGGGTACGTCGACGGGAATGGGCCGGAGGGCGTTGCGGACCAGACCCGCACGGGCGGGCACCACCTCGTTCGCTTCCAGGGACACCTGCGACTCGGCGGCGATCGCGGCCAACAGCGCGGTCTTGCCGCCGGGGCCGGCGCACAGGTCGAGCCAACGCTCCCCCGCCTCGATGGGCCGGGCGGAGGCGAGGGCGAGCGCCACGAGCTGGGAACCCTCATCCTGCACGCGCACGGTGCCTGCGGAATCGGCCAGCATTCGCTCGGGCGCTCCGCCGGGTGAGCCGAACGCGGTCGGGGCGTAGGGGCGCCGCGGCTCGTCCGGATCGGCGAGGCCCGGCAACGCGACCAGGGTCACTTCGGGAGAGGCGTTGTCGGCGTCGAGCAGGTCGGAGAGCTCGTCGACCCGCCCCTCCGCATCGAGTGCGCGGCGGAGCGCCCGGATGACCCAGACGGGATGCGCTGTGCGGAGAGCGAGTCGCTCGTCGTCGGAGCGCGCATCCGCCTCGATGCGCTCCTCCCACTTCTCCGCATCGTCGCGGGCGACCCGGCGCAGCACCGCGTTCGCGAAGCTCGACGCCCCGCGGCCGACCTCGGTCGCGACGAGGTTGACCGACTCGTTTACGGCCGCGTGCGGGGCGACACGTGTGGCGAGCAGCTGGTGCACCGCGAGGCGGAGCGCGTCGAGGACCGCGGGATCGATGCGGTCGACCGCGCGATCGGCCGCCGAGGCGATGATCGCGTCGTAGGTACCGCGTCGACGAAGGGTGCCGTAGGTGAGTTCGGTGGCCAGAGCCGCATCCTGCGGCGTGAGTCCGGCGTCGGTGATGGCCGACGGGAGAGCCAGGTTGGCGTAGGCGTCGGACTCGGAGACCGCGCGGAGCACTCGATACGCGACGCGGCGCGCCGGCTGCACGACGCGTGCGGGGCCGCGCTGATCACTCCCCCGCGAGGCGCGAGCCGTGGACTCCGTGCGGCCCCGTGACGATCCCGGCCGGGCAGGGCGCTCCGGATGCCGAGCGCTCATGAGCCCGCTCGCAGACCGTCGACACGCTGTCCGCGCCACCAGTCGGCCGCGCCCATCGCGCCCTTTCCGGCGGGCTGCACGCGCCGGACTTCGAGCGGGCCCGAGGCCGTGCCGATCAGGATGCCGGATTTCGTGCCGCGCATGTCACCCGGTGGGAGCGACTCGGCGTCGAGAGCGGGCTGCGCCTCGAGGATCTTCCAGCGCGCGCCGTCGATGGTGGTGAATGCGCCGGGTTCGGGGGTGACGCCGCGGAACCGGGCGAAGATTCGCTCCACGGGCTGCGCCCAATCGAGTGCCCCGTCGTCGAGCGTGAGCTTCGGAGCGAGCGTCGGGTCACCCGACTGGGGCACGGCGCGCGCCGTACCGGCGGCGAGAGCGTCGACGACCTCCGCGGTGAGCGTCGCTCCCTGGTGAGCGAGGATGTCGAGCGCGACGTCGGCCGTGGCGTCGTCGGGCACGTCGAAGGTGCGGGCCGCGTACACGTCACCTGCGTCGAGTTCCGGGACGAGCTGGAACACGCTCGCGCCCAGCTCGCGATCGCCGGCGATGAGAGCACGCTGCACGGGGGCCGCGCCCCGCCAGGCCGGCAGCAGCGAGAAGTGCAGGTTGATCCACCCGCGTTCGGGGCCCGAGAGCAGGGGTTCGCGCACGAGACCGCCATAGGCGACGATCACTCCGAGTTCGGGGGCGAGAGCGAGGATCCGCGCGGTCGCGTCGTCGTCGAGGCGACTCGCCTTGATGATTCCGAGACCGAGCTCCTCGGCGGCGGTGGCCACCGGCGAAGGGGTCAGCACGCGCTTGCGCCCGAGCGGCGCATCAGGCCGCGTGACGACGGCGACGATGTCGTGCTCGGCCGCGAGGCGGCGCAGGGTGGGGACGGCGGCGGCGGGGGTGCCGGCGAAGACGAGGCGCATGGAATGTTCTCCGGAGGGGGTCAGAGTTCTGGGTCGAGGATATCGAGCCGGACCGAGAGGGTGCTGCGGGGGTTCTTCCCGCGTCCGCGTCGCCCCGCGACGGCCGCGGCGACCACCGCGGCGCGCAGGGCGCCGGCCACGCGCGAGCCGGCGCCGTAGTCGAAGCGCACGAGCGCCCGTACGCGGCCCGAACCGTCGTCGGTCTCGAGGGGAACCGGGCCGAGCACCGCATCAGCGGGCAGACGCAGGTCGGTGAGGGAAGCGAGCGCGGTCGAGACGGCCGGGACTGTGCCCTCCACGACGGCCACCCGCGCGGCCGGCGGCATGTGCAGCGGTGCCCTGCTGTCCAGTTCCGCGCGCGCGTAGGCGGCGTGGTTCCAGGTGGCGAGGGCGCGCGCGACCGCGCCGTCGACGCCGACCAGGTGCACGGGGGCTCCCGGCGCGGCGAGGGCGGCGGCGTTCGACCACCAGCGCAGGCACGCCTCGCCGATCCGCAGATCGGGCGATTGGAGCATCCGCGGTCCGTCGAGCAGCACCACCGCACGATAGCCACCGTCGGCCAGCGGTTCGGCGCCGCGTGTCGCCACGACGAGGGCGGGACGGGCGTCGACCTTCTCGACCGGGTGACCGCCGTCAGCCACGATGACACGCACTCCGGGGAAGGCGCGCCCCAGCTCATCGGCCGTGCGCTCACTCCCCGACGACGCGAGACGCAGCTGCGTCGACGAGCATGCCGGGCACGACCAGGCGCGCGCGGCGCGGCCGCACCACCCGCACACCGGTACCGCTCCGCGATGGCGGGCACCGAGCGGACCGCCGCAGTGCGCACAGCGCGCCGGCGCACGGCACTCGGCACACACGAGCGACGGGGCGAAGCCGGGACGCGACACCTGCACGAGCACGGGGCCGTCGGCGGCGGCCGAGCGGGCGGCGAGGAACGCCGACGACGGCATGCGCTGCGCGGTGGGCTGCTCCATCTCCTGCGGAGTGCTGAGCACCACGCGCGGAAGCACACGTCGTGCGGCACGGACATCGCGCAGCCAACCGACCGCGACGAGACGTTCGACGTCGGTGGTGCGGGTATGGCCGACAAGCAGCAGGGCGGACTCCTCTTCGCCCTGGCGCACGAGGGCGGCGTCCCTGGCGTGCACGTAGGGCGCCAACGGTTCGCCGAGCAGCGGATCGCCGTCGTCCCAGATCGCGACGAGACCGGCGCGCACCGGGGCGTAGACGGCGGAGCGGTTGCCCACGACGATGCACGGGGCGTCTTCGAGGGTGCGCAGGAAGGCGCGATAGCGATCCGGGTTGCTCTGACGCGCGTCGTGGCGCACGACCGCATCGGCGGGCGCGAGTGAGGCGAGCGCCGTCAGTACGCGGTCGAGGTCGCGGTGGTCCGGTACGACAAGGATCGACGACCGACCCGCGGCGAGCGTCCGCACGGCCGTCGCCGCGAGCAGTGCAGCCCAGGCGGGACCGCTGGCGTCGAAGCCGGGGATCGCCTCGACGGCCGCTCGCCCGGCGCCGTCGAGCACATCGTCGAGACCGGCGTAGAGCGCGACGGTGCCCGCCGCCTCGGTCTTCTGCTCGTCGGTCGGTTCGGGGCTGGGCGCGTCGGCCGTCCAGGCCTTCTCTACACGCACCTGCCGCTTGGGGATGACCAGGCGCAGGATGTCGGACGCGGAGCCGGCCGCCCGATCGGCGACGGCACGCGCGAGGCGGTGGAGGCGCGCGGGCAGGACCGGAACGGTCGAGACGACGGCCTCGACCTCGGACAGCGGTCGCTCGCCGTCGTGCTCCTCGGCGATCTCGACGGCGTAGCCGTCGATCACGCGGCCCGCGGTGCGCAGAGGCACGCGCACCCGGGCCCCCGGGGGCACCTCGCCGAGCTCTTCGGGCAGCGCGTAGTCGAAGAGGCGGTCGAGCTGCGGGAGTGGGGAGTCGAGGAGCACGCGCGCGATGCGCCGGCTCTCGGTCGTCATCGTGGCCGGGCCGTCACAGGCCGGCGGCGCGTCGCAGTTCCTCGACGCGGTCGGTGCGTTCCCAGGTGAAGTCGGGAAGCTCGCGCCCGAAGTGCCCGTATGCGGCGGTCTGCGCGTAGATGGGACGCAGCAGGTCGAGCTGCTCGATGATCGCTCGCGGGCGCAGGTCGAACACCTCCGTGATCGCCCGGGTGATCGCCTCGTCTGACACCTTGCCCGTACCGAAGGTCTCGACGTAGAGCCCGACAGGACGAGCGACGCCGATCGCGTAGGCGACCTGCACCTCGAGCCGGTCCGCGAGGCCCGCGGCCACGGCGTTCTTCGCGACCCAGCGCGTCGCATACGCGCCGGAACGATCGACCTTCGACGGATCCTTACCGCTGAACGCCCCGCCGCCGTGGCGTGCCGCACCGCCGTAGGTGTCGATGATGATCTTGCGGCCGGTGAGGCCGGCGTCGCCCTTCGGCCCGCCCGTCACGAAGGGGCCGGCGGGGTTGATGTAATACGTGACGTCGTCGACGTCGAGGCCGGTGTTCTCGAGGACCGGCGCGATCACGCGCTCGCGGACCAGCGTGGTCAGCTCCTCCTGCGAGATGTCGGGGTGATGCTGCGTCGACACCACGACCGCGTCGACCGTCTTGGGGGTGAAGCCCTCGTAGCCGAGTGTCACCTGGGTCTTGCCGTCGGGGCGGAGGAACGGCAGCTCGCCACTGCGGCGCACCTCGGTGAGACGCTCGGCGATGCGATGCGCGGTCCACGCGGCCATCGGCATGAGTTGCGGGGTCTCGTTCGTCGCGAAGCCGAACATGATGCCCTGGTCGCCCGCGCCGAGGGCGTCGAGCGGGTCGACCGAAGAGCCGTCGCGGTGCTCCTGCGCGTTGTCGACGCCGTGCGCGATATCGCCGGACTGCTCTCCCACCGAGACGCTCACTCCGCACGAGTCGCCGTCGAAGCCGGTGTCGCTGGAGGTGTAGCCGATGCCGTTGACGACCTGGCGGACGATGGTGGGGATGTCGACGTACGCCTCGGTGCGGATCTCACCGGCGACGTGCACGAGTCCGGTGGTCACGAGGGTCTCGACGGCGACACGGGAATTCGTGTCCTTCGCGAGCAGGCCGTCGAGGATGCTGTCCGAGATCTGGTCGCAGATCTTGTCCGGATGCCCTTCGGTGACGGACTCGGACGTGAACAGACGCAGCGCGCTCATCGGGGCTCCAGAACGGGATCGGACGGGAAAGGGTCGAGGAACCCAGTGTGGCCCGCGCCACCGACATCGCCGGTGCGCGGGCCGTGATTGTCACTCCGCGTGACGCAGGCGGAGCTTGTCCTCGTTGATCTCGTGCAGGGCGATCGTGAGCGGCTTGTCCTCGACGGTCGAGTCGACGAGCGGGCCCACGTTGTCGAAGAGGTTGCCCTCGTGCAGGTCGGAGTAGTAGTCGTTGATCTGACGCGCGCGCTTCGACGCGTAGATGACGAGCTCGTACTTCGACTCGACGCGGTCGAGCAGGTTGTCGATGGGGGGATCGATGATTCCGTTGTTGTGTCCGGCCATGATGAGACCTCCTGGTCAGGCGACGGGATCGTCGCGAAGTCGGTGCGTAGGCGCGCGAAGAGGACTCAGCGCGCGGAGCTCGAAGACAATTCTACGACCTCATCGGCCGCGGCGGCGACGTCCTCGTTCACGATGAGGTGATCGAACTCGTTCTGCGCCGCCAGCTCGACCTTCGCGGTGCGCAGTCGTCGAGCCCGCTCCTCGGCGTCCTCGGTGCCGCGGCCGACCAGCCGGTGCACGAGTTCGTCCCAGCTCGGGGGCAGCAGGAAGATGAGCGTCGCCGAGGGCTCGGCCTGCCTGACCTGGCGTGCGCCCTGCAGGTCGATCTCGAGCAGCACGGTCTTCCCCGCGGCCAGTGCAGCGTCGATGGGGGCTCGAGGCGTGCCGTAACGGGAGCGGTTGTGCACCACCGCGTACTCGAGCAGCTCGCCCTCGTCGATCAGTCGATCGAACTCGGCGTCATCGACGAAGTAGTAGTGCACGCCGTCGACCTCGCCCGGGCGCGGCGGTCGGGTGGTGGCCGAGACCGAGAGGTGGATCTCGGGGTGGTTCTCGCGGATGTGCGCCGCGACGGTGCCCTTGCCCACCGCAGTCGGCCCTGCGAGCACGAGCAGGCGGCTGCGGGCACCGCGCGGCTCCGCCGGCGGGAAGCGCCCGTCGAGCCATTCGCGCAGCGCGGCGCGCTGCCGCACGCCCAGTCCGCCGAGGCGCTTGACCGGCGAGATGCGCAGATCGTCGAGCACGCGGTCGCGTTTGCCGGCGCCGATCGCCGGGAGCGCGAGGAGGAAGTCGGTGACGCGCATGGAGCCTGCGACCGAGTCGGGGTCGTCCGTGGCACGGGCGAGCACCGTCTGCGGCGCGATCACCCGGGTCGTGAGGTCGCGCTTGAGTGCGGCCCGCGCTCGTCGTCTCTCGACGGCTCGTCGGGCGGCGGCGGCGCGGTCGACCTCGGGGACGACGCGGGCGTCAGTCATGGAGTGCCTCCCGGTACTCTGCCGCGCGAGCGGCGGTGGCGTCTGCCAGCCCGTCGGGGCCGGCGGAGAGGATGCTCCGACTCTCGCTCGCGATCACGCACGGCGCCATCGCTCCGAAGCGGGCGACGAGGTCGCGCGGCTCGGCGCCCTGCGCCCCGAACCCCGGGGCGAGGATCGGCGCAGACGGCGCGAAGGCCGCGAGACCGGCATCCGTCCAGTCCACGGTCGCACCGATGACGAAGCCCGCGCTCCCCCAGGCGTCGCCCTGCACCTCGGCCGCATTGCGGGCCGAGACCTCGGCGACGACCTGGGCCGACACGGAGCCGCCCGTCGATCCGACGGCTCCCTGCAGCGCGCGCCCCTCGGGGTTGCTCGTCGCGGCGAGCACGAACAGCCCCTTGCCGTGGGCGCGGGCCAGGCCGAGCGCGCCGTCGAGCGCACCGACGCCGAGGTACGGGTTGACCGTCAGCGCATCCGCCTCCAGCGACGAGCCCGGCGAGAGCCAGGCGGCGGCGTAGGCATCCATCGTGCTGCCGATGTCGCCGCGCTTGGCGTCGGCGATGACCAGCAGTCCGGCGTTCCGCGCCGCCGACAGCACGTCCTCCAGCGCGGCGAAGCCCGCGGCCCCGAAACGCTCGAAGAACGACACCTGCGGCTTGACGATCGCGACGTGCGGAGCGACGGCGTCCACCGTCCTCAGCCCGAACTCCCGCACTCCGGCGGCGTCGTCCGACAGCCCCCAAGAGGCGAGCAACGACCCGTGCGGGTCGATCCCGACGCAGAGCGGTCCGCGCGCGTCGATGCCCGCGCGGACCCGCTCACCGAAGCCTGCGCTCACACGGCCGCCTTACGGTCCAGCGCGTACTCCTGCAGGCTCTTCACATCGAAGCCCTCGTGGGCGGCATCCATGCCGGACACCGCGGCACCGAGCACGGCGATCGTGGTGAAGAGGGCCTTGTCGGCGGCGACGGCCGCCGCACGGATCTCGTAGCCGTCGGCGCGCGCCGCTCCCCCGGACGGGGTGTTCACCACGATGTCGATCGCACCCTCGTTGATGAGGTCGACGATGTTCTCGGCGCCCGACTCCTGCGTCTCGCTGTACTTCTCGACGACGGTCACGGCGATGCCGTTGCGCGAGAGGATCTCGGCGGTGCCCTCGGTCGCCACGATCGTGAAGCCGAGCTGCTGCAGACGGTGCGCGGGCAGGATCACCGCGCGCTTGTCGGAATCGGCGACCGAGATGAACACGGTGCCCGAGGTCGGCATGCCGCCGTACGCGGCGGCCTGGCTCTTCGCGAACGCCGTCGGGAAGTCCTTATCGAAGCCCATGACCTCACCGGTCGAGCGCATCTCCGGACCGAGGACCGAGTCGACGATCTTGCCCTCGCGGGTGCGGAAGCGCTTGAAGGGCAGCACGGCCTCCTTCACCGCGACCGGGGCGTCGAGCGGCACCCGCGAACCGTCGGCGGCGGGCAGCATGCCCTCCTCCTTCAGTTCGGCGATCGTCGCGCCCGCCATGATGCGGCTCGCCGCCTTGGCCAGCGGGATGCCGAGCGCCTTCGACACGAACGGCACGGTGCGGCTCGCGCGGGGGTTCGCCTCGATGACGTAGAGCACACCGGCGCTGATCGCGAACTGCACGTTCAGCAGCCCGCGCACGCCCACACCCTGCGCGATCGCAAGGGTCGCCGCGCGCACGCGGTCGACGTCGCTGCGGCCGAGCGAGATCGGGGGCAGGGTGCAGCTCGAGTCGCCCGAGTGGATACCCGCCTCCTCCAGGTGCTCCATGACGCCGCCGATGTACAACTCCTCGCCGTCGAACAGGGCGTCGACATCGAGCTCGATGGCATCGTCGAGGAAGCGGTCGACCAGCAGCGGCTTGCCCTCTTCGATCACGACCTCGTCGGCGGTGCGCACGAAGTAGTCGCGCAGGCTCGGCGTGTCGTAGACGATCTCCATGCCGCGACCGCCGAGCACGAAGCTCGGACGGACGAGCACCGGGTAGCCGATGTCCTCGGCGACTGCGACGGCACCGTCGACGTCCACCGCCGTGCCGTGGCGGGGGGCGACGAGGCCGGCCGCGTCGAGGATGCCGCTGAACAGCGCGCGCTCCTCGGCGAGGTCGATCGCGTCGGGGCTGGTGCCGAGCACGGTGTAGCCGGCGGCTTCGATGCCCTTCGCGAGACCGAGCGGCGTCTGTCCGCCCAGCTGGCAGACGACGCCGAGGATGGTGCCGCTCGCTGCCTCCGCGTCGAGCACCTCCAGCACGTCCTCGAGCGTGAGCGGCTCGAAGTACAGCCGGTCGGACGTGTCGTAGTCGGTCGACACGGTCTCGGGGTTGCAGTTGACCATGATCGTCTCGTATCCGGCATCCGACAGCGCGAACGACGCGTGCACGCACGAGTAGTCGAATTCGACGCCCTGGCCGATGCGGTTCGGGCCGGAGCCGATGATGACGACCTTCGTGCGGTCGGACGGCTCGACCTCGGTCTCGAAGTCGTAGCTCGAGTAGTGGTAAGGGGTCAGGGCCGGGAACTCGCCCGCGCAGGTGTCGACCGTCTTGTACACGGGGCGGATACCGAGACCGTGGCGCACCCCGCGGATCTCCGCCTCGGACTCGCCGCGGATCTGCGCCAACTGCGCGTCGGAGAACCCGTGCTCCTTCGCGTATCGCAGGGTGGCGGCATCCAGTTCGGGCGCCGTGCGCACGATCTCGGCCACCTCGTTGATCAGCACGATCTGATCGAGGAACCACGGGTCCATCGCGGTCGCCTCGAAGGCCTGCTCGATGGTCGCGCCCTTGCGCAGTGCCTGCTGCAGCACCACGATGCGTCCGTCGGTCGGGGTCTTCGCGACCTCGAGCAGCTCCTCGACCGAGCGCTCCTCCGGCCCCCAGTGGAAGCTGGACCCGCGCTTCTCGAGCGAGCGGAGCGCCTTCTGCAGCGCGGTCGCGTAGTTGCGTCCGATCGCCATGGCCTCGCCCACCGACTTCATGGTCGTGGTGAGGGTGACGTCGGCGGCCGGGAACTTCTCGAACGCGAAACGGGGCACCTTGACGACGACGTAGTCGAGCGTGGGCTCGAAGCTCGCCGGCGTCACACCGGTGATGTCGTTGGGGATCTCGTCGAGCCGGTACCCGAGCGCGAGTTTGGCGGCGAGCTTGGCGATCGGGAAGCCGGTGGCCTTCGACGCCAGGGCGCTCGACCGCGACACGCGCGGGTTCATCTCGATGACGATGATGCGCCCGTTCTCGGGGTTCACCGCGAACTGGATGTTGCAGCCGCCCGTGTCGACGCCCACGGCGCGGATGATGTCGATGCCGATGTCGCGCATGCGCTGGTACTCGCGGTCGGTGAGCGTCAGCGCGGGCGCCACGGTGATCGAGTCGCCCGTGTGCACGCCGACCGGGTCGACGTTCTCGATCGAGCAGACGACGACCGTGTTGTCGGAGGTGTCGCGCATGAGCTCGAGCTCGTACTCCTTCCATCCGAGGATCGACTCCTCGAGGAGCACCTCGTTGGTGGGCGAGTCGTGCAGGCCGGCACCGCCGATGCGACGCAGGTCCGCCTCGTCGTAGGCGAAGCCCGAACCCAGGCCGCCCATGGTGAAGCTGGGGCGAACGACGAGCGGGTAGCCGAGCTTCTCGGCACCGGCGAGCAGCTCGTCCATCGAGTGGCAGATCACGGAGTCGGCGACGTCGGCGCCGGACTCGATGACGAGCTCCTTGAAGACCTGGCGGTCCTCGCCCTTCTTGATCGCCTCGACCTTGGCGCCGATGAGCTCGACCCCGTACTTCGCGAGGATGCCGCGCTCATCGAGGGCCATCGCGGCGTTGAGCGCCGTCTGACCGCCGAGCGTCGGCAGGATCGCGTCGGGCTTCTCCTTCGCGATGATCGTCTCGATCACCTCGGGGGTGATCGGCTCGACGTAGGTCGCGTCAGCGAAGTCGGGGTCGGTCATGATCGTCGCGGGGTTCGAGTTCACGAGGATGACGCGCACGCCTTCTTCGCGGAGCACGCGGCACGCCTGGGTGCCGGAGTAGTCGAACTCGCAGGCCTGACCGATGACGATCGGGCCGGAGCCGATGACGAGGACGGAGGTGATGTCGTCGCGCTTGGGCATTACTGTGCGTCCTTCTTGCTCGCGATGACCAGGTCGCGGAACCGGTCGAAGAGGTAGTTGGCGTCGTGCGGGCCGGCGGCCGCCTCCGGGTGGTACTGCACCGAGAAGGCCGGGATGTCGAGGGCGCGGAGGCCTTCGACGACGTTGTCGTTCAGCCCCACGTGGCTGACCTCGACCTTGCCGTAGCCGTGCGGGCTGTCGAAAGCACCCTCGAGCGGCGCGTCGACCGCGAACCCGTGGTTGTGCGCGGTGATCTCGACGCGTCCCGTCGACTTGTCGAGGACGGGCTGATTGATACCTCGGTGACCGAACGGCAGCTTGTAGGTGCCGAGCCCGAGCGCGCGCCCGAGCAGCTGGTTGCCGAAGCAGATGCCGAAGAACGGCAGACCGTCGTCGAGGACCGCGCGCAGCAGCTCGACGTGGTCACCGGAGGCGGCGGGGTCGCCGGGGCCGTTGGAGTAGAAGACGGCCACCGGATCGATGGCCCGGATGTCGTCGATCGTCGACGACTGGGGCATGACGTGCACGTCGAACCCGCGGGCGGCGAGGTTGTCGATGGTGGCCTGCTTGACGCCCAGGTCGAGCACGGCGAGGTTGCCCACCCGCTCGCCCATCGCCGTCGTGATGGTCACCGCATCGACCGAGACCTCGGCCGAGAGGTTCTGGCCGGTCATCTCGGGCGCCTGGCGCACGATGCGCAACTGCTCGTCCTCGTCGAGGCCTGCGGCCTCGCCCGAGAAGATCCCCCCGCGCATCGAACCCGCCGAGCGGATGTGACGCGTGACGGCGCGGGTGTCGATGCCGCTGATGCCGACGATGCCGTCCTCGACGAGCGCGTCGTCGAGCGACGTGTTCGCGCGCCAGTTCGAGACGACGCGCGAGGGGTCGCGCACGATGTATCCGGCCACCCAGATGCGGCGTGACTCGGGGTCCTCGTCGTTCATGCCGGTGTTGCCGATGTGCGGCGCGGTCTGCAGGACGATCTGTCCGGCGTACGACGGGTCGGTGATGGTCTCCTGGTAGCCGGACATGCCGGTCGAGAAGACGACCTCGCCCAGGGTCGTGCCGCGCGCACCGTAAGCGCGGCCGGCGTGTCGTGTGCCGTCTTCGAGGACGAGCACGGCGGGTTCGGGAAGAGCGGTCATCGTGTTGCTCCTGTGTCGGGGGCGGCGGGGACGAGCTGCCGCAGGTGGGAGATGAGTTCGTGGGGGTCGCCTGCGGAGAGCCGCAGGTACGAGTCGACGACGGTGGTGTCGTCGGCCCGCCAGACGATGCGCACGAGGCCGCCCGGCTCGACCACGCGGTCGATCGTGACGGTCGCGCGGTCGATCGCGACGAGGCGTGAGGAGGCGAGGAACACCGTCGGCGTCCCGTCGAGGCAGAGTGCCAGGCCGCGGTCCGTGATCGCCAGCTCACCGCGTGCGCGGTAGGCCAGCGGCGAGATCGCGAGGCGCTCAAGCGGCTGGTCGTGCCGTGTCGTCGAGACGTACAGCATTTCGTGGCGCGACACGACCTCGGCGTGCTCTGGCACCCCGAGCGGGGCGGAGAGTCCGGCGTCGCGTCGCTGACGTCGTCGCCAGGCGCGCAGCATCGCGAGCAGGATGAGCAGCGCGACGCCGATGGTGATGGCGATCGCGATGTCGCGTGCGCTCATGCGCCGATCCCCTCGACCAGGCTGCCGCCGTCGACCGTGAGACGGCCGCCGTGGATCGTGTATTCCACACGCCCGGGCAGGGCGCGGCCGAGGTAGGGCGAGTTCGTGCTGCGGCCGCGCAGGTCGTCGGCGGTGAACACACCGTCGACCGAGGCGTCGTACAGGGCGATATGAGCCGGCCGTCCGGCCTCGAGCGGCGTGCCATGACCAGACAGGCGGCCGATGCGGGCGGGCGCCGCGCTCATCACGCGTGCGACATCGGCCCAGTCGAGCATCCCCGTCTCGACCATCGACTGGTGCACGACGCGGAGAGCGCTCTCGAGCCCGACCATCCCGTTGGCCGCCGCCTGCCACTCGCAGGCCTTCGCCTCGGCCGGGTGCGGCGCGTGGTCGGTCGCGACGATGTCGATCGTGCCGTCCGCGAGGCCCTCGCGCACCGCGCGCACGTCCTCCTCGCGTCGCAGCGGCGGGTTGACCTTGAAACGGGCGTCGTACCCGCGCACGAGCTCGTCGGTGAGGAGCAGGTGGTGCGGAGTGACCTCGGCGGTGACGTTGATGCCGCGCTTCTTGGCCCAACGGATGATGTCGACCGAGCCGGCGGTCGACAGGTGGCACACGTGCAGACGCGACCCGACGTGCTCGGCGAGCAGTACGTCGCGGGCGATGATCGACTCCTCGGCCACGGCCGGCCATCCGGTCAGACCGAGCTCCGCCGAGACGGCCCCCTCGTTCATCTGCGCGCCCTCGGTGAGGCGCGGATCCTGCGCGTGCTGTGCGATCACGCCGTCGAAGGACTTCACGTACTCCAACGCCCGACGCATGATCAGCGGATCGAACACGCAGAAGCCGTCGTCGCTGAACACGCGCACCTGAGCTCGCGAGGTCGCCATCGCACCGAGCTCGGCGAGTCGCTCCCCCTTCTGCCCGACGGTCACGGCACCGATCGGCTGGACCGTGGCGTAGCCCGCGGCCTCGCCGAGGGCGAGCTCCTGCTCGACGACCCCCGCCGTATCGGCGACGGGCGAGGTGTTCGGCATCGCGAAGACCGCGGTGAAGCCGCCGGACGCCGCGGCCCGCGTACCCGAGAGGATCGTCTCGGATGCTTCGTACCCCGGCTCGCGCAGGTGGGTGTGCAGGTCGACGAGACCGGGCAGCGCGACGAGTCCGTCTGCGTCCACGACGCGCGCGCCGGCCCGGCTCAGGCCCGCACCGATCTCGGCGATCCGGCCGTCCTCGATGATGATGTCGGCGCTCTCGGCTCCGAGCAGCGTGGCGCCGGTGATGACGAGGGTCTCGCTCACAGGTCTCCCCCTCGTTCGTCGTCTCGTTCTCCTGCCAGCAGCAGGTACAGCACAGCCATGCGCACGGACACCCCGTTCGCCACCTGCTCCAGCACTGTGGAGCGGGGCGAGTCCGCCGCTTCGGAGGAGATCTCCAGTCCGCGGTTCATGGGCCCGGGGTGCAACACAATGCTACCGGTCGGCAGCGTCGCCGTGCGCCGTGCGTCGAGCCCCCACCGCCGGGAATACTCCCGTTCGGTGGGGAAATACGCCGCGTTCATGCGCTCGAGCTGGATCCGGAGCATCATCACCGCGTCCGGCCCCGAGGCCAGCGCCTCGTCGAGGTCGTACACGACGCGCACGGGCCACTGCGAGACGTTCTGCGGCACCAGGGTCGGCGGAGCCACCAGCGTGACCTCGGCGCCGAGCAGGGTCAGCAGCCAGACGTTCGAACGCGCCACGCGCGAGTGCAGCACGTCGCCGACGATGACGACCCGGAAGCCGGCGAGATCGCTGCCCCGACTCTCGGCGCCGCGCAGGCGCTTGCGGATCGTGAAGGCGTCGAGGAGCGCCTGGGTCGGATGCTCGTGCGTGCCGTCGCCGGCGTTCACGACACCGGCAGAGATCCAGCCGCTCGTCGCGAGGGTCTGCGGCGCACCGGAGCCCGGGTGGCGGATGACCACCGCATCCGCGCCGATCGCCTCGAGAGTCTGCGCGGTGTCCTTCAGGCTCTCGCCCTTCGACACGCTCGAGCCCTTCGCGGCGAAGTTGATGACATCGGCGGAGAGGCGCTTCGCCGCCGCCTCGAAGGAGATACGCGTGCGGGTCGAGTCCTCGAAGAACAGGTTGACGACGGTCTTGCCGCGCAGCGTCGGCAGCTTCTTGACTTCACGCGACTGCGTGTCGGACATGTCCTCGGCCACGTCGAGAATGCGCAGGGCCGTGGCGCGATCGAGGGTGCGGGTGTCGAGGAGGTGTCTCATGCGCCGATCGTCACCTCCTCGACGCCATCGTGCTCGACGAGGCGCACGTTGACGCGTTCGGAACGGGCCGAGGGGATGTTCTTGCCGACGAAGTCGGGACGGATCGGCAGCTCGCGGTGGCCGCGGTCGACCAGGATCGCGAGGCGAACGACGGCGGGCCGCCCGATGGACTGGAGCGCGTCGAGAGCGGCGCGGATGCTGCGTCCGGAGAACAGCACGTCGTCGACGAGCACGACCGTCCGACCGTCGATCCCTCCGACCGGGATCTCGGTCGGTCGGGGCGAGCGCGTCGGCTGCTGGGCGAGATCGTCTCGGAACAGCGTGACGTCGAGAGACCCGACGGGCACCGGATGCCCGGAGATCTCGCCGATCAGCGCGCCGAGGCGGCGGGCGAGCGCCACGCCCCGGGTCGGGATGCCGAGGAGGACGAGGTCGTCGGCGCCGCGATTGGACTCGAGGACCTCATGGGCGATGCGGGTCAATGCCCGCGAGATGTCGGCTTCGTGCAGGATGGTGCGTGCACTCATCAGCCGCTCCCTTCTCCGCCTCACAGGACGGTGTTAAAGGTTGCTTGCAGTTCAGTCTAACCCGCGATCACCGCCAGCCGAGGACCTCACGCACCATCTCCTGCGAGGCGGGGGCGCCGTCGTTCGGGATGCTGCGCATGGTCTCGTGCGACAGCATCGCCGCCTCCGCTCCGGCCGCGGCGGTGATGCGCTCGATCGCGGCGGAGACCCGCGGCGCGGCGGCCGACGCGTACGCGGGGTCTCCACGCCTCGACGAGTGCGGGAACACCACGAGTTCGGCGACGCCGCGCGATACGGTGCGCGCCGAAACCACGACGAGTGTCGGGGGGATGCTCGGCTGCAGGAAGCGCGGCAGCGGGAACGGCAGATCGTCGGTCACCAGGCCCTGCCACCAGCCGCGGCGGGAGCGCTCTTCGTTGCCGATCTCCAGCGAGACCGCCGTCCACTCCGAGCCGCGCTCGACGAGACTCGCGGCGTAACCGTCGTCACGCACGTCGAACCCCTCGGCGACGAGGAAATCCGTCGCGATGCGCACCAGCCGATCCGGGGTCGAGGCCACCACCCAGCGCGCGCCGCGCAGGAAATTCACGCCCCTAAGGCGCGAGGTGCGGGCATCCCTGCCCCTCCCCTGCGGATGTTCCGGAACCGTCACCCGGTCAGCTCGCCTCGGCGAACACGTCGTCGGTGACCTCGTCGATCTTGGACGATCGGATCGGGTGCCCGCTCGTCGACAGGCAGCGGCCGGTCTTCAGGTCCCACTTCCAGTCGTGCATGCTGCACGTGAGGATGCCGTCGGCGTCGACCGAACCGGTGCGGGTGAGGTCGGCGCGCAGGTGCGGGCACCGGCGCTGCACCGTCCAGCCGCCGATCTCCGCGTCCTCGGTCTGGTCGGTCTGTTCCTGGTACCAGTTCTCGACGTACTCGATTCGGTCGACCGACAGGCACTTGAGGAACGTGGTGAGGAACTCGTTGAACTTGCCGCTGCGGCCGACCTGGAACTGCATCGACAGGAAGATCGAGTTCGACCAGTCGATCTCGTGGTCACGGATGTTCGTCGACACGAGGTCGGCCGGGATCGTGTACCAGTAGACGCATTCCTCGCCGGCGTACTCGCGCACCTTGGCCCGCGGGAAGTCGACCACCATGTCCAGATCACCGATGCGGAAGCGCACGTTGCCGCCCACTCCGAGACGGATGGTCCGCGACTTCTTCAGCAGCGGCTCCCACCACTCCTTGAGCGCGGCGAGGATCTGATCGGCGGGCAGCACCTCCGCGCGCGAGGCCTCCTCGTCGCGGATCTCCTGCTGACGGCTGGCCCGCTGCTCCTCGAGGTAGTCCCACTTCTCGTCGAAGATGTGGGCGATCTCGGCATCCGAGTAGAGGGTCTGCGCGGTGGTGACCTCGCCGCCCTCGACCGTGACCACGGTGCCCGGGATGAAGAGCTGCCCGTCGTACTGCGGGGCGAGCTCCTTCATGTGGGCGAGGAACTGCTTCTGATCGGTGAAGATCGACTCGCCGTTGCGCCCGGTGCCGTTGAAGTCGAAGAGGTCGTCGCGCAGGAACATCGGCGGTCCGGCCATCGGGAAGACATGCGGGGCGTCGACCTTCTCGATGTAGTACATCGCGCGCTTGTTCTGCGCCTCGCGCTTGAGCTGCGCGAAGTTCTGCTTGGCGTCCATCGGGAGGTCGTAGACCATCGGCCACCAGATCGCGCCGGACACCTGGGTGAAGTAGGCGTCGGGCTTGCCGAAGTGCAGGAGCTTCTCCAGGTCGAGGGGGTGCGAATCGTTCTGGTTCAGCACAGAGCCCGTGCCGTCGTCGACGCTGAGCGAGGAGTCGCCGATCGGCCCGTCGCTGGGGGCGCGCAGGGGCGTGATCATGATCTTGAGGTCGCCGCGTTCGATGACCTCGCCCGCGGGGGCATACGTGATGTTGGTGTAGCCGAGAGCGCGGATGTCCTGTTCGAGGTCGTCGATCGGATACTCCGGAAGGAGCACCTCGATGTCCTTGCGGATGTACTTCTCGAGCAGCGCGGGGTCGAAGTGGTCGCGGTGACGATGCGAGATGTAGAGGAAGTCGGCCTCTCGGCCGAAGCGCTCCCAGTCCAGCGCACGGTTGTCGGGGAACGGGAACCACGAGCCGAAGAACGACGGCCCGAGGACGGGGTCGCAGATGATGTTCCCGCCGAGCGTCTCGATGAACATCCCGGCGTGGCCGAGTCCCGTGATCCGCATTCCGTCTCCTCCTGGTGCATCGTCCCGGCGACCGTTCGCGGACGCCCGTCTGGACCGCACCGATTCTACCCGGGGCATGCTGACCGTCGGCGGAGACCGGCCGTGCATATCCGCGTCGCGCCGACGCTGCAGAGGCCCGCAGCAGGCCGGCCGCGCCGGTGGATCAATCGAGCAGCCCCTGGATGTCGTCGGCGGTGAGCGACTGGGCGAACAGGGCCTCGTCGTCCATGACCGCCGAGAAGAGTCTCGCTTTGCGGCGCTGCAGCTCGACGACCTTCTCCTCGATGGTTCCCGTGGCCACCAGCCGGTAGACGAACACCTGCGCGGTCTGTCCGATGCGGTGCGCGCGGTCGACGGCCTGCGCCTCCGCCGCCGGGTTCCACCACGGGTCGAGCAGGAAAACGTAGTCGGCCTCGGTGAGCGTGAGGCCGAATCCGCCTGCTTTGAGGCTGATGAGGAACACCGGCTGGTCACCTGCGCGGAAGCCGTCGATGACGGCCTGCCGACCGGAGGTCGACCCGTCGAGATGCGAGTACGGGATGCCCGCGGAGGTCAGGCGCTCCGCCGCCAGGTCGAGGAACGACGTGAACTGGCTGAACACCAGTGCCCGATGCCCTTCCTGCTGCAGCTCGACGACGCGCTCGAGCAGCACATCGAGCTTCCGCGAGCCGACGCGCGTGTGCGCGGGGTCGATCAGCGCGGGCGACAGTGCGAGCATGCGAAGCAGGGTCAGAGAACGGAAGACGATGAACCGGTGACGATCGAGTTCGGGGAGCAGCCCGAGGATCTTCTGGCGCTCGCGCTGCAGCACCGTCTCGTAGAGTTCGCGGTGCGCCGACCCCAGCTCGACGTCGAGGATCTGCTCCTGCCGCGTCGGGAGCTCGTCGGCGACGAGTTCTTTCGTCCGGCGCAGGAGCAGCGGACGCATGCGACGGCGCAGCTGGGCGAGGCGCCGCGCCCGGTACTCCCCGCCTTCCGCGTTCTCGGGCACCTTCCCCTGCTCGATCGGCTGGATGTAGCGCTCCCGGAAGGCGCGAGCCGACGGGAAGAGTCCGGGCGCGGTGAGCGAGAGCAGCGCCCACAACTCGGACAGCCCGTTCTCGAGCGGGGTGCCGGTAACCGCGTACACCGCGCGGGCGGGGATAGCAGCGATCGCCCGGTGCAGCTTCGTCGCCGGGTTCTTGACGAACTGCGCTTCGTCGAGCACGAGCGCGGCCCAGTCGACCCCGCTGAAGACCGGCTCGTCGAGGCGGGCGATGGCGTAGGTGGTGACCACGACGTCCGCGTCGAGCGGCTCGGCCAATCCCGAGGCCCGGGTGGCGTCTCTCAGCTGCACCCGCAGGCCCGGGGCGAAGCGCGTCGCCTCCGCACGCCAGCCGCCGATGACGGAGGTGGGCGCGATCACCAGGAAGGGGCGCTGCTCCCCCGCCTCCCGCGCATGCAGGATCAGCGCGAGGATCTGGAGGGTCTTGCCCAGTCCCATGTCGTCGGCGAGGATCCCCCCGAGGCCGTGCCCCCAGAGGAACGCCAACCAGTCGAGGCCCTGCTGCTGGTACGGACGCAGCTCGGCGCGCAGCCCGGCCGGCGGAGGCACGGAAGGGACGGTGGCAACGTCGCGCAGTCCCTCGGCGAGTTCCCGCCACGTCCGCGCGGGCAGCGCCTGGTCGGCCAGGTCCTCGAATTCCTCCCACAGCGCGACCTGCGAACGATGAAGCCGCGGTCCGGTCTCCCACTCATCGAGCTGCGCGGCCTCCTCGAGCAGTTCGCGCAGGCGGTCGAGAGCGGGATGCTGCAGCGAGAAATGGGTGCCGTCGACCAGCAGGAGTTTCTTACGCCCGGTCACGAGAGCCGTGAACAGCGGCTCGAACGGGATCACGCGTCCATCGATGCGGACCAGGACCCCGAGGTCGAACCAGTCGGAGTCCGGGGTCTCCACCGTCGTCACGGTCAGCTCGGGCTCACCCGTGAGCTCGGTGTACGTCTTGCGCCGCCCGGTCGTCTCGACGTGCACTCCTTCCGCCTCCAGACGCGGCACGACGCGCGTCACAAACTCCGCAGCCTCGATCTCGTGGAAGGCACCCCGCGGCATGAAGGCGCTTCCGACCGACTGCTGCCAGAGGGACTCGACGAGCGTCAGCACCTCGCCCTCGGCCTCGGGGTCGCGGAACCCCGATCCGTCGGGTTCGACGGATGCCCGACCGAAACCCGCGTAGTCCCACCCGAACGCGTACTCGACAGTGTCGCCGCGGCGGAACGACAGCGAGAGCACGGCACGCGGGCGCGGCAGGGGCGGGAGGGAGACGGACCCCTGGGTGCGTACTCCGACACCACGCGCCAGCCGCGGATACGCCTCGCGGAGGAAAGCCCCCTCGTCGTCGCGCGGTATGCGCAGAGCCCCGTCGAGCGCCAGGAGGGACTGCCCGGCCTCGCCGGCCGTGGTCTCGGCCAGGACGACGTGCAGTCGGTCTCCGGTCTGCACGACCGCGTAGAGCCCGCATCGTCCGATCGGCCGCAACAGGGCGCCGGTGAGCCCCGACGCGTCGCCGGCCGCACCGATCTCGGGTTCGACGGTCAGGTCGCCGGCGTCGGTGCGACGGATGACCGCGCCGACCTCGATCCGATCGCGCAGTTCGACGGTGACCTTCTTCTGCGTCGGCACCAGCGGGATCCCGAGGGCGGTGGCGGCGTGCAGGTGCGTCCAGAGCAGCGGCGACTCGAGATGATCGAGCAGCAGCCAATCGCCGGCGGTGCCCGACAGCAGCGAGTCGCGCGCGATGCTGAGAAGGTCGGCGAACCAGCGGGTCCGGCGGCGCCCGTAGCGTGCCGGAGAGCGCCGCACGGCATCCCAGGTGGCCGCCCCCTGCACCCAGTCGCCGGATGCCGCGCTCCGTTCGAGAGGGCGGATGCCCAGCAGCACCTCGCCGCCGCCGCGAGCGACGTCGCGCGGGGTCGCCGACCGAGCGGGGCGCGACCCCCAGGGGTTCGCGTGGCGGGCATCGCGATAGCGCACCTCGACGCCGAGTGCGAGAGGCATGGTGTCGCTCTCGTCCGGGGAGCCGAACAGCGCACGCCAGTCCGCCGCGGAGTGACGGGGGTCGTCAGCGGGGGCCATACCCGTCATCCTCTCCGGTGCCACCGACACCCGCACCGGGCCGAAGACACCGGCAACGGGTCAGACCGCGCGCGCTACCCGGGCGAGCACGCCGTGCACGAAGGCGCCGGAGTCGTCCGTCGAGAACTCCTTCGCCAGCTCCACGGCCTCGTCGATCGCGACCGCCGTCGGAACCTCGTCGTTGTAGACGATCTCCCAGGCGCCGATGCGCAGCAGCGCACGATCCACCGCGGGCATGCGGTCGAGCTTCCAATCGCGGCTGTGCGTCGTGATGTGCTCGTCGATCTCATCGCGGTGGTCGATGATGCCGTCCACGATCTCTCGCGCGTACAGCCACGACGCCTCGCGGGCGGGCTCGCTCGCCGCGCGCTTCGCCTCGGCGGCGAGGGCGACCTGCACCTCGTCGCCGCGCACGTCGGCGGAGAACAGGATGTCGAGTGCGCGCTTGCGCGCCTTCGTCCGGGCGCTCACGCCTTACTTCTCGCGACCGAGGTACTCACCCGTGCGGGTGTCGACCTTCACCTTGGTGCCCGTCTCGAGGAACAGCGGGACCTGGATCTCGTAGCCGGTTTCGAGCGTGGCGGGCTTGGTGCCGGCCGAAGAGCGGTCGCCCTGCAGACCCGGCTCGGTGTAGGTCACCTCGAGGATGACGGACGCCGGAAGGTCGATGTACAGCGGGTTGCCGTTGTTGAGCGCGATCGTGACCTGCTGGTTCTCCAGCAGGAAGTTCTTCGCGTCGCCGACGGTGGCCGCGCCGACCGTGATCTGGTCGTAGTCGGCGGCGTCCATGAACACGAAGCCGTCGCCGTCGGTGTAGAGGTAGGTGAAGTCGCGGCGGTCGACGTTCTCGATTTCGATCTTCGCGCCGGCGTTGTAGGTGCGGTCGACGACCTTGCCCGACACGACGTTCTTCAGCTTGGTGCGGACGAACGCCCCGCCCTTGCCCGGCTTGACGTGCTGGAACTCGATGACGCTCCAGAGCTGTCCGTCGATGCTGAGGACGACGCCGTTCTTGATGTCTGCGGTAGATGCCATGCGCGGGAGGTTTCCGTTCCTGTGGGGTTTCGCGGCCGTCGTCGCCCTGCGGGGGCGGAGCCGACAGTCGATTCTAAGGGATGAGCGCCGTGAGACGTCTCACGGCCTCGGCGTAGCCGTCGATGCCCTGCCCGATCACGCGCACAGCGGCGACGTCGTCGAGATAGGAGTGGTGGCGGAACTCCTCGCGCGCGTGCACGTCCGAGATGTGCACCTCGGCGAAGGGCAGGCCCACGCCGGTGAGCGCATCGCGCAGCGAGACCGACGTATGGGTGAGGCCGCCCGGGTTGATGATGATGCCGACGCAGTCGCCGCGCGCCTCGTGGATCGCGTCGATGAGCACGCCCTCGTGGTTGCTCTGGATCGCCCGCAGCCCGTAACCGGCGTCGAGCGCGGCGGCGGCGGCGAGGCGCTCGACATCGGCGAGCGTCGCCGTGCCGTAGACCTCGGGCTCGCGCGTGCCGAGCAGGTTCAGGTTCGGCCCGTTCACGAGCAGGAGACGCGCGCTCACTCCCCGACCTCCTGGTAGGCCGCGAAGAGAAGCGATTCGTCCGGTGCCTGCAACACGGTCGGCTTCGCGATGTCGTCGAGCAGGATGAAGCGCAGCATCCCCCCGCGCGCCTTCTTGTCGCGCTGCATGGTCGCGAGCAGCTGCGGCCAGGCGCCGGCGCGGTACGAGGTCGGCAGCCCGAGCGATTCGAGCACGGTGCGGTGGCGCACCGCCGCCTCGTCCGGAAGGCGACCGGCGAGGCGCGACAGTTCGGCGGCGAAGAGCATGCCCACCGAGATCGCCGCGCCGTGGCGCCAGCGATAACGCTCGGCGTGCTCGATCGCGTGCCCGAGCGTGTGTCCGTAGTTCAGGATCTCGCGCTGCCCCGCCTCGCGGAAGTCCTCCGACACGACGGCGGCCTTCATCCCGACGGCGAGTTCGACGGCGCGCCGGAACTCGTCGGTGGTCGGGTCGACGGCGCGAGCCGGGTCGGCTTCGACGATGTCGAGGATCTCCGGCGCCCAGATGAAACCGGCCTTGACGACCTCGGCGAATCCCGCGGTGGCCTCGTTCGGGCTGAGGCTGGCGAGCTCGTCGAGGTCTCCGACGACGGCCCGCGGTGCCCAGAAGGCGCCGACGAGGTTCTTGCCCTCCGCGGTGTTGACCCCGGTCTTACCGCCGATGGACGCATCCACGAGGCCGAGCACGGTCGTCGGGACCTGCACGACCTGGATGCCGCGCAACCAGGTCGCGGCGACGAAGCCCGCGACATCGGTCACCGCGCCGCCGCCGTAGCCCACCACCGCGTCGGTGCGGGTGAAGTCGGCCTGCCCCATGACCTGCCAGCAGAAGGCGGCCACCTCGATGCGCTTGCCCTGCTCGGCATCGGGTATCTCGGCGAGCAGCACCTCCCGCGGCCCGTTCGCCGCGTCGGCGAGCAGCCGGTCGCGCAGCTCCGCGGCGCGTGCCGCGAGGGTGGGCGGGTGCACCACGAGGATCTTCCGGACGCCGGGTTCGTGGGCGGCGGACACCCGGTCGAGGATGCCGCGCCCGATGCTCACGTCATAGGCGTGTGCGCCCGTGACGGGAATGGTGGTCGTGCTCATGCCAGTGTCCTCCTCCAGGTCGCGATGTCGTCCGCGATCCTCTGCATCGGTCGTCGTGAGGTGTCGAACGTCGCCGTGGCGACCTCTTCGTACCAGGGGCGGCGCGCGTCGAAGATGCTCTTCCAGCGCGCCACGGGGTCGTCATCGGCGAGGAGCGGGCGGTTCGTGCCGCGAATGCGGTCTGCGACGGCCTCCGCGCTCACCGTGAGGAAGACCACAGGGTGGTCGCGCAGAAGGCCGCGGGTGCCGGCATCGGTCACCGCTCCCCCGCCGAGCGACACCACACCGCCGTCCGCGAGTGCCGCGGCGACGACGTCCCGCTCCCACTCGCGGAAACGCTCCTCGCCGTGCTCGGCGAAGATCGCGGGGATCGGCCCGTGCGCCGCGACGATCCGCTTGTCGGTGTCGGTGAAGGGCACGCCGAGTCGTCGGGCCACGCGTCGGCCGACGCTGGTCTTGCCCGCACCCATCGGGCCGACGAGCACGATGTCGAGCGGGTCAGCCTCGGTCGTCATGGGCGAGGAGCGCCGCCTCCGACGCGGGAGCGGTGCGCAGCTCATCGGGGATGCCCTGCAGGTAGCCCTCCAGGTTGCGGCGCGTCTCACGGATGCTGTCGCCGCCGAACTTCTCGAGCACTGCGCGGGCGAGTTCGATCGCGACCATCGCCTCGGCGACGACGCCTGCGGCCGGGACGGCGCAGACGTCGGACCGCTGGTGATGTGCGGTGGCGGTGTCGCCGGTGGCGATGTCGATCGTGCGGAGAGCGTGCGGCACGGTCGCGATCGGCTTCATGCCCGCCCGCACCCGCAGCACGGTACCGGTGGACATGCCGCCTTCGATGCCGCCGGCGCGGTCGGAGCCGCGGGTGATCCCGTCGGCCGCCACGAACAGCTCGTCGTGCGCCGCAGAGCCGCGGCGGCGCGTGGTCTCGAAGCCGTCGCCGACCTCGACGCCCTTGATGGCCTGGATGCTCATGAGCGCCTGCGCGAGCCTGGCGTCGAGGCGACGGTCGTAGTGCACGTGCGATCCGAGCCCCGGCGGCAGCCCGTACGCGAGCACCTCGACGATGCCGCCGAGCGTGTCGCCGTCCTTCTTGGCGTCATCGACCTCGGCGACCATCAGCGCGGAGGTGGCGGCGTCGAAGCAGCGGAGCGGATCGGCGTCGAGCGCGTCGACGTCGTCCGGCGTCGGGAGCGCCGAGCCGGCGGGCACCTGCACGGGGCCGATCGAGAGGGTATGGCTGACGAGGCGGATGCCGAGTTCGCCGAGGAACGAGCGTGCCACCGCGCCCAGGGCGACGCGCGCCGCCGTCTCGCGCGCACTCGCGCGCTCGAGGATCGGTCGCGCCTCGTCGAAGTCGTACTTCTGCATGCCGACCAGATCGGCGTGTCCCGGGCGCGGGCGGGTGAGGGGCGCGCCGCGTCCGCGCGACTTCTCGGTGAGTTCGATCGGCTCCGGGCTCATGACCTCGGTCCACTTCGGCCACTCCGTGTTGCCGATGCGCAGCGCGACGGGGCTGCCCAACGTGAAGCCGTGGCGCACCCCGCCCGAGATCGACAGCTCGTCCTGCTCGAACTTCATCCGCGAGCCGCGGCCGTACCCCAGCTTGCGACGCTGCAGGTCGGCCTGGATCGCGTCGGCGACGACGGGGACGCCCGACGGCAGGCCCTCGATGATGGCGATGAGTTCGGGGCCGTGCGATTCGCCGGCGGTCAGCACGCGGAGCATTGCTCTAGTCTCCCATGCGCCGACGGTCAGGTTTCACGACGCGTCGGCGAGAGCCGCGCGCATCGCGTCGACCACCGCCGGCTCGTCCGGCAGAGCCTCCGTCGGGGTGCCGTGGTGGAAGATGCGGATCTGGCGGACCGCTTGATGCAACAGCATCCCCAGTCCCGAGACGGCCGTACCGTGCCACGCGCCGGCCAGCGCCGACGGCCACGGCGCGTAGGCCGCGTCGAAGAGCGCCCCACCCGCCTCGCTCAGGCGTTCGACCATGCCCTCCGGCAGCGCCGTGCCGCTCGGGAGCGTCGCGATGGTGAGGTCGACGTCGGTGGCCGCGCCGTCGAACGCCGTCACTGACACCGGGATGCCCAGCCGCTCGCCGAGGGCGGTCAACAGGGCACCGCGTTCGGGGCGGCGGGCGCGCACCTCGACCTCGTGCGCACCGGATTCGGCGGTCGCGACGAGGGCGGAGGCCGCGGTCGCGCCCGCCCCGAGGATGCGCACCCGCGTGGCGCCGGCGAGGTCGTGCTCGGCGAGGGCGTCGACGATGCCGCCCACATCGGTGTTGAACCCGCGGATGCCGTCGCCGAGCAGCACCGTGTTCACGGCGCCCGTGAGCTCGGCATGCGTGTCGTGTTCCTCAGCCGCGCGGAAGGCGACCTCCTTGAGCGGCATGGTCAGAGAGAGGCCCCGCCACTGCGCATCGAGGGCGGAGAGGGCCTCGTCGAAGAGCGTCTCGTCGACGCGGCGACGCTCGTACCGCCAGTCGAGCCCGAGTACGTCATAGGCGGCCGCGTGCAGCGCGGGCGACTTCGAGTGCGCGATCGGATCGCCCCACACCGCGAGTCGGGTGCGCGACACCTCAGCAGCCGGCATCCGGGTTGGCGCGGCACCACTCGCGCCACTTCTCGATGCCGACCTGATGCTCCTCGTAGGTCTCGGAGAACTGGGTCTCGCCGGTGGAGAGGTCGATCGTGACGAAGTAGAGCCACGGGCCGTCCGCGGGGTTCATCGCGGCGGTGATCGCGGCCTCGCTCGGGCTGGCGATCGGCGTGACCGGCAGCCCGGTGTGCACGTAGGTGTTCCACGGGTTGTCGTCGGCCAGCGCCTCGGCCGAGCTCGAGACGACCCCCTCGTGCAGCGAGCCGTATCCGTACTGCGCCGTGGAGTCCATCTGCAGCTTCATGTCGATCGCCAGGCGGTTCTCGATCACCCGCGCGACCTTGTCGAAGTCGGACGTGCGGCCCTCGCGCTGCACGATCGATGCGACCGTGAGCACCCGCTCCGCCTGATCCTCGGGCACACCAGCGGCGGCCAGGGATTCGCGCGTGCGGTCGACCATGCGCTGGATCACCTGCGCGGCGGTCACCTCCGGGTCGAAGGTGTACACCGCCGGGAACAGCCAGCCCTCGAGACTCTGCGCCGAGACACCGTACGCCGCGGGGTCCGCCACCGCGGCCTCGAAGTCCGCCAGGGGGAGGTCGAGCGTCTCCGCCATCGCCGGGAGCGACGATGCGATCGTCGCTCCCTCCCCCATCGAGACGGTGTTCTCCATGCGGTTCGACTCGTCGGAGAGCGCCTCCAGCGCAGCTTCCGCCGTCATCTTCTTCTGGAGCTTGTAGACGCCTGGATAGAAGGGCGGGTTCAGACCCTCGTCGATGAGGTAGTCGTAGAACACGTCCTCGGTGCGCGTGACGCCCGCTTCGTACAACGCGGTCGACACGGGCTGGCCGGTGTCTCCTTCGGCGATGGTCACCGTGGCCTCGCCGGTGGCGAGCCCGGGCTCCCAGTCCGCGGGTTCCCCCGTTCCGAGCAGCTCCGAGATGCGATCGCCGTACGTGTTCATAGCCCAGACACCGGCCGCGGCGATGGCGCCGAGGATGGCGAGCACGACGATGAGCGCGACCAGGCACCCGCGCCGCCGCTTCGGGCGCGTCCGGCTCGCGTGGTGGTCGTCGGTGGAGGCGAAGAGATCGTCGAGTCCCCCGTCGCGAGGTTCGGCGGAATCCGGAGCATCCGCCACCGCGGTCGTCGACCTCTCCGATGAGGAGCGCGTGCTCATGGACGCCGCGGAGGCGACCGACGGACCGGGCCGTCGCGCGGCGGGAACGGCCGCTGCGGCGTCTCCCGCCGGTTCCTGGGGAGGCGCGACCTCGTCCACCGGGACGGGCGCACCGGCCTCCGGGACGGCGGGGCGGGGGGCCTCACCATCGCCGCGACGGGCCGCCTGCCGCGCCGCCGCTTCGCGCGCCGCACGACGGGACCCGGGCGCGGGAGTGTCATCCTCGACCGTCGGGTGCTGCGGAGTGGGGTCCGGCAAGTTGGCGAAGAGGTCGCCGAGGCGCTCGTCGGGGCCCTGGGCCGGGGATGCGCCATCGCGTTCGGACATGCTCAGGAAGACTCCTCGTTCGGCGGGACAGCGGCACCGGCCGGGTTTCCGGTGCTCTTCTCCACGTCGATCGCCTGCTGCAGCAGCACCACGGCGGCGACCTGATCCACAATGCTACGAGAATTCTTCTGGTTTCTGCCCGAAGATCGCAGAGCGGCGTGCGCGGAGACCGTGCTCAGGCGCTCGTCGACGAGGCGTACCGGCACCCGGGTCCGGACGCTCACCGCGGCGGCGAAGTCGCGGGCGTCCTGCGTCGACGGGGTGTCGGTGCCCTGCATGTTCACAGGCAGACCCACCGCGATCTCGATCGGTTCGTACTCCGAGACGAGCTGCGCGATGCGTTCGATCGAGTCGTCGTTCCTCGGCACCGTCTCGACCGGCACGGCCAGCATGCCGTCGGGGTCGCACCGGGAGACGCCCACACGGGCGCGCCCGACGTCGATGCCGAGACGCACCCCGCGGCGGAACCCGCTCACGCGCCGCGCAACTCCTGTGCGATGGCGTCGAGCGCCGCGGGCAACGCAGCAGCATCCGCGCCACCGCCCTGCGCGACGTCGTCACGGCCGCCGCCGCCTCCGCCGAGGATCCCAGCGGCACGCTTCGCCAGGGGTCCGGCCTTCGCACCCGCTCCGCGCGCCGCGTCGTTCGTGGCGACCACGACGACCGGTCGACCGCCCACCTCGGCGCCGAGCGCGACGACCGCCGCCTCCGAGCCGAGACGATCGCGGACGCCGAGCACAAGGTCGCGCAGGTCGTCGGCGGAGGCGAGTGCGCCGAGCGACTGGGTGGCGACGCGGTACGCGCCGATACGCTGCGCGGCGTCGGCGATCGCCGGCACCTGTCCTGCGCGCTCCTTCGCCTCGAACTGCGCGATCCGCTTCTCCGCGGCCTTGAGGCTCGCGGCGAGGTCGGCGATGCGCTCGGGAAGCTGCTCGCGCGGGGTCTTCAGCGACGAGGTCAGCTGCGAGACGATCGCGCGCTCCGCCGCCAGCTCACGGAACGCGTCCGCGCCGACGAGGGCTTCGATGCGGCGGTTCGACGACCCGACCGACGACTCGCCGACGACGCTGACGAGTCCGATCTCGGCGCTCGATCCCACGTGCGTGCCCGCGCAGAGTTCGCGCGACCAGGGGCCTCCGATGTCGACCATGCGCACGACGTCGCCGTACTTCTCGCCGAAGAGGGCCATGGCACCGGCTTCCTTGGCCTCGTCGAGCGACACGATGCGGGTGGTCACCTCGAGGGCGTCCTGCACGGCGCGGTTCGCGATCTCCTCGATCTCCGAACGGGTGTCGGTCGACAGCGCCTGCGACCACGAGAAGTCGAAGCGCATGTAGCCGGCGCGGTTGAGCGAGCCCGCCTGGGTGGCCGTCGGGCCGAGCGTGTCGCGGAGCGCGGCGTGCACCAGGTGCGTGGCGGAGTGCGCCTGCCGTGCCGCGCGGCGGTTCTTCGCGTCGACGACCGTGGTCGCCGCGTCGTCGACGGCGACCGTGCCGCGCACGACCTCGACGGTGTGGCTGATCAGTCCGGGCACCGGACGCTGCACGTCGATGACCTCGAGCTCGTAGCCCGGGCCCACGATCGTCCCCTTGTCGGCGACCTGTCCGCCCGACTCCGCGTAGAGCGTGGTCTCCGACAGCACGATCTCGGCGATCTGGCCTTCCGCTGCGCTCTGCACCGCCTGCCCGTCGACGAGGAGTCCGAGCACGCGCGACTCCACTTCGAGCTCGGTGTACCCGTCGAAGCGGGTCTCGCCGAGGGCACGCAGGTCGCGGTAGACCGAGACGTCGGCGAGCTGGCGCTTGCGATTGCGCGCGTCGGCCTTGGCGCGATCGCGCTGCTCGCGCATGAGGGTGTCGAACGCGGCGCGGTCGACCTGCAGACCGGCTTCCTCGGCCACCTCGAGGGTCAGATCGATCGGGAAGCCGTAGGTGTCGTGCAGGAGGAAGGCCTCCGAGCCGCTGAGCGCGGCCTTGCCCTCCTTCTTCGTCTCGTCGAGCGCGAGGTCGAGGATCGTCGACCCCTGGGCGAGCGTGCGACGGAACGTCTCCTCCTCCGCGAAGGCGGCCGAGGAGAGGGTCGACCAGTCGCGTTCGAGTTCGGGGTAGGAGTGCTTCATGGCGTCGCGCGACGTCGAGAAGAGCTCGGGGAACACCGGCTCGTCGACGCCGAGGAGGCGCATCGCGCGCACGGTGCGGCGCATGAGGCGGCGCAGGATGTACCCGCGCCCCTCGTTCGACGGGCGGACGCCGTCGGAGAGCAGCATGAGGGACGAGCGCACGTGGTCGGCGATCACCCGGAAGCGCACGTCGTCGTCGTGCGCTTTGCCGTACGGGCGCCCCGAGAGCTCGACGGCACGGTCGAGTACCGGGCGCACCTGGTCGATCTCGTACATGTTCTCGACGCCCTGCTTGAGGAAGGCGACGCGCTCCAGGCCCATGCCGGTGTCGATGTTCTTCTGCGGCAGCTCGCCGACGATGTCGAACTCGGTCTTGCCGCGGACGTTCTCGATGAAGTCCTGCATGAACACGAGGTTCCAGATCTCGAGGAACCGCGAGTCGTCGGCGGCCGGTCCGCCGTCCTTGCCGTATGCCGGGCCCCGGTCGAAGAAGATCTCCGAGTCGGGGCCGCCGGGACCGGGCTGTCCGGTGTTCCAGTAGTTGTCGGCGCGGCCGAGGCGCTGGATGCGCTCGGGCTTCAGGCCGATCACGTCACGCCAGATCGCCTCCGCCTCGTCGTCGGTCTCGTAGACCGTCACCCAGAGGTCCTTCTCGTCGAACGCGAAACCGCCGTCGGCCTCGGAGCTGGTGAGGAGCTCCCACGCGTAGCGGATCGCTCCCTCCTTGAAGTAGTCGCCGAAAGACCAGTTGCCGAGCATCTGGAAGAAGGTCCCGTGGCGCGCGGTCTTGCCGACCTCTTCGATGTCGTTGGTGCGGATGCACTTCTGCACGTCGGCGATGCGCGGATGCGGCGACGGCACGACCCCGGTCAGGTACGGGATAAACGGCACCATGCCGGCCACGGTGAAGAGCAGCGACGGGTCCTCGCTGACCAGCGAGGCCGAGGGGACGATGACGTGGTCGTTCTTCTCGAAGAAGTCGAGGTAGCGCTGCGCGATGTCCGCGGATTTCATGTGTGCCGGGTGTCCTTGGTCGGAGGGGTGGGGGTGCGGATGCGCGTGGTCAGCTGTCGGCGGGCTCGGTGAGCCGCGCCTCCTGGGCGCGATAGGCGTCGCCGATCAGTGCCGTGAACCCGTTGATCCGGGCGTCGACCTCGGCGAGCATGTCGTGCCCGCGCGGGTCCTTGTTCATGAAGTGCGCGGCCACGAAGCCGCCGATCACACCGATCAGGAACCACAGCATGCTCTTCATCAACGTCATCCTTGCCTGGGGGCCGCGAGGGCGCGGCGTCTCCATCGTATGCGGAAACGACGAGAGGCGTCGGGGTGACCCCGACGC
>JASCNZ010000120.1 GCA_029959905.1 Microbacteriaceae bacterium PS02344
GGATGCGCCAGCCCCACGCGCGGAACGCGTCGGCGGGCAGCAGGGTGATGAGGGCGAACGTCGCGGTGGCGAGCGCCATGCCGAGGTAGACGGCTGCCCCGGGGAACCCGGCCACGAAGGCGCGGTTGCGCGTGTCGGACGACTCGCTCGCCATCGTCAGCGCGCCGGCGAACTCGGCGCCGGCCCCCGCTCCCTGGAACCGGCGCAGCACTATGAGCAGGATCGGGGCCCAGATGCCGATGGTCTCGGCGGTGGGCAGGAATCCGATCAGGGTCGTGGCGATGCCCATCATG
>JASCNZ010000121.1 GCA_029959905.1 Microbacteriaceae bacterium PS02344
GGACCTCGTCGAGGGCCTCCGTGCGCAGCTGGTCGACAAGGACCGCGCCCCGCACTGGCAGCCCTCGACGCTCGATGGGCTCGACGCGGATGCCGGGGCGGGCGCGCGTCACTACCGGCCCGCTGTTCCGCTGTTCTGAACCGTCGCGCCCCCGGCCGGGCGAGCGCGTCCAGCGGGTCGCGCCGAGCGCCCGCCGGGAGCCGCCTGGTGGTTCGCTGAGAGCGAAGGGTTCAAACCCGCGGGTACGAATGTCTGCGCTTCGTGTCACCCTGTGTTGTGGCCGCATTCGGGC
>JASCNZ010000122.1 GCA_029959905.1 Microbacteriaceae bacterium PS02344
GACCAGTGGGTCGCGTTCCTGACCGCCGAGCAGGTCTCGGAGGCCGTGTTCGACCTCATCGTCGCGGGCCGTGTGGTCACCAAGGCCGCCGGCACCGAGGACGTCGCGATCATGATGGTCGAGGCCGAGGCGACCGAGGGCAGCTGGAACCTCATCAAGGCCGGCGCGACGAAGCCCGACGAGGCCGTCGTCGCCCAGGGGCTCGAGGCCGCGAAGCCCTTCATCGCGCAGCTGGTGAAGGCTCAGGCCGAGCTCGCCGCGACGTCGTCGAAGGAGCCGGGCGTGTACCCG
>JASCNZ010000123.1 GCA_029959905.1 Microbacteriaceae bacterium PS02344
GCAGCGAGAGCGTCCAGACGACGGCGTCTTCGGCGAGGAGTACGGCGCCGAAGGCGACAGCCGCCGCCAGTGGATCGTCGACCCCATCGACGGCACCGCGCACTTCCTGCGCGGCGTGCCGCTGTGGGGCACGATGATCTCCCTCGCCGTCGACGGGGTGCCGCAGGTCGGCGTCGTGAGCATGCCCGCTCTCGGGCGCCGCTGGGGGGCGTCTCCGGGTGACGGGGCGTGGACCGGCACCGCCGATGACCCGAAACGCCTGCAGGTATCCGCCGTCGACACGCTCGACG
>JASCNZ010000124.1 GCA_029959905.1 Microbacteriaceae bacterium PS02344
GAAGTGAAGAGATCCGTGTGGCGGGATCCACCGTGATCCTCACCCTGCGCCCATCGGGCGACGCGGCGCCCCGGTTGGCCATCCCGCTCGTGCATCGCACGCGCGCACCCTTCGCCGCCCGGTGGGCGCTGCCCGGCGGCTGGATCGCCGCCGACGAGGCGCCCGTCGACACCGCGGCCCGCACGCTCGCCGAGACCACGGGGCTCGCACCGTCGTACCTCGAACAGCTCTACGCCTTCGGTGCCGTCGACCGCTCCCCCACGCGCGTGATCTCCATCTTGTATTGGGC
>JASCNZ010000125.1 GCA_029959905.1 Microbacteriaceae bacterium PS02344
TGCCCGTGGTGGCTGCCGCGCACGGCACGACCGCGGGGGGAGGCCTCGGCATCCTGCTCAGCAGCGACTACGCCGTCGTCGGGTCTCGCTCGCGGCGGGGCAGCCTCTACGCGCACATCGGCCTGCCGCCCGCCCTCTCGGTCTCGGCGCAGCTCGCGCAGGCGGTCGGCCAGCGCCGTGCCTTGCAGCTGGTGCTGCAGGAGCGCCTGCTCTCGGCCGAGGAGGCCGTGGAGTGGGGCCTCGTCGCCGAGCAGGTCGCCGGCGCGGATGCCGAAGCGGAGGTCGCGGC
>JASCNZ010000126.1 GCA_029959905.1 Microbacteriaceae bacterium PS02344
ATGGTGCTCAGCGGCGCGGGAGCGGAATCAGCGTCGTCGGCACCTGGCTCCGCATCCGTGCGCCCCGGAGCCGCAGCCGGAGCAGCCGCGGCGGTGGATGCTCGCGGCGCTCGGTGCGATGTCGCGTCCGACCGTCGCTCGGCGCCCGGGGCGCTCCGCGGCTCGCTCGCGTCGTCGTCGCCCTCCCAGCTCAGAGCGTCGTCGGCATCCCGTGTCATCCCTCCAGCGTAGGACACCTTCTCCACTATGCTCGGCCCTGAAAACGAGGTGACGACATGAACGAGAGC
>JASCNZ010000127.1 GCA_029959905.1 Microbacteriaceae bacterium PS02344
GTGCCGCCGCGACCCTCGCGGATCGCCGTCTCGTCGGAGAACATCGCGCCGGCGAACGCCGCCTGGGTCGTGTCGCCGCGCAGGCCCGCGGGCACGGTGTCGGTGACGGTGATGCCGTACGCCGGCGTGTTGCCCGCGTTCGTCAGCCGCACGCGGAAGGTGAACGACTGGTCGGGGTCGCCCGAGGCGGGCGCGGCGTACGTGGAATCGGCCGCACTCGTGGCCTTCACCAGCTTGGCGACGGTCACCCGGGGGTTGAGGAGCGTCACCGACGCCGTGGACTGTGC
>JASCNZ010000128.1 GCA_029959905.1 Microbacteriaceae bacterium PS02344
GCGCGATCTCGCCGCGGTGCTCCCCCGGCTGACGCCGCACGGCGCCGCCCGCCAGGATGCCCGATTGACCGGGCGGCAGGATCGGCGTACCCGCATCGACGCCGAAGCCGCCGATGTTCGAGATCGAGAACGTCCCGCCGAGCAACTCGGAGGGCGAGGTCCTCCCCGCGCGCGCCGTCTCCGCGAGATCCCGGATGGCGTCGCGCATCGCGACCAGGCCGAGGGCGCCGGCATCGCGGATGTTCGGCACGATGAGTCCGCGATCGGTTGCGGCAGCGATGCCGAGG
>JASCNZ010000129.1 GCA_029959905.1 Microbacteriaceae bacterium PS02344
GCCCTGTCCGCGTCGCCCGCCGCCGCGGCCTCCGCTTCGTCAGCCGCACCCGTAGCGGCGTCGCCGCAATCGGCTGCAGCGGCCACGCCGGGACCGCTCACGCTCCTCCCGCGCGGCGCCGAATGGCAATGGAACTACTCCGCTGACGCGGGGGCGGACGAATGGCAGGCGCCGACGTTCGACGACTCCGCGTGGAACAGCGGAAACGCTCCGCTGGGGTGGGGGCCGGATGCGCGGACTCAGACTGCACCCGAAGCCGGCGCCACCCGCAAGCCCCTCAGCATCC
>JASCNZ010000012.1 GCA_029959905.1 Microbacteriaceae bacterium PS02344
TGAATACGCGCCGGGCGGGGCCGGCCAGGGGCGGCCCCGCGGGGCCGCCGGGGCGGGGGGCGGGCGCCGGCCCCCGCCCGGTCGACAGCAACGGCAACCCGTGGCAGGGGTCGTACATCACGTCGAGCGGCAACCTGCTCGCCGACTTCATGGCGAATGCGAACGCCGAGATGCAGGGGCGGGTGCAGGTCGCCCGGCTCTATCACATGACCGACGACCACGGCATCCGGGACATGCTCGGGTTCCTGCTCGCCCGCGACACGATGCACCAGAACCAGTGGCTGCGCGCGGTCGAGGAGCTCAAGGAGGAGGGCGCCGAGGAGCTCCCCGTGCCGAGCAACTTCCCGATCAACAAGGAGCACCGCGAGGTCTCGTACCAGTACCTGAACTTCAGCGACGGCCCCGCCGCCGCCGATGGGTCGTGGGCCTCGGGCCCCACACCCGACGGCAAGGGAGAGTTCAGCTACCACGATGGGCCCACGACGACGGCCGAGATGCCGCCGCCCACTCACCCCGACGCGCGCTTCTACGGCACCACCGAACTGCCGAACGTGGTGGAGAAGGTCGCCGGCGCCGCACAGGACGCGTTCAACAAGGAATGACCGGGTTCCGCTGGGGAGGAGGGGGCGCGGCCGGTCGACGGCTGCGCCCCCTCGACGCCCAGGTCGCAGTGATCACCGGCGGCTCGCGCGGCATCGGGCGCGCGGCGGCGCTGCGCCTTGCCCGCGACGGTGCGCGCGTCGTCGTGCTCGCCCGCGACGAGGAGGGCCTCCGCGAGACCGTGCGGCTCGTCGAGGAGAACGGTGGCACAGCCCGCCATCTGGTCGTCGACGTCACCGACGCGGATGCTGTGCGCACCGCGGTCGACCGCGTCGAGGCGTGGTTCGGCCGCATCGACACCTGGGTGGGCAATGCGGGGGTTCTGCTGTACTCCCGGGTCGCCGACACGCGTCCGCAGGAGTTCCGCGACGTGCTCGAGGTGAATCTGATCGGGCAGATCCACGGCATCCAGGCAGCGCTTCCCGCCGTGCGTCGCGCGGGCGGCGGCGCGCTCGTCATCGTCTCGTCGGTCGAGGCGGTGGCGGCCCTGCCGATGCACGGCGCCTATGCGGCATCGAAGCACGCGGTGGAGGGAGCGCTCGACGCCCTGCGCCGGGAGCTCGGCGATGAGCATCCGCGGATCAGCATCACTTCGGTGCGACCGGCCGTCATCGACACCCCCATCTACCGGCACGCGCGCAACCGCATGGCGTGGCGACCGACCGCGCCTCCTCCTGCGTACGCGCCCGAGGTCGTTGCCGAGGCGATCGCCTTCGCAGCGACGCATCCCGTGCGCACCATCCACGCGGGCGGGGGTGGCCGTCTGCTGGTCGCCGCTCAACACGTCGCACCGGGGATCGTCGACGCCGTCTTCCGCCGGCTCGGCACCGACATCATGCATACCGACGACCCCGACGGGACGGGCGGCGGCGACCTGCGCGTCGGCGCTGCCGACCCCTCTGGCACCGGCGCGCTTCCGCGGTCCGGCCGCGCGGTGAGCGTGTACACGTGGCTCGCGGTGCATCCGCGCCTGCGCCTCGGCCTCGCCGCGGCGGCGCTGGTGTGGGCCGGTTCACGTCTACGACGACGGTGACGGAGGGTTCCGTCTGCACCCGCTCACTCGTGCAGACGGAACCCTTCGGCCTGCGTCTGCTCGTCGGCGACGCGGATGCCCCAGCGATAGGCGAGCTTGCCGCCGAGGTACCCCGACGCCCCGACCAGCAGGAAGGCGATCGCACTGAGGACGAAGGCCGGCAGGTGCGGATGGTCGGCGCCGTCGACGAGACGCAGTACGAAGCCGAGCGCGAAGAGCGCCGTCGCGAGCAGGTTGAGCGTCATGTGCACGAATGCGGTGCGGCGCGCGACCGTTCCGGCGGCGATCTGCGAGAGGTCCATGAGTCCGAGCACCGCGGCGAGGAGCGCCCCTGCGATGCCGATGCCGACGAGGACCGTCGCCCCCTGCGCGAAGGCGGAGTCATCGCCGACGAGGGCGATCACGTCGAAGATCAGCGCGGCCGTCCATGCGCCGATCGGGATCGTGACCGCAACCGGGTGGAACGGATGCCCGTACGGCCCGGCGATGATCGATCGCGGATGCTTGGCCCGGTGGATGCGCTGCGCTGTGTCCATGTCGCGACGGTAGAGGGGCGGTCGCCGATCCCCTCAGGGTCTTGACAGAACCGTGCGCGGTCGGCGGGCCTGACAGAATGGGACCGTGCACCCGTCCCGGAGACCCGCCGTCCTGCGCGGGTTCGCGGCATCCGCCGTGGCGATCTTCGTCGCGCTCGCCGGGCACGTCACCGCGGGCGGCGCGATGCCCGGGCCACTGGGCATCCTCGTGCCCTGGGTGCTGTCTTTCATGGTGTGCGTGCTGCTCGCCGGCCGTCGGCTCTCGGTCACCCGCCTGACGATCTCGGTCGCCGTGAGCCAGTTCCTCTTCCACGTGCTCTTCGTGCTCGGCACGATCACGCCCACCGCCGGCGCCGCCCCCCACGTGCACGGGGGTCCGTTGGTGCTGCCCGAGGCCTCCGGTCTCCCGGCCGCCGTCGTGGCGGACGGGGGCATGTGGGTCGGTCACGTGTTCGCTGCGCTTCTCACCGTCGCCGCTCTGCATCGCGGCGAGCGCCTGCTCGTCGGGCTGCGCGACCTCGCTCAGCAGAGCATCCGCTGGGTCCGTCGTCGTGCCGCCGTCACGGTCTTCTCCCCGCGTCCCCGACCGGTCGCCCTGCTCTGCCTGCGGGCGGATGCGGTCGTCCTCCGGGGTGCCCTGCTGCTCTCGCCCCTCCGCGGGCGCGCCCCACCTCTCGTCACCGCGGTCTGAACTCCGCCCCGGGCCTGGGCCCGTGGGCGTTCACGCCTGCGCGCGCCCGACGCCGCGTGGGCCGGCAACGCACCGTCCGGCGCCCTTCCCGGCGCCCGTCGAGAGGTATCCACCATGTCCCCTGTCCGCAGAATCGCGGTCGGGCTGGCCGTGGCGGCCGTCGCCGTGCTGGCGACCGCCGTTCCCGCTTCCGCCCATGACTCGCTCGTTCACAGCACTCCGGAGGCCGATCAACGGCTGGCCACCGCACCGGAGTCGATCACCCTCACCTACTCCGGCGACCTGCTCGTGCTCGGCGACTCGACCGAGGGCGCCGTCGTGCTCGTGGTCGACGCCGACGGCCACGATTGGGCGACCGGGGAGGTCGACGTCGACGGTCGCACCGTCACGGCCCTCCTCGACCCCGGCATGCCCGCGGCCGGGTACCAGGTGCGGTGGCAGGTGGTCTCGGAGGACGGGCATCCGATCTCGGGCGTCGTACCGTTCACGGTCGGCGACGGCGAGCCGATGCCCGCCTCGGCGTCCGCCGGCACGGACAGCTCGTCCGACGAGACGGTCGCGCCCTCGGCGGGCAGCGCGAACGCCGATCGCGCAGACACCGACGCCGCCGCGGAGCAGACCCCGAACCCGACCGACGACGGCCTCCGGGTGTTGCTCGTCGGTGCAGCGGGCGCGGCGATCGCCGCCGTCGCGCTTCTCCTCTTCCGAATCCTGCGCCGTCCTCGCACGGCGTCCGCCGCCTCGGCCGATGCCGATGCCGATGCCGCGGAGCACAACTGAAAGGCCTCACCATGACCTTCTTCACGAACACCCCGCTCCCCCGTCTCGCCGCCCTCGCCGCAGTGTCGCTGTTCGCGCTCACCGGCTGCGCGGCCACGTCCGCCGAACCGGCGGCCCCCGCTGCTCCGGCAGGCGACTCCGTGACCATCGAGGACGCCTGGATCAAGGCGACCGACGATGACATGTCCGCCGCGTTCGGCACCCTCACGAACGACAGCGGCCAGGCGGTGACGGTCGTCTCGGCGGCGACCGACGCGGCCGGCATGGTCGAACTGCACGAGACCGTCGAGAACGAGGCGGGCGAGATGATCATGCGCGAGATCGAGGGAGGGTTCTCGATCCCAGCCGAGGGCGAGCTGACCCTCGAACCCGGCGCCGACCACATCATGCTGATGGGCCTCACCGGCCCGCTCGCCGCGGGCGACGAGGTCACCGTCACCCTCACCTTCTCGGACGACTCGACCTACGCGTTCACCGCCCCGGTGAAGGACTACTCGGGCGCCAACGAGAACTACGAGGGCGGCGACGACCACGAGGGCATGGACCACTGATGCGCGCGCGCACCGAGGGTGCGCGCTCCGATCGCCCCGGGTCGACCCGGCGGCAGTTCCTCCTCGGAGGAGCTGTCGTCGGTGTCGGCGCGGCCGCGGCGATCGGGGTCGACCACGCCCTGAACCGGCAGGATGCCGACACCCCCACTCTCGCCTCGACGCCGATGAACGGCGAGGAGACCGTGCCGTTCTTCGGCGCTCACCAGGCCGGAATCGACACCGCGGCGCAGGCGCACGGGCTCTTCCTCGCGCTCGACCTGGTCGATTCGACCGACCGGGAGGGGCTGCGGCGGCTGCTGCGCATTCTCACGGACGACGCGGCACGCCTCACGCAGGGTCGGGGAGCGCTGGCCGACTCCGAGCCCGAACTCGCCCTCTCCCCCGCCCGGTTGACGGTGACGTTCGGGTTCGGCCCGGGCCTCGTCGCCCGTGCGGAAGGCGTCGGGCCGAGCTGGCTCGCGCCCCTGCCGGCGTTCTCGATCGACCGGCTGCAACCCGAGTTCTCCGACGGCGACCTGCTGCTGCAGATCGCCGCGGACGATCCCCTCACGGTGTCGCATGCGGCGCGGATGCTGCTGAAGGACGCCCGCAGCTTCGCCTCCCTCCGGTGGAGTCAGCAGGGTTTCCGCCGCGCCTACGGCACGGAGCGCCCCGGCACGACGATGCGCAACCTCTTCGGGCAGGTCGACGGCACGGCGAACCCGCAGCCCGGAACCGCCGAGTTCGACGAGGTCGTATGGGTGGGCGAGGGGTGGATGGCCGGCGGCACCGGCATGGTCGTGCGCCGCATCCGCATGGATCTCGACACCTGGGACCGGCTCGACCGCGGCGGACGCGAGGCATCCGTCGGCCGCACGCTCGCGAACGGCGCGCCGCTGACCGGCACCGACGAGTTCGACGAACCGGACCTCGCCGCCACCACCGCCGTCGGGTTCCCGGTCATCCCGCAGTTCGCCCACCTGCGCCGGGCACGAGGCGACGACGGCGTGAAGATCTTCCGCCGCGCGTACAACTACGACGAGCGCCCGACGGGCGCGAGCGTGTCGGAATCGGGGCTCATCTTCGTGTCGTTCCAGGCCGATGTCGCCCACCAGTTCACGCCCATGCAGCAGCGTCTCGCCGACCTCGACCTGCTGAACGAGTGGACGACACCGATCGGTTCGGCGGTGTTCGCGGTACCTCCCGGATGCCGGGAGGGCGGGTTCATCGGCGAGACGCTCTGGGGAGGTGCGCCGTGAGCGCCACGGAGATCGCGGGGACGCCGGCTTCGGCCGCCGCGCCCGCGTCCTCCCGCGCCCGCCGACGCGGCGAGCCGGGGTGGCTCGGCGCGCTCGCTCGACGGTTGCACTTCCTGGCCGGCATCCTCGTGGGCCCGTTCATCCTGGTGGCTGCCGTGAGCGGCGCCCTCTACGCGCTGACGCCCACCCTCGAGCAGATCGTGTACGCGCACGAACTGCATGCTCCGGCATCCGACGAGACGCTCAGCCTGGCCGCGCAGATCGAGATCGCCGAGGAGCACGTCGACGGAGCCGCGACGCTCTCCGCGGTGCGGCCCGCGCCGGAGCCCGGCGACACCACCCGGGTGATGTTCGCCGACGGCGGCCTCGGTGCGAGCGAATCGCGCGCCGTGTTCGTCGATCCGGGCTCGGGCCGGATCCGCGGAGACCTCACGGTCTACGGCACCAGTGGCGCCCTGCCGCTGCGCACCTGGATCGACCAGCTGCACCGCACGCTGCACCTCGGTGACGTCGGCCGCGTCTACAGCGAGCTCGCGGCGTCGTGGCTCGGCATCGTGGTGCTCGCCGGACTGGCGCTGTGGGTCGTGCGTCTGCGGCAGACGCGGGCGACGCGCGACCTGCTGCGTCCGAACCCCCGACACCGCGGGTACCGGGGGCTCTTCGGTTGGCACACGTCGGTCGGCGTATGGGTGGCCCTCGGGGCTCTGTTCCTCTCGGCGACCGGCATCACCTGGTCGCAATACGCGGGGACGAACGTGTCGCAGCTGCGCGCGGCGCTGGGCGGGGCGACGCCCGTGCTCGACACCTCACTCGATACCGGCGGAGGCGGCGGGCAGCCCGACGAGCACGCGGGGCATCACGGCCCGGCATCCGCCCCGACCGGGGCAGCCAACCCCGCCACCTTCGATGCGGTGCTCGCGATCGCCCAACGCACGAACGTGAACACCGGACGGGTCGAGATCACGCCGCCGGCCCAGCCCGGGGCGGCGTGGACGGTGCGGGAGATCCAGACGAGCTACCCGACCGAGGTCGACCAGGTCGCGGTCGACGGCACCGCCCTGGAGGTCGTCGACCGTGTCGATTTCGCCGACTTCCCCCTCGCGGCCAAGCTCGCGCGGTGGGGCGTCGACCTGCACATGGGGTCGATGTTCGGCCTCGTGAATCAGCTCGTGCTGTTCCTGCTGGCGGTCGCCATCGGCGCGATGGTCGTGCTCGGATATGCGATGTGGGCGAAGCGCAGGTCCCCGCGCTCTGCTCGACGGTTCGGCGGAACCCCGCCGCCGCGCGGAGCTCTGCGCGGGGCACCGTGGTGGGGCGTGCTCGCCGCCGCCGCCGCCGGAGCGGGGATCGGTCTGTTGCTGCCGCTCATCGGGTGGACGCTCGTCGCGTTCATCGTCGTCGACGTGGTCACCGGACTCGTCACCCGCATGCGAGCGGCTTCGACGGCGTAGCGGCCGCCGGGCATCCGCAGGGGCGACGCGCGGGTGCCCCGGCACGCCGCCGCTCCCTGAGACGGGCCGCGGGTTACGAGGTCGCGTCGTTCGGGGTATCCGCCACCTGCACCGACACGGTGACGTTGGTGCCATCGACCTTCGAGAGCGTGACGTCGGTGTCGAACTCCGAGCCGGTCGACGGGTCGGTGAGCAGGCAGTCCACGACCGAACCCTGCTCCAGGGGAATGCTGTCGTCGCCGCAGTCGATCTCGGGTCGCTGCCCGACCTCGGCTTCGAGGGCATCCTCCGCCAGACTCGCGATCTCGTCGGGAGAGGCGGTGGCCGAGGCCGAGAACGAGCAGCCGGTCAGACCCGTCGCGAGCATGCCGGCGGCGGCGGCGAGCAGGGCGAGGCGAGAAGTGCGCATGGTGGTGTCCCCCGAGGTCGGTGTCTGCTCAGCGTAGCGAGCCGCCCCTGCCGACGGCGCCCGAGCGGGCGTCACGGACAGGGGCGGCTCACCGCAGAGCGGATCAGCCGACCGGCACCTCGTCGTCGGTGCGGGTCGTCACCCGCACGCGGGCGATGCGGCGGCGGTCGAGCTCGGCGACCTGGATCGTCGCGCCCGGCACGTCGATCGTGTCGCCGACCACGGCCAGGCGGCCGAGCTGCTCGGTCACGAACCCGGCGATCGTGTCGCTCGATCCACGGGGCAGTTCGAGGCCGGTGGCCTCTTCGAAGTCCTGCAGATTCAGTCGCCCGTCGAGCGCGCCGCCCGGAGCATCCGTCTCGGCGGCGTCGTACTCGTCGAAGATCTCGCCGACGACCTCCTCGACCAGGTCTTCGAGCGTCACGAGACCGTCGGTCCCGCCGTATTCGTCGACGACGACGGCGATGTGGTGCCCGTCAGCGCGCATGCGCGTGAGGGTCGGCAGCACCCGTGCGGTGGAGGGGATGTACGGGATCTCGCGGATGAGCGCCTGCACGGGACGCTCGGGGTCGGCGCCCGCCGCCTCGAACAGGTCGCGCACGTGCACGAAGCCGGTGATGTCGTCGATCGACTTGTCCGACACCGGGTACCGCGAGAAGGGCAGGTCGCGCACCTGCGCCACCGCCTCGGCGACCGTCGCCGTTTCGTCGAGCGCCACGACCTCGGGTCGCGGGCGCATCACCTCGCTGATCTGTCGTCCTCGGAGCGACAGCACATCATCGAGGATGCGCCGCTCGTCATCGGGGAGGCCCTGGTGCGACGCCACGATGTCGCGCACCTCCTCGTCGCTGAGCTCCTCACCCGTCTTGTCCGGATCGCCGCCGAGCACGCGCACGAGCGCGTTGGTCGACACCGAGAGCAGCCAGATGACGGGGCGCATGACGACCGCGAAGCCGTTGAGCGCCGGGGCGACGGCGTACGCGAACTGCGCGTTCCGCTGGATCGCGAGGCGCTTGGGCACGAGCTCGCCGAGCACGAGCGACAGGTACGCGATGACCAGGGTCAGCACGACCGTCGCGATCGTGAGTGAGATCGCCGGATCCACGCCCCACGACTCGAAGAGCGGCGCGACCGACGGAGCGATCGAGGTCGCGCCGTATGCGGCCGAGGCGAACCCGGCCACGGTCACGCCGATCTGCACCGCCGAGAGGAAGGTGTTGGGGTTGCGGGCGAGACCCGCGACCTTCGCCCCGCGACGACCGCGAGCAGCGATGGCATTGATCTGGCTCTCCCGAAGGGTGACCAGTGCCATCTCCGTCGCGGCGAAGACGCCGCCGATGAGCACGAACGCGATGACGAGGGCGATGTTCCAGAGCAGGCCGTCCATCAGCGGGTCACCTGCTCGGTGCGGGGGTGGGCGCCCGGCGTGAGCCGGGCGCTCGTACTGTCAGAATCCGAAGAGTCAGAACAGTGGGCGTTCAAGGAGTGCTCCCTTACGTGGTGGGGTGGGTGGTGTCGGTGACGGAGGGGACGGATGCCGGGTCGCGACGCGTCTTGACGAGGCTGGCGACCGTGGCGACCGCGATGGTCGCGGCGATGAAGAGCAGCGAGAACCAGATGGGGATCTCGGGGGCCCACAGCACCGGCTCGCCGCCGTTGATGAATGGCAGCTCGTTGACGTGCAGGGCGTGGAAGACGAGCTTCACCCCGATGAACGCGAGGATGACCGCCAGGCCCTGGGCCAGGTAGACCAGGCGCTCGAGCAGACCACCGATGAGGAAGTAGAGCTGACGCAGCCCCATGAGCGCGAACGCATTCGCCGTGAACACGATATAGGCCTCGTCGGTGAGGCCGTAGATCGCGGGGATCGAGTCGACCGCGAAGACGAGGTCGATGAAGCCGATCGCGATGATCGTGAGCAGCATCGGGGTGACGAAGCGCTTGCCGTTCTTGACGACCGTGAGCTTGTCTTCGTTGTACTCGTCGCTGACCGGCAGGTGACGACGCACGAAGCGCATGAACCGGCCGTTCGCGGGGTCGCTCTCATGGTTGCTGAACGCCTGACGGTAGGCGAGCACGAGCAGCAGCGCGCCGAAGAGGTAGAAGATCCACGAGAAGTTCTCGATGAGCGTCGCACCGACGGCGATGAAGATGCCGCGCAGGATCAGCGCGATCACGATGCCGATCATCAGCACCTTCTGCTGGTACTTCTTAGGCACCGCGAACCCGGTCATCACGATGAGGAAGACGAACAGGTTGTCGATCGACAGGGCCTTCTCGGTGAGGTAGCCGGCGAAGTACTCGCCGCCGTACGTCCACCCGGAGACGAGGCCGATGCCCACGCCGAAGACGAGGGCGAGGCTGATGTAGAAGATCGACCAGCGCGCGGATTCACCGATCGACGGTTCGTGCGGGGTGCGGACGTGCGCGAAGAACTCGTACACGAAGAACGCGATCGTGACGGCGATCGTGATGATCCAGATGAGAGGGGTGACGTCCAACGGAGACTCCAGACTCGGCGTATGCGGCAGCAGAGCCAAAGTCTTCTCCATTCCCGATCGGGAACCGATGGGCCGGGATGCGACTGCATCCGTAATGACGAAACCACCGTGGCGGAGTACTCCCCTTGGTACGTCCAGTGTAATGCATGCGACCGGATGCTTTTCTGAGCAACTCCCCCGAGCGTCGGTCGAGCCGGGTCAGGCGTCGGAGACCTGCAGGACCCCGCGGTCCACGGCCTCGCGCGCGACGACCTTGTACCCCTGGTCCTCGAAGAACACGGTCACGCGGTCGGACTCGGTGCTCACGACCGTGCCCGCACCCCATGCCTCGTGGTTCACGGCGGCATCGGCGACCAGACCGTCCTCCGGCGCATCGGCGACGCCATCGCTCTCCTCCACCCCGGCCCCGGCATCGACGGATCCGGCGTCGCAGCGGTCGCATGCGCCGCACGCCTCCGGTGACTCGACGCCGAAGTAGTCGAGCAGAGCGACGCGACGGCAGCGCGTCGCCTCGGCGTACCCGCGCATCACGACGATGCGACTCTCGCGGATGCGCTGCTGGGCATCTTCATGGTCGCGCACGGCCTGGGCGACCTCCTTCGGACGGCGCCCGCCGACGCCCGAGAACCCGCGCGAGGTCGCCTCCGCCGCGCCGACGTCGACGAGAGCTCCGAGAATGCGAGTGGCGCGACGCGACGAGAGGTCCGCCGCCTCGGCGAGTGCCGTCGCGCGCATCGGCGCCGTCGACCTGGCGAGCGCCTTCCACGCCGCCGTGATCTCGGCGGGCTTGGCGTGCCCGGCGGCGAAGAACGAGCGCAGGGCGAAGTCCTCCGGGCGATAGTGCAGCACCGCCCGCGCGGGCTCCCCGTCCCGCGCCGCGCGTCCGATCTCCTGCGCGTAGGCATCGAGCGACTCCGTGACATCGGCGTGCACCACGAGCCTCACGTCGGGCTTGTCGATCCCCATGCCGAACGCCGAGGTCGCGACGACCACGTCGAGCTCTCCGTCGAGCCAGGCGTGATGCACGGCGTCTCGGGCCTTCGCGTTCATCCCACCGTGATACGCCGCCGACCGGCGTCCGCGTTCGGCGAGAGCGTCGGCGTAGGCATCCGTCTCCTTGCGCGTCGCGACGTACAACAGGGCCGGCCCGGACTCGGCTGCGACCTCGTCGAGAACGGCCCCGCGCTTCTCGCCGTCGCTCTCGTGGCGACGCACGGCGAGGTGGATCTCGGGTCGGTCCATACCGCGGATCTCGAGGTGCGGGTCGCGCATGCCGAGCTTCTCGATGATGTCGGTGCGCACGGGCGACGACGCGGTCGCGGTGAGGGCGAGGATCGGCGGATGCCCCAGCGCCTCCGCCACCTCGCCGAGACGGGCGTAGTCGGGCCGGAAGTCGTGCCCCCAGGCCGAGACGCAGTGCGCCTCGTCGACCACGAGCAGCCGCACGTCGGCTCGCGTCAGGCGCTCGACCATCTCGGGTCGGGCCAGCTGCTCCGGCGCGAGGAACGCGTAGACCGGCTCGCCGCTCTCGATCGCCGCCCACGCGGCCCGTTCGTCTTTCGCGGAGGTCCGCGAGTTGAGGGCGACCGCGGCCGGCGCATCCGGTGCCTCGTCGATCGACAGCACCTGGTCGCGCTGCAGGGCGAGCAGGGGCGAGATCACGACGGTCACGCCGCCCAGCTCGAGACCGGCGATCTGGTACACCGCCGATTTGCCGGCCCCGGTCGGGAAGACCACCAGGGTGTCGCGCCCGCCCACGACGGCGCTGATGGCCTCGGCCTGCCCGGGCAGGAGCGAGTCCCAGCCGAATGCGTCGCGGGCGGCACGCCGGGCATCGGCGAGGGAGGGGGCGGTGGTGCTCACGGGTGGGGCGTCCTTCCGGATCGGCGGAAGTCTCTACCGAACACCACGACGCCGGCGAGCACGACGGTCTTGACGGGCCGGATGCCTCGACGGTACGGGTCGTCGAAGCAGCCGCTCATCCACCGAGCGTGCCGGTGAGGCGTCCGTGCAGCGCCGAGGCCACGGCATCGAGCCCGTGCAGTTCGACGGTCTTCCCGAGCCGCTCGTACTTGGTGACCACGGCGTCGAGCGCCGCGACGGTCGACGCGTCCCATACGTGCGACCGGCTGAGGTCGATGACCACGTGGCCGGGATCGGCGGAGTACGAGAACTGGGTCGTGAGGTCGTTGCTCGACGCGAAGAACAGCTCGCCCTCGACCACGTACCGGACGCCTCCCGGTGAGGCACCCTCTTCGTCGGCGTCGGCGCCGGCCACGACGTCGGCCACCGGCTCGATGCGGGTGACGGTCACCACGTGGGCCACCCGTCGCGCGAACATCACCATCGCGGCCAGCACTCCCAGCACGACGCCGATCGCCAGATTGTGGGTCCAGACGGTGGCGACGACCGTGATCAGCATGACCGCGGTCTCGCTCTTCGGCATGCGGCGCAGCGTGGCGGGGCGGATGCTGTGCCAGTCGAACGTGCCGACGCACACCAGCACCATGACGGCCACGAGCGCCGCCATGGGGATCACCGCCACGACATCGCCCAGGGCGAGCACGAGGATGAGGAGGAACACGCCGGCGAGGAATGTCGAGATGCGCGTGCGGGCGCCCGACGCCTTGACGTTGATCATGGTCTGGCCGATCATCGCGCAGCCGCCCATGCCGCCGAAAGCACCGGAAAGCACGTTCGCGACGCCCTGCCCCCACGCCTCGCGCGTCTTGGGAGAGTGCGTGTCGGTGATGTCGTCGACGAGCTTCGCGGTCATGAGCGACTCGAGAAGGCCGACCGCGGCCATGGCCAGGGCGTAGGGGCCGATGATGCCGAGCGTCTCGAGCGTCAGTGGCACCTGCGGGATGAAGAGCTCGGGAAGGCTCTGCGGCAGCTCGCCCTGGTCGCCGACGTTCGGCACGCTCCACCCGAACACGAGCACGGCGGCCGTCAGCAGCACGATCGTCACGAGGGGCGCGGGCACGACCTTGGTGAGGCGCGGCATGAGCAGCATGATCGCGAGCCCCGCGGCCACGAGCGGGTAGACGAGCCACGGCACATCGATGAGCTGCGGCACCTGCGCGATGAAGATGAGGATGGCGAGCGCATTCACGAAACCGACCATCACGGATCGCGGGATGAAGCGCATGAGCCGGGCGACGCCGAGCACCGCCAGCACGATCTGCAGCACCCCGGCGAGCATCACCGTGGCGATGAAGTAGTCCATCCCGTACTCGCGGGCGACGGGCGCGATCACGAGCGCCACCGCTCCCGTCGCAGCGGAGATCATCGCGGGGCGACCGCCGAGGAACGCGATGGTGACCGCCATGACGAACGATGAGAAGAGCCCGACGCGAGGGTCGACACCCGCGATGATCGAGAACGCGATGGCCTCGGGGATGAGGGCGAGTGCCACGACGAGCCCGGCGAGCACTTCGCGGGTGAGCAGCTTCGGATTGCGCAGCGCCTGGACGACGGTGGGTTCGATGCGCGAGCGCGGTGCGCGTGCGCGGGCCGGGGTGACCGCGGTCATCTCGCCTCCTGGGCGGCGGGGGCGCGTCGGCGTGCTCGGCGCGTGCGGGCGCGAGCGGATGCCGAGGCAAAAAAGGGGAACGGGTGCCGATCGGCACCCGTTCCCTACCCTAACGGCGCGCCGCCACCCTGCCGCCGTCCCCTCCCGGCCCGGCCGCGCCGAGGCGCGACCGGGCGGGGAATCCGTCAGCGACCGAGGCCGACCCGGTCGACCTTGCGGTGGTAGCGCATACCGGCGAGACCGCCGAGGATCGCGCCGAGCAGGGTGACGACCGCTGCTCCGAGCGCGGTCAGGATGCCGGTGACCGTCGCCGTCTCGGCGGTCACGGGGATGCGCGGGAAGCTGTCGAGGTTGCCGAGGATGTCCCACTGCGCGCCGGCGATCGCGGTGACGATGGCGACGACGACCGCGACGATGATCGCCCACAGCCAGACCGCGATGCCCTGCTTGGCACCGCTGAATCGCGCCATGCGGCCGGCGACGTATCCGCCGGCGTAGTACGAGATGAAGAGCACGAGGGTGATCACGATGATCGCGACGATCCCCCCGGCCCCCATCGCGGTGTCGGCGGCTTCGTCGGGGGTCGTGCCCGTGTTCGCGCCGACCGCGGCGCCGATCGCCGTGGCCAGCGCCGTGAGCAGCACGGTGAGCCCCATCGCGGTCAGCCAGCCGAAGAACGCCGAACCGAACTTGAAGCCGCCGAATTCCGCCTTCTCGCGGGCGTGCACGTCGTCGCGCAGGCTCGTGGCGTCGTGACGGCCGCGCGGGTTCGCGTCGTCATGACGATCGCCGTCGTGTGCCGCGTCGTGGTCGACGCGCGGGGTGTCGTGCCGCGCGGTCGGCACGTCGTCATGCCTGCGCTCGTCGTGCACGCGCTCGTCGTGCAGACGGTCCTCGCGGGCCTGCGCCTCGCGGGCCCGCGCCGCGGCGAGGTCCTGCTCGGTGCTGCGCCGCGCGGCGGCGGGGTCGTTCGTCATGGGCGGGAGGTCGGCGTCACGCGCCGGAGCATCCACGTCTCGGGAAGGTCGGGGCTCTGGGGTGCGGTTGATGTCGCTCATGCCGTGACCATAGGCACCCCGCCCGGTGCTCGCGCATGCGCTTGCGCATGGCCGGTGATGGGCGTACCGTGCCGAGAATCACGGCCTCCCGCGCTCGCTCCCCGGGTCAGCAGCCGTCGGCTCGGCGCTCGGCGATGATCGCCCCGACCGGCCGCTCTGCGGGTTCTTCACGCACGTGCACCTCGATCACATCGAAGCCCGCCGCGTCGAGCTGCGTGCGCAGCGGAGCCACCGGCCACCGGTACGCCCGGGTGACGGCGTGATCGAACGGCTCGACGACGGGGCCTGTGAAGAAGCCGAAGGCGAGCAGACCGCCGGGCCGGAGCACGCGGCAGAACTCGGCGAGGGGCACGGCGATCGCCTCGGGCGCGTGATGGATCGTCGAGAACCACGAGAGCACGCCGCCGTACGACGCATCCGGTTCGTCGAGGTCGTCGATGTTCCCCCGGTCGAACCGCACACCCGGGAAGCTTCGCCGCGCGTGATCGACGAAGTCGGGCACGAGGTCGATCCCCCGCACCTCGATGCCGAGCGACGCCAGGTGGGCGGTCCAGTGGCCGGGACCGCATCCGGCGTCGAGCACGCGGCCCGACGCCTTCCGCGCCCACCTCTCGACGAGGTCGCGATCGGACGGATGCACCGCCGCCATCGAGCCGAGCACCTCGGCGTACTCGGCGGCTCGTGCCGTGTAGGCGGCGGCGGTGGTCATCCGACGAGCGTATCCGCGGGGGCGCCGACTCCGGACCGGTCGCCCGCGTGGGCGCGTGCGTCGCGGGTGCCGGCCCAGCGGAAGCGGTCGATCAGACGGGTAAGCGCGGGAACCCGGGTCGCTGCGACGAAGAGCCCGTAGCCGATCGCCCCACCCGCGACGTTCGACAGGAAGTCGTTCACGTCGGAGATGTGTCCGCCCGCGAAGAACAGGTCCGCGGCGAACTGCGCGAGCTCGATCGCCAGGCTCGTGCCGGCTGCGGTGAGCACGACCCGGGCGCATGTGGGCCGCGTGAGCAGCAGCGGGATGAGCATGCCGAGCGGCAGGAACACCCCGACGTTCATCAGGGCGTCGTCGATCTCGTAGTCGGCGAACGGCACGAGGGCGACGGCCGGCTGCCACGGCTCACCGCTGTCGGGGGCGTTCAGGAAGATGGGGAACACGGTGTTCGCGATGACGCCCGCGGCGTAGATCGACAGCGCGAGGGCGACGGCCGCGCGGGGCAGCGAGAAGTGCCCGCGCGCATGAAGCCGACCGAGCAGCAGCAGGAACATCAGCAGCCCGAGCGGCGCGACGATCGGCAGTACGGGCAAGGCACCGAAGGGGTTGTCCATGCGGAGTCCTCCAGACATCGTGCCGCCCGGGGGCGGTGGCGGGGCATCCGCCATCCGTCCAGTGTTCTGCCCACGCGCCGGTCGTCGCGTCCGTCGGGAGGATGACATCGGATGCCTTGCCCCTCGCGAAGGGGGGAACTCTAGAACCGCCGCGAGCCGCCGGTCAACCAGATGCGACCCATTCACACCGAGGAGTAAGACAGATGAGGCTGCGGGCGGTGTGAGGCCCGCGAGAAGGAGGACCCGTGTCTGCATCCGATTCCCGCGTGAAGGAGGTCCGGTCGCTCGTCCCCGCGCGGATGGACCGGCTGCCGTGGTCGCGCTTCCACTGGATGATCGTCGTCGGGCTCGGATTCTCGTGGATCCTCGACGGCCTCGAAGTGCAGATCGTCGCGGCCAACGGCTACGCCTCGACCCTCGGTATGGGTCCGGCCGAAGTCGGTCTCGCCGGCACCTGCTACCTGCTCGGGCAGGTCTTCGGCGCGCTGGTGTTCGGCCGCCTCACCGATCGCCTCGGACGCAAGAACCTGTTCCTCATCTCCCTCGCGATCTACCTCGTGGGATCGGCGGTCGCCGGTCTCGCGTTCGCCCCCTGGTTCTTCTACATCTGGCGGTTCGTCGCGGGCGCGGGCATCGGCGGCGAGTACGCGGCCATCAACTCGGCGATCGACGAGATCATCCCCGCGAAGTATCGCGGACGCGTCGACATCGCCATCAACGGCACCTACTGGGGCGGCGCGGCGCTCGGCGCCGTCGCCAACCTCTTCTTCCTGAACACGGACATCCTCCCGGAGGACATCGGCTGGCGACTCAGCTTCTTCCTCGGGCCGGTGCTCGGCGTACTCATCATCTGGTTGCGTCGCCACATCCCCGAGAGCCCGCGCTGGCAGATGACGCACGGTCGTGAGGAACAGGCCGAGCGCAACGTCGACGAGATCGAGGAGCGCATCCGCAAGGAGGGCAAGACGATCCCCGACGTCGACGAGTCGAAGGCGATCACCGTGAAGGAGTACGGCCGCGTGCCGTTCCTCACCATCGCCAAGGTGCTGTTCCGCACCTACCCGCGGCGCACGCTCGTCGGCATCACGATGATGGTGACCCAGTCGTTCCTCTACAACGCGATCTTCTTCACCTACGCGCTGGTGCTCGAGAACTTCTACGACACCCCGCCGGCCTCGGCCTCGCAGTACTTCATCATCTTCGCCGTCGGGAACCTGGCCGGAGCGCTGCTGCTGGGTCACTTCTTCGACACGTGGGGTCGTCGGCGGATGCTGTTCGCCACCTACACCCTCGCCGGATCGATCCTGCTCGTGAGCGCGTTCCTCTTCAACGCGGGTGTGCTCGATGCCGCCACGCACACGGCGTTCTGGTGCGCGTCGTTCTTCTTCGCCTCGGCCGGAGCATCCGCCGCATACCTGACGGTGAGCGAGATCTTCCCGCTCGAGCTGCGCAGCCAGGTCATCTCGTACGTGTTCTCGATCGGTCAGCTCGTCGGCGCCATCGCCCCGGTGCTCTACGGGTCGCTGATCGGCGCGAGCGCCGAGACAGGCGACCGCGGTCCGCTGTTCTGGGGCTACGTGCTCGGGTCGGCGATCATGATCTTCGGCGGCGTGATCTGCGGCATCTTCGGCGTGAGCGCGGCGGGGAAGTCGTTGGAGGACATCACCGACCCCCTCTCGCTCGTCGAACAGGCGAAGGAGGGCGTGACGCCCGACGCGAAGAAGGAATGATGGTCGCATGACGGTCATCGACAACGCCATCTACGTGGCGGGGCATCGCACGGGCGACCCGCAGACGCTCGACGAGACGTTCGAGCTGCTCCACGAACGGCAGGGCATGGCCTGGATCGGCCTGTACCGCCCGGAGCCGGACGAGATCCACGCGGTCGCTCGGGAGTTCGGCCTGCATCCGCTCGCCGTGGAGGATGCTCTGAAAGGGCATCAACGAGCGAAGCTGGAACGCTTCGGCGACACGCTCTTCGTCGTGCTGCGACCGGCGCGGTACATCGACAGCAGCGAGACGGTCGAGTTCGGCGAGGTGCACCTGTTCATCGGGCCGCAGTTCGTCGTGACCGTGCGGCACGCCGAGAACCCCGACCTCGCCCGAGTCCGCGCGCGCCTCGAAGGCAATCCGGCGCTGCTGGGGCGAGGGCCGGTCGCGGTGCTGTACGCGGTGCTCGACGAGGTCGTCGACGGGTACGCACCCGTGGTGGCGGGACTCGAGAACGACATCGACGAGATCGAGGATCAGCTGTTCGCCGGCGATCCGGCGGTGGCGCGGCGCATCTACGAGCTGCTCGGCGAGGTGATCTCGTTCCAGCGCGCCACGCGCCCGCTGCGCGACATGCTGGAGAGCCTGCAGGAGGGGGCGAGTGAGCACGGCGTCGACGTCGAGCTACGGCACTCGGTGCGCGACGTGCTCGATCACGTCATCCGCGTGAGCGAGCGCGCCGATGGGTTCCGTGCGCTGCTCGAGAACGCGTTGACGGTGCATTCGACCCTCGTCACGCAGCGGCAGAACGACGAGATGCGGCAGCTCTCGGAAGCGAGCCTGGCGCAGAACGAGGAGACGCGGAAGCTCTCCGAGACGGGGCTGGCCCAGAACGAGCAGGTCAAGAAGATCTCGTCGTGGGCGGCGATCCTGTTCGCGCCCACCCTGATCGGCACGATCTACGGCATGAACTTCCGGCACATGCCCGAGCTCGACTGGCCGCTCGGCTACCCGCTGGCGCTCCTCGGCATGCTCGTCGGCGGCATCGTGCTGTACACGATCTTCAAGGCGAAGAAGTGGCTCTAGCGCGTCTCGTCGTCGCGGCTGCCGAAGGGTCTTGACGTCGCACTTGTATTTTGCAAGTATCGGCGCATGGCCCTCTTCCTCACCTGCCCCGTCGAGAACGTCGAGCGCTCGACCGCCTTCTACACCGCCCTCGGCTGGACGCTCAACGCCGAGATGTCGGACCACAACGTGTCGTGCTTCGCGATCGCGCCCGAGCAGTACGTCATGCTCGGCAGCCGCGAGATGTACGCGAGCGTCGGCGGCACCGAAGACCTGATCGGCGGGCCCGAGACCCCGTCCAAGATCACCGTGTCGTTCGACCTCGGCAGCCGCGAGGCGGTCGACGACCTCGTCGCGCGAGCCGAGAGCGCCGGCGGCCGCGTCGGCGACACCGACGACTACCCGTTCATGTACCAGCGTCAGTTCGACGATCCGGACGGCTACCACTACTCCCCCTTCTGGATGAAGCCCGACGCAGACGACGCCGCCGACGCGTGAGAGACCTCGCCCGCGCTCTCGACGTCGTCGGCGCCCGCTGGGCTCTGCTCATCGTCCAGCAGTTGCTCGACGGCCCACAGCGGTACGGCGACCTGCAGCGCACCCTCGGGGCCCCCACGAACATGCTCGCGACTCGCCTGCGCGAGCTCGAGGAAGCGGGCGTGCTGACGCGGCTCCCCCTGCACCACAACACGCGCGCCTACGCGCTGACCGACCGCGGCCGCGCGCTGCGCGACGCGATCGAGTCGCTCGGCCGTTGGGGCGCGGCCGCGTCGGACGGATAGGGTCGAGGCGTCCCCGGTCGGGGGCGCGATCCGGGGGGATGCGATGAAACGTGGTCTGATCGGCGGAGCGGCGCTCGCCGTTCTGTGGTTCGTGTGCGTCTGGGTGCCGTATCTGCTGGCGCTGGCGGGCGGGAGCCTGGCGACGCTGGCGCAGCTGATTCCGTCACCCATGGGTCGGGGTGTGTTCGGGAGCCCACCCGGATGGGCGCTTCTCGTACAAGTCGCGACCGCTGTCGCCCTGGTCGCCGGCTACGCCACTCTGGCCGCCGTCTTCGGGCGGCGCGGCGGAGCGTTCGCGGCGGGATGGCTGGCGGCCGCGCTGACGACGTTCACCATCGGTGCGTTCATCGATGTCGGCAGCTTCCTGACGTGGATCGGGTCTTTCGGCATCCGCGGCGCCGCCGGCACCATGGGCGCGGCCTCGACGACGACGTGGTGGGGAGTGCTGCTCGGGTGGATCCCCGCCCTCGCGAGCGCACGGTCGGTCGCGCACCGCCGGCAGGATGCTTCGGGCCCGAGTCGAGAAGCGGATGCTCCGCCGGCGGACGAACCGCTCGAACGGGACCTTCGCACCTCGCCCTCACGCACGTTCATCGCCGCCCTCGCGGCGCTCGCGCTGATCGCCCTGCCGTTCGCTGTGGAAGCCGGGCACGCCGCCACGCAGCAGCAGCTGCGCGAAGACCAGGCGACGGCAGAGACGCCGACCGATCCCGACGGTGCCGCCGCTCCCGACCCCTCGGCCGAGGGCGAGCCCGTGCCGACCGCCGTGGCATCCGACGGCGTCGTGCCCGACGATGCCTGCACCGCGGCGAACACGACGATCCTGGCGCCCGCGCCCGACGGCGCCACGGGTCACCGCGGTCAGGCCCTGTCGCTCGTGAACGTGTCGGACGAACCGTGCGTCGTCGAGGGATATCCGGACGTCGCGTACGGCGACCAGAACGACCACCTCCTCGACGTGACCGTCGAGCGCGGCGGCTCTTTCATGGCCGCCGACCCCGGCCCCGCACCGCTCACGCTGCAACCGGGCGACGCGGCCTCGGCGGTCATCGGCTGGGACGCGAACTCGGTGCACGGCCAGCTCGCGGCCCGCTCGGTGTGGATCGCGGTGTGGCCCGGCGAGGAGCGGTTGTCCTGGGCCATGCCGCTCGACATCATCGGTGGCGCGACCGTGTCGGTCACCGCCTGGCACGTGCCGACTCCGGCGGGCTGACGAGGAAGAAGGCTCACCCCCGCATATCGATCGACATCCGGCGCACCGCCGCGCGGAGCTCCCGGATCATCGCCGGGCCCCCGTGCCCCTCATCCGGGATGTGGACGAGCCGACTCGCGGGCCATGCACGGTGCAGATCGAACGGCACGGACATGCTGGAGCTGAGGTCCCTGCGGCCATGAACGAGGACGCCGGGGATCGTGGCCAGTTGATCGACGCCCTGCAGGATGCCTGCGGCGCCCAGGAAGGCGTCGTGGCTCCAGTAATGGAGGATGAGCGTGGCGAGTTCGATCCGCGTGCGCGGATCCTCCCACCGGCGATCGGGCGAGAAGTGCGGATCGAGAGACATGTGCGTGTTCTCCCAGCGGCCCCAGGCCACCGCTGCGCGGTCGCGCACCGCCTCATCGTCGCTCGTGATGGCGCGGTAGAGGGCGTCGACCACGCGCTCCGCACGGCGGGGCTCGGCCACCCTCTCGAGCTGCTCCCACTCCTCGGGGAAGACGCGGCGGAGATCGCGGGAGATCCACTCGACCTCCGCGCGACTGGTCGTCGTGACGGCGCCCAGCGCGAGCCCGTTCACCCTCCCGGGATGAGACTCCGCGTAGGCCAGCGCGAGGGTGGCTCCCCAGGAGAGCCCGACGACCAACCACCGCTCGACCCCCACCTGCTCCCGCAGGGCTTCGATGTCCTCGATCTGCGCTTGAGTAGTGTTGCCCGGCAGGGATGAGAGGTCGTCGGCGACCGACGGCGTGCTCTGACCGCATCCGCGTTGATCGAATGCCACGACTCGGTTGGTCGACGGATCGAAGAGGGTGTGATGGAAGTCGGAGATTCCGGATCCCGGCCCGCCGTGGAGGAAAAGAGCCGGGACTGGACCGCTGCCGAACTGCTCCCACGAGAGACGGACTCCTCCTGGGCGATCGAGAAGCATCCGTTCCGCCGGTGTCGTCACCCTTCGAACGTAGCGGGGGCCGCCCGAGCGGGAAATCCCTTGCCGACGAGTTCGCGGTCGCCCTCGCTGCCGTTCCGCGCGGTAAGCGGGCTAAGGTCGAGAATCATGCACGGTGGCTACCTCGACGTCGAAGACCAGCTCCTCTCGCACCCGAACATCACGCGTCGGGCGCTGGGCGCGTGGGGAGCGACACTGTCGATCTGGGGTGATTCCACCCTGACGTGGAAGATGCGCGACACCGGATCGTCGCTCAACCGCATCTGGAACCGCCACTGGAGCACGCCGCCCGAACACCACGGATGGCTGTACGAGCAGTTGAGAGCCGGCAACCTCGACGCCCTCTACCAGCTCGGCCCCGGCACCGGCGTCAACCTCGGCGAGCTCTACGTGGCCCTCTACCACTGCCCGGACGACGGCATCGGATTCGTCGTCATAACGACGCGCACCGGCAAGCGACTCGGACGCGACACCGGCTGGCGACCGATCGAGCTGCGCGGCGAGCGCCTCGACTACGCGATCTCGCGCTTCTCGTTCTTCTGACGCGCGGTGCGTCGCGCTCTCGCCCGAGAATCGACGAGATTTCGTAATCGAACCGTTGCATTCGTTACCTCGTCGTTATACAGTGATCGCACGGTGAATGTTTGCTGTGGCACTCACCGGATGTGATTGCAGGACACTCTTGGTGCAAGGGACAAGGGCCGGTCGGACGCCTCTCCGACCGGCCCTTACTGCTGCCCGAGACCGGCCGGTATCCTGGGGGGATGACCGATCGCAAGCTCGCCCTCGCCGCCTGGGAGAGTCTGTTCCGTGCACAGCACGAGGTCTTCCACGACATGCTCGCCGACTTCGAGGGCACCGACCTCACCCAGGCCGAGTACGACGTGATGCTCACGGTCACGCGCTCCCCCGAGATGACCACGCGGCTGCGCGACATCACCGCGAACATGCTCATCAGCCAGCCCAGCGTCTCGCGCCTCGTCGACCGCATGGTCACACGCGGCCTGGTTTCGAAGTGCGCCGATCCGGAAGACGGACGCGGCGCCCTCATCAGCGCCACCGAATCGGGCGCGCGGGCATTCCGCTCCATCGCGCTGGTGCACGGCCGGTCCATCGCCGCACGCATGTCCGCTCTCGACGACGACGAGCTGCGCACCCTCCGCACCCTGACGGACAAGCTGCGCCGCTCCTGACGCGGGCACATCTGCCCCGGGCATCCGTTCCTGTGTTCTGGCAGGGTGGATGCTGAGAGCCCGGCACGACGCCGGGCCCGGACCGCCCCCGAGGGGGGAACAGGGAGGTCTATCCATGGAGATCGCCGGAGCCATCGGCATCCTCGTCATCGTCGGCATCGCGCTCGTCGCCGCCGTCGTCGTCTTGCTGATCCTGCTGCTGTTCGCACGCAGCTGGATCAAGGTCGCGCGCGCCGACGAGGCGCTCGTCATCTCGGGACGCAAGCAGAAAGTGCAGCGCACCGTCGCATCGGTGAACCCTGACGGCACCACCAGCACGCGGCCCGAGATCGAGGAGTCGCCCGTCACGGTCATCGTGAACGGCAAGTCGCTCGTCAACCCGATCACGCAGCGCCACGAGATCATCTCGCTGCGCTCGCGCCAGGTGTCGCTCAACGCCGAGGCGCAGTCGCTCGACAACGTGACCCTCAACGTCGACGGCGTCGCGATCGTGAAGATCGGATCCGACCCGGTGTACGTGCGCCGCGCCGCGGAACGATTCGCCTCGCAGGACAAGGCGATCGAGCAGTTCACCACCGAGCAGCTCGAAGGTGCGCTCCGCGGCATCGTCGCAACGCTGTCGGTCGTCGAGCTCATGCGGGAGCGCAAGAAGTTCTCCGACCAGATCGCCGCCGACGTGTCACAGGAACTCGCCGAGCAGGGCCTCATCCTCGACTCGTTCCAGATCAAGGGCATCACCGACAAGGTCGGCTACATCCAGTCGCTGGGTGCGCCCGAGATCCAGGCGAAGCGTCAGGCCGCCGAGATCTCGCAGACGAACGCCGACCGCGCGATCAACCAGAAGTTCATCGCGAACCAGGAAGCGAACCTGATCGAGCAGACGGCGCTCGACACCAACACCGCCAACGCCAACGCCGGCATCGGGCGGGCCCGCGCCGAGGCCGAGCAGGCCGAGAACCTCGCTCGCGAGCAGGCCCAGCAGGCGGTGCTGCAGCAGCAGGCCGAGAACCGTCAGGCCCAGCTCGACGCCGACGTCAAGCGCGTCGCCGACGCCCAGCGGTACGAGGCCGAGACCCGCGCCCAGGCCGAGCTGTACACGCGTGAGCGCGCCGCCGAGGCCGCTGCGATCGAGCAGGTCAAGCAGGCCGAAGCCCGCACCCGCATCGCCGAGCAGCAGGCCCAGGCCGACAAGGCTCGCGCCGACGGTGAAGCTGCGGCCGCGGTGGCCACCGCCACCGGTGAGGCCGACGCCCTGCGTTCGAAGGCCGAGGCCGAGGCCGAGGCGCGTCGACTGCGGGCGAGCGCCGAAGCCGACGCGATCCGCGCCGAGGGCGAGGCGCGCGCCGCCGCCGTCGAGGCCGAGGCGAAGGCCATCGCCTCGAACCAGGAGGCGTTCCTCTCGCAGCGCGTGCTCGAGGTGCTGCCGTCGATCATGAGCGAGTTCGCCAAGGGCTACGCCGCGATCGGCAACGTGTCGATCGTCGGCGGCTCCGGCGAAGACGGCGCCTCGCAGGTCGTGGGCGCCGACAGCGCCAAGGCCCTGCGCTCGGTGTTCGACAGCGTCCACTCCGCCACCGGGCTCGACCTGGCCGGCATCATCCAGGGCCAGGCGGTGGGTCGCGGATTCGGGGCCGGCATGGCCGAGGCATCCGCCGCGGCGCCGACGACGCGCGTGCCGAACCCGACGACGCCCCCACCGCCCGCAGCCGACGACGCGGAGTAATCACCTCAGCACAGCGGATGCCGCGGCCGATCCGGTCGCGGCATCCGTCGTCTTCGCCGGTGTCGCGGCTCCCGCCGCTCGCGCCCACAACTCAGGACGAGAGGCAGACTGGAGGCATGACGACCGCCGCTTTCGACCTCGCCGCGATCGGCGCGGGGCTGTCGTTCACCCCGGCGGTCGAGGCGCTCCGGGCGGCGCTCGACACGAGCACCTCGGTCGTCGTGAGCGCACCTCCCGGCACGGGCAAGACCACGCTCGTTCCTCCGCTGCTCGCATCGCGGTCGTCCGGTCGTGTGATCGTGACCCAGCCGCGCCGCGTGGCCGCGCGGGCCGCCGCGCGCCGCCTGGCGCAGCTCGACGGGTCGCCGCTCGGCACCCGCGTCGGCTTCACCGTCCGCGGCGAGCGCGCGATCGCGCCGGAGACGCGGGTCGAGTTCGTCACGGCGGGTGTGCTGCTGCGGCGCCTGCTCGACGACCCCGGACTCACGGGCGTGGACGCGGTGATCATCGACGAGGTGCACGAGCGCGCGATCGAGACCGACCTGCTGATCGGCCTGCTCTCGGAGGTGCGTCAGTTGCGCGACGACCTCGCACTCATCGCCATGTCGGCGACTCTGGATGCCGCACGCATCGCCGCCGTGATCGGTTCGGACGACGCGCCCGCACCTGTCGTGGAGCACGAGGTTCCCGCTTTCCCCCTCACCGAGCGGTGGGCTGCGAGTTCCGCACCCCGCCTCGACGAACGCGGGGTCACCCGCACCTTCCTCGAGCATGTCGCGCGCACGACGGCGTCCGCTGCCGTCGATCTCCGTCGCGACGACTCCGCGGCCGACGTGCTGGTCTTCGCGCCGGGCGCGCGCGAGGTGTCCGAGATCGCCCGCCGCCTGCGCGACACGACCGACGGATTCGACGTACGCGAGCTGCACGGCCGTCTGCCCGCCGCCGAGCAGGATGCGGTGATCCGCGGCCGACGCCCGGACGAACCGACGCGTGTCATCGTCGCGACCTCGCTCGCGGAGTCCTCGCTCACCGTGCCCGGTGTGCGCCTGGTCGTCGACACGTGCCTCGCCCGCGCCCCGCAGCGCGACGCCGCACGGGGAATGACGGGTCTCGTGACCACCGCGGCCTCGCGCTCGTCGAGCGTGCAGCGCGCCGGGCGCGCCACCCGGCAGGGCCCGGGAACCGTGGTGCGCTGCGTCGACGAGCGCACCTACGCCACGGCTCCCGCGAGACCGACCCCCGAGATCGCCTCGACCGACCTCGCCGATGCGGCCCTGCTGCTCGCCTGCTGGGGCGCTCCGGGCGGCACGGGCCTGCGCTTGATCGACCCGCTGCCCTCCCAGAATCTGGCGGATGCGCTTCGGGTCCTGCACGACCTGGGGGCGATCGACGACGAGGGGCGAGCGACCTCGGCGGGCCGAGACCTGGCGCGCATCCCGACCGATCCGCGGCTGGCGCGGGCCCTGCGCGACGGCGGCCCGGCGGTCGGTTCTCGGCTCGCCGCCGAGGTCGTCGCGCTGCTCGGCGGCGACGTGCGCACGGCCGATTCCGATGTGTCTCAGGCGATCGTCGCCCTGCGGGGCGCCCGATCGCCCGAGGCCCGTCGCTGGCGCAGCGAGGCGGATCGCCTGGAACGCATGACCGCGCCCGCGCCGGGCGTGCGCCCCGACCTCGACGGCGTCGGCCTCGTGATCGCCCTGGCGTTCCCCGAGCGGATCGCCCGACGCGTCGACCGCACGGCGGAGGGGGCGACTTTCCTGCTGGCCTCCGGCACCCGCGCCGGGGTGAGCGGCCCACTCGCGGCTGCCGAGTGGCTGGCGGTCGCCGATGTCACGCGGGCCGGCGGGCGCGCGTCGGCCGGAACGGGCGCCGTCGTCCGGTCGGCGGCGATGCTCACGGAAGAGCAGATGGAACGAGCGGCGAGCCACCTGCTCACCGACCGCGTCGAGGCGGAGTTCGTCGGAGGTCGCGTGCAGGCGCGTCGCGAGCGCCGCGTGGGCGCGATCCTCCGTTCCTCGGCGCCGGTGCGCGCGTCGGCGTCGGAGGGACGCGAGGCGGTGCGCCGCGCTCTGCAGCGCGAGGGACTCGGTATGTTCGCCTGGTCGGCATCGGCCGCCGATCTCCGAAATCGTCTGGCGTTGCTGCACCGCGAGCGGGGCGCGCCATGGCCGGACGTGTCGGACGACGCGCTCGTCGCGGCGCTCGACTCCTGGCTGTCGCCGGAGCTCGACGCTCTCGCGGGCGGCACCCCGGCGGCACGGGTCGACCTGACCTCGGCGCTGCGGCGGCTGCTGCCCTGGCCCGACGCGCGTCGCTTCGATGAGCTCGTGCCCGACCGACTCGAGGTGCCGAGCGGCTCGCGCATCCGCATCGCCTACCCCGCGCCCGATGAGACGGATGCACCGCCCGTCGTCGCCGTGAAGCTGCAGGAGTGCTTCGGCTGGGCCGAGACGCCGCGGCTGGTCGACGGTCGCGTGCCCGTGCTCTTCCATCTCCTCTCCCCCGCCGGCCGTCCTCTCGCGGTCACGGGCGACCTCGCCTCATTCTGGTCGGGCCCGTATGCGCAGGTGCGCGCCGAGATGCGTGGCCGCTACCCCAAGCATCCGTGGCCCGAAGACCCGTGGGCCGCCGCGCCGACTCGGCACACCACGAACCGCGCTGCCCGGTGAGACCGGGCTGCCTCGTTCAGCGCGTGCGACGGCGCAGCGTGAGCGACGCGAGCATGAGCGCGCCGACGGTGAACGCCCCGACGACGAGCAGCGGACCGAATACGTCTGCGCCATCCTCGCCCGCCGCGACCGCATCGATCGCATCGATGGCGTGACTGAGCGGCAACCAGTCCGAGATCGCGAAGAGCACGTCGGGCATCTCGTCACGCGGCATGAAGAGTCCCCCGAGGATGATCTGCGGGAACACGAGCACGGGCATGAACTGCACGGCCTGGAACTCCGTGCGGGCGAAGGCGCTCGCGAGCAGACCGAGCGCGGTGCCGAGCAGAGCGTCGAGCATGGCGACGAGTCCGAGCTGCCAGAGCGGTCCGTCGACGTCGAGCCCGCAGACCACCACCGCGAACCACACGGTGATCACGGTCTGCAGCAGCGCTATGAGCCCGAAGGCGAGTGCGTAGCCGAGGATCACATCGGCCTTGCCTACCGGGGTGGTCATGAGGCGTTCCAGCGTGCCCGAGCGCCTCTCCCGCAGCGTCGTGATCGAGGTGATCAAGAACATGACGATGAAGGGGAACAGGGCGAGGATCGCCCCGCCGAACTGATCGAACACGCCCTCCTGGTCGCTGAAGAGCCAGGCGAAGAGTCCGATGAGCAGGCTGGGCGCGACGAGCATCAGCGCGATCGACCGCGGATCGTGTCGCAGCTGGCCGAGCACGCGGCGGGTGGTGGCGAGCATCCGACCGCCGTTCATGCGTCACCCTCCCCAGGTGAGTGGTGGGCGCGTCGCGAGCGGCGGGTCTCCCCGGCGTCGGCTGCTCGGCCCGCGTCGCGTTCGATCAGGGTGAGGAAGGCCTGTTCGGGGTCGGATGCCCCGGTCTCGGCGAGGAGGCCGCGCGGGGTCGTGTCGGCCACGATGCGCCCGTCGCGCATCAGCAGCAGGCGGTCGCAGCGGAGTGCCTCGTCCATCACGTGACTGGACACGAGGAGGGTGATGCCGCTCTCGGTGAGCCGGCGGAACAGGGTCCACAGATCGGCGCGCAGCACGGGGTCGAGGCCCACCGTCGGTTCGTCGAGAACCACCAGTTCGGGGGATCCGAGCAATGCGATCCCGAGGGAGACCCGGTTGCGCTGGCCCCCGCTCAGCGATCCGACGAGCCGCCCGGCCTGCGCGGTGAGCCCGACCTCGGCGAGCACACGGTCGACGTCGTCGCGGGGTGCCGGCAGCAGCGCGGCGAAATACACGAGATTCTGCCGCACCGTGAGGTCGGCGTAGACGGCGGCGCCCTGCGTGCCGTAAGCGACGCGGTGACGCAGCCGGCGCGACCCTCCCGGCTCTCCGAGCACGCGCACCTCGCCGGCGTCGATGGTCTGCACGCCGACGATCGCGCGCATCAGGGTCGTCTTCCCGCAGCCCGAGGGGCCGAGCAGTCCGGTGATCTGCCCGCGCGGGATGCCGAGGTCGATCCCGTCGAAGACGCGCACCGCCCCGCGGCGCACGTGCAGGCCGGTGATCTCGACGGCGAGGTCGTTCTTCATGCTGCGATTATGCTCGCCTCACCACGCCGTTCCCACTCCCCCGTCGCACGCGACCGCGTCAGCACTCGATGACGTTGACCGCGAGGCCGCCTTCGCTGGTCTCCTTGTACTTCGTCGACATGTCGAGCCCGGTCTGGCGCATGGTCTCGACGACCGCGTCGAGCGAGACGTAGTGGCTTCCGTCGCCGCGCAGTGCGAGACGGGCGGCCGTGACGGCGGTCGAGGCGGCGATGGCGTTGCGCTCGATGCAGGGGATCTGCACGAGTCCTCCGATGGGGTCGCACGTGAGTCCGAGGTGGTGTTCCATCGCGATCTCGGCGGCGTTCTCGATCTGCCGGTTCGTGCCACCCATCACCGCGGTGAGTCCGCCCGCGGCCATCGCGCAGGCCGAGCCGACCTCGGCCTGACAGCCACCCTCGGCGCCGGAGATCGACGCGTTCGCCTTGAACAGTGATCCCAGCGCCGTCGCGGTGAGCAGGAACCGACGGATGCCGCGGCGCCGGTTCGCCTCTGCGGTCTGCTCCTCGTCGAGACCGTCGACGGCCGGGAGTGCCCGCGCATCCGCCTCGAAACCGAGCAGCGCGCTGCCGACGAGCTCGCCGTACGGCGTGACCGCGTTGCCCGCTCCGAGGCCGGAGTCGGCGAGGAACCGCCACCAATACATCGCGACGGCGGGGAGGATGCCGGCGGCACCGTTCGTGGGAGCAGTGACGACGCGCCCGCCCGCCGCGTTCTCCTCATTGACGGCGAGCGCGAAGGCACCGAGCCATTCGCCCGGCAGCTCGCGGTGCCCGTCGGCCTCCGAGGCCTCGAGCTGTCCGCGGATCACACTCGCCCGCCGCTTGACCTTGAGAATTCCGGGGAGAACACCGTCGGCATGCAGACCGGCGTCGACGCATCCCGCCATCGCGTCCCAGATCGCGTCGAGGCCCGCGGCGACCTCCTGCTCACCGCGGATCGCGGTCTCGTTGAGCCGTGCGATCTCGGCGATCGACAGGCCGTGCTCGTCGCAGAGCGCGAGCAGTGACGCGGCATCGGCGTAGGAGTACGGGAAGCCGACGGATGCGACGGCCGCCTCCTCCCCATCGCGACGGATGAACCCGCCGCCGACCGAGTAATAGGTCTCCTCGGCGATGACCGCTCCGGCCGCGTCTGCGGCGGCGAGGGTCATGGCGTTCGGATGCCCGGGCAGGCGGGTGCGCGGGGCGAACACGATGTCGTCTTTCACGAAGGCCACATCGTGGATTCCCGCGAGCCGCAGAGGCGCCCCCGCGGGGTAGGCACTCCAGGCCGCTCGCACCTCGGCCGGGTCGCAGGTCTCGGGCGAGAGCCCGCGGAGTCCCGCGACGATGGCGTCCGGCGTTCCGTGGCCGATGCCGGTCGCACCGAGCGAGCCGTAGAGCGTGCAGCTGACACGAGCCGTGCGCGTGAGGTTGTCGGAGGCTTCGAGCCGCCGCGCGAAGTCGAGCGCCGCCCGCATCGGCCCGACCGTGTGGGAGCTCGATGGCCCCACTCCGATGGAGAAGAGGTCGAAGGCCGAGACGTACGCTGTCACCCCTCCAGGCTACGCCGTCGCGGGCCGCTCGGTTCACGGTCGTTAACCCGCTGGGCACGGGTGCGTCGATGAGTGCGACCCGTCAACCCCCTGCCCGAGACGGACACTCCGCCGCATGCTGAGCGAAAGCACACGCGAAAGGGGATCATCATGACCGACAGCACTCCCGCCCAGGACCCCGCCGACGAGCTCTCGCCCGAGGCGCAGACCCCCACCCCGACGCCCGCGTCGACCGAGACGCACATGCCCGAGCAGGGTGGCCCGCAGGACAGCACGCCCGAGCCCGACCAGGCGGTGGGTGAGGCGACGACGCCGCCCGAGGCCGACAGCCCGGAGCAGGCCGACGCCGACGAGGTGCCGAGCACCGACGAGCTTCAGGAGCCGAGCACCGAGAAGGCCCCCGGAGAAGAGCCCAAGGCTCCCGAGAAGGACGACTCCGATCCCGATCATCAGGCAGTCGGGATCGGGGTCATCGACACCGAGGAGTAAGGCGCGGACGCGCTCTCCCCTCACGTGAGGGGTCGAGACGCGCTGTATCGGGCATCCGACATACGGCGCGTTTCGACCCTCACGGCGGAGGGAGCGCGCGCACGACCGCTACTCGACGAGCTTGCCGGCAGTGTCGACCTCGCGCATGAGCGCGGCGATCTCCTCCGGTACGGCGGGGATCGGCTCGCGCGTCACTCCGGCGGTCGGCGACCAGACGAGGTTCACCTGCAGTGTCGGGTCGCTGTCGGGGAAGTCGCTGCGGTTGTGGCATCCGCGGGTCTCCCGACGCTCCAGCGCGGCCTCCATGGTCGCCCGGGCCGCGAGCGCCGAGGCCTGGAGGTCGAAGGCGTGCGCGAGGTCCTGGAACCCGGCGATGTCGGGGTGGATGCCGACATCCTCCATCCGCCCCTCGATCAGGTCGAGCTCGGCGAGGCCCTGACGCAGCCCCTCCTCCGACCGCACCACACCCGCATGTTCGGTCATGGTGTTGCGGATCGCGCGCTGCAGGGCGCGCACGTTCTCGCGTCCGTCGGCGGCGAGCAGGTCGTCGATCTCGGCGCGCGCGGTGTTCACCGCATCCGCCGACCGGCGCTGAGCGTCGAGCGACGCCGCGTGGTGCATGGCCGCCTGCCCGACGATGCGCCCGTAGACGAGAAGCTCGATGAGGGAGTTGCCGCCCAGCCGGTTCGCGCCGTGCAGCCCGCTGGATGCTTCGCCGATCGCGTAGAGCCCGTCGACGTCGGTCTGATGATCGTCTGGACGCACCCATACGCCGCCCATCGAGTAGTGCGCGGTCGGCGCGATCTCGATCGGGTCGGTCGTGATGTCGCGCATCTGCAGCTCCATCATCGTCTGGTAGACGCGTGGCAGACGAGTCATGATCGTCTCGCGCGGCAGGTGCGAGACGTCGAGCCAGACGCCGCCGTTCTCGGTACCGCGTCCCTCTTTGATCTCGGTGTACGCGGCGAGCGCGACGCGGTCGCGGGTCGACAACTCCATCCGCTCCGGGTCGTACTTCTGCATGAACCGCTCGCCGAGTGCGTTGCGCAGGATGCCGCCCTCCCCGCGCGCGGCCTCGGAGACGAGGGTGCCCGCGGCGTTCTCGGGTTCGAGGATGCCGGAGGGGTGGAACTGCACGAGTTCGGGGTCGCGCAGACGGGCGCCGGCCTCGACCGCGAGGCGGAAGGAGTCGCCGGTGTTCTCGTCGCGTCGTGAGGAGGTGCGGCGCCAGATGCGGTTGTGTCCGCCGGCGGCGAGGATGACGGCATCCGCATGGATGAGGTAGCGGGTGCCGTCGGCCTGATCGAAGCCGTAGGCGCCGAAGATCACATTGTCGCGCACGAGGAGGCGCGTGATGTAGACGTTATCGAGAATGGGCACGTCGAGCTGCTCGGCCCGCCGCACGAGCGTTCGCTGGATCTCGAGGCCGGTGTAGTCGCCCGAGAAGGCGGTGCGGCGGAAGGTGTGGGCGCCGAAGAAGCGCTGCGAGATGCGTCCGTCGTCTTCGCGGGCGAAGTCCATGCCCCATCGTTCGAGATCGCGGATGCCCCGCTCGGCGCCGCGTGTGACGATCTCGACCGTGTGGGGGTTCGCGAGCAGGTAGCTCTCCTTGATGGTGTCTGCGGCGTGCTGCTGCCAGGAATCGTCGGCGTCCATCGTGCCGAGGGCGGCGTTGATGCCGCCCGCTGCGAGGGAGGTGTGGGCGTCCTGCCGGGGCCGCTTGCCGACCGCGAGCACGTCGACGCCGTGCTCGGCGACCTCGATCGCCGCGCGCAGGCCCGACCCGCCGGTGCCGATGACGAGGACGGTGGTGGAGATCTGGCGCTCGCGAGTGCTCATGCCTTCGACGCTAGGCAGCCCCGCTTCACATATCCAATGCATAGTTCCTCTGTGAACCATGCGGGTAGGCTATGGACATGAACCTGGAGCAGCTCCGCGGGTTCGTCGAGGTGGCGCGCCTCGGCCACTTCACCCGGGCATCCGAGCACCTGCATCTCGCGCAGCCCTCGCTGAGTCGGCAGATCTCGACGCTCGAACGCGAACTCGGGGCCGAACTCTTCCACCGCGCACGCGGTCACATCGCTCTGACCACCGCCGGCGAGACGCTGCTCCCCCGCGCGCAGCGCATGCTCGCCGAGGCCGAGGCGATCCGCGACGAGATGGGCGAGTTGGCGGGGTTGCGCCGGGGACGCGTGCGCCTCGGCGCCCCACCCACGCTCTGCATGAGCCTCGTGGCCGAGGCGCTGGCCGCCTTCCATGTGTCCCATCCGGGCGTCGAGCTGCAGCTCGCCGAGGCCGGGTCGCGCTCGCTCGTCGAGCAGGTCGCCGTCGGTGCGGTCGATATGGCCCTCATCACCGAATCCGCCGGCCCACCTCCCGCCGGCGTCAGCCTCACTCGCATGCCGCTGCTGACCGAAGAGCTCGTCGTCGTGTCATCCGCCGCGCAGCCGCCGCTCTCGCAGGGCTCGTCGATCGGCCTCGCCGACCTCGCCCTCCTGCCGCTCATCACCTTCGACGAGACCTACGAACTGCGGGCGACGACGGATGCCGCCTTCCGCAGCGAGGGCCTCGAACCCACGCCCGTGCTCGCCGGAGCCGAGATGGACGCCGTATTGCGCTTCGTGGAACGTGGCCTCGGCGTGGCCGTCGTGCCCGCGATGGTGCTGCTCGACCAGCCGGGACTGCGCTCGATGCGCCTGTCGCACCCGATGATGACCCGCACCGTCAGCCTCGCCCACCGGTCGGACGTGACCCCGGCCGTCGCCGTATCGGCGATGCGCCGCGTCATCGTCGCGACCGCGGTGGAGGTGGCGCGGCGGGATCCGGCCATCACGAGCCTCGTGGAGGGGTAGCGGGGGTCGTCATCCTTCGTTCCGACATATTCGACCCCCACCCTCGTCTTTCATCATGTGCGCGATCCGCGCGCTCTGCTGAACGAGAGGGCCTTGATGAACACCAATCCGTACGATGTGACCAGACGTCACAGCGCGCGACCGCACCTGCGGGCCGGCTTATCGACTGCCGCCGCACTCTGCGCCGTCGCAGCTGGAGCGGGGCCGGTGTATGCAGCCGAGCAAGATATTTGCCCGATGCCGACCAACGTAGTTCTCACGCTCGAGGCGCCCTCCACCCTTCACGTCACCTGGGAGTGGCAGTCTGACGTTCCTCTAGCCCTGCACCTCGTCACCATCAACGAACCGCCCTACGACATCGGCTCGGACAACCCCGCCTATAACGCGTCGACCACAGGGACGGAATGGTCGTTCGACATCGACTGGGTTCCCGGCAAAGAGTACGAGGTAGCCGTTTACACTGCCTGCGACGGCATCACGATCCCGTCCGAAGCGACGTTCAGCACGGTCGTGATCCCACAGGAGGTGCCACCAACCCCTGAGCCGCCAGTGACGCCCTCACCAAGCGCAACCTCGGAACCTCAGCCCGACGAAAACGTTACGCCCCCAGCCGAGCCCCTCCCCCCGCAACCCGTTTCCCCGTCTCCTTTGCCGTCCAACGCGGGGACGCCTGCGGACTCGAAGCAACCTGAGCTGGCCGCCACGGGAGCTGAGCCCGGCAAATCGATCCTCGTGGCGCTGTTGCTTCTTACGCTGGGAGCATCGATGGCGATCTCACGCCTGGCTCGTTCCGCGCCCAGAGCGCAACGACGAGGCGCCTCCTGACGCGAAGCACCGCGGACGCCGGAGACGACGAAACCCCCGCCGCTTTCGCGACGGGGGTTTCAACTGGTGCGCCCCGAGGGACTCGAACCCCCAACCTTCTGATCCGTAGTCAGATGCTCTATCCATTGAGCTAGGGGCGCTCCTGGCCCGCTCAGCGGGCCGTAGAACAGCCTACAACAGTCTCGCCGTGAAAGCGAAACGAGGCCTCAGCCGGCGTCGGCGAGCTTCTTCTGCCGCTTGGCCTTGGCCCGTTGCGCCGATGACAGGGCCTGCAGGTCGACGAGCCGAAGGGCCTGCATGCGTGCGTCGCGCATGCGCTCGTAGTCGGGATCCTGCTCGGGGCGCATGCCCTCGACCCGCAGGCGTCGGTCGAGATTGTGCCGCACGTCCGACCATGCCGCGGCCCGCGCCTCCTCGACGATGACGCGCAGCTGCTCGGGGTCTTCCATCATCTCGCGCAGCCGCGCAGCGACGCCGCTCGACTGCTTCGCCCGGCGGCGCAGGTTGCGCACGTCGCGGTCGCGGTAGTCGTGCGTGCCGTGCGGATCGGAGTGACGCCCCCGGGCTCGCTTGCGCAACGCCGTGACCGTCTCGGCGGCTGCCTCGGACTCCTCGGCCATCGCCCGCAACGCCTCGCGTGCGTCATCGAGGTACTTCGCGGTGTCGAACACTCCACCTTCGGCGATGGTGCCCACGAGGATGTGGTTCTTCACCGCGAGACGCGCCGCAGCGGTCGCGATCGCGACGCCTTCGGCGATGGCATCCGCTGTCCGTCCCACGCGAACCTCCTCATCTACGAGGGTACCCGTATCGCTCCCCCGGCACCTCGGTGAGAATGAGGAGAACACGACAGGGCGCGGCACCGCAGCCGGCCCGGGAAGAGGATGCATGCGCCCACTCTCACTGCCCTCCGCCACGACCGCGATCACCGGCGCGGCACACGGAATGGGCGCGGAGGTCGCACGGCTCCTCGCGGCGCGCGGTGCGCCGCTCGCACTGCTCGACCACGACGGCGCCGCCCTCTCGACGCTCGCCGACGAGCTGCGACCGGTCGCGCCGGCCCTCACCGCGCACGTCGTCGATCTGCGCGACGATGCGGCGGTGTTCGCCGCGGCATCCGAGGTGCGCGCGGCGCATCCCCACCTGCACGCCCTCATCACCTGTGCGGGCTCGTCGATGCTCGGCGACATCGACCAGCTCACTCTCGAGGAGATGCGCTGGCTCATGGACGTGAACCTCTGGGGCACGGTCTCTATCACGAAGGCCCTGCTCCCCGCACTTCGCCTCCAGCCGGCCGCGCACATCACCCACCTCGCGAGCGTCTACGCCCTCGCCGCTCCCGCCGGCCGCATCCCCTACGCGATGAGCAAGTACGCGGTGCGGGGCTTCTCCGAGGCGCTGCGCCACGAGCTCGAAGGATCGAACGTGACGGTCGGGGCGGTGTACCCGGCGGGTGTGCGCACGGGCATCATCCTGCACGGACGCTACGCCGCCGCCATCCCTCCGGCCGTCGCCGACCGTGCGGCGGCCGCCCAGGCCGCGATGTATCACACCGACCCGGCAGACGCGGCGGCGCTCATCGTGCGCGCCACCGAACGACGACGAGCCCGCACGATGATCGGGCGGGAGGCGCGCCTCATCGACGCGCTGACCCGCCTCGCGCCGGTGCGCTATTGGGGGGCGATGCGGCGACCGCTTCGTGATGCAATCGACACGACGACGCCCATCTCCCCCGAGGACGGCTAGCCCGGCACGCGGCGATCACTGCACGGCCCCGACCCAGATGGCGGATGCCCACGCCTGCTGCTCCGGGCCGCACCCCTGCGACCCGGGGTAGCCGCGCACGAGCGCCATGCAGTTCGCCAGGAACTCGGGATCGCTGCCGAACAGCGACGCGTACGCCGGGGCCTCGTTCAGCGCTCCCCACACGCGGAACTGATAGATATGGGCGAGTTCGTGCGCCATCGCCCACTGCAGCCGCGGCATGCTCCACGACGCGATATCGGCGCGGTACTTGATGTAGCCGCCGCTGTTCGCGCAGGCCGGCGCCTCTCCCCCGGCGCACGACGACGACTCGTACAGCCCGACCCCGGCGCCGCCCACCTGGTCGAGGGCCTGCCGCACGCGCTCGAAGCCCTGTGCACCGCCGCTCTCGGCTCCCGGCTGACCCGCACCGACGCTCGGCTGCGCCGCGTCGTGCTGCGCGGCCTGCCCGTCGATGCTCTCCGTGAGCGCCTGCACGGCCGCCGTCGCGCTGGTGACCACGGCCGGGTCGACGCGCTCGACCCGCACGGATTCCTGGGCCGAGACGACGGATGCTCGGAACGCGGTCGTGTCGACGATCCCCTCGGCCCGCTGCAGGGCGCCCGCGAACACCGCGACCGCGTCGATGAACGCCGGCCGCACCTCGAGCACGGCCGCACGATCGGCGGCATCCTGCTCGGCACGCTCGACGGCCCCCTCCAGGTAGAGCGTCCGAGCGTCGGCCGTGTCGGCCGCATGGCTGAGCGCGACCAGTTCCGCCTGCGCGTCAGCCCGATCGGCGTCGAGGGAATACGCCCGGTCGAGCACACCGGCGACGAGCAGCAGGGCCGCCGCGACGCCCAGGGCGAGCGCACGGCGCATCACGGGAGGAACCCCGTCGTGTCGCCGAGCGCGGTGTCGTCGTCGGCGATCTGCGTGCGCACTGTCGTCAGCCGTTCGGCGAGGCGGAGGTTCGCCTCCCGGGCATCGTCCAAGCGCGCGTCGACCTGATCGATCTGCTGCTGCAGGTGGGTGATCTCGGCGACGCGTTGCTGGTCGGCGAGCACGACGACGACCGCTCCGCCCACGAGCAGCAGTCCTCCGACCGCCACGGCCACGCCTCGCATACCGCTCCCCAGAACGCCGACACCCCCGGCGCTCAATATAGCGATGTGCCAGCCCGATGTCGCGGGGGTCTTCGGCGCGGGTGAGGTTCCCGCCCCACACCGCCGCGATGTCGCAGTGCCGCCGCGCGATGTCGCAGTGCCGCCGCGCCGAGCGTCAGCCGAGCGCTCCCGCGCGGAGTCGACGTTCCGCGGCGCGGCGGCCATTCGCGAGGTGCTCCGGCACGAGCATCCGCAGCGCGTCGACGTCGCGCGCGGCCATCGCCTCGTAGATCACCCGGTGCTCCTCGGCCATCGCCACCAGATCGTCGTGCTGCCCGAACAGCCATTGCAGACGCGTGAGGAAGACGCCGATCAGCTCGTCGAGCATGTCGTTCCCCGCCAGCTGCGATGCGACGTGGTGGAACTCGCCCGCGGCGATACGCGCGTCCTCGGTCTCGCCCCGCTGCGCGGCCGCGATCTCGCGGTCGAGGACCGCGCGCATACGCGCGAGACCTTCGGCGTCGTGCCGCTGAGCGGCGAACACGAAGATCAATGTCTCGATGGCCTCGCGCACCTCGGCGAACTCCTGGATGTCCTGCTCGGTGAACTCGCGCACGACCGCCCAGCTGCGGGGCCGAGCCACCACGACGCCCTCGCTCACGAGTGTGCGGATGGCCTCCCGCACGGGAAGGCGCGAGACATGCAGTTCCGCGGCGATGTCGCGCTCGATGAGCCGCGAACCCGGCGGGCGTCTGCCCAGCACGATGTCCTCGCGCAGTATGCGCGTCACCCGCACCGACTCCAGTTCGCCGGTAGCCCCCGCCCCCGTCATCTGGAGATTGTCGCACTCGACACGAAGTTTCTACAAGCTTTGGTATCCCATCGTGACCTGCGAAAGCCGCAACGCCCCGCCCGAGCACCGGCCCGGGCGGGGCGGAGGGATCACGGCAGGCGGTTGGCCTTCGCCAGGTTCGCCTCGAGCTCCTCGGCGTTCTGCCGCACGACGTACGCCGGACGGTCGCGCTCGACCCGCCACGACTCGCTCAACGGGCCGACGTTCACGGCGTCGAAGCCGAACTCGTCGTACAGCTTCGTGGCGAACGCCACCGCCTCGGCGTCGTCGCCCGCCGTGGCGATCGCACGGCGGTTCGGCGTGCCGGCCGGGGTGCCGTCGGTGGTGATGTCGGCAGCCGGGATGTGGTTGAAGGCCTTCGCGATGCGCGACGTCGGCAGCTGCTGCTGCAGAAGCTCCGACGTGGTCGTCTCGCCCTTGTCGAGCGCGTCGATGTGACCGTCGCGCTCGAAGTAGTAGTTGTTGGTGTCGAGGACGATCTTGCCCGCCAGCGCCTCGGTGGGGAGCTGGTCGATCGCCTTCAGCGGCACCGTCACGACGACGGCGTCGCCGGCGACGGCCGCCTCGACCGCCGTTCCCGCCGTGGCGCGCGGGCCGAGCTCGTCGACGAGCCCGGCGAGCGTCTCCGGTCCTCGCGAGTTCGCGATCACGACGTCGTATCCGGCGGCCACGGCCGCGCGAGCGACCTGAGAGCCGATGTTTCCTGCACCGATGATTCCGAGAGTGGTCATGAGAGGGCCAACGCGCTCCCGCTTCTCGTATTCCCGGCGGTCGGCGTCAGGCCGACTTGTGCAGCGCGTCCTCGGCGGCGACCCATGCGAGCATGGCGCACTTCACGCGCGCCACGTACTTCGACACTCCCCCGAGGGCGGCGGCATCGCCGAGCAGCTCCTCGTCGGGCTGGATCTTCCCTCGTGAGCGCATCGCCTCACGGAAGACCGAGATGCGCCCCTCCAGATCATCGACCGTCAACCCTTCGGCGAGCTCGGCGAGGAGCGACGCCGACGCCTGCGAGATCGCGCACCCGTGCCCCTCCCACGCGATCGCCTCGACCGTGCCGTCCTCGGCGCGGTGCACCTGCAGGGTCACCTCGTCACCGCAGGTGGGGTTCACCTGATGGGACTGCGCGGGGATCGGCTCCCGCAGGCCGAAGCCGTGCGGCGTGCGCGAGTGATCGAGGATGAGCTCCTGGTAGAGGTTCTGCAGGTCGCCGGACGTCATGCGCGCGCTCCGAAGAAGTCGATGGTCGCGGCGACGCCGTCGATGACGGCATCCACCTCCGACTCGGTGGTGTACAGGTAGGTGCTCGCCCGCGTCGACGAGGTGACGCCCAGTCGGCGGTGCAGGGGCTGCGCGCAGTGATGCCCGACCCGCACCGCGATGCCGCGGTCGTCGAGGAACTGGCCCACGTCGTGCGAGTGGATGCCCGTGATGTCGAAGCTGGCCAGCCCCACGCGCGGCAGTGCGATGTCGGCACCCAGCACACGCACGCCGTCGATGTCGCGAAGCCCGGCGAGCAGGCGCGCCCCGAGCTTCTCCTCGTGGGCGGCGATGCGCGGCATCCCCACGGCCTGCAGGTAGTCGACCGCCGCAGCGAGAGCGATGGCCTGCGAGACGCGCTGCGTGCCCGCCTCGAAGCGCTGCGGTGGAGGCAGGTATTCGGCCTCGGTGGTCGTGACCGTGGTGATCATCGACCCGCCGGTGAGGAAGGGCGGCATGATCTCGAGCAGTTCGCGACGCCCGTAGAGGGCGCCGATACCACTCGGCCCGAGCATCTTGTGGCCGGAGAGCACCGCGAAGTCGACGTCGAGCGCCCGCACGTCGAGCGGCAGGTGCGGCGCCGACTGACACGCGTCGAGGAGCACGAGGGCGCCGACCTCGCGCGCCCGAGCGATGATCCGCTCGATCGGATTCACCACGCCGAGCACGTTCGAGACGTGCGTCACCGCGACGATGCGGGCCCGCTCGGTGATGTGCTCGGCGAGCGCGTCGAGCCGCAGCGCACCGTCGTCGTCGAGGGGGACGACCCGCAGCGTGGCGCCCGTGCGGGCAGCGAGCTCCTGCCACGGGATCAGGTTCGCGTGGTGCTCCATCTCGGTCGTGACGATCTCGTCGCCCGCGCGCAGTCGCACCGGCTCGGCGGCGGCACCACCGCGCCCCAGCGAGGCATTCGAGAGCGAGTAGGCCACGAGGTTGATCGCCTCGGTCGCGTTCGAGGTCCAGACGATCTCGTCGTCGTCGGCGCCGACGAAGCCCGCGACCGTCGACCGCGCGTCTTCGAACAGCTCGGTCGCCTCCGCGGCGAGGGTGTGCGCGCCGCGGTGCACCGCGGAGTTGTACCGCGTCGCGAATTCCCGCTCGGCATCGAGCACCGCCAGCGGTCGCTGCGATGTCGCGCCCGAGTCGAGATAGGCCAGCGGATGCCCGTTCACCTCCGTCTGCAGGATCGGGAAGTCGGCCCGCAGACGGTGCACCTCGTCGTCGCTCAGCGGAAGGGCCGGGGCGGTGACGGGCGTGGTGCTCATCCTTCTAGCTTCTCATCACGAGCGGGGCAGAGGCTCCGTCCCGGTGTCGACGACGACGGCCGACTCCGCCGCGAGAACGATCGTGCCGCTCTCCGACGTGCAGTCCGTCGTGGCCAGCAGTACTCGGGCGTCGGGGCCCACCTCGAAGCGCGCCTCGGCATCCGAGAGGTTGACGAGCACCGACACCCCGCCGCGCTCGATGCGGAGCACGCGGCGATCGGGCACGCCCGCGGTGTCGGCCGCGTTCACCTCGACCGTCACGCGATTGCGCGTCATGTCGGGCTCGGTCAGTTCGGGGCGCGCGGCGCGCAGCGCGATCAGATCGCGGTACAGCGCGTGCAGACGCGCGTGGGTCGGCCGGTCGAGTTCGGCCCAGTCGAGATGCGAGCGTTCGAATGTCGCCGGATCCTGCGGGTCGGGCACCTGGTCGGGGTCCCATCCCATGCGCTCGAACTCGGCGATCCGCCCTTCGGCGGTCGCCTGCCCGAGCTCGGGCTCGGGGTGCGAGGTGAAGAACTGCCAGGGGGTGGATGCTCCCCACTCCTCTCCCATGAAGAGCATGGGGGTGCCGGGGGCGGTGAGGGTCAGCACGGCGGCGACGGCGAGCCGGTCGGTCGACAGCGACTGCGAGAGGCGGTCGCCGGCGGCCCGGTTGCCGATCTGGTCGTGGTCCTGCGCGAACGTCACCAATCGCCAGGCCGGAACAGTGTCGGGAATCGGCGCCCCGTGGGGGCGACCGCGGAACGAGGAGAAGGTGCCGTCGTGGAAGAAGCCTCCGCGCGTGACCTTGGCGAGAGCGTCCGCCGCGGCGAAGTCCTCGTAGTACCCCGCCGTCTCCCCGGTCAGTGCGACGTGGGCAGCGTGGTGCCAGTCGTCGGACCACTGCGCGGTGAGCCCGTATCCGCCCGCCTCGCGCGGGAGGATGAGCGTCGGATCGTTCATGTCCGACTCGGCGATCAGGGTCAGCGGGCGATTCTGCTGCGCCGACAGGGCGTCGACGCGCTCGGCGATCTCCTGCAGGATGTGCAGCGGCTGCTCGTCGCGCAGCGCGTGCACCGCGTCCAGCCGGAGACCGTCGACGTGGAAGTCGCGCAGCCACATCAGGGCGTTGTCGACGATGTAGTCGCGCACCGCGCGCTCACCGAGGTTGACCGAGTCACCCCAGGTGTTGCGATCGCCGTCGCGCAGATACTCCCCGAACTCGGGCAGGTAGTTTCCGCTCGGGCCCAGGTGGTTGTAGACCACGTCCTGGATGATGGCGAGGCCACGCGCATGCGCCGCGTCGACCAGACGCTGGTACCCCGCCGGTCCGCCGTACTGCTCGTGCACGGCGTACCAGAGCACCCCGTCGTAGCCCCAGTTCCACATACCGTTGAAGTCGTTCACGGGAAGCAGCTCGACGTGCGTCACGCCGAGGTCGACGAGGTGGTCGAGCCGGTCGATCAGGGCATCGAACGTCCCCTCGGGGGTGAAGGTGCCCACGTGCAGTTCGTAGATCACGGCGCCTGCGAGCTGCCGCCCCGTCCATGCGTCGTCGGTCCAGGCGTGGGCCGTGGCGTCGAACGCGGCCGACAGGCCATGCACGCCGTCGGGCTGGCGCCGCGATCGCGGATCGGGGCGCACCTCCTCGCCGTCGCCCAGGACGAAGCCGTATCGCTCGCCATCGGCGAGCTCGACGTCGGCCTGCCACCAGCCGTCGGCCGCGGCGGTCATCTCGGTGTCTCCGGCGGGGGCGCCGGCATCCGTCATCGTCCGCAGCCGCATGCGCGGTGCGCGCGGTGCCCAGACCTCGATCATCGTGCCTCCACGAGCAGTGCCACAGGATAGGTGTCGAGCAGGTCGGCCAGCCGCACAGGACCGGGCTCGATCCGACGTCCGGTCAGCACGTCGGTGGCCGGTACGTCGGGGCGCATGAGCAGGGTGTCGCCCCAGCCCCCGCGGCGCTCCAGCGCCACGGGCAGGCGTGTGGCGACGGCGGTGACGCCTCCGCGGTCGACGGCGACGGCATGCATTGCAGCCTCACCCTCCACCGCGGCCGGGCGGTACACGTTGAACAGCTCCGGGTTGTCGCGCCGCAGGCGCAGCGCGCGCGAGGTGACGAGCATCTTGGCGAGCCCCGAGTCGTCGATCGCGGGCAACTGGCCGCGCGTCACGTCGTCGTCGAGCTGGCGCAGCAGAGCCGCGTTCTCGGCGAAGTCCACGGGGCGCCGGTTGTCGGGGTCGACGAGCGAGAGGTCCCACCGCTCGCTGCCCTGGTACACGTCGGGCACGCCCGGGCCGGTCAGCTGCAGCAGCTTCGCAGCGAGCGAGTTGGAGCGACCGAACCCGATGATCTCGTCGACGAACGCCTCGATCGTCGCGCGGGCCGCTCCGTTCGCCGCCTGGGCGATGGCGGAGAGCCCCTTCTCGAACTCCTCGTCGGGGTGCTGCCAGCCGGTGCCGTCGGCCGCCTCGCGCGCCGCCTTCTCGGCGTAGGCGAGCAGTCGGTCCGACGGGATCGGCCAGGCACCCACGGCAGCCTGCCAGAGCATGGCGTCGAGCGGACCGTGACCGGTCGTGGCGATCGCGCGCAGCTCGTCGAGCACCTCCGCCCAGCGCTCCGGCATCTCGGCGAGCACCGACAGCCGGGCGCGCACGTCTTCCGATCGCTTCGTGTCGTGCGTCGACAGCGTGGTCATCGAGTGCGGCCACGCGGCCAGACGGCTCTGCTGCGCGGCGTGGAACTCGGCGACCGTCAGCGCCGGGATCGACGGGTCTCCGCCCACCTCCGTGAGCGTGCCCAGGCGCGTGTGCCGGTAGAACGCGGTGTCTTCGACGCCCTTGGCCATCACCGCTCCGCTGAGCTGCTGGAAGCGCTCGGCGATCTCGTTCGACGGGTCGGCGAGCAGCTCGCCGAGCTCGGCGATCGACGGCGCGAGGTCGGGACGCTGGCGCGCGGCTTCGGCCAGGGCGAGGTCGAGGTGCTCGCGGCCCGCCGGCAGGTACGACCGGTAGACGGGGAATGCGGCGACGATCTCGGCCAGCGCATATCGGGCGTCGACCACGCCGAACGGGAGTGTGTGCACGAGGCGCCGCACCTCGGACTGCAGGATGGTCTCGGCGATCATGCGCTTCGTCTCGCGCGTCAGCTCGTGCCAATCGACGGCCTCGGGCTGACCGGTCTCGGCACGCAGTCGGGCGTCGAGCGCATCGAGCGCGGCGACGCCGTCGGCGTCGATGAGCACGCGGTCGATCTCGCCCAGCGCGTCGTACCCGGTGGTGCCGTCGGTGCGCCACCAGTCGGGCAGCGCTTCACCCGGCTCGAGGATCTTCTCGACGAGCGTGTACGCCCCGCCTGTGGCGTCGGCGAGCTGCTCGAGGTACGCACCGGGTTCGGTCAGACCGTCGGGGTGGTCGACGCGCAGCCCGTCGGCGAGCCCGTCGGTGATCCAACGGAGGATCTCCCGGTGCGACTCGGCGAACACGTCGGGGAGCTCCACCCGGAGACCCGCGAGCTCGGAGACGGCGAAGAACCGGCGGTAGTTCAGATCGGTGTTCTGATCCTCCCAGAACCGCAGCTCGTAGTTCTGAGCCTCCAGGAGGGCGGGCAGATCGTCGGCGAGACGACCCGACCCCGGAGCGAGCGGCAGCACGTGCTCGAAGTACGAGAGAGTTCCGTCGGGAGCATCCGGCTGAGCGGTCGTGTCGACCACGAGGTCGCCCGAGGCGATCACCTCGTCGGGCTGCGCCCCGAGGATCGCGAGACGCACCCGGTCGTCGCCGCGGCGCCAGTCGATGTCGAACGCCAGCGCGTGGCGCGACGAGCGTCCCAGACGCAGCACGTCCCACCACCACGGATTCTCGCGCGGCACGGCGACACCGACGTGGTTGGGCACGATGTCGATGAGGATGCCGAGATCCTTCTCCCGCGCGGCGGCGGCGAACCGGTCCAGCCCCTCTGCCCCACCTCGGCTCGGGTCGATGCGGGAGTGGTCGACCACGTCGTAGCCGTGGTCCGACCCGGGGGTCGCGGCCAGGATCGGCGACAGATACGCCCACGACGCCCCGAGGGCCGACAGGTAGTCGGTGACCTCGGCGGCGGCCTCCAGCGGGAAGCGCGAGGTGATCTGCAGGCGGTAGGTCGACAGCGGCCTGCGGGTCATGCGTTCTCCTCGTGAGCCGTGGCGGAAGCATCCGCCGTCTCGTTCTCGTCCGCCTGCTGCTCGGCCTGGCTCGCCTGCTCGGCCTGCTCGGACTGCGCGCGCAGCGATGCCTCGACCGAGTAGTCGGGATCGGGCTCGGCGTCAGCGCTCTCGCGCAGCACGAGCATCGACCGGGCGTCGAGCGGCAACGTCGCCTTCGGGGCGACCGGCTCGTCGTGGCTCAGCTCGCCCGTGGTGTCGACGACGATCTCCCACCCGGCGCCGAGACGGCGGTCGGGCAGCACGAGCTCCACCGGAGCATCCCCGCTGTTGAAATACACGAGGAAGTTGACGTCGGTGACCGCCCGGCCCCGCACGTCCTTCTCGCGGATGCCGTAACCGTTGAGGAACATGCCGACCGACAGCCCGAAGCCCGAGTCCCAGTCCTCCGGCTTCATGCGACGCCCGTCGGGGCGCAGCCACACCACGTCGGGCGCGCGACCGCCGTCTTCGTCGCGCACCGGGCGACCATCGAAGAACCGGCTGCGGCGGAATGTCGGATGCTCGTGGCGCAGTCGCGCCACGGTCGCCGTGAACTCGACGAGAGGCAGGTCGGCCGACTCCCAGTCGACCCAGGTGATCTCGTTGTCCTGCGCGTACCCGTTGTTGTTGCCGCCCTGCGTGCGCCCCAGCTCGTCGCCGTGGGCGATCATCGGCACACCCTGCGAGAGCAGCAGCGTCGCGAGGAAGTTGCGCTGCTGGCGGGCGCGGCGCCGGTTGACCTCGGCGTCGTCGGTCGGCCCCTCCGCGCCGTTGTTGTCGGAGCGGTTGTGGGATTCGCCGTCGTTGTTGTCTTCGCCGTTCGCGTCGTTGTGCTTCTCGTTGTACGAGACGAGGTCGCGGAGGGTGAAGCCGTCGTGCGCCGTGACGAAGTTGATCGAGGCCACCGGACGTCGCCCCGAGTGCTCGTACAGGTCGGCCGAGCCGGTCAGGCGCGACGCGAACTCGCCGAGCGCCTGCGGCTCGCCGCGCCAGAAATCGCGCACGGTGTCGCGGTACTTGCCGTTCCACTCGGTCCACTGGGGCGGGAAGTTGCCGACCTGGTACCCGCCGGGCCCGACATCCCACGGCTCGGCGATCAGCTTCACCTGCGACACGATCGGGTCCTGCTGCACGAGCTCGAAGAAGGCCGCCAGGCGGTCGACGTCGTAGAACTCGCGGGCCAGGGTCGAGGCGAGGTCGAAGCGGAACCCGTCGACGTGCATCTCGGTCACCCAGTAGCGCAGCGAGTCCATGATGAGCTGCAGCGCGTGGGGGCTGCCGGCGTTGAGGCTGTTACCGGTGCCGGTGTAATCGGTGTAGTAGCGCTTGTCCTCCTCCAGGCGGTAGTACGCCTGGTTGTCGATGCCGCGCATCGAGAGCATCGGGCCCATGTGGTTGCCCTCGGCGGTGTGGTTGTAGACCACGTCGAGGATGACCTCGATGCCCGCCTCGTGCAGCGAGCGCACCATCGCCTTGAACTCCTGCACCTGCTGCCCCTGGTCGCCGTTCGCGGCGTAGTCGTTGTGCGGAGCGAAGAAGGCGAGGGTGTTGTATCCCCAGTAGTTCGACAGGCCCTTGTCCTGCAGCACCGAGTCGTTCACGAACTGGTGCACCGGCATCAGCTCGATGGCGGTGACGCCGATGCGCTGCAGGTGCTCGATGATCGCCGGGTGCGCGATGCCGGCGTAGGTGCCACGCATCTCCTCGGGCACCTCGGGGTGCTGCACGGTGAGGCCCTTGACGTGCGCCTCGTAGATGACGGTCTGCGCGTACGGCGTCTTGAGCGGACGGTCGCCGCCCCACTCGAAGAACGGGTTGATCACGACGCCCTTGGCCATCGCGGCCGCCGAGTCGTCGTCGTTGCGGGAGTCGGGGTCGCCGAAGTCGTAGCCGAACAGCGACTGACCCCAGTCGATGTCGCCGGACACGGCCTTGGCGTAGGGGTCGAGCAGCAGCTTGTTCGGGTTGAACCGCTGCCCCTCGGCGGGATCGTAGTCGCCGTGCACGCGGTAGCCGTAGAGCTGCCCCGGCTGCACGGTGGGCAGGTAGCCGTGCCACACGAAGGCGTCGACCTCGGTCAGCTCGACGCGCTCCTCATTGCCGTCGGCGTCGAACAGGCACAGCTCGACGCGCTCGGCGCACTCGCTGAAGAGGGCGAAGTTGGTGCCCTGTCCGTCGTAGGTGGCACCCAGGGGGTACGGGGTTCCGGGCCAGATTTCGCGGGTCATGCGGAGAGCTTAGAGCGCCGAGCCGACTCGACACGGCCGATGACCGTGTCGATGGCCTGGTGGAAGTCGTGCACCTGCGCGATCTCCTCGGCCTGCGGGTACGGGTGCCCGACGTAGCAGACGAACAGCGGCGGCACCGACTCGACGTACCCCACGGGGCCGTCGTGCAGCACGACGTAGCGGTCGAGGTCGACGCGCTCATAGGTCGGTTTCGCGGGCGCAGCGGCGGATTCGGCCGGGATGTTCACGGCGGTCTGGACGGCCTCGACGGTCTGGGCGTCGACGGTGGTCTTGCCGTTCTCGCACTCGGAGCCCTGAGGTGTGCGGATCTGTGCAGTCATGATGGGCTCCTCTGATTCGGTTGGTCCCCTCAACCTACGGAGGGGACTGACATCGAAGAACGCCATTGCCAGATCGGTATACCAGCGGCTAAGCTCGCTGGTCCTTTCGAGGCGCTCATCCGACCCGCGTCACCGGCTGCCGCAGAATCGTCTGCAGCTTCGCGGGTTCGACGCGTCGGCGATCGCTGAGGTAGATCTCGTGGTGGAGCCCGGTCATCGCGAGTCCGTTCTCCGGCACGAAGCGGTGGTGCAGGTCGTCGAGCACGGGGCCTTCATCGTCGAACGGACCGACGTGCAGCGTCTGCACGACGAGCCCCTCGTCGAGGGTCTCGAGGCGCACGTCCTCCAGTCGTTCCGACGGCTGTTTCTTGCGGAGGGCTGCCGCCCGCGCAGCCTCGACCATCTGCGACGTGACGTGATCGGGAACCATGATCATGAGGGTCCACACCCACTGGGTCTTGTCACGCCGCGTGGTGAAGGATGCGCGATCGGGTGCATCCCAGAGCCCCTCGAGCGGCATGACCACGGTGTCGATGCCGAACTGCTCGCGGCTGGCGAACTTGACTCCGTAGGCGATCGGATAGAGCGCCGAGACGGCATCCGCGAACTGCGGCGACGTGTTCGGGTCACCGGCGCCGTCGACCATGAGGTACTGCATCGGCGGCACCTCGACCAGGCGCAGCTCCCCGCGCTTCGCCCGGTAGGCGTCGAGCGTCTTCTTCGGATCGATGGCCATGGGTTTGCTCCTCCCCGTGCGCCGCGAGACGGGTGCCCGAGTCGCGCACCGTGCCCCGGCGTCAGTCGACGACCGCGACCCCGGCCTCGGCGAGGCGACGCCGCGCCTCGTCGCTGAGGAACCCGCCGACGTCTTCGACGGTGGTCAGCCGCGGGAACTGCGCGAGCTCCTGCGGTGAGATCGTGGGGATCACGAACGCCTCGTCTTCCCCGTCCCACTGCGGCGCGAGCTGCAGGTAGATGTCGTTGCCGCCGTCGAGGTACAGCTCCGTGACCTGTTCGGCGAGGGATGCCGGTACGGGCAGGGTCGCGAACCATTCGGCGACCTCGGGGATGACGGTTCCGTCGTTCTCGAGGGGTGCCGTGACGCCCGGTGTATCGCCGGCGAAGGCGTGCACGTCGAACTGGGGGTCGAGGAGTTCGAGGTCGTACATGAGCTGCTGCACCACCGCGTAGCCGAAGGCAGGGGTGTCGAAGTGCAGCACCGGGCCCTGCGCCGGGGTGTGCGCCCAGGATCGACTGGGCTGCGGCGGGGTGTTCTCGGCCGGGGCACGATGGGTGATCGCCGCCTCACGGAAGGGCGCCTGCTGTGCCCGGAGGTTGGCCGCGACCTCGCCGTTGTCGATGGCGGCGAGCCGGTCGCGCACCTCCATGCCCCGCGAGAACGCCGCCGCCTCGGAGGTGAGCATGAGCGTGCAGTCCCAATCGCCGAGCTCGACGTCGACGAAGAGATACGCCTCGCGGAGGTCGCTCTCGGGAATGGCCTCGAGCGGAGCGCCGCCCTCGATCGTGAACCCGTCTGCGGCGATGCCGCGAGGACGCTTCTCGGCGATGTCGAAGGTGACGCGGTCGGCCCACTCGGCGTCCTCGGCGATCATGACACCCAGCTCGGTCGCGGAGCGCAGGTCGGTCGACCACGCCCACACTCCGGCGTCGTCCCAGATCACGAGCGACTTCGGCGCCTTCGCCCCCGCTTCCACCCGAGCGTCCGGCGCGACGATCCGCGGCTCGCCCAGAGCACGCGACAGCTCGTCGATGGCGAGCGATGTCACCCGGGACCCGTCGATCTCCAGACCTCGCCGCGAGAGATCGATCCGGTGCCGCCCCGCGGTCGCGTCGCTGTTCTGGCCATCCATGCGCATGCCCCCTTCGAGGCGACCGACTCGCGCGGCCACCGCTGTCGAGTCGACCGTAGCGGAGGCGACCGACACGGAGAAACCCCGGGGGGCGATGCCTCCCGGGGTTCTGGTGCGGAGACGAGGGGATTTGAACCCCTGGTCCCCGTAAGGGGACTCCACCTTAGCAGTGCCTTGAGAGTCGCACTAGCCGCGTAATCCTGCGCCTCCGTGCACCGGATGCACGTCAGTTCTCGGCGTGTTCGGCGGTGCGACTCCCCTGCTACTCCCCTGGCCCGACCGGCGCCTATGCCCGATCATGGCCACTCTTCTGATGACCACGGCGCGCGCTCCTTCGAGGGAGCACCGTTCGGCCCGGAGCGAGGCGAAGCCCGCGGAGGGTCGAACGGTGCTCCGCACGCGGAGCGCAGCGACGCGCCTTGGTACATCGCGAATAACGTTGCCGCTTCGGACTGGCGGCGGGTTCGGTTCCGGCGTCGGCAGCGGTCGAGTGGGTGGCTGATCGGTCACGCTCGGGAGCGGGCGGGGCTATCTCGGGACGCTCGGGCGGACGAGTCCGGCGAGTGGGTGCGGCCTCTGCGTCCGGCTCGGTGCCGCTGGCGGGCCGCCGCTGCCGTCACGGTTCACGCCGACAGCACCGGCGATCATCCGGCGCACTACTCCGGATTGGAGCGCTGCGCGTCTGTGTGGGCGTGCCCGGTGTGCGCGGGGGTGATCCGGTCGACCAGGGCGGATGAGATTGAGCGGGCGGCGCTGCACGCTCAGGATGCGGGCATGGGCCTCGCGTTCATGACCCTGACGCTGCGCCACAAGTCCGAGGACGGTCTAGCGCCGTCGATTGACGTGCTACTAGGGGCGTGGCGTGCCGTGCAGTCCTGGCGGGCTTGGAGGCGGCTGGCCGCACGTCTCGGCTACGTCGGCGCGATCCGCTCGACGGAGGTCACCTACGGAGGCAACGGGTGGCACCCGCACTCGCACTTCCTGGTCGTGTTCGAGCACCAACTATCGGCGGCAGAACTCGCGTCGTTCGAGGCAGAAGTTCACGCGCTCTGGGTGCGTGCTGTTGAGAAGAAGGGCGGACGGCTCCCGTCACGAGAGCACGGCGTAAAGGTGCAGGCGGTCGATGGCGACGGTGCGGTACTCGCCATGTACCTATCGAAGGTGCAAGAGCATGCTGGCGAGCGTCGGGCCTCGGTGGGTGCGGAGATTGCGCGCGGTGATCTGAAGCGGGGTCGCGGCGACAGCCTCGCGCCGTTCGAACTGCTCGACGCCGAAGGTCCGGGGACCGAGCAAGCGCGGGCGCTGTGGGTCGAGTTCGTGACTGCCACTCGGGGCCGTCGCGCGTTCTCGTGGACGAAGGGGCTACGTGACCGGCTACTCCCCGGCGAGGAAGAGAAGACCGACGACGAGCTGATCGAGGAAGCGGAGGCTTTCGAGCCGGTCGCTGTGATCGAAGCTCGGACGTATGACCGCGCGTTCCGGAACAACGCCGACCGCTTGGCGGAAGCGCTCGAAATCGCGGAGTCCGGCGACCTCGAACGGCTCGCCTGGTATGTCCGAGTCGCGCCGAGTCCATCCCGTCGCAGCGCACCGACATTCGGCGACACTGGTTAAATGTCCGCGATCTACGCTTGGGGCTTCTTGGGGATCAGATCGGTCGACTTCACAGTGCGCTTCTGCCTGTCGGCATCCCGATCGCCTTCGTCCACGATTCGCGCTAGACCCGCCAGCAGCACGGTGAGTCTGATTGCTCCATGCGTAGTGAACAACAAGCACGCTTCGAGAACCCACATCCCCGGCTCCACCCCGAAGCCAACGACCATGACCGCGGAAATGACAGCCCCGAAGGCACCCGTAAACGAACTGAGCACCACCGAGATCCAGCTCGCACGTAGGCGCCTCCCACCACTACGGCGGAGCAACCTGAACCGGTCATGCTCGGTCCCAAGACCGAAGACCACTACTACCCCGGCGAAGCCGCCGACCATGGCACTCACCCCGGCAACACCGAGGGCGAGACCCATCAGGGTATCCCGCGGCTCAGGAACCACACTCTCCGCTAGGGCACGCGCTACGTTGAGCTCTGGGCGCTCTTGCGCCAACCAGAAATGTGCGGCAACCGCAATCAGGATCAGTACCGAGACAGCCGTCGGGTAGTTGACGAAGAAGCTTCCGAACCTCCGCAGAGCCCTCATGACTTCACCACCCTTTCGAACGAATGTTCAGTGTAGGGTCAGCCTCCGACACTGCTCCCGCGGAGGAAACTGTTGATCGCTTCGCCGATGGATGCAAGCACTACCTCGTCTGGTGCGACCTGGCCCTCGGGCACGAAGAACTCCACGCGCTTGGCGATGCGGTCATCGAAGATTGAGTGAAGCTCCCGCGAGATGCTTCCCTCTTCGTTCTCCGTCACGATGTTGACCTCAGCTTTAGTGCTGAATCCACTGTGCGCAACCCACAGCGCCGCTTCGCGGATCGAGTCACGGATCGAGTGGGTACCGTTGCGACGCCCCAGCGACCAGCGCAGGACAAGGTCCAGTTCATCAGTTGCCTGATGCCTCGCAGCGCGGAAAGCATCCCCCAGGTCTCCGCCTCCAGAGTCCGGGATCGGCATTCCTGCATCAACGTGCACCTCAAGCATCACAGCGCCTTCGGCGTTGGCAATCTTCGCGAGGACTTCTTCGTCAACAACGGGTATCAGCTCGATCGAGCGCCCCTGGATTGCCAACTCACACACTCCCGTCACCCAGCGGGCAAGCGTTTCATGCCGGGTGGCTCGTACCGCCGGGCTCATTATCGCGACACGGCCATCGTTGCCGAAAGGCACGATATACGTCGGCTCTGAGACACGGTCGTCGGGATCCTCGAAGGTGAGCGGGTCGACGCTTCCGCTCGTCAGGTTGTACTTCTTGAGCTGCTCCGACAGATCCCGAACGCGACCGACCTGGATATGCGGTAGCGCTGGCGAAACCGGGTGCTGTGGTTCACCGAAGTACTTCACCCCGGAAACCGGGAACTCGCGCTGCTGGTGGGACCAACTGTGCATCCCGTCGATCAGATCGAACCAGAAGCTACCTTGAGCCGGGTTCCTCGTCTCGTCAGGTTCGATGACCACAGTGTCGAAGAACCTGACAAATTTGCGTATCTCGGCCATGCACAAGCTCCTTGAGGTATTGACACCATGCTGGCATAAGCTCGACACCGCACCACGAACGCCCGAGATCCGCGTGTCTAGTCACGGAATGAATGAGACCGCATCGGGTGTCAACCTGAACCAACCAAGCCGATACCCCGAGTCAGCACGAAGCCCCCCAGCTGACCACAGCTAGGGGGCTTCACTCTCGCGCGTCACTCAACTCGCGGAGCAACTCCGCGTGCCGCCTCAGCCACGTCCTCATTAGTGATGACGTTATGGCGATATCGGTAGGTTGTCGCCTGGTTCAGCCCAAGCAGAGCGGCCACGCCCCGCTGTGTCAGCGAGGTGTGTTCGAGCGCCCATTCGATAGCAACTCGGCGCGCAAGCAGTGTTTGTGCAACACCGATTCGCAGCGCTTCGAGCGCGTTCGTCGTGCGCGTGTCCGCGTCGATGGGATCAGCAGGGGGCTGAGGTTGCTGCGCAGCTTTGGCCGCACGAAGAAGTGCATGCCCGGCGCGCTCCAAGAACTCAGCGATTTGGGCTGGGTCTTTCATCTGCGCGACGGGGAAGGCCGCCGGATCGTGCTGGTAGGGGCTGGGAAGAGTCTTCGGCGTCATGGCTAGACGCTACCACTTGACGCGCAAACCAATCAAGACGTACTCTCGTGCATATGACGCGCAAACCAATCAAACCGAGCGCGGCATGCACAGATGAGGAGAACAAGAATGAACACGACTCAGGCTGCAAGCCTTCCGATCCTGACCAACTCCGAGGCTTGGCCGCTGACGGCACTAGGCCTCGGTGAGCCGATGCGATTTCGGATGAAGGGTGATCGCGGCAGCGCGCAGAGTAACGCGCTGTCTGCTGACGGACGCCCGACGCTGGCATCGGGCTGCATCCCCCAGCTGCTCGACAAGGAAGGGCGGCTCCGTCCCCAGAAGGGTCACTCGCTGCACGTCATCAACGCAGTGCCCGATGACGTGATCGAGGCTGGCGACCAGGTGCGAGCCGAAGGGCTGATCTGGGTGCAGCCCTATGAGGCGAATGGGCGCGTGCTGCTGTCGATCACTGTCGAGAGTCTCGTTCCGGTGACGGCTTCCGCGCCGAAGAAGACGGAGGGCTGAACGGTGGTCGCGAAGAAGCGAAGAAGCGTCGCCCTATTGGCGCTGTGGAGCGTAGGCGCTGCCGGGCTAACGCTTACGGGGTGCTCGGCATCTGCGCCCGTTGAAGTCGCTACTCCGGCGCGGGAGGGCTCGGAGGTGCAGATTCACTCAGTTTCTGGTGATGAGTACGGAATTCGTCTCGGTGAGGTGGTGGAGGGCAGTGAGCCGGGGACGGCAGATGCTGAACTGTGGTTGCCCTCGTACGGAGGTGGCGGGGTTTGGTTCCGAGTCTCGACGATTGAAGGAAACTCGCCGTTCCTGAGCACTCTGTGTGAGGGAGCCGTGCTGTTCTGGGGCGAGATTCGTCTGGATGGTAGTGACTCCTGCCTGTACTCCGTGGCGATGAAGGGCGATCTTCGAAAGGGTGTGACTCTCTCCCTGGATGACGTCCCGGCGAATTCATCGGTGCATTACGAGGTAGAGGTGCGCTCGCTGGCAGACGGCAACGGATACCGGCCCGAGCTTCGGTCGGTGTTCATGATCGGCAAGCTGATTCCCTCGGAGGCGTCGAAATGAGCCTGGATCGTTTTGTACGGCGGGGAGCCTGGTTGCTCGTGCCGGTTGTGCTCGTACTGCTGGCGTTTGTAGGCGTAGATTCCGGTTCGCCCATCTATGGGCTGGTGAGCCTCGTTCGCGTCGTACTAATCGTCCTGACGGCGATCCTGCTCGCGATAGCGCTGGCGTTCGTGCTCCTGCGCCCGTTCCGGGTTTGGGTGATCAACCGATTCCGTAAGGGCAAGGGTCGGGGCCCGAACTTGCCGAAGGAACAACGCGCAACCCTCAGCAAGTTCGAGGCTCGCGCCCTGGCGCGAATGCGGGAACCGTGGAAGTGGGCGGAGCATGCAGGCGTCGCGGTGACTGCTCTTCTCCACGATGGTTCTACCGGCACTTACTACCCGAAGGTGGACGCAACTGGCCTATCCGCTTTCGGGCCGTTCGTGACGGTGATCGTCCCGCCTGGTAAGCACCCGGGTCATTTCGAGGATGACGCGCTCTCGGCAGCGGTCGGAGCGTCGATCCGCGCTGAAAAGGCCGGCCCCTCATCGGTGCGTCTGCAACTGCTGTCGCGTGATCCACTGGCCGGCATGCGTCGTGTTCGCACGGGCGATGAGTCTGCTCCTGCTGCGCTGCGGGTTGAGGAATGGACGGATGAGCTTGGAGAGGACGCACTCTAATGTGCCTCGACTTTGAAGATGAGGAGACGGCCTGGGCGCTGCTCCCCGACCTCGACTGGGTGGACCCGAACGCGGACGGTGCGCCATGAGCGGCACGGCGTCTGTCGGCGCAGATGAGGCTGGTCGCAATCTCATCTGGGATCACTTCGCCGCGATGCATTCCGTCGTCCAGGGTGCCACTCGGTCGGGGAAGTCGGTGCTCGCGTACGCAGTGTTGGTTGCTGCGTCTCGTGATCCTCGCATCCGCGTGGTCGGTGTCGATCCGTCAGCGCTGCTTCTCGCTGCCCATCGACGGGGTGAGGATGACCCGCTGATCCATCTGGGTACGGGTGATCCGGATTCTGCGTGCCAGGTGGTGGAGCGGTTGGTGCGACTGATGGATCAGCGCATCCGGTTGCTGCTCGAACGCGGCTTGGATGCCGTGCCTCGCGATGTTCACCGGGAGGCTTTCCCGCTCTTTGTGATCGTCTTCGAGGAACTGCCTGCCATCCTGTCGTGGCTCGACAGTGAAGATCAGGGGCGTAAGCCTGGCGAGAAGTTCGCACCTCGTATGCGCCTGGCGATGGGACGGCTCCTGCGCGAGTCAGCCAAGGCCGGGATGCGTGTGTTCACGATCATCCAGCGTGCTGAGGCTGCGACGCTCCCTGAGCGCAGTCAGTATGCGCGTCGGGTGTCGATGCGTGTCGATAACCGGGCGAGCGTCGAGCTACTCATGGAACTGGCGACGACGGATGACGTCGACAGGATCATGGCGCTTGGGCCGGGCCGAGGCGTGATCCATGAAGCGGGCGAGCCGCTGCGGTTCTTCCGCGCCGATTTCCTCGAGTACACCGGCTATCGCTCTGCCGTGCTGGCTGCTCGCGCTCGTGATGCTGCACAGGAGGTGGTCAGCAGTGAATCGGCATGAGCGTCTACCTGCCCTGCACGACGAGATTGCAGCGTTCGAGAAGGAGTGCAAAGTGCGGTCGATGACCGGGAGATTTTCGACTGAGCACGACGCGACGCTGCGCGGCTACTACGACGAACACCGACGCCTGTACGACCAGAAGGGAACGGATGATGAGTAAGACCGTGGACACGCCGCTTTGGTACACCGAGGCCGAGCTCGCGGAGCTTATGCGGGTGCATCCGTCGACGATCTCGCGGAAGGTTAGGTCTGGAACCTTCCCGATTACGCCGCTTGTCGTCGGTGCTCGACGGGTTTACGCCGTTGCTGACGTGCACCGGCTTGCGGGGCTGACCGTTGAGCGTTGAGCGACGGGAAACAGCCTCCGGTGTTCGGTGGCGTGTGCGGCTTCATGCAGGTGGCCGGGTCGTGGCGGATAAGACGTTCACGACCCGGCGTGCCGCTGATGCGTTCGAACGGCAGCAGAAGGAAGCGCTTCACGGTGGCAGCTTCGTCGCCCCTCAGCAGCTACGCACGCCATTGTCGGAAGTCATAGCTGCATTTCTCGTCGCACGTTCGGGCCAGGTCGCGCCGCACACGCTTCGCACCGACCGCGACAACTTCGCTGCACTTCCGCCGAAGTTCGTTGCTCGGCCCATCGGATCGGTGACGGAGGCGGACGTGTTGACAGTTTTCACCGATCTGCTGAGCACTCGCGCCCACTCGACGGTTTCGCGGATTCGCACGACGCTCTCAGCACTATGGTCGTGGGCTGTTCGCCAGCGTTACACGCCGACGAATCCGGTTCGTGGTGTGCGGATGCCTTCTGGTGCCGTGCAAGCCCATGAAGGCGCGCCGCTGACGGCTTCGATCCTCGCGGCGATCCTCGATGCACAACAGAGCCGTTCACCCCCCGGTGCGCTCATCACCGAATTTCTCAGCCTCTCAGGTCTTAGGTGGAGCGAATTACGCGCGATGAGGGTTGGGCAGCTTCAAGACGTGCCATTCCCGGCCGTTCAGGTGCTTCGTGCGCAGAGCGACGGCTACGCCGAGAAGTCACCTAAGACTGCCAGGGGTCGCCGCACTGTGCCTCTCGTGGCGCGTGCGCATGAAATTGCGAAAGAGTGGTCGGCAGGCAAGGGGCCAGCGGAATACCTCGCGACGAGCGCAACCGGGTTGCAGCTGCGAGGCACCTACTTTCGCCGTGCAGTTGCGTGGACAACGACGTCCCCCGACCATACGGTGCATGATCTGCGTCATTACGCCGCTTCGACATGGCTGCGGCAGGGCATCCCGATCAACCAGGTTGCGGCCTGGCTCGGGGATGACCCGCGCACCGTTCTGCGTGTGTACGCACACGTGCTTGGGGAAGCTCAGGACATGGAGGCTCTGCGCCGCCTGAACGCTTCACTCCCCTCTCACTCCCCTGGCAGCACACCCAAAACCGAGTCAGGGGAAGGAGGGAAGGTCGAAAGAACCCGCAAAACGGGTTCTGACCAGGGAATTCAGTGCGGAGACGAGGGGATTTGAACCCCTGGTCCCCGTAAGGGGACTCCACCTTAGCAGGGTGGTGCACTAGGCCGGACTATGCGACGTCTCCAGGCATCCGAACCCGAAAGCACGGATGCACGTCACCATCGTAACGGATTCGACGGGCTGTCACGAACCGGAGCGGGCGTCGCCGACGGTCGACGTGCGCGCGACGAGCTCGGGGCGGAACAGGACGTGCTCGCGGGACGGCGCCTCGCGGCCCTGGCTGCGCAGCAGCAGATCGACGGCGGTCGAGCCGATGAGCGCCGCGGGCTGACGCACCGAGCTGAGCGGGATGACCGCTGCCGCGGCGAAGTCGATGTCGTCGTAGCCGATGAGCGCGATGTCGTCCGGCACGCGCGCGTCTCCGGTCATGACCAGGCTCTGCAGGATGCCGAGGGCGAGCAGATCGTTCGACGCGAAGACCGCGTCGGGGCGCTCGGCGCGCGGGCGGTCGAGGATGAGCCGTCCCGCCCGGCGCCCCTCCTCGACGGTCAGAGCCGCGGTCGCCACGAACTCCAGGCCGACGCCCGCGGCCGCGGCCGCCGCCTGTGCACCGCTCAGACGATCCGACACCTGACGCAGTGCGACGGGGCCGCCGACGAAGGCGATGCGACGTCGCCCGAGACCCAGCAGGTGCTCCATCGCGATGCGGCCGCCCTCGACGTCATCGACCGCGACGGACGCGAAGCGCTCGTCGTGCGACTCGCGGTCGACGAGCACGGCGTGCGTGCCGCGATCGTGCATGCGGGCGAGCCGCGGGAGGGACTCCGCCACGGGCGTCACGAGCACACCGGTGACGCGCTGCTCCTCGAACAGGTCGAGGTGCATCGCCTCGCGCTCCTGCTTCTCGTCGCTGTTGGCCACGAGCACGGAGAGGCCGTGCTCGTCGGCCCGCTCCTCTGCCCCGCGGATGATCTCGGCGAAGAAGGGGTTGCGGATGTCGAGCACGACGAGGCCGATGGTGCGGCTGCGGCCGGCGCGCAGCTGACGCGCGGCGTCATTGCGCACGAAGCCCAGCCTGTCGATGGATGCCTGCACCCGGGCGACGGTGTCGGCGGCGACTTTCTCGGGGCGGTTGAGCACGTTCGACACGGTCCCGACCGAGACTCCCGCGTCTTCGGCGACCTCGCGCACACTCACCGCCACGGCGGCCTCCATCTCGTCTCGTCCGCAGAATGAAACGAATCAGTAACGGACGCGGTAACAGACTCTCATGCCGTCTTGACAGCCGTCAACACAGCCTTTACTGTCAGAGCCACAGGGTTTGAAACGATTCATTCCCTCAATGGAGAGAGAAATGATGTCCTCACCCTCGACCGCGCCTGTGCTGCAGCTCGCAGACGTGCAGAAGGCCTTCGGCTCGGTGATCGCGCTCCGCTCGGGAACGATCTCGGTCGACCCCGGATCGATCCACGCCCTCGTCGGCGAGAACGGCGCAGGCAAGTCCACGCTCGTCAAGATCGTCGCCGGCCTCTACCAGCGCGACGGCGGCACCTTCCGCCTGCGCGGAGAAGACGTCGACTTCACCTCGACCGCCCAGTCGAAGGCATCCGGCGTCGCGGTGATCTACCAGGAGCCCACGCTCTTCCCCGACCTCTCGGTCACCGAGAACATCTTCATGGGCCGTCAGCCGACCGGTCGTCTCGGCCGCATCGATCGCAAGGCCATGCGGCACGAGGTCGAGCGACTGTTCACCCGACTCGGGGTTACCATCGACCCCGACCGCCCCGCCGAGGGTCTGTCGATCGCCGACCAGCAGGTCATCGAGATCGCGAAGGCCGTATCGCTCGACGCCTCACTGCTCATCATGGACGAGCCGACCGCCGCGCTCTCCGGCGTCGAGGTGGAGCGTCTGTTCGCCATCGCGCGGAGTCTGCGCGACGAGGGCCGCGGACTGATCTTCATCTCGCACCGCTTCGACGAGGTGTTCGCCCTCTGCGACACCGTCACCGTGATGCGCGACGGTGCCTACATCGCCACCAGCGCCATCGCCGACACGACCGTCGACGAGATCGTGCACCAGATGGTCGGCCGCGAGGTCACCGAGCTCTTCCCCAAGCAGGAGACGACGATCGGCGAGCCGCTGCTCGAGGTCGCGGGGCTCAGCAGCCCGGGCATCTTCCGCGACATCTCGTTCACGGTGCGCTCGGGCGAGATCGTGGGACTCGCCGGCCTCGTCGGCGCGGGGCGCAGCGAGGTGGCGCGGGCGATCTTCGGCGTCGACGGATACCGCGAGGGCAGCGTGACGATGAAGGGCCGTCGCATCCGGGCCCGTCGCCCCGTCGACGCCATGCGCGCCGGACTCGCGCTCGTACCCGAGGACCGACGCAAGCAGGGACTCGTCGTCGAGGCAGGGGTCGGCGGGAACATCACCCTCGCGATCCGTCGCCGTCTGGCGAAGCTCGGCCTGCTGACCACGGCGGTCGAGAACCGCGCCGCCCGCGAATGGGCCACCCGCCTCGAGGTCAAGTCGCATGCGCTCGACACCGTCGCCGCCACGCTCTCCGGCGGCAACCAGCAGAAGGTCGTGCTGGCGAAGTGGCTGGCCACCCACCCGGAGGTGCTCATCATCGACGAGCCCACCCGCGGCATCGATGTCGGCACCAAGTCGGAGGTGCACCGCCTGCTCTCCCAGCTCGCCGGAGAGGGCATGGGCATCCTCATGATCTCGTCCGAGCTGCCCGAGGTGCTCGGCATGGCCGACCGCGTGCTGGTCATGCGCGAGGGGCGCATCACCGCCGAGATCCCCCGCTCGGAGGCCACCTCCGAGAACGTCATGTTCGCCGCGACGCACGCATCGGAGCTCACCCCGTGACCACCGCCATCCCCGTCTCCGCTCTCACCAAGCGCATCTCCGGACTCGGCCGCGCGCGCGAGTTCGGCATCCTGCTCGCTCTCGTGCTCGTCATCACCGCCGCGACGCTGAACAACCCGAAGTTCCTGTTCAGCGCCGACGGATGGCGCGACCTCCTGCTCACCCCGTCGATCCTCGTGCTCGTCGCCGTCGGCCAGGCGATCGTGCTGGTGACCCGCAATGTCGACCTCTCGGTCGGCTCGGTCATGGGCCTCACGGCCTATCTCACCGGCCGCCTGTTCATCGACGTGCCCGGCATCCCCATCCCGCTGGTCGTGCTCGCCGCCGTCGTCTTCGGCGGTCTGCTCGGCCTCGTCAACGGAGCCCTCGTCGCCTACGCGAAGGTGCCGGCGATGGTCATCACCCTCGGCACGCTCTACGCCTACCGCGGCATCAACGTGCTGTGGACCGGCAGCGACCGGGTGAACGCCTCCGACATGCCCCGCGAGTTCCTCGCCCTCGGCACCGGACAGATCCTCGGCATCCCGATCCTCGCGATCGTCGCCGTCGTCGTCTTGGCGGTGGCGGCCTGGTACATGAAGAACACCCGCGGTGGTCGCGAGTACTACGCGATCGGGTCCGACCCCGCCGCCGCAGAGCTCTACGGCCTGCAGGTCACCCGTCGCGTGCTCACCGCCTTCGTGCTCTCCGGCGCGCTCGCCGGCCTCGCCGGTGTCTTCTACGCCGCCCGCTACGGCACCATCAACTCGCAGGCCGGAGCCGGGTGGGAGCTCGACGCGGTCGGAGCGGCCGTGATCGGCGGCGTCGCCATCACCGGCGGCATCGGCTCGGTGTGGGGCGCGGCCATCGGCGCCGTGCTGCTGCTCACCATCAACCGGGCGCTGCCCATCCTCGGCATCCCCGACTTCTGGCAGCGCGCCGTCGTCGGCCTGCTGATCATCGGCGCCATCGTGCTCGACCGTGTCCTCGCGGTGCGGCAGAGACGGCGGCTCATCGAGGCGAGGGACGAATCATGACCACCGCGACCACGACCACGTCGACGACGCGGGTGATCCGCGACTACGACCGTCCGCTCTGGCGGCGTCTGCTGCTCACGCGCGAGGCGGCGATCGTCGTTCTGCTCCTGCTCGTGGCGATCGTCTCGGCCTCCACGATCCGGGGCTTCGGCCAGCCGATCACCCTCACCTACCTGCTCCTCGACATCGCGCCGATCCTGCTGATCGCCCTCCCGATGACCCTCATCATGATCACCGGCGAGATCGACCTCTCCGTCGGCAGCATGGTGGGTCTGTCGAGCGTCGTCACCGGAGCGCTCGTACAGGGAGGTCTGCCCTTCGAGGTCGCGGCCCTCGCCGCCCTCGTGGTCGGAGTCGTCGGCGGAGCGTTCAACGGCTTCCTGGTGACCGTGGTCGGCCTGCCCTCCCTCGCCGTCACCATCGGCACGCTCGCCCTCTTCCGCGGACTCGCGGTCGGCTTCCTCGGCACGACCGCCGTGACCGACTTCCCCGAGGTCTGGACCGACCTCGCGAAGGCGAAGATCACGGGCACCTCGATCCCGGCGATCATGATCCCGTTCCTCGTGCTGCTGGCGGCGTTCGTGGTGCTGCTGCACTTCACGCCGTTCGGCCGGGGCGTCTACGCCGTCGGCCTGTCGAAGGATGCCGCGCACTTCTCGGGCGTGAACGTCGAGCGCACCAAGTTCGTGCTGTTCGTGCTCTCGGGCGCGGTTGCCGCATTCGCCGGCATCTTCTACACGCTGCGCTACGGCAGCGCCCGGGGCGACAACGCCACCGGCCTGGAACTGCAGGTCATCGCCGCGGTCGTTCTGGGTGGCGTGTCGGTCTTCGGCGGTCGCGGCCAGATCTACGGCGTCATCGCCGCCGCCCTCCTCATCGGATCGCTCGCCAGCGCCCTGCGCCTCGTGAACGTCACCTCCGATGTCATCAACATCATCACCGGAGCACTGCTCGTGATCTCGGTGGTCGGTGCAAGCGTCCTGGCCTGGCTGCAGAAGAAGCGCCGCCGGCCGGGCAGACCCCCTGTCGGCGTCGCCACCACAGCGTCATGACACCGATGGACGCCGCGCCCGCGGCATCTCCCGACGAAAGGAACGAACAATGATGTTTGCACGCACGCGCGTGGCCGCGGTCGCCGCACTCGCGGTCGCCGCAGCGGTCGCGCTCACCGGCTGCACCACCAGCTCCGGCGACGGGGACGGCGGCGGATCGGGTGGCGACAGCTCCAACCTGTCGATCACCTTCCTGCCGAAGAACCTCGGCAACCCGTACTTCGACACGTCGAGCGAGGGCGGCAAGAAGGCCGTCGGCGAGTTCGGCGGCGAGTTCTCCGAGGTCGGACCGGCCGAGGCCACCCCCGACGCGCAGGTCAGCTACATCAACACCGCGACCCAGCAGGGCGTGGGCGCGCTCGTCGTCTCGGCGAACGACCCCAAGGCGATCTGCGACGCTCTCAACGAGGCCCGCGACGCCGGGGTCAAGGTCGTCACGTTCGACTCCGACACCGACACCGAGTGCCGCGACCTGTTCATCAACCAGGCCGACTCCGAGGGCATCGCGAAGGTGCAGATCGACCAGATCGCCGAGCAGATCGGCGGCGCCGGCGAGATCGCCGTGCTGTCGGCCTCGGCGAACGCGACGAACCAGAACGCCTGGATCGAGCTGATGGAGGAGTACGTCGCCAGCGACTACCCCGACATCACGATCGTCGAGACCGTGTACGGCGACGACGACGACCAGACCTCGTTCGACAAGACGGCGGCGCTGCTGCAGACGCACCCCGACCTCAAGGGCATCGTCTCGCCCACGACCGTGGGCATCGCGGCTGCCGCGCGCTACCTGTCGACCTCGGACTTCAAGGGCCAGGTCGCGCTGACCGGACTCGGCACCCCGAACCAGATGCGCGAGTACGTCGAGGACGGCACCGTCACCTCGTTCGCCCTGTGGAACCCGGCCGACCTGGGCTACCTCGCGGCCTTCGCGGCGCAGGCGCTCATCGCCGGCGACATCACGGGTGAGGAAGGCGACACCTTCGAGGCCGGAGACCTGGGCGAGTACACCGTCGGAGCCGACGGCGTCGTGCTCCTCGGCGACCCGTTCGTCTTCGACGCCGACAACATCGGCGACTTCGACTTCTGAGTCACCCGTGCGGGGGGGGGGGGGGCGGGGGGGGGCGGCCCGCGGGCGGGCGGCCCCCCCCCCCCGGGGGG
>JASCNZ010000130.1 GCA_029959905.1 Microbacteriaceae bacterium PS02344
GGCGTCCTCCTCCGCGAGGCGTGTGGTCACCGTTGTCATGTCATCCGTTCCGATTCCCGCGCCGGTCAGGGCGCTCAGCCCGTCAGACGGATGCTCGTGGGCTCGATCACGCCGAGCCATTCGAACTCGGCCCCGTTGCCGAACAACGACACCGTGGTGTTCGCGAACGGCACGAGGTCGGCCGCCTCGAACAGCGCGGGCTCGGCCTTCTTCCAGGTGTCGCAGCCCTCGGCGCCGTCCATCAGCGAGGCCTCGGCCACCGCGGCCGTGTACTCCTCGTTCTGGA
>JASCNZ010000131.1 GCA_029959905.1 Microbacteriaceae bacterium PS02344
TGTCCAACCAGGGCGAGCCGTTCATGCCGATGGTCAACGACCGCGAGTACCTGTACGGGCGCGCCGTCATTCCGATGGCGTTCCTCGGTCAGGTGCTGCGCGACCCCGACGCGGTGCGCGCCGAGGCGAACATGGCCGCATCGCTCGAGGCGTACCAGGCGTACGCCCCCGTCGACCGCCTCGCGAAGTTCTCGGGCGAGCCGAAGTACGAGCCCGAGGCGCGGGCCGAGATCGCCATCTCGTACCTGCTGCACGTCGCCGCGGCCGAGTCGGCGGAGGGTCCGGT
>JASCNZ010000132.1 GCA_029959905.1 Microbacteriaceae bacterium PS02344
CTATTCGACATACGACTCCGACCGGTGCGCTCCGCACCACCTGCCGCTGTTCCACCGTGCCGTCGACGCCCTCGCCGGCTTCGTGAAGGGCTTCGACGTCATCCACGTCGGCGGCGGCAACACCGCCAACATGCTCGACGTGTGGAAGCGGCAGGGTCTCGACGAGATCATGCGGGAGATTTGGGAGGACCCCGACTCGAACGTGGTGTTCACGGGCGGCAGCGCCTGCGTCATCTGCTGGTTCGAGGGCGGAACCACCGACAGCTACGGCCCGACCCTCCAGGTG
>JASCNZ010000133.1 GCA_029959905.1 Microbacteriaceae bacterium PS02344
CCGCCAGACCGTCTCCGATGAGCGACGCCCCGTTGCCGTTGAGCGTGCCGCCCCAGTGCTCGGGCACCTGGTCGACGTAGTCGAAGCTCTCGCGCATGCTCTGGAGGTGCCCGCGGATGAACTCGTAGTCATCGGTGAGGGGGAAGATCTGCACGGGAGAGCTGTTGAAGATCGTCAGACCAATGCGCTCGCCCTCGAACCCTTCCAGCAGCTCCTCGAACACGGTGAGCACCTCGACGTCGACCTCCGACATCGAGCTCGACACGTCGAGGCACAGCATGATGT
>JASCNZ010000134.1 GCA_029959905.1 Microbacteriaceae bacterium PS02344
CACCTGCAGCATCGCGCGCAGTGCCACGAGGGTCTTGCCCGAGCCGACCTCCCCCTGCACCAGCCGGTTCATCGGCCACGCGCCGACGAGGTCCTGCGCGCCCTGAGCCCCGACGGTCTGCTGGTCGGGAGTGAGCGTGTAGGGCAGTGCCCGGTCGAACCGGTCGAGCAGTCCCCCGGGGGACGCCGCTCGCGGTGTGGCGGCCAGGGCGCGAACCGCGTCGCGCTGCTGCAGCAGAGCGGTCTGCAGCGTCAGCGCCTCGTGCATCCGAAGCGTGCGTACGG
>JASCNZ010000135.1 GCA_029959905.1 Microbacteriaceae bacterium PS02344
ACCCCGGTCAAGCAGTCCGTGCTCGGGGTGGACCCCGCGCTGCTCGCGCTCGAAGGGGCCGTGCACCCCGAGGTTGCGCGACAGATGGCCGCCGGCGTCCGGACCGCGTTGCAGGTCGACGGCGATGAGGCGACCGTCGGGGTCTCGACCACGGGGATCGCGGGTCCGGATTCCCCCGATGGCCAACCGGTCGGCACCGTGCACATCGGCGGCTCGACACCCGAGGGAATGGTCGCCCGTGCCTTCCTGTTCGAGGGGGAGCGAGAGGCGGTGCGGGCACAGAC
>JASCNZ010000136.1 GCA_029959905.1 Microbacteriaceae bacterium PS02344
TGATATTGCCCGCCCCGCCGGCACAGGTCACGGCGTCGTCGTCGCCCGTGTCTTCGACGATGAACCACACCCGGGGCGGCGTGGTGACCCCGGGCGCGGCGGTGAAGGTGAGCTTGGTCAGGTCGTAGCTCTTCGCGAGCAGCACGAGGTCGCTCTTCAGCTCGACGACGGGCGCGGTGCCGCTGTTGGAACTGAGGTTCGGGCAGGCGCGGGCATCGAGGATGGTGGGCGTGGTCGCGGCGCCGAGCGACTTCCAGCCGTCGGCCGGGTAGCTGTTGAAG
>JASCNZ010000137.1 GCA_029959905.1 Microbacteriaceae bacterium PS02344
GGCGACCGATGCCTCGCCGAGCTCGAGCACGCCGAGGCATCGGTCGCCTTCGGCTCGGGCATGGCGGCGATGCCCGCGGTGATCCTCGCCCACACGAACGCGGTCGGCAAGCGCCACGTGGTCGCGGTCCGTCCGCTCTACGGCGGCACCGATCACCTGCTCGGCTCGGGGCTGCGGGGGGCCGAGGTCACGTACTGCGGTCCGCGCGAGGTGGGCGCGAGCATCCGCACCGACACGGGACTCGTGGTGCTCGAGACCCCGGCGAACCCCACGCTCGAGC
>JASCNZ010000138.1 GCA_029959905.1 Microbacteriaceae bacterium PS02344
GGACCGACCAGTGCACGACGACCTGCGCAGGGACGTCGATCCGCGACGCATTGGGACGCGCGGCCACGTGCAGCGGCGCGCGATCAGGGCCCCACAGGCCCAGTCGCTCGGCGGCGGTGACACAGCACAGCACCACACCGCGCCGCACCGCCCCGAGAGCATCCGCGTCGGCATCCGGGATCGCCACCCAGCCCCGGCTTACAGTCATGACCTGGCCGCTCTGCTTCGCGCGGCGCAGGGCGTGCTCGCTCACGCCATCAGCGCGGAGGGTGCGGACG
>JASCNZ010000139.1 GCA_029959905.1 Microbacteriaceae bacterium PS02344
CCCCCCCCCCCCCCCCCCCCCCCCCCCCCCCCCCCCCCCCCCCCCCCCCCCCCCCCCCCCCCCCCCCCCCCCCCCCCCCCCCCCCCCCCCCCCCCCCCCCCCCCCCCCCCCCCCCCCCCCCCCCCCCGCCCCCCCCCCCCCCCCCCCCCCCCCCCCCCCCCCCCCCCCCCCCCCCCCCCCCCCCCCCCCCCCCCCCCCCCCCCCCCCCCCCCCCCCCCCCCCCCCCCCCCCCCCCCCCCCCCCCCCCCCCCCCCC
>JASCNZ010000013.1 GCA_029959905.1 Microbacteriaceae bacterium PS02344
GCCGCCCGCAGAGTCTCTGCGGGCGGCTTCTGCATGCCGGCATCAGCGGAGCTCGGAGACGAGGACCGCGCTCGTGCCGGGCTCCGACGCCTCGAACACGTGCGGGGCGTCGCCCGCGTAGGTCAGATAGTCACCGGGGGAGAGCTGGACCGGGTCGGATGCCGGCCCGACGGAGGCCCGACCCGTCATGAGGACGACGTGCTCCACCGTGCCGGGGTGGTGCGGATCGGACCGCCGGGCCTCGCCGGGTTCGGCGCGGATGAGGTACAGGTCGCGCCGCGCTCCCGGAGGGCTGGCCGCGAGGAGCGTCGCGCTGTACGCCGCTGCGGCTGAGGGCACTCCCGCGAGATCGCTGGCGCGGATGAGGGTGGGAGACGCGGAGGCGGGCGGGTCGACGAAGACGGCGAACGGCACATCGAGCGCGACCCCCAGGGCCCAGAGCGTCTCGACGCTGGGGTTGCCCGCGCCGTTCTCGAGCTGCGAGACCGTCGCCTTGGATACGCCGGAGCGCCGCGCGAGTTCCGAGATCGACAGCCCCGCGGCCTCGCGCTCCCGGCGCAGAGTGCGAGCGATGCGGGTGCGGAGATCGTCCATGCGTTCATCCTGCCAAACGAACGTTCGCTTGACTAGACGCACGGGAGTCGTTCAAAATGATGCGCATGTGTTCACTCGACCGAACGGTCTGCAGACGGGCACGCCGATGAATCCCGGGAAAGCGGTCCGACGCGAGGCGCTCGGGGTGGTGCTCGCCACCAGCGCGTACGGAATCTCCTTCGGCGCGCTGGCCGTCGCGTCCGGGCTGGACGTCTGGCAGACGTGCGCTCTCAGCCTGCTCATGTTCACGGGCGGCTCGCAGTTCGCTTTCGTCGGAGTCTTCGGAGCTGGAGGACTCGCCGCGCTGCCCTCCGCGATCGCGTCCGCCGCACTGCTCGGCGTGCGGAACGTCGCCTACGGCATGCGGATGTCGCGCGTGATCGGCGGCGGCGTGGCCACGCGCGCGCTGGCCGCCCCGTTCACGATCGACGAGTCGACCGCGGTCGCGATCGCGCAGGACGATCCGCGCCTGCGCCGGGTCGGCTTCTGGCTCACCGGCGTCGGGATCTTCGTGGGCTGGAACATCACGACCCTCGTCGGCGCGCTGCTGGGTGACGTGCTCGGCGACCCGCGGGACTGGGGGCTGGATGCCGCCGCCGCGGCCGCCTTCCTTGCGCTGCTCTGGCCGCGGCTGCGTGAGCGCCAGGCCGTCGCGGTCGGTATCGCGGCGGCCGGCGTCGCGGCGGCGCTGACCCCGGTGCTGATGCCCGGGCTACCGGTGCTGGTCGCGGCGGTCGTCGCGATCCTCGTCGGGTGGTTCGACGGGTTCTCGGGACGAGGGCGGACCGATCCGGCAGCGGAGGCGGGCGCATGAGCGTGTGGAGCGCGATCCTGCTCGCGGCACTCATCTGCCTCTCACTCAAAGCCGCGGGTTACCTCGTGCCGCCGAGTGTGCTGGAAGCGCCCCGCCCCGCGCGCATCTCCGATCTGCTGACCGTGGCTCTGCTCGCCGCGCTCGTCGCCGTGCAGACCCTCGGCGCAGGCCAGGCCATCGTCGTCGATGCACGCGTGCCCGCACTGCTGGTCGCGGCGGGCCTGCTCTGGCTGCGTCAGTCGTTCCTCGTCGTGGTGTTCGCGGCCGCCCTGACCGCCGCAGTGCTGCGTTTCTGGGGGATCGCGGTGTGACGGGATGACGGTGCGCCCCGCGTAGGATCGAGGGGTGCGGATGAGCTGGGTGTCGAGGATCGTGTCGTGGGTCGCTTCGGCCTTGATCGGCGGCGTCTACGGCGTCGCTGGCACGATCGGCCACAGTCTCGCCTGGGGGCCCGTGCCCGTCGGCATCATCGTCGGTGCGGTGGCTTGCGCCGCCATCCTCATCGCGGTGCGATCGCTCACCCATGACCGCGGTGCGGCCGTCGCCGCCGGCCTGGGCATGGTCGGCACCCTGCTGGTGATCTCGGGCGTCGGACCCGGCGGATCCGTCGTGGTGCCGAACACGCCTGCGGGCCAGATCTGGACCTATCTGATCGCCGGGATCGTGCTGCTCGTAGTCGCCTGGCCGTCGTTCCGTCGCCCCGCCGTCGCTCCCCGCCCTCCGGCGGCCGCCACGCTCGCCGACGGGGATGCGTCCGCGCCCCTCGTCACCGACGTACCGGGCGTCTCGCGACCGACGCCCCCGGCCGGGCGCACGCAGGAGGGCGGCGGGCAGCCGACGTAGACTGGAGGGCGTGACCTATGTGATCGCTCTGCCCTGTGTCGATGTGAAGGATCGTGCGTGCATCGACGAGTGTCCCGTCGACTGCATCTACGAGGGGGAGCGGTCGTTGTACATCCACCCGGACGAGTGCGTGGACTGCGGCGCGTGCGAGCCGGTGTGCCCGGTCGAGGCGATCTACTACGAGGATGATCTGCCCGATGAGTGGCAGGACTACTACAAGGCGAACGTGGAGTTCTTCGACGAGATCGGCTCTCCCGGTGGTGCGGCGAAGGTGGGCGTGATCGCGCACGACCATCCGATCATCGCCGCCCTCCCGCCCCAGAGCGAGAACGCGTGAGCGTCCGCGACCTCGCCGACTACCCCTGGGACGCGGTCGTGCCGTACCGCGAACGCGCCGCGCAGCACCCCGGCGGACTCGCCGACCTCTCCGTCGGCTCACCGGTCGACCCGACCCCCGAGATCATCCGGCGCGCCCTGGCAGACGCGACCGACGCGCACGCCTACCCCCAGACCGTGGGGACGCCCGCACTGCGCGAGGCGATCGTCGACTGGTATGCGCGGCGGCGGGGCGTCGACGACCTGACCGTCGCGAACGTGCTCCCGACCATCGGCTCGAAGGAGTTCGTCGCCCTCCTCCCCACGCTCCTCGGTCTGGGTGAGGGCGACATCGTCGTGCACCCCGAGATCGCCTACCCGACCTACGACGTGGGCGCCCGCGTCGTCGGCGCGACCCCGCTGCCCGCTGACGACCCGGCCCAGTGGCCCGAGGGCACCAAGCTCATCTGGATCAACTCCCCGGGCAACCCCGACGGACGCACCTGGACGGTCGACGAACTCACGGCCGCCGTCGCGCGTGCGCGCGAGCTCGGCGCCGTGCTCGCCAGTGACGAGTGCTACGCCGAGTTGGGCTGGGACGGAGCCTGGGCGACCGAGGCGATCCCGTCGATCCTCGACCCGCGCGTCACGGACGGGAGCCGCGCCAACCTGCTGAGCGTCTACTCGCTCAGCAAGCAGTCGAACCTCGCCGGGTACCGGGCCGCCTTCGTCGCGGGCTGCGCCCGCATCGTTGAGGACCTCCTGACCGCGCGCAAGCACCTCGGTCTCATGCCGCCCGCGCCCGTGCAACATGCCATGGCCGTGGCGTTGGGCGACGACGATCATGTCGCCGCGCAGAAGGAGCTCTACCGTGAGCGGCGCGATATTCTCCGCCCTGCGCTCGAGGCGGCCGGATTCCGCATCGACGGTTCCGAGGCCGGACTCTACCTGTGGGCGACCGAAGGGCGCGATGCCTGGGAGTCGATGGGTCGCCTGGCCGACCTCGGCATCCTCGCCGGTCCCGGCCCGTTCTACGGCGCGGCGGCGCACCGGCACGTGCGGCTCGCGCTGACCGCACCGACGGAGCGCATCGCTGAGGCGGCACGTCGCCTCCGCGCGGTATGACGGCGAGCATCCTGTAGGTTTCCTCTTCGATGAAGCCATCCGTTTGGCGGATGCGACAGTAGGCGGATCGGCCTACTAGGCTGTAGAGGCGATTCGGTCGTGATCCGGCCTGGCGCTGTGCGCCGTGAGATCGCCCGCTCCGCGCAGCACCGATTCCAAGGATGACCGGCCCGCGCGGTGCGAGACGAGACAGACTACGGGCAGAAACCCAAGGAGGTCCGCGTGAGTGCAGCGGCAGACCAGCAGGCCACGGCGAAGCTGACGATCGGTGACACGACCGCCGAATTCCCGCTCCTGCACGGCACTGCGGGCCACAACAGCATCGACTTCTCGACGCTGACGCGGCAGACCGGCTACACCGGCCTCGACTACGGCTTCGTGAACACCGCGTCGACCAAGTCGGAGATCACGTTCATCGACGGCGACCAGGGCATCCTGCGCTATCGCGGCTACCCGATCGAACAGCTGGCCGGACGCACGAGCTACCTCGAGGTGGCCTGGCTGCTCATCTACGGCGAGCTGCCCAGTGAGACCGAGCTGGCCGAGTTCGATGAGAAGATCCGCCGGCACACGCTGCTCCACGAAGACCTCAAGCACTTCTTCTCGGCGCTGCCGCACACCGCGCATCCGATGTCGGTGCTGTCGTCGGCCGTCGCCGCGCTCTCGACCTACTACGAGGGACAGACCGACCCGCACAACCCCGAGCACGTCGAGATCAACACGATCCGAATGCTCGCCAAGCTCCCCGTGATCGCGGCCTACGCGCACAAGAAGAGCATCGGTCAGGCATTCCTCTACCCCGACAACTCCCTCGGCTTCGTCGAGAACTTCCTCAAGCTCAACTTCGGCGTCAACTCCGAGCCGTACGAGATCAACCCGGTCATGGCGAAGGCGCTCGAGCTGCTGCTGATCCTGCACGAGGACCACGAGCAGAACGCGTCCACGTCGACCGTGCGTCTGGTCGGTTCGACCGGCGCGAACCAGTTCGCGTCGATCTCCGCCGGCATCCAGGCGCTCTCGGGGCCGCTGCACGGCGGTGCCAACGAGGCCGTGCTCACGATGCTCGGACAGATCCGCGATTCCGGTCAGAGCGTCGCCCGCTTCGTCGAGCGCGTGAAGAACAAGGAGGAGGGCGTCAAGCTGATGGGCTTCGGCCACCGGGTCTACAAGAACTACGACCCGCGCGCGAAGCTCGTCAAGGAGGCCGCAGACGAGGTGCTCGCATCGCTGGGTGTGACCGACCCCCTCCTCGACCTCGCGAAGGAGCTCGAGGAGATCGCCCTCGCCGACGACTACTTCCGCGAGCGCCGCCTGTACCCGAACGTCGACTTCTACACCGGCGTGATCTACAAGGCGATGGGCTTCCCGACGCGGATGTTCACCGTGCTGTTCGCGATCGGCCGCCTCCCCGGATGGCTGGCGCAGTGGCGCGAGCTGCAGAACGACCCGCAGACCAAGATCGGTCGCCCGCAGCAGCTCTACACCGGGTCGCCGGAACGCTCGTACCCGACGCGCTGACCGGGCGCGGCCGTGCCCGTCGTCAGCTCGGAGGCGTACGTCCCCGTCGACCCCGCGACCGCCTTCGCCGTCTCGCAGACGACCGGGGCCGTGCGCCGACGTTGGGACCGCTTCATCAGCGAGCAGCATTTCCTCGACGGCGCCGTCTCGGCGGGCAAGGGCGTGCGCACCCACACCCGGCAGCGCTTCGGCTTGTCGATGACGAGCAGGTACGTCTCGTACGCTCCGCCGACCCACGTGGGCATGGTCATGGAGGACGGCCCCTGGTTCTTCGCCAAGATGGGCGGCGGATGGCGCTTCGCGCCCGCTGACGACGGCGCGGGCGCGATCGCGACGTGGAAGTACAACTTCGCGTGCCGCCCCGCATGGCTCGCTCCGCTCGCCGAGTGGATCGGTGTGCGTGTGCTGGGGTTCGAGATCAGGCGGCGGCTCGACGGTTTCGTCGCCGGATGCAGCGACCCCGAGGTGCTCCGCGCGGTACGGAACCCCTCGGGGTCGTGAGTCGATCCGGAGTCGCGGGTCAGCGCGCCTGCGAGCCGCGTCCGCCCTGGCGGTTCGCACCCGGGCGGCCGCCCTGGCCGCCGTTGCGCGGCTGACCGCCCTGGCGTGCGGGGGCAGCGCCGGCCTGGCCCTGGCCCTGTCCCGCGGGACGGGGGCGACGACGACGGCGAGCGGGAGGCGTCGCGGCTCCGCTGCGCTCGCCACCGGCGGGGCGCTGCTTCGGCGCCTGACGCTGCGCGGGCTGCGGGGGAGCGGGACGCACGTGCGGCGCGCGCTCGGGAACGAGTTCGGTGACCGCCGCGGCGGAGACGTCTTCGAGCGGGGCCACGATCGCGGCCTTGCGCAGCAGGTCCTTCACGTCGCGGCGCTGCTCGGGGAGCACGACCGTGACGACGGTGCCCGCGGCGCCGGCGCGCGCCGTGCGGCCGGAACGGTGCAGGTACGCCTTGTGCTCGACGGGCGGGTCGACGTGGACCACCAGATCGACGTTGTCGACGTGCACGCCACGGGCGGCGACGTCGGTCGCCACCAGCACGCGCACGCCGCCGTCGGCGGGGTCGGACGAGAAGGCGCCGAGGTTGCGCTCGCGCGCGTTCTGCGACAGGTTGCCGTGCAGGTCGACCGCGGGGATGCCGGCGGCGGTGAGCTGCTTCGCGAGCTTCTTCGCCTGGTGCTTCGTGCGGGTGAACAGGATGCGGCGACCGGTGCCGGAGGCGAGGTCGCGCACGAGCGTGGTCTTGTTCTCGGTCGAATCGACCACGAGCACGCGGTGCGTCATCTCGCCGACCGGCACGCTGGCCTCGTCGACCTCATGGCTGACGGGGTTCACGAGGAATCGGCGCGCGAGCGTGTCGATACCGCGGTCGAGCGTGGCGCTGAACAGCAGGCGCTGGCCGCCGGCGGGCGTCGCCGACAGGATGCGGGTGACGCCGGGGAGGAACCCGAGGTCGGCCATGTGGTCGGCCTCGTCGAGCACCGCCACCTCGACCTGGCTCAGGCGCACGATCTGCTGCTTCATGAGGTCTTCGAGTCGACCGGGGCAGGCGACGACGATGTCGACGCCGCCGCCCAGGGCCTTCTCCTGGGGGCGCTGGCTCACACCGCCGAAGACGGTGGTGACGCGCAGGCCGACGGCCTCGGCGAGGGGGGCGATGGTCGCGGCGATCTGCGTCGCGAGCTCGCGGGTGGGTGCGAGCACCAGCCCGCGCGGCAAGCCGGCACGGCGAGAGCCACCTGAAGCGGCCAGTCGGGCGACGAGCGGCAGGGCGAAGGCGATGGTCTTGCCGCTGCCGGTGCGGCCGCGGCCGAGCAGGTCACGCCCGGCGAGCGAGTCGGGAAGCGTGTCGCGCTGGATGGCGAACGCTTCGGTCTTGCCGGATTCGGCGAGGACGGCGGCGAGCTCGGCGGGAACGCCGAGATCGAGGAAAGTAGGCATGCGTGACTCCGTCGGTGCGTGGGATCACGCACGGGTAGTGGGTTGAGGTGGGCGCCGGCGCTCAGAGAGGAGCGCATCGGTCCGCCGTTCGAAAGGCCAGCGATCGCTGGTGGTGGGAGCCGGGTGACTCGTTCTGGTCCTCAATGACCCCGTGACGACGACGACGCCGCCGGGACACGGCCCAGACGACGCCTCAGTCTACCAGCGCGACCTGGGACCGGGCTCAGCGCCGCGATCAGGCGTGCAGGGTTTCGTTGAGGGTCACGCCCGCGCCCGCTCGTCGCACGGCCTCCACCGCGCCGGAGAGGGAGTTTCGCCGGAAGAGCAACCCGCTCTGCCCGGAGAGCTCCGCACCCTTCACGGTGCGCCGCCCGCCGTCGGCCGTCACGGGCGCATCAGCCAGCACGATCTTCGTCCCCGCGGTGACGTAGAGGCCGGCCTCGACCACGCAGTCGTCGCCGAGGGAGATGCCGATGCCCGCGTTCGCGCCGAGTAGCGTGCGCGCACCGATCGACACGCGGTGCGAGCCCCCGCCCGAGAGGGTGCCCATGATCGACGCGCCCCCGCCGATGTCGCTCCCGTCGCCGACGACCACGCCCTGCGAGATGCGGCCCTCGACCATGGAGGCGCCGAGTGTGCCGGCGTTGAAGTTGACGAAGCCCTCGTGCATCACGGTCGTGCCGGAGGCGAGGTGGGCGCCCAGGCGCACGCGCGACGCGTCGGCGATGCGCACGCCCGCCGGCTGCACGTAGTCGGTCAGACGCGGGAACTTGTCGAGTCCCTGCACCTGGATGCCCGCGCGCTGGAGCTGCGGCCGACGGCGTGCGACCTCGGCCGGCAGCATCGGTCCCGCGTTCGTCCAGGCCACGTTGGGCAGGTGGGCGAAGATGCCGTCGAGGTTCAGCTCGTTCGGGCGCACGACCAGGTGCGAGAGGGCGTGGAGACGCAGGTACGCGTCGGCGGTCGACGCCGGGGCGTCGTCGAGGTCGATCTGCAGCCGCACGAGTTCGGTGCGCACGCCGCGGCGATCGTCGGCGCCCGCCTCGGCGCTGAGCCCCGCGTCACCGTCGGCGGGAAGCGACCCGGCGCCGACCTCGGGGTACCACGCGTCGAGCACGGTGCCGTCGTCGGCGATGGTCGTCAGTCCGATACCCCACACGGTGCGCGCGTCAGTCATGCCTCCACGGTACCGGCTCGAGGCTGCACGCCCGATGCGTCACCCCGCGTACGCCGACGGGCAGGTCGTAGGCTGGGGGGATGCCGCTCGATCTGACCGCATCCTCCGTCGACCTCACCCGCGCGATCTGCGACGTCCCCAGCGTGTCGGGTGATGAGAAGGCCCTCGCCGATCTGATCGAAGAGGCGCTGGCGCCGCTCGCCCATCTCGAGGTCATTCGGCATGGCAACACGGTCGTCGCGCGCACCGCGCTGGGGCGATCGCAGCGGGTCGCCATCGCCGGGCACATCGACACCGTGCCGCTCAACGACAACTTGCCCACGCGCCTGGTCGAGATCGACGGCGAACCGTACCTGTGGGGGCGCGGCACCGTCGACATGAAGGGGGGCACGGCCGTGCAGCTGAAGCTCGCCGCCGAGCTCGCCGATCCCGCCGTCGATATCACCTGGATGTGGTACGACAACGAGGAGGTGGACGCCGCGAAGAACGGGCTCGGCCTTCTGGCGGCCGACCGCCCCGATCTGTTCGCCGCCGACTTCGCGATCCTGGGGGAGCCCTCGAACGGCGAGGTCGAGGGGGGATGCAACGGCACGATGCGGGCGATCGTGCGCACGCGCGGCGTGCGCGCGCACAGCGCGCGCGCCTGGGTCGGCGAGAACGCCATCCACGCCGCCGCCCCGATCCTCGCGCGTCTCGCGGAGTACCGGGCGCGGGAGATCCCGGTGGACGGACTGCTGTACCGCGAGAGCCTGAGTGCGGTGCGCATCACCGGTGGCGTGGCGGGCAACGTGATCCCCGACCTCTGCGAGGTCGAGGTCAACTACCGATTCGCACCCGACAAGTCGGCGGCGAAGGCGGAGGCGCATCTGCGCAGCGTCCTGGCCGGTTTCGAGGTCGAGATCACGGATGCCGCCGAGGGGGCCCGCCCCGGGCTCGACGCACCGATCGCGCACGACTTCGTCACGGCGGTGGGGGCCGAGCCGCGACCCAAGTACGGGTGGACCGACGTGGCGCGCTTCTCGGCGCTCGGCATCCCCGCGGTGAACTACGGGCCGGGCGACCCGCATCTCGCCCATCACGACGAGGAACGGGTGCCGCTCGCCCAGATCGACGCGGTCGAGCGCGGTCTGCGCGCATGGCTCACGCGGCGCTGACCGCGGCGCGGCGCTGGGCGAGGTTGCCGCTGGCCCTGCGCATCGCGGTCGTCTACCTCGGTGCGCGGGTGATCACGACGGCCTTCCTCGTGCTCGCGGCCGATCTCTCGACGTCGCTGTCGCGCTTCGGCCCCGACCCCGGCCTCGCCGACTTCGTGCTGGGGTGGGATGCGCAGTGGTACTGGCTGGTCGCGGTGGAGGGGTATCCGACGACCCTCCCGGTGACCGATGCGGGAACGGTCGCCGAGAACGCGTGGGCCTTCATGCCGGTCTTCGCCTACCTCGCACAGGCCATCGGCCTGATCTTCGGGTCGTGGGGCGTCGGCGCCTTCCTCGTCTCCTTCGTCTCGGGCTACCTGGCCTGCCTGGCGCTGCACCGTCTGCTGCGCGACCGGATCGGTTCCTCCGCGGCTTCGTGGGCGGTGGTCTTCTTCGCCGTGGGGCCCGTCGCGGCGATGTTCCAGGTCGGGTATGCGGAGTCGCTCTTCCTCCTGCTCCTCTTCCTCGCGCTGGGCGCGGTCCAGCGCCGCGCGTACGCCTGGCTCTACGTGCTGATCCCCGTCATGGCGTTCACGCGTCCCGGCATCCTCGCGTTCGCGCTGTTCCTCGGGGTGCACGGCATCGCGCGCTGGGTGCAGCGACGGCGCGATCCCCTGAGGCCTGCCGACGTCGTGCACATCGTCGCCGCGGGGACGCTGGCGACGGTCACCGGCTTCGCATGGCAGGTCATCGCCGGGCTCGTGACCGGCGACATGGGCGCCTATCTGCAGACCGAACTGGCATGGCGGCGTCAGTGGGTGCCGGGAGGTGTCGAGGCCTTCGTGCCCTTCGAGGGATGGATCCAGGCCGCGCACCTGTGGTTCACGCTGTGGGGGCTCCCCGCCTGGGCCGGACCCGTCGCTCTGGGGCTGCTTGTCGTGGGCGTGGCGCTGCTTCTGCTGCTCGCCCCTGCGGTTCGGGCGCTGGGGGCCGACCTGCGTCTGTGGAGTGCCAGCTACCTGCTCTACCTTCTGGCCGTGTTCTTCCCGCAGTCGAGTACCTTCCGCCTCCTCCTGCCGTTGAGCCCCCTCTGGGGGGCCGCGGCCGTGCCGCGGTCCCGAGGCTGGCGGATCGGGGTCGTCGCGCTCTGCGTGCTCGGGCAATGGGTCTGGATCTTCTCCGTCTACGCCCTCGGTAACACGTTCTGGCAGGTCCCCTGATGGTGAACAGCGGATGCTTTTCTTCACAGGTGACGCTCAGGTGGCGGTCGTACCCGATAAACTCTCTGCATACCACCGAGGAAAGGAAGCCGCGATGGCAGCGATGAAGCCGAGGACCGGGGACGGCCCCATGGAGGCCGTGAAAGAGGGACGACTCATCATCGTGCGTGTTCCGCTCGAAGGAGGGGGCCGTCTGGTCGTCTCCGTGAACGACGCCGAGGCGAAGGAGCTTCACGACGTGCTGGCAGCCGTCGTGGCGCCGGCCTGAGGTACGTCCGCACCGAGTACGCGAGAAGAGGGCGGTGGATCATCCGATCCGCCGCCCTCTTTCCGCGTCTGGGATGCCGGCGCGGTCAGCCGCGCTCGGGAACCCCGATGAGCTGCAACAGGCCCTCGCCCGTGGCGGAGACGGTCGCGAGGACCGCGGACGACTCCTGGGTCGCCTGGATGAGGGAGCGGTACGAGGCCGTGACCTCGTCGCGCTGCACCGGATCGGCCACACGACCGCCCGCGAGGACGCGCGGCACGAGCACCATGCCGCCTTCGCGGACCAGACGCAGGCCGTGCTCGACGTAGTCGATGACGTTGTCGGGGTCGGCATCCACGAACACGATGTCGTACGAGGCCTCGTTCATGCGGGGGAGAACATCGGCGGCGCGCCCGGTGATGAAGCGGGCCCTGGTCGCAGGCACGCGGGCGTCGGCGAAGGACTGGCGGGCAGCGGCGAGGTGCTCCGGCTCGTTGTCGATCGTCGTGAGGACGGCCTGCGGAGCCCCGCGCAGCAGCCAGAGCCCGGAGACACCCGCACCCGTGCCGATCTCGACGATGGAACGGGCCGACGTCGCGGCGGCGAGCACGGCGACCTGCGAGCCGACGGCCGCGCTGATCGGTGCCGCACCGAGCTCGAGAGCGTGCGCGCGGGCGCGCGCGATCGCGTCCGGTTCGACGATGGACTCGCGGAGGAAACGCGCGTTCGCGTCGTGCTCGCTCATGGGGGGCCTTTCCCTGCGCTGTGACTTCTCCCAGGGTATTCGCTCGATGGACGAGCCGAGTGCAGGCGCGGCGGTAGCCTGGGGAGATGGAGTTCGGGCTGACTATCGAGAAGCTGCTGCTGATCGGTCTCGTCGCCGTGCTCATCGTGGGTCCCGAACGGCTGCCGCGCATGGCCGAGGGGTTCGCGCGCGTGGTACGTCGTGGGGGCGAGTTCCTGCGCGACACCCGCAGCCGCATGCGCGACGAGATGGGCCCGGAGATCGACGAGGTCGACTGGCGCAAGCTCGATCCGCGCCAATACGACCCGCGCCGCATCATCCGCGACGCGCTGTTCGAGGAGCCGGCACCAGCCGCCAGCGCCGCGCCCACGGTCATCGCCGAGCCTCCGCCCCGGCATCCCATGACGCCGTTCGACGCATCGCGCCTGCCGCCGTTCGACGCCGAAGCCACCTGACGCCCGCATCCGCGCGGCGGCGCGAACGGCGGCCCGGTCAGCGCGGGCTGAAGGGCAGACGGCGCCCGGCCAGACTCTCGGGCCGTCGAGACAGGGCCGCGGCGAGCTCGCGGATCTCGACCGCGGCCGCGTCGTCCGGGTGCTGCAGCACCACGGGTACACCGGCATCGCCGCCCTCGCGCAGGGCGGGACTCAGCGGGATCGACGCGAGCAGCGGCACGGCCGATCCTTCGGCCGTCAGAGCGTCCGCGACCGCGGCGCCCCCGCCGGCGCCGAAAAGTTCGAGCATCGAGCCGTCCGGCAGGGTCAGCGGCCCCATGTTCTCGACGACGCCGATCACGCGCTGCCCGGTCTGGCGCGCGACGAGACCACTGCGGATCGCGACGTCGGAGGCCGCGACCTGCGGGGTCGTCACCACCAGCACGTCGGCGTGGGGGAGGAGCTGTCCGATCGAGATGGCGATGTCGCCCGTTCCCGGCGGCATGTCGATGAGCAGCACGTCGAGGTCACCGAAATGCACGTCCGTGAGGAACTGGGAGACCGTGCGGTGCAGCATCGGACCGCGCCAGGCGACGACGCCCTCGCCCTCGCGCAGGAACATCCCGATCGAGATGGTCTTCACGCCGTAGGCCACCGGCGGCAGCATCAGATCGTCGATCCGCGTCGGTTGCGTGCCCGCCGGGATGCCGAGCAGCCCGGGGATCGAGAACCCGTGCACGTCGGCGTCGACCAGGCCCACGGCCAGCCCGCGCTCGGCCAGCGCCACCGCGAGGTTCGCCGTGACCGTGGATTTGCCGACCCCGCCCTTGCCGCTGGAGACGAGAACGACCCGCGTGAGGGAGTCGGGACCGAAGGGCATCTGCCGAGGCGCTCGTCCGTCGCGCAGCTTCTCGGTGAGGGCGCGTCGCTCCTCGGGGGTCATCACGCCGACGTCCACGGTCACCTCGGCGATCCCCGGGACGGATGCCGCTGCCGCGCGGACATCCGCCTCGATGCGGTCCGCGGCGGGACAGCCGACGATCGTGAGCACGATCCCCACCCGCGCCGCGGCGCCGTCGACGGAGATGCCGCGCACCATGTCGAGGTCGCCGATCGGTCGTCGCAGTTCAGGGTCCGACACCGCTGCCACGGCCCGACGGACGTCGTCGGCGGACGTCATCGGCGCGGTCGCGGGGCGCGCGTGCGGATCGGACCGGTCTGCGGGTGTGCACTGGCCGTCGGCGCCGTCTCGGAGCCGCCCTCGCTCTCGTCGAGGTCGGCGAGCAGCGCCTTCAGCTCCTGCCGCAGCACGTCGCGCGTCACGACCTGTGCGTTGCGCTCCTCGAGAGCCATGCGCAGCGCCACGATCTCGCGAGCGAGGTACTCGGTGTCCGCGAGGTTGCGCTCCGCGCGCTGCCGGTCCTGCTCGATCTGCACGCGGTCACGGTCGTCCTGACGGTTCTGCGCGAGCAGGATGAGCGGAGCGGCGTACGACGCCTGCAGCGAGAGCATGAGCGTGAGCGCCGTGAAGCCCAGCGCCGCGTCGTCGAAACGCAGCGCGTCGGGCATCAGGGTGTTCCATCCGATCCACAGCAGGCAGAACAGGCTGAGGATCACCAGGAACGCGGGCGTGCCCATCGCGCGGGCCACCCACTCGGTGAAGCGACCGAACCGGTCGCGCGACGTCGTCTTCTGCCGCGTCGTGCCGCGGCCCAAGGGGGCGTCGAGCTGGGGGGAGCGGGAACGAGCCATCAGCGCACCTCCGCAGACGTACCGGGAGGGGTATCGATGTCGTGCGTGCGCCAGTCGTCCGGCAGCAGGTAGTCGAGCACGTCGTCGACGCTGATGGCGCCGACCAGGCGGTGGGCCGCGTCGACGACGGGCAGCGAGACCAGGTCGTAGCTGGCGAGCAGACGCGCCACCTCGGCGGCGGATGCCGTGACGGGGACGGGCTCGAGGCTGTCGTCGACGATCGCGCCCAGACGCTCGTGGGGCGGATAGCGCAGCATGCGCTGGAAGTGCACGACGCCGAGGAGCCGTCCGGTCGGCGTCTCGAACGGGGGCAGCGTCACGAAGACCGCTGCGGCGAGGGCGGGGTGCAGCTCGTGCCGCCGGATCAGCGCGAGCGCTTCGGCGACCGTGGCGTCGGCGGAGAGCACGATCGGCTCGGGCGTCATGAGGCCGCCGGCGGTGTCGGGCCCGTAGCGCAGGAGCATGCGCACGTCATCGGCCTCTTCGGGCTCCATGAGCTCGAGCAGGTGCTCGAGTCGGTTCGGCGGCAGCTGCGCGAGCAGGTCGGCGGCGTCGTCCGGCTCCATCTGGTCGAGGATGTCGGCCGCACGTTCGTCGCCGAGGCGATCGAGGATGTGCACCTGCTCGTCTTCCGGCATCTCTTCGAGGGCGTCGGCGAGCCGATCGTCCGACAGCTCCTCGGCGACCTCGATCATGCGCTGCTGCGGAAGGTCGAGGAGGGTGTTGGCCAGGTCGGCGGCGTGCAGCTCCGAGTACGACGCGACGAGCTGCTCGGCGGACTGCGATTCGCCCGGTGCGCGCTGCTCGGCGACCTCGTTCCACGCCGCGAAGGTCGTCGAGCCCTTCGCGAACGGTGAGGCGCTGGTCTTCGGGCGGCGCAGGAACAACTGGCTCACGGCCCATTCGCCGAGGCGGTTGGGCTCGATCGCGACGTCTTCGATCACCGCGGTGCCGCTGCCGTCGACGAGGCTCACACGGCGCCCGAGCAGCTCTGCGAGGACGCGCACCTCGCCAGGGCGCGGCGAGAACCGGCGCACGTTGATGAGGCCCGTGGTGATGACCTGTCCGGAGCGGATCGACGTGACCCGCCCGATCGAGACGAACACGTGCCGTCGGCCGGGGATCTCGACGACGAGGCCGATCACTCGCGGGGCCGCGGTACTTCGATACACGACGACGACGTCCCGGACCTTGCCGAGCCGGTCGCCCACGGGGTCGAAGACGGCGCACCCTGCCAGGCGCGCGGCGAATACCCGTTGTGTGCTCACTCGACCAGCGTAGTCGCGGTGCGGCGGCGCGCGCCCGATCCCGCGCCAGGGCGGATGCCCGGAAGGGCATGGGACAATGGGGCGATGAGCATGCTCAACCGCCCCGCGAACAGCACCGACATCGGCGAGGTCGTCGCCTCGATGCGCGACTACGAGGCCGCCCAGAAGACGGTGTCGAAGTTGATCGCCGGCGAGGTGCCGGCCCGTGACATCGCCATCGTCGGCCAGGGCATCCGCACCGTGGAGCGCATCACGGGTCGCCTCGGCTATGCCACGGCGGCGCGCTCGGGAGCCGTGAACGGCATCCTGATCGGCCTCTTCCTCTCGGCGATCCTGGTGCTCGGCAACCCCGAGGTGCCGATCCAGCTGTTCGTCGGCTTCGTGCTCATCGGCGTCGCGATCGGCATGATCCTCAGCCTCGTGACCTTCGCTATCGTGCGGCGACGACGGGACTTCGCGAGCGTCACTCAGCTCGCGTCCGACCACTACGAGGTCACGGTGCTGGCGGCCTCCCTCGCGAAGGCCCGGCAGGTCCTCGGGGCGCGTCCGGCCGCCCCGCGCCCTCCCGTGAACCTCGACGAGCCGCCGCGCTACGGCGAGCGGATCCCGGCCGGGGGCGCGGCGCCCGGCCAGCAGCCGCCCGTCGCGCCGCCCGTTCCGCCGGTCGTACCGCCGCGCCCCGCCGACCCGGCGCCCGGTGCTCAGGCGCCTGGTGCTCAGACGCCCGGTGCCGACACCCCCTCGACCCCCGGGGCCGACGCGGGGAAGCCCGACGAGGGCGGCGCTCCCGCGGGCGCACCCGAGCCGGCCTGATGAACCCACCGGAGCGGCGCCCCATCGAGGTCGTGCTGCCCGCCGGCCCGGCCACCGTGTCGGCGCTGTGGACGCCGCCCACCAACGGGACGGTCGTGGTCGTTGCGCACGGGGCAGGAGCGGGGATGGAGCATCCGTTCCTCACCGGCTTCACCGAGGCGCTCGCCGCCGACGGGTTCGGCACCCTGCGGTTCAACTTCCCGTACGTCGAGCAGGGCCGTCGGATGCCCGGGCCCGCCGCGCACGCGATGGCGACGTGGCGGGCCGTCGTCGACGCCGCCCGGGAATCCGCGCCGGAGGCGCGCATCGTCGCGACCGGCAAGTCGTACGGAGGTCGCATGGCGTCGATGGCGGTCGCCGACGGTCTCGACGTCGATGCCCTCGCCTACCTGGGGTACCCGCTGCATCCTCCAGGATCGCCCGAGAAGCTGCGTGCCGAGCACTCGCCGGGCATCGCCGTGCCGCAGCTCTTCGTCGAGGGGTCGAACGATCCGTTCATCCAGCCGCGCGCGCAGTTCGACGAGGTCGTGGCCGGGTGTCAGGACGCCCGGGTCGTCTGGATCGAGGGCGGCGGCCACAGCTTCGAGGTGAAGGGGCGCAAGGTCACCGCATCCGAGGCGGGGGCCTCCCTCGCGCCGATCGTCGCGGACTTCGCCGCCGCGCGCTGAGCGGCGCGACGGCGAAGCACCTCGACGTCAGCGCTGGGCGCGGGCGATCCAGGCTTCGATCTCGTCGGCCGTGCGCGGGATGTCTGCCGAGAGGTTGACCGGACCGTCTTCGGTCATGAGGATGTCGTCCTCGATGCGCACGCCGATCCCGCGCAGCTCTTCGGGCACCGTGAGGTCGTCGATCTGGAAGTACAGGCCCGGCTCGATCGTGAAGACCATGCCGGGTGCGAGGATGCCGTCGTAGTACATCTCGCGTCGGGCCTGCGCGCAGTCGTGCACGTCGATGCCGAGGTGGTGCGAGGTGCCGTGCACCATGTACCGCCGATGCTGTCCGCCCCGATCGGCGTCGAGCGCCTCGTCGGCCGACACCGGCAGCAGGCCCCACTCCGCCGTCCGGGCGGCGATCACCGACATCGCGGCGGCATGGATGTCGCGGAAGCGCACGCCGACCTTCGCGGCGGCGAAGGCGACGTCGGCGGCCTCGCGCACCGTCTCGTAGACCTTGCGCTGTACATCGGTGAACGTGCCGGACACCGGGATGGTGCGGGTGATGTCGGCCGTGTAGAGGCTGTCGGCCTCCACGCCCGCGTCGACCAGGATGAGGTCACCCGGCAGCACGGCGCCGTCGTTGCGGGTCCAGTGCAGGTAGCAGGCGTGAGGGCCCGACGCCGCGATGGTGTCGTAGCCCTCGCCGTTGCCGTCCTCGCGGGCGCGGCGGTGGAACACGCCCTCCACGACGCGCTCGCCGCGGGAGTGCGCGATCGCCGCGGGCAGTTCGCGGAGGATGTCGTCGAAGCCCGCCGCGGTGATCGCCACCGCACGTCGCATCTCGGCGATCTCGTAGTCGTCCTTGATGAGGCGCAGCTCCGATACGAACCGGGTCAGCGCGTCGTCCTCGTCGAGCACGAGCTCGCCCTCGACCGGGGCGAAGTCCGCCAGGTGCGCGGTCTCGATCGCGAGATCGGCGGCGACCCCGGCGAGCGACGGGCGCGGGCCGATCCAGAACTCGCCGACGGTGGCATCGGCATAGAACTCGGTGGTCGTGCGGTCGGCCCGCTCGCGGAAGTAGAGCGTGACGGCGTGGCCGTCGTCGGTCGGGTCGAACACGAGCACCGAATCGGGTTCGGTGTCGGAAGCCCACCCCGTGAGGTGCGCGAAGGCGGAGTGCGCGCGGAAGACGTAGTCCGTGTCGTTGCTGCGCTGCTTCAGCGACCCCGCCGGGAGGACGAGACGCTTGCCGGGGAACGCGGCGGAGAGGGCCGCGCGGCGACGCGCGGCGAACGGCGCCTGTGCGCGGGCGGCGGGAAGGGTCTCGGGGCGCTCCGCCCAGCCGGTCGAGATCGTGTCGAGGAATCCCTGGGGGAACGGCTGCTTGCGGTTCGTCGTGCTGTTCTCGGCCTGGGGTTCCGCGACCGTGTCGCGCTCTGCTGCGGTGCTCATCCCCCCAGTCTCTCACCTGGGCGCGGCGCGGAGCGGTCTCAGCCGGTCGGCTCGAGCTGCACGATCAGCGCGCGGTGGTCGCTACCGCCGGCGTCGTCGAGCACGAGCGACCCCGAGGGCGTCCAGTTCTGCGAGGCCATCACATGGTCGATCGGCGCGCCGGCGAGGGCGGGGAACGAGCTGGGCCACGTGCCCTGCATCCCGTTGCCGGTGCGCGACGCGACGTCGCGGCAGTACCCCATGTCGCCGCCGCCGACTCCGAGACCGGCCATGTGGTCGATCGTCGCGTTGAAGTCGCCCGCCAGGATGAAGTCGCCCTCGGGGCACTGGTCGGCGATCCACGACAGATCGGCCTGCCACTGCGCCATCTCCTCCTGCCGCGGGGCGACGGCGTGCACGGCGACGACCGTCGGACCGGTGCCGTCTACCGGCATGAGCACGACACTCGGCACCGAGCCGGTGTTGCTCGACCCGTCTTCGGACGACTGGATCACCGAGTACTCGCCGAGATCGGGGGATACCAGCACCGTCGTCTGCCACGACTGCGGGCCGTTGGGGATGTCGGGGCGGAACTGCACGTGATGCACCCACATCGGATGCCCCTGCTCGCGCAACATGACGGCGATCCGCTCGCCGACGGCCTCGGTGGTCTCGGGCAGCGCCACGATGTCGGCGCCCTGGTCGAGGATCTGCTGGGCGATCTGGTCGGCCCCGACGGCCTCGCCCGCGGTGTTCCAGGTGAGCACGCGCACGCTGCCCTCGGTCTTCTCGGGCAGGTCGCCGCCGCCGAACCCGCGCAGGGCACCGATACCGGCCGTCGCCCCGGCGCCGAGCAGGGCCACGATGAGGATCGAGGCCGCGAAGCCCCGCAGCGGTCGGGCGAGGAGGAGCAGCAACGCCACGAGGGCGATCACCGCGAACCCGACGAGCACGACCCCGCGCACGGCCACCAGCTGTGCGAACGGATACGTCTGCTCCAGGCGGAAGAACTGCGGCCACACCACGACCGCCGTGGCGGCGGCGAACAGCACGGTGATCAGGATTCCGAGGAGGCGAAGCATCCCCACCAGAGTAGAAGCGTCGTCCTGTGAAGTCCCTGCTGCGCTGCCGTCGGTACGCTCGGAGGATGGCCTCTGACCTCTCTCGCCGATTCGCCGGTCCCGCCGACCTGCATCTGCACTCCAATCACTCCGACGGGACGGAGGCCCCGGCCGAGGTCGTGCGTCAGGCGCACGCCCACGGTCTGCGTACGATCGCCCTCACCGATCACGACCGCACCACGGGCTGGACGGAGGCGGGCGACGCGGCCGCGGCGCTCGGGATGACGTTCCTCCCCGGCATGGAGCTGTCGGCGAAGCACGAGTGGCGCAGCGTGCACGTGCTCGGCTACCTGTTCGATCCCGACGACGCGGCACTCGGCGCCGAGACGGCCCGCATCCGGGGCGATCGGATCGGCCGCGCGGAACGCATCGTGCGCAGCATCGGCCGCGACTACGACCTCAGCTGGGACGACGTGCTGGCCCAGACCACGCTCGATGCGACCGTCGGGCGCCCGCACATCGCCGACGCGCTCGTAGCGCGGGGGATCGTCCGCGACCGCACTGAGGCCTTCGACGGCATCCTCCATCCGCGCGAGGGGTACTACGAGCCGCACTACGCGCCCGACCCCCTGACCGCGGTGCGGCTGATCACCGAGGCCGGGGGAGTGGCGGTGATCGCGCACCCCGTCACGGCCGGCCGCGACCGCATGATGCCGGTGTCCTTCCTCGAGCGGCTCATCGACGCGGGACTCGGCGGTTTCGAGATCGACCACCGCGAGAACACCGCGCAGGGCAAGCGCCTGCTGCGCGAGATCGCCGCGGCGCACGACCTGATCGTGACGGGCTCGAGCGACTACCACGGCACCGGCAAGCCGAATCGTCCCGGCGAGAACACCACCGACGAGGAGATGGTGCAGCGCCTGATCGACCGCGCCACCGGTACGGCCCCGCGCTTCCCCTGACGGCGGCCCCCCGGCCTCCCGGGGCAGCTCCCGGCGCGCTCGCCGCAGACGCCGGTATCCTCACCGGATGCAGCGCGCCACTCCTCTCGAGCAACGACTCGACGGCATCGCCCACCGGTTGCTCCGCGACGCGCCCGCGAACGGCGCACGTGCCGTGCTCACCGAAATGGCGGTGTTCCTGTGCAAGCAGGCGTGGGCCTGCGTGTTCGGAGCCGCGCTGCTCGTGGCGATCGTCGCCGCGCGGCTGTGGTATCCCGATGGTGCCGTCGTGGCGCGCAACGACGTGCTCACGCTCACCGCCGTGCTCATCCAGGTCGCGATGCTCGTCTTCCGCCTGGAGTCGGGCCGCGAGCTGTGGGTCATCGTGCTCTTCCACATCACCGGCACGGTGATGGAGCTCTTCAAGACCGACGTGGGCTCGTGGGCGTACGCGGCGGACGGGGTGCTGCGACTGGGCGGGGTGCCCTTGTTCAGCGGCTTCATGTACGCCGCGGTCGGGTCGTACATGGTGCGCGTGCATCGCCTCTTCGATCTGGGATTCACCCGATACCCGCGGCGGTGGCTGACCGCCCTCGTCGCCGCGGCGATCTACCTCAACTTCTTCACGCACCACTTCTGGTGGGATGCGCGCTGGGTGCTGCTGCTGGCGGTGCTCGCACTCTGGGCGCCGACGATCATGCATGCGCGCGTGTGGCGCCGCACTCTCCGCATTCCGCTGATCCTCGCCTTCGCCGGGGTGGCCGTGTTCATCTGGTTCGCCGAGAACATCGGCACCCTCGCGGGAGCCTGGGCGTACCCGGATCAGCTCGACGGCTGGCAGGTCGTATCGCCAAGCAAGCTCGTGTCGTGGTTCCTGCTCATGATCATCTCGGTGGTGCTCGTCACCTGGGTGTATCCGCCCCGTACGCCGGGCGTGCAGGAGCGCGGGGAACGCGAGAGGGGCGGACGCCGCAGCATCCGCCCCTCTCGGACGATGTCGTGACCGGCGCTCAGGCGCCGGTCACCGGAGCGGAGCCCGCCCCGGAGCCGCCACGACGACGACGGCGGCGACGCGCCGGTGCCGGCTTGCCGTCGTGGTGCTCCTTGCCCGCGCCGTCGTGCGTGCCGGCGCCCTCGGCGGCGCGGTCGGTGGATGCCGCGGACCCGCTGTCGGCGGACGAGGGGGAGGCGGCTCCGTCGGAGAAGGTCGATCCCACCGCGTCGGATCCGCCGCGACGGCGGCGGCGACGACGCGTACCGCCCTCACCGGCGCCCTCGGCCGCGGCGTCCGCGGCGCGCTCGGGACGCGGCCCGCGGGAGGTCTTCGTCGACTCGGTCTTCGGCGCCGACACGAGACGGCCCTTCGTGCCGGCCGGGATGTCGAGGTCTTCGTACAGGTGCGGGCTGGACGAGTAGGTCTCGATCGGCTCGGGCTGGCCGAACTCGAGGGCGCGGTTGATGAGCGCCCACTTGTGCAGGTCCTCCCAGTCGACGAAGGTGACGGCGATACCCGTCTTGCCCGCGCGACCGGTGCGGCCGGCACGGTGCAGGTACGTCTTCTCCTCGTCGGGGATGGTGTGGTTGATCACGTGGGTCACGTCGTCGACGTCGATGCCGCGGGCAGCGACGTCGGTCGCGACGAGCACGTCCTTCTTGCCCGCCTTGAAGGCCGCCATCGAGCGCTCGCGCTGGTCCTGACCCATGTCGCCGTGCACGCCGCCCACGTTGAAGCCGCGGTCGCCGAGCTCGTCGACCAGACGCTGGGCCGCGCGCTTGGTGCGCGTGAAGATCACCGTCTTGCCGCGACCCTCGGCCTGCAGGATGCGCGCGATGACCTCGTCCTTGTCGAGCGAGTGGGCGCGGTAGACGAGGTGCTTGATGTTGGCCTGCGTGAGTCCCTCGTCGGGATCGTTCGCACGGATGTGGATGGGGTTGGTCATGAACCGGCGGGCGAGCGCGACGATCGGTCCCGGCATCGTCGCCGAGAACAGCTGCGTGTGCCGCACCGCGGGGACCTTCTGGAAGATCTTCTCGATGTCGGCGAGGAAGCCGAGGTCAAGCATCTTGTCGGCCTCGTCGAGCACGACCTCGGTCGCGTTCGACAGGTCGAGCAGTCGCTGACCCGCCAGGTCGATGAGGCGGCCGGGGGTGCCGACGACGATCTGCGCGCCGGCCTTGAGCTGGTCGATCTGGCCCTCGTACGCCTTGCCGCCGTAGATCGCGACGACGCTGGTCGAGCGGTTGCTCGTGAGCAGGTCCATGTCCTCGTAGACCTGGACGGCGAGCTCGCGCGTCGGGACGACGATCAGGGCCTTCACACCCGGTTCCGGGTTCTGGCCGAGACGCTGCACGACGGGGATGCCGAAGCCGAAGGTCTTGCCCGTGCCGGTCTTGGCTTGGCCGATGATGTCCTGCCCCGGCAGGCCCAGGGGGATGGTCTGCTCCTGGATGGGGAAGGCGTCGACGATCCCCTTCGCTGCGAGGGCGTCGACGATGTCCTGATCGATCCCGAGATCGGAGAAAGTAGTCACTGTATTCAGATTGCCTGTCCGGCGGTCGCGACCGACCGCCACGTAAACGATCCACGCCGTCTCTTGTGCCACAGGCGCGGGCCCCGCTCCGACGGCGGGGACACGCCCAGCCTACCGGAGGGTGCCCGCAAGCCCGGGGAGGGAGCCACACGGCGGGTAGGGTGATCGTGGCGGCCGACGCGGGAAGGAGACCCCGGTGGTGAAATGGTTCTGGCGGCGAGATGCTGCGCCTCGGCGCACGCTCGCCCTGCGCAGCCGCGGAGATCAGGGCGACGCGACGCGCGTGGATTTCGCCGAGCTCGCCCCCGAGCTGCCCCGGTTCCTCGGGCAGGCGGCGTATCTCCAGCTGGGGTACTTCGAGACGCTCACCCGCCTCATCCGCGCGACCCCCGCCCTCGCCGAGAAGGAGGCGCTCTCCCGCGCCGCGGGCGCGGCGCTCACGAAGCACCGCGGCATCGTCGAGGTCATCGCCGCCCGTGGCGACGACCCCACGCAGCTCATGCTGCCGTTCCGTGAGAACCTCGACGCATTCCGCCGCAAGACGATCGGCGCGCGGCCGCGCGAGACGCTGCTGGCCGTGTACATCACGGCGGGCATGCTCGACGACTTCTACCTGGCGCTCGCCTCGAGCTACGGCGAGACGGGACAGCGGATCGCCGCGATCCTGCGCGAGGACGACGCGCGGCACGAGATCGTCGCGATCATCCAGGAGACGATCGAGAGCGACGAGGAGTGGCGCTCTCTGCTGTCGATGTGGGCGCGGAGACTCGTCGGAGACACCATCCTGGTCTGCCGATCGGCGCTGCGTCCGGACGCCCTGGTCGCGCCGGACGACGAGCGCATCGAGCCGGTGTACACCGAACTCATGGGCGCGCACGCGCGTCGGATGGACGCCATGGGGCTCGCCTCCTGAGAGGCGGTGCCCAGCGCGACGCGCCGACCGGACCGGTCGGGCTCAGATGCCCAGCGCCGCCGTGCGCGCCGCGTCGGAACGTCGGCGGGCCGTGACGACGGCGAGCGTCGCGACGATCGAGACGAGGGCGCCGCCGAGGATGCTCGTGACCCACAGCCAGACGTTGCTCTCCGCCCACCCGGCCCACTGCAGCCCGGTGTAGGCGACGGCGGTGACGGCGACCGCCACCGCCGGGGCGAGCGCGGCACCGCGGAGCTCGCGCCCGGCGACGGTGAAGTGCACGACGATGCCGAGCACGCACGCGGCGATGAGCGCCAGGAGGATGTACATCGCGGTCAGGCGACGAAGCCGACGCGGCGCGACTCCTCGGTGCCCAGCTCGATGTAGGCGAGGTTCGCGGTCGGGACGATGTAGGAGTTGCCCTTCACATCGGAGAAGCTCAGGTGAGCGGTGCTCTGATCGAGGGCGGCCGAGACCTGCGCGCGGATCTCGTCTGCGGCGGTGGCGGTCTCGAAGCTCAGCTCGCGGCCCGTGTTGATGATTCCGATGCGGATTTCCACGCGTGCTCCTTGGAGTGTGGGGACGATCTCTCGTCCGAGGTCTCCGCCCACTCTATAACGGGCCGTCCGGGCCGGATCGGCCCCGCCGGACGGTTTCGCCAGCAGCGCACACGGGGGCCGCGGCGGGCGTCGCGCCGGTCGTGTCGGTGGCGCCGGATAGCGTGGAGGCATGACACCGGATGCCGCGCAACGAGCAGTGATTGAGGCCCCCGTGACGACATCCGGCGTCATCATCGGGGCGCCCGGAACGGGGAAGACGCGCACGCTGATCGAGCGCGTCGCGCATCTGCTCGACGCCGCGGCCCTCCGTCCCGAGGAGGTGCTGGTGCTCACGCCCAGCCGCCAGGCCGCCACCGCCCTTCGAGACCGCATCGGCGTGCGCGTGCGCGAGGCCACGCCCGGGCCGCTGGCGCGCTCGCTCGGCTCGTTCGCCTTCCAGGTCGTGCGCGGCGCGATGGTGCAGGCAGGGGAGGAGCCGCCGGCGCTCCTCACCGGCGCCGACCAGGACCGCATCATCGCCGACCTGCTCGACGGCGACGCCGAAGACGGCGGCGTGCCATGGCCAGACGCGCTGAGCGCCGCGGTGCGCGCGTCGCGGGGATTTCGCTCCGAGCTGCGGGCGTTCCTCGCCGAATGCACCGAGCTCGGAGTGACCGATGCCGAGCTGGGCGACGCCGACGAGCCGGTCTGGGCCGCCGCCGTCGAATTCCTGCGTGAATACCGCGAGGTGCTCGACGCGCTGCGGTCGGCGCACCGCGATGCCGCCGACCTGCTCAGCGAGGCGGCCGCCGTGCTCCGCCGGGCGGACCCGTCGACGCTCGGACCCCTCGCGCCGCTGCGGGTCGTCCTCATCGACGATGCGCAGGAGCTCACCCGCGGAGGGGTGGGAGTGGTCCGCGCACTCCGCGGCCGCGGCATCGCCGTCCTCGCCTTCGGCGACCCCGACATCTCCTCCGGGACGTTCCGCGGAGCGAGTCCCGAGCTGTTCGCCGAGGTCGCCGGACTGCTGGGCGGGGTGCATGTGCTCGACGGCGCGCACCGGCAGCACCCCGCCCTCGGGGCCCTGACCCGCACGGTGACCCAGGCCATCGGCGCCTCGGGGCGGATCGACCACCGGCGCGCGCCGGTGCCGACGACCGCCGAGCAGGTCGACGAGGCGATCACGACCTTCCTCGCGCCGTCGCCGCACGAGGAGTTCGACCGCATCGCCGGCGTCATGCGCGCGTGGCACCTCGTCGACGACGTCCCGTGGGACCGCATGGCGGTGATCGCGCACGACAGCCGCCAGGTCTCGTTGCTCGAGGCCGAACTCGCGGCCCGCGAGATCCCGACGCGGGCTGCGGGCGTGCAGCGCCCGCTGGGAAGCGAGGGCATCGTGCGCGACATCGTCGGCATCGTGCGCCTCGCGCTCACGCCGGCCGACGAGCGCACGCCCGCCGACCTGGAGGAGGCGCTGCGCACGCCGTTCGGAGGGATGGACGCGATCGGTCTGCGTCGGCTGCGCGCCCGCCTCCGTCATCTCGAGCTCGGGCAGGGCGGATCCACCCCGGCGCGAGAGCTGCTCCGGCAGGCCATGGCGGCCCCCGAGCACTTCACCCTGATCGACGCTCCAGAGTCGCGTACCGCCCGTCGCTTCGCCGACACCCTCGGTCAGGGCGCCGCGGCGGCCGCCGCCGGTGAGACGATCCACGACCTGCTGTGGCGCGTCTGGGAGCAGGCACGAGCGGTCGACGGGCGACGCCTGCACGTCGCATGGCGCGAGATCGCGCTGCAGCCCACGGGCGCCGAGACGGCCAGAGCCCTCGACGCGCTCGTCTCGCTGTTCGACGCCGCCAAGCGCTTCGTCGAGCGCTCCCTGCATCTGCGGCCCGAGGCGTTCGTCCGCGACATCCTCGACAGCGAGGTGCCCGAAGACTCGCTCTCCGCCCCCGACCGGCCCGGTCGGGTCACGCTCCTCACGCCCGCGACCGCCCTCGGCACCGAGTTCGACGCTGTCGTGGTCGCCGGCCTGCAGGACGGCGTGTGGCCGAACCTGCGGCTGCGCGGCGGCCTGCTCCAGACCTGGCGGCTCTCGACGGTCGTGCAGGCCCGCCGTGCGGGTGCGGACGTCGAAATACCGGGTGTGCTGGACCGCCGCCGTGCCGCCCTGCACGACGAGCTGCGCCTGTTCGTGCGCGCTGTCTCCCGCGCCCGGCGACGTCTGCTCGTCACTGCCGTCGATGACGACGATCTGGGCCCGAGTCCCTTCTTCGGCTTCCTGCCGCCGCCGACCGCTCCCGAGGCGCACGCATCGGCGGAGCATCCACTCACCCTGCGCGGCCTGGTGGCACGGCATCGTCGCGTGCTGACGACGGCGACGTCGCCGGGAGCGCGCGCCGAGGCGGCCGCGCAGCTCGCGGTACTGGCGCGCGAGGGCGTGCCCGGTGCACACCCGGAGGACTGGTACGGCGTCGCCCCGGTGAGCACGCTCGATCCCGTGCGAGACCTGGCGGAAGAGGGGGCCCGCGTCTCGCCGTCCCGCCTGGAAGCGTTCGAGGAGTGCGGACTCAACTGGGCTGTGTCCTCGCTCGGCGGCGACACGATCGTTCCGCCCTCGGCGGGGATCGGGACGATCATCCACGAGGCGATGGAGCGTCACCCGGACGGTGATCTGGAGGGCATGCGGCGAGTGGTCGACGAGCACTGGCCCGAACTGGACTTCGAGACCGCGTGGATCGGTCGCAAGGAACGTCGTCGGGCCGACCTGTACGTCGAGCGGCTGCACGCGTATCTGGGCGAGGTACGTCGCGACGGCGGTCGCGTGCTGGGAAGCGAGACGCGGTTCCAATTCGCGGTCGAGCTGCCGGACGACGACGAGGCGGTGCCCACGGTCCGTCCCCTCGATGATGCGGCCGGCGTGCCGCGCGCGATCGTCAGCGGATCGATCGACCGCATCGAGGCGTATCCGCCCGCGGCGGGGGAGCACCCGGCCGCTCGAGGGCGCGGCTGGGTCGGGATGTCCGTGCCGGACGAGGGCGAACGCACCGTCGTGGTCGATCTCAAGACCGGGAAGAACGACCCGGAGTCCGACTCCGCGGTCGCCGCGCATGCCCAGCTGGCCGCGTACCAGGTTGCCGTGCAGGAAGGGCTCGTCGAGGGGGCGGGCGCGCGGTCGCTCGGCGGTGCCCGCCTGGTCATCGTGTCGAAGACCCTGGCGAAGAGCGACTATCGGGTGGCCCATCAGCACACGCTGGGCGACGACGAGAGGGTCGCGTTCCTGCGCCGCGTGGGCGAAGCGGCACGCGGCATGTCGGCGTCCAGCTTCACGGCGCAGGTCGAGTCGCACTGCGCCGACACGCAGAGACGGCTGCACCCCTGCCGCATCCACACGGTGCCGGCGGTGAGCGCGTGAGCGCGTGGCAGGGCGGCTGGGGCATCTCGGCGACCGATGTCGCGGCGGCGCTCGGACAGCCTTCGCCAACGCCGGCGCAGCAGCATGTCATCGAGGCGGCACCGACGCCGGCGCTCGTGGTGGCGGGCGCCGGCAGCGGCAAGACCGAGACGATGTCGGGCCGCGTGGTGTGGCTGGTGGCCAACGGTCATGTGCGGCGCGATGAGATCCTCGGGCTGACCTTCACCCGTAAGGCCGCGGGAGAGCTGGCCGAGCGCATCGGCCACCGTCTCGCCGTGATCGACGAGTACGGGCGCCGGGGGTTGCTCCCGCATCTCTCCGAGATCGTGCGGTCCGGCGGACTCGCCCGTGTCGACGCGGCCGCGCCGGGTCGACAGCGTGACCTCGTGCGCGCGCAGGTGCTCGACGAGCTCGCCCTTTCGTACGGCACGACCGCGGATGCCTCGGCGGCGCGTTCCGCCGAAGACCTGCTGATCCGTCCGCGGGTGTCGACCTACAATGCGTTCGCCGACGGCATCGTGCGCGAGCACGCGGCGCGCATCGGCCGCGACGCCGACGTGGCGATGCTGAGCCAGGCCGCGTCGTGGATGCTCGCTCGTGAGGTGGTGCTCGCGGCCGACCTCCCCGAGCTCGAGGGGATCGACTACGCGGTCGGCACCGTGATCGACGCGGTGCAGCGACTGGCCGGCGACTCCCTCGACCATCGCATCGACCTCGCCGCAGCCGAGCGGATCGCGCGGGCGACCGCCGAGTCGTTCGAGCCGTACCGCGGCAACGCCGACGTCGAGAAGGCGGCGGCCAACCTCCTGTCCCTTCCGACGCTGCTGCGCCTCGTGCGCGAGTACATCGCCGAGAAGCAGCGGCGCGGTGTGCTCGACTTCGCCGACCAGGTCGGCGGCGCGTTCGACATCGTCGAGGCCGCACCGGACGTGCGCGCCGAGCTGCGCGAGCAGCATCGCGTCGTGCTCCTCGACGAGTACCAGGACACGTCGGTCATCCAGACGCGGTTCCTGGCCGCCCTGTTCCACGATGCGCCGGTCATGGCCGTCGGCGACCCGCATCAGTCGATCTACGGCTGGCGCGGGGCGAGTGCCGACAACCTCTACGCCTTCTCCGGTGCCTTCGCCCGGTCGGAGACGGCGCAGACGTTCAGCCTCATGACGAGCTGGCGCAACGACCGGCGCATCCTCGACGTCGCGAATCGCGTGCTCGACGCTCTGCAACGCCCCGGTCTCGACGTGCCGCCCCTCGAGCCCCGGCCCGGCTCCGGCGACGGCGCGGTCGATGTGCGATTCCCGCTGACGGTCGATGAGGAGGCCGAGGCGGTGGCGGACTGGTTCGTCGAACGGAGGGCCGCGCACGACGGCGCCTCCGCGGGACGGCCGCACACCGGGGCGATCCTCTTCCGGTCCAAGCGCCACATGCAGACCTTCGCGGCGGCCCTCGCCTCGCGCGGCGTTCCCCACCGCATCCTCGGACTCGGCGGTCTGCTGGCGACCCCGGAGGTGGTCGATGTCGTCTCGACGCTGCGGGTGGTGCACGACCCGACCGCGGGATCCGCGCTCATCCGTCTCCTCACGGGGCCCCGCTTCGCCGTCGGCGTCGCCGACATGGCGGCCCTCTACGACCTCGGTCGTGCTCTCGCGGAGCGCGACACCGGGATGATGCCGCTCCCCGAGGAGGTGCGGGTGCGGTTGCGGTCGTCCCGCGGCGCCGACGAGGCCGTGTCGATCATCGACGCCGTCGACGTGGTGCGCGCGGTCCGCGACGATTACCGACTGCTGGAACGCATCACGCCCGAGGGCCGGACGCGCATCCGCGCGGCGGGCGAGATGCTGGAGCGACTCCGCCGGGCATCCTCGCAGCCGCTCCTCGAACTGCTGCGACTGATCGAGCTCGAATTGCGGCTCGACATCGAGCTCGCGGCGAACGAGACGCGCGGACCGGCGCGTGTCGCGGCGACGCAGCTGCGGGCGTTCTCCGATGAGGTGCGGGCGTTCCTCGCTGCAGACGACCGCGGCACGATCGGCAGCCTGCTGGCGTGGCTCGACAAGGCCGAGCGCACGGACGAGCTCATGCCCCGGCCGGAACCGCCGGAGCCCGGCGTGGTGCAGCTGCTCACCATCCACGGGTCGAAGGGGCTCGAATGGGACGCCGTGGCCGTCGTGCGCCTGGTCGTGGACGAGCTTCCCGGGCGCGTCTCCGACACATCGGGCTGGTTCGGGTTCGGGGTCGTCCCGTTCGCCCTGCGGGGCGATCGCGACGCTCTACCGCGCTTCGACTGGGATCCCGCCGCGGCGATCGGCGACGAGGCCGACCCGAAGAAGCGTCAGGCGCTTGCGCAATCGTCGCTCTCCGGGGGCATCACGAAGACCAACCCGCACGGGGGAGCGCTGCGTCGATTCAAGGACGCGTACCGCTCGTACCAGCAGCAGGAGGAGCGACGGCTCGCCTACGTCGCGATCACGCGCGCCCGCACGCACCTGCTCCTCACCGGAGCGCACTGGGCGGGGCAGAAGGCGCCTCGCACGCCGAGCCCTTTCCTCGCCGAGGCGATCGAGGTGCTCGGGCGGGATCCGATCGAGGCCGTCGACCCCGACGAGAATCCTTACGACGGTCCGGGTGCCACGATGGTCTGGCCGCTGGACCCCCTCGGTTCCCGGCGTCGAGTGGTCGAGGAGGCGGCGGAGGCGGTGCGTACCGCCAGTGCTCGTGGAGACGCGCTGCAGCCCAGCCCGGAGCTGCAACGCCTACTCGCGGAGCGCGCCGCCCGTCTCCGGGGCATCGACGCCGAACCCCCGACCCGCGTGCCCGCGTCGCGCTTCAAGGACTACGTGACCGACTACGCCGGTACGGTCGCGTCGATCGTGCGGCCGATGCCCGAGCGTCCGTACCGACAGACCCGGCTCGGCACCCTGTTCCACGCCTGGGTGGAGCAGCGCTCGGCGCTCGTCGGCACGGGCTCCCGACCGGAGGAAGCGCTCTGGGAGCTCGACGCGGACGATGCGGCGGACGATTCGTCCGGCGTCACCTCGGGGGACGCGGCGGACGCCGCCGACCTCGCGGCGCTGCAGGAGACCTTCGAACGCAGCGAGTGGGGCGCGCGACGACCGATCGCGGTGGAGATCGAGATCGATTTCGCCCTGGGAGCCGGGCACGACGAGCTCTCGGGCGAGCCGCAGAGGTCGGATCACACGGGCGGTGACGCGTCGGAGGAGTCGCGCATCATCATCTGCAAGCTCGACGCGGTCTACCGGCGAGAGGACCGCGGCGGCCGGATCGAGATCGTCGACTGGAAGACGGGACGTGCGCCGCGCACCGCTGCGGAGAAAGAGGAGCGCATGCTGCAGCTGGCGCTCTATCGGCTCGCGTACCACCGACGCTTCGGTGTTCCGCTCGACGAGATCGACGTCGCGCTGTACTACGTCGCCGACGACCTCGTCATCCGCGACTCGCACGTCTACTCCGAGGCTGAGCTCCTCCAGCGCTGGAGCGCGGCGCGCGCGGCGCGCTGAGCCTCGTCGTCCTGGTCGTCGTCCTCGTCGTCGCCGGGCCGGCGGTCGGCGATCCCGTCGCCGGAGTCGATGTCGTCGGTGAACGCCGCCCGCAGGTCGGACAGATCCTCCGTGGGGATGTCTCCCATCGCGGCGCGGTGGGCAGCAGCGGGATCGCCCCCTGCCGTGCCCCCGGAGACGATGCCGCCGGTCGCGCTCTCACCCTCCGACCAGAGCTGGTCGGGGTTGTAGGCATCCGTCTGCATCGACGTGTCGACCTGCACATCGCGGTCGACCGGCACGCGGTCGAGCGCGTCGAGGGCGGAGTCGACTCCCGCGGACCGCGCGGCGACGACGGCGAGGTCCTCGGATCGGAGGTTCTCGGCGAGCGCATCGAGCAGCGCGGCGGCGTCGTCGACGATGTCGGCACGACGCAGGGAGTCACCGTGCACCAGCCACCGCGCGAACTCGAGTTCGGCGAGCAGTCGTGCCCGCACCTCGAGTGCGGGATCGGGGGAGCGTTCGAGGCCCGCTCCGTAGGCCGCGTAGACGTCGGCCGCGGCATCGGGCGCTGCCGAGAGCCAGGCCAGATCCGTCGCGGGGTCTCCCACCGCGAGTCCGTGCCAGCCCAGCACCCCGACGACCTCGGGGCCGCGCTGGGGGTCGTCCTCGAAGAGGAAGGAAGTCGCCTGAGCGCCGCCGAGCGTCGTGGTCGACTCGAACCGCCACAGATCGTCGTCCGCGACCGCCTCCCGCCACCGCACGGTGAGGCGCGCGGGAACGCGGCCGGTCGCCGCGGCCTCGTCGACGAGGCGTTCGACGTCGGCGCGGCTCTCCGCCGCCGTGCGCGCGAGGAGGCCCGCACTGCGGACCACGGAGGCGGGAAGCTGATGAAGGGCGGCGAGAGCCCTGCCGATCGACACCGCGGCGCCTCGCCCGGAGGGGATGTGCGCGGCGTCGATCTGGAATCCGGGCAGCAGCTCGGTGACGAGTGCTCGGCCGTCGCCGACGCGGGTCTCACCGATGTACTCGGGAGCACGGAAGGGCAGGAGGGCACGCGCTCCCGTGGTGAGAGACCGCAGCGCGATCGCCTCGGCCGCGATCTCCCGAGCGGCATCGTCGTCGTCGGCGACGCGGATCGCGAGCTCCCGACCGTCGGCGAGCGTGGCGACCGCCGAATCGAACCGCGCATCGCCGTCGGCGGTGAGCACGCGCGTTCCCGTGACCTCCGCACCCGGAAGTGCCGCCGTCACCGCCGCGGCTAGAGTGAAAGGTGAGCGTCCCATGCCCCCAGGGTAGGTCGGCTCCGGGGCGGTGACGCCTCCGCCACGCCCGTGAGAGAGGGAGTCGATCATGTTGCCGCAGGCCGTGCTGGACCGTGCCGCCGAGCTGCGGGAAGACCCGTCGACGCTCGACCGTCTGCGTGCCGCGCCCGCCACCCGCGTGATCGCGGTGCGTCAGGGACGCGTGCGTCTCGATGACTCCGCCCTCCGCCGCACGTCGCCGGAGGAGGCGGTCGACGCGACCTGGGCGCTCCTCGGGCGCGACAGGGACGGGGTGGCCCTGCTCCTCGCCGCTCTCCCTCCCGAGGATGCCGCGATCGACGCCGCGCCCGACGAGACGTGGTTCGGGATGCGCGATATCGGCGCACGGCTCGACGCGTTCGAGACGGAGCTGCTCGTCGAAGCGCTCGCCGTCGCCGCGTGGCTGCGCGACGCGCCATTCTGCCCCGCTTGCGGAGGCGGCACCGAGCTGCAGCAGGCCGGCTGGTCGCGGCGCTGCCTCGTCTGCGGACGCCAGCACTTCCCTCGCACCGACCCTGCGGTGATCGTGGCCGTCGAGAGTCGCGACGGGGAGCGCCTGCTCCTCGGGGCGAATGCGACATGGGGTGGCCGCATGTATTCGTGCTTCGCCGGCTTCGTCGAGGCGGGGGAATCGCTCGAGTCGACGGTGCATCGCGAGCTCGAAGAGGAGTCGGGCGTGCGTCTGGAGGAGCTGCGCTTCGTCGGTTCCCAGGCCTGGCCGTTCCCCCGATCGCTCATGGTCGGCTTCCGTGCCGTCGTCGACGACGAGCGCACCGCGCGGCCCGACGGCGAGGAGATCGTCGACGTGCGATGGTTCACCCGCGAGGAGATCGGCAGCGCGCTCGCCGGAGAGGGGCCCGTCGGTCTGCCCGGCCCCGCCTCGATCGCCCGGGCGCTCATCACCGAGTGGTACGAGGGTGACCGATGAGTGCGCTCGACGCACTCGACGAAAGACAGAGGCAGGCGGCTACGGTGCTGCGCGGTCCTGTCGCGGTGCTCGCGGGCGCCGGCACCGGCAAGACGCGGGTCATCACGCATCGCATCGCCCACGGCGTCGACACGGGAGCCTATTCGCCCTCGCGGGTCATGGCGGTCACCTTCACCGCGAAGGCGGCGGGGGAGTTGCGCGGGCGACTGCGCGCGCTCGGCGTCGAGGGCGTCGCGGCGCGCACGTTCCATGCCGCGGCCCTCGCCCAGCTGAACTTCTTCTGGCCGACGCTCGCGGGCGCTCCGGCGCCGAGCATCGTCGACAACAAGGTGCGGCTGCTCGGTCAGGCGGCCGATGCTCTGCGGCTGCGTCCCCGCACGGCGACCCTGCGCGACATCGCCTCGGAGATCGAGTGGCGCAAGGTATCGATGCTGTCGATCGATGAGCACGCCGCTCTCGGACGGCCGTTGACCGGTGTCGACGCGACGCAGTTCGCCGAGCTGCAGCGCGGGTACGAAGCGCTCAAGGACGAACGGCATCAGCTCGACTTCGAGGACGTTCTCCTGGCGTGCGCGGGCATGCTCGAGGCCGAGCCACGGGTGGCCGCATCGGTGCACGAGCAGTACCGCCACTTCACGGTCGACGAGTTCCAGGACGTGTCGCCGCTGCAGAACCGCCTGCTCGAACTGTGGCTCGGCGACCGTCACGACATTTGCGTCGTCGGTGACGCCAGCCAGACGATCTACTCGTTCGCGGGGGCGGAGCAGCGGTTCCTCCTCGAGTTCGAGCGGCGGCATCCCGACGCGACGGTGGTGCGGCTCGAGACCAACTACCGCTCCCAGGCTCCGATCCTCGCCGCGGCCAACGCTCTCATGCGCGGCCGACCCGGTGCGCTCGAGCTGACCCCGGCGCGCGAGCAGTTCCAGGCGGATGCCCCGACCGTCACGGCCTTCGACGGGGAGCGTGAGGAGGCGGAGGGGATCGCGGCGGCGGTCGCACAGCAGATCGCCGACGGCGTGTCTCCCGCGGAGATCGCTGTCCTTTACCGCGCGCACGCGCAGTCCGCGCTCATCCAGCAGGCACTCGCCGCCGCAGGGATCGCGACGACCGTGCTCGGCGGAACGCGCTTCTTCTCGATGCCGGAGGTGCGTCAGGCGATCCTCGCCCTGCGTGCCGCGGCGGTCGCACCGGTCGAGCACGACTTCATCGCTTCGGTGCGGCGTGTGCTGCGTGAACTGGGATTGACCGAGGAGCCCCCGGCCGCCGGAGGTGCGCAGCGCGACGGCTGGGAGGCGCGACGCGCCATCCTGCGCCTCGCCGAAGAGGCCGACCCTGGCGAGGATCTGCGATCGTTCAGCGACGCGCTCATGGCCAGGGCGAAGGATCAGCACGAGCCCACCCTGCGCACCGTGACGCTGTCGACCCTCCATGCCGCGAAGGGGCTGGAATGGCCGCACGTGCATCTCGCCGGCTGGGCGGAGGGCTCGCTGCCGATCTCCTACGCGACCGGCTTCGAGGCGATCGACGAGGAGCGCCGCCTCGCCTACGTCGGTGTCACGCGCGCCGCACGGACGTTGTCGCTGACCTGGTCGCGATCGGCCGGTCGCGGAGAGCGCGCTCCGTCGCGATTCCTGGCAGAGATCGGGACGACGGCTCGCGGCACCGGCATCCTTCGTGAAATCGCACCGAGGTCGACGCGCGCGAGCCGTCCGGCCCGAGCGTGATGACCCGGCCCTCGTCGTCACCGATGGGGGCCAGCAGGGTGGCGGCCGCCGCCCCCGCGCCCGCGATGAGCGCGGCGGGCACCGGCCCGGGGTCGCGTCCCACCATCTGCGCATGCAGGCGCGGCCAGGCGGGATCGCGGTCGCGCAGGTGGCCGTCGCGGCACGCGAGGCAGGGCGTGCGTCCCGGCACGACGAGGGGGCCGATGGTGGCGCGTCGGCGGTCGATCGCGATCGGGAGGTGGGCTACATCGTCGCGCAGGAACGGCGCGAGCTGGACCGCCGCCGCCGCCCCCGGGAGCACGACGACGGCCACGTCGCCCGGGCGCTCGCGCTCCCCACGCGGCACCGCTTCATCGGCGAGCGCCTCTCGGAGTCGGTAGCCGCAGCGTGGGTCCCGAATGCCTTCGGCGTCGACCCAGGCGCGGAGCCGAGGGGGCGCGTCGTCGACCAGCAGGGGTTCGAGGAAAGCCACGAGGCGTCGTGCCTCCTCGCGCGGAGCACCCGCGCCGTGCGCGACCACGTCGACCCCTGCGCGCCGGAACCCTGAACGGAGGCGGGCGAGGAATGGCTCGACCCACTCCGCCTCGATACTCACCCTCAGTCCGTCGTCCCACCCGAACTGTACGGTGCGCTCATCGCGCAGCAGCATCGGTTGTCCGGGGGCGAGACGGGTCAGGACGAGCGGGGTCAGCGGAGGCATCCCCCGATTCTGCGGACACGCCGACGCCTCCGGGGCGCGGATTCCGCATCGGTGGACAACTCGTGGTCGTGTGCTCCCGGGGGAGGGAGACCGGTCGACTCAGACGGGACGGTCGCCCTCCGGGCGTGGGTCATCGCCGCGGTCCTCCCCGTCGGACGACGTCCCGCCCGCATCGCTCGACGTCTCCTCGTCCGCGGACTCCGCGCCGGCATCCGGCTCGGTGTCACCCGCGGTGGACGACGAGAAGTCGTCACCGTCGAGCAGGCGTGCGAGCGCCTCGTCGAACTCGTCCGCGACCGGCTGCTCGCCGCGTGCGGCCGCCTGCAGGCGGGCGACGAGCGCGCTCGGGTCGTCGATGTCATCGGCCGTCGGCATGAGATCGGGGTAGTCCCAGAGGGCGTCGCGGTCGGCGATCCCCACGGCATCGGTCACCGCCTGCCACATCGCGGCCGCCTCGCGCAGTCGGCGCGGGCGCAGCTTGAGGCCGACGAGGGCGCCGAGGGCATCTTCCGCGGGCCCGCCCACCGCGCGACGGCGGCGGGCGGCCTCGGCGATGCGCGCACCGTCCGGTAGCCGCGAGGTCGCCTGAGCCGTGACGACGTCGACCCAGCCGTCGACCGTGGCGATGAGGTTCTCGAGGCGGGTGAGCGCCTCGCGCTGCGCCTCGGTCTGCGTGGGCAGCAGGGCGCCGCCTTCGATCGCGGACCGCAGCTCCTCGGGGTTCGAGGGGTCGAGCCGGCTGGCGACGTCTTCGAGGGCGTCGACATCCACCGTGACACCCCGGGCGAAGTCCGTGATCTGGGCCATGACGTGCAGGTGCAGCCACTTCGCGTGCCGGTAGAGGCGGGCGTAGGCCAGTTCGCGGGCCGCGAGGTAGAGGGCGATCTGATCCTCGGGGATCTCCAGCCCGTCGCCGAAGGCGGCGAGGTTCTGCGGGATCACCGCGGCGGTCCCGGCGGGCAGCACGGGGATGCCGACATCGCCGCCCGAGACGACCTCGAGCGAGAGGTTCCCGAGCACCTGGCCGAACTGCGCCGCGAACACCGAGCCGCCCAGGCCCCGCATGAGCTTGCCGGCGCCCTGCACCACGCTGCGCATGTCGTCGGGCACCTGCGTGTCGAGAGCCGAGGTGAGGGCGTCGGCGATGCTCGTCGACACCGGGCCGGCGATCTCCTTCCACACCGGAAGCGTCTTCTCGACCCACTCGCCCCGGGTCATGGCGACCGGCGGCTCGGCGAGGTCCGAGATCGTGGTCGCCTCGCCCAGCCAGAGCGCGGCGAGCCCGAAGGCGTCGACCAGCGAGGACCGCGAGCCGTCGCCGATGGCCTGGCCGTCGCGGTTCGCGATGTGGAGGGCCTGGCGCAGGGCGTTGTCCCACGGGTCGCCGCCGAACGCGCCCTGCAGCTGCGACATGATCGTCTGCATCATCGCGGGATCGATCGCGAGACCGTCCATGCCCTCGAAGGCACCGCGCAGGGCTTCGGGATCGATGTCGCCGCCCTGGCCGGACATCATCCGCCGCAGGAACTCCTGGAAGTCCTCGGGACCGGGTTCGTTGTCTGCCATGTCGTCCGCCCTCTCAGCGCGCGTGTAGCCGTGCCATCTACGCTAGTCACAGGTTCATGCGAGCGACCCCGGAGCGGGCGGATCGCTGTACGCCGCTCGCGAACGACGGAGGAATGCTGTGGAACGGATCCGCCCTGCGCGGCTCGGGCTCGGAGTCTGGGCCCTGGTAGTGGCGCTCGTCGCCCTCGTCGTGCTCACCTTCCTGCCGACGCCGTACGTCATCCAGCGGCCCGGCCCGGTCTACGACACGCTCGGCACCGCCGCCGGCCCCGACGACCAGCAGGTGCCCCTCATCAGCATCGAGGGCGCGGAGACGTACGAGACCGGGGGGACGCTCGACCTCACGACCGTGCAGGTCGTCGGCAACCGCGACCGGACCCCGAGCTGGTTCGAACTCGCCCTCGCCTGGACCGATCGCTCCCGCGCCGTCGTGCCGATCGAATCGGTCTTCCCCGAAGGGGTGACGACGGAGCAGCGCGACGAGCGCAACGCCACCCTCATGGTCGACTCGCAGCACGAGGCGACGGCGGCAGCGCTCGGCGAGCTCGGGTACGACACCGGTGCCGAGGTCGTCGTGGTCGAAGCGGTCGACGACACCCCGGCCGCCGGGGTCCTCGAGTCCGACGACGTCATCACCGCGATCGACGGCGAGCCCGTCACCTCGGCGACGCAGCTGCGCGAGCGCATCCAAGAGGCGGAGGGCGACGAGATCGACCTCGCCGTGCGTCGGTCGGGCGCCGAGCAGCAGCTCTCGATCACGCCGGAGAAGCACACCGAGGGCGGCACGACGACCTGGCTCATCGGCATCACCCTGCGCACCGACTACGACTTCCCGATCGACGTGACGATCCAGCTCGACAACGTCGGGGGCCCGAGCGCCGGCATGATGTTCGCCCTCGGCATCGTCGACCAGCTGACACCCGGAGAACTCAACGGCGGTGAGAACGTCGCCGGCACCGGGACCATCGACGCGGAGGGGACGGTCGGCCCGATCGGCGGCATCCGTCAGAAGCTCTACGGCGCGAGGGATGCCGAAGCGGAGTACTTCCTCGCCCCGGCGGCGAACTGCGACGAGGTCGTCGGTCACGTTCCCGACGGTCTGCAGGTGATCCGCACCAGCACGCTCGAGGAATCGCTCGACGCGCTCTCGGTGATCGCCGAGGGGGGCGACGTCGCGTCGCTCCCGGCCTGCACGGCGTCGTGATCCGCCCGTGACCGCGATCACGGGCGCCGTCCAGTGAGGCGCACCTAGGATGGAGGGGTGACCTCGACCTCCGCTCAGAATCCGGCCACTCCCCGAACATCCCGGCGCATCTTCGGCATCTCGCTGGCGATCATCGCCGCCCTGATCGCGGCGTTCTTCGTGTTCGCCTCGCTCTACACCGAGTTCCTCTGGTTCGACCAGGTGGGCTTCACCGGGGTGCTGACCACCCAGTGGGTCGCCACCGTGGTGATGTTCCTCGTCGGATTCCTCGGCATGGCCGTGCCCCTGTTCGTGGTCATCCAGCTGGCGTACCGTCTGCGGCCGGTCTACGTGCGATTGAGCTCGCAGCTCGACCGGTACCAGGAGGTCATCGAGCCGCTGCGTCGCCTGGCGATGTGGGGCATGCCGATCTTCTTCGGCCTGTTCGCCGGTTTCTCGGCGGCGAGCCAGTGGCGCACCGTCTGGCTGTGGGCCAACGGTGTCGCGACGAGCGAGGTCGACCCGCAGTTCGGTGTCGACACGGGCTTCTACCTGTTCGCGATGCCGTTCTACTCGATCGCGCTCGCCTTCATCTCGGCGGTGCTGCTGCTCTCGCTCCTCATCACGGCGCTCGTGTCGTACCTCTACGGCTCGGTGCGCATCGGCCAGGGCGAACTGCGCATCTCCAAGCCCGCGCGCATCCAGCTCGCGGTGATCGCGGGGCTGTACCTGCTCGTCCAGGCGGCCAGCCTCTGGCTCGACCGGTTCAAGACGCTCACGACGCCCGACGACCGCATCACGGGCGCCGCGTACACCGGCGTCAACGCCACGATCCCCGGCCTCGGCATCCTGGCGATCATCTCGGCGCTCGTCGCGATCCTCTTCTTCGTCACGGCCGTCATCGGCCGCTGGCGCTTCCCGCTCGCCGCGACGGCGCTGCTGCTCGTCGCGTCGCTCGTGGTGGGCGTGGGGTACCCGTGGGTGGTCACCACCTTCCAGGTGCGCCCGAACCAGAACGCGTACCAGGCCGAGTACTACCAGCGGAACATCGACGGCACCAAGGAGGCCTACGGCGTCGCGAACCTCGAGACCACCACGTTCGAGGCCGAGACCGACCCCGAGGCCGGTCAGCTGCGCGAGGACGCCGAGACGACCGCCTCGATCCGCATCATGGACCCGAAGGTCATCAGCCCGACGGTGCGTCAGCTCGAGCAGTACCGCGCCTACTACCAGTTCGAGGAGACGCTCGACGTCGACCGCTACGAGGTCGACGGCCAGGTGCAGGACACGGTGGTCGCGATCCGCGACCTCGACATCACCAAGCTCGGCGAGGGCGACAACTGGAACAACCGCGTCGCGGTGTACACGCACGGCTACGGCCTCGTCGCCGCGGCGGGAAACCAGCGCACGACCGATGGCGAGCCGGTGTTCCTGGAGCGGGGCATCCCGACCTCGGGATTCCTCACCGAGGGCGAGAACTTCGAACCGCGCATCTACTTCGGTGAGAACTCGCCCGAGTACTCGATCGTCGGCGCCCCCGAGGGGAGCGACCCGGTGGAGATCGACTACCCCCGCGGCAAGGACGGTTCCAGTGAGACGAAGACGACCTTCGACGGCGACGGCGGTCCGAAGATCGGCGACACGTTCACCAAGCTGCTCTACGCGCTGAAGTTCCAGTCCGAGCAGATCCTCTTCTCGAACCTCGTGAACGGCGACTCGCAGATCCTCTACGACCGCGACCCGAAGACGCGCGTGCAGAAGGTGGCGCCGTACCTCGAGCTCGACAGCGACCCGTACCCCAGCGTGGTCGACGGCCGGGTGGTCTGGATCGTCGACGGGTACACGACCAGCTCGACGTACCCGTACTCGACGAGCGTCAGCCTCTCCGACGCGATCGCCGACTCCAACACGCGCGCGCCGAACCTGGCGATCGACGAGATCAACTACATCCGCAACTCGGTGAAGGCCACGGTCGATGCCTACGACGGCACCGTGACCCTGTACGCCTGGGACGACGAGGACCCGATCCTCAAGACCTGGCAGAAGGTCTACCCGTCGACGGTCAAGCCGATCAGCGAGATGTCGGGCGACCTCATGAGCCACGTGCGGTACCCGACCGACCTGTTCAAGGTGCAGCGCGACGTGCTCGGCATCTACCACATCGACACCGCGGGGTCGTTCGCGCAGCAGGACAACCGGTGGCAGACCCCGAACGATCCGCGTAGCGAGTCGATGCTGCAGCCGCCGTACTACCTGACGATGCAGATGCCCGGGCAGGACGGTCCGCGATTCTCGATGTTCTCGACGTTCATCCCCGCCTCGCAGGGAGCGGGCAGCACCCGCGACGTACTCATGGGCTACCTGGCCGTCGACTCGGATGCCGGATCGGAAGACGGCGTGAAGGCGGAGGGCTACGGCCAGCTGCGGATGCTCGAGATCAACGACGACACGACGGTGCCCGGTCCCGGTCAGGTGCAGAACACCTACAACTCCGACACCGCAGTGGTGCCGCAGTTGAACCTGCTGCAGCAGGGCGAGTCGGAGGTCATCTACGGCAACCTCCTCACCCTGCCCGTCGGCGGCGGTCTGCTCTACGTGCAGCCGGTGTACGTGCAGTCCTCCGAGGGCACCCAGCTGCCTCGTCTGCAGAAAGTGCTCGTCGCTTTCGGCGACCGGGTCGCCTTCGAGAACACGCTGACCGAAGCGCTCGACGCCCTGTTCGGTGGCGACTCCGGTGCCACGGGCGGTGACGACGAGGTGGAACCGTCCGAGCCGGACCCCGATACCGGTGAGGTGCCGGAAACGGCCCCGACGACCCCGTCGGGGGAGGAGGCGACGGCGCTCGCCGATGCCCGGCAGGCGCTGCTCGACCGCGACGCGGCTCTCAAGGCGGGCGACCTCGAGACCTTCGCCGAGGCCGACAAGCGCCTCACGGAGGCCGTGCAGAAGCTGATCGACATGGAGGGCGGGGAGGGCGAATAAATAGCCGCGCCCACCTTCTCTCGGATGCCGCATCCCCTCGGGGGTGCGGCATCCGTCGTTCTCCGGCGTCGGGCGCAGCGGCTCCCGCCGTCGGCATCCGAGGCCGCCCGTGGCCGGCATCCGCGACCGTCCGCCGACGGGACATGCGAAAGGCCCCTGACCGGATTTCTCCAGATCAGGGGCCTTTCTCTTGTTGCGGGGACAGGATTTGAACCTGCGACCTCCGGGTTATGAGCCCGGCGAGCTACCGAACTGCTCCACCCCGCGGCACGAGTTATAGCCTAACACGGGTTTCGGCAGGGCGCGAATCGAGGCGGGAATGCTGCCCATACGCGAGGATGAGAGCATGTCCTCCCGTTCCGTCGTCGCCGTCTGCCAGTTCGCCCCGACCGACTCGCGCGACGGCAACCTCGCGCGCATCGCCGAACTCGTCGCCGAGGCGACGGGCCGGGGTGCGCGCCTGGTCGTGCTCCCCGAGTACTCCAGCTACTTCGTGAACCCTATGGACGAGACCCTCGCCACGAACGCGGAGGCGCTCGACGGGCCGTTCGTGCAGTCGCTGACCGCTCTGGCGGCCGAGCACGCCGTGGTGATCGTCGCGGGTCTGGTCGAGCCTGCGGAGGACGGGCGACGCGTGCGGAACACGCTCGTGGCCGTGCGCGGCGATGGCATCCTCGCGGTCTACCGCAAGCAGCACCTGTACGACGCGTTCGGCCAGACCGAATCCGACTGGGTCGAGGCGGGCGCGGTGGGGGAGGCCGCGGTCTTCGACCTGGCCGGCCTGCGCTTCGGGCTGATGACGTGTTACGACCTGCGCTTCCCCGAGGTCGCGCGCACCCTGGTCGACGCGGGAGCCGACGTGCTGGTCGTGCCCGCGGAGTGGGTACGCGGCCCGCTGAAGGAGCATCACTGGAACACCCTTCTCGCCGCGCGTGCGATCGAGAACACGGTGTACGTCGTGGCGGCCGACCACCCGGGCCCGATCGGGGTCGGCCTGTCGCAGGTCGTCGACCCTCAGGGCGTGGTGACGGCGCAGGTGGGGTCCGGCGAGGGGATCGCGGTCACCTCGGTCGAGCGCGCCACCATCGAGCGCGTGCGGGAGACGAACCCCTCGCTGCGGATGCGCCGTTACACGGTCGTCCCGCGCTGACCGTCTGAGGGCTCGTCGTCAGCCCTGCAGGACCGACAGCCGTCGCACCGCCTCCTCCAGGACCTCGACCCGCTTGCAGGCCGCGAACCGCACGATGCCGGCGTATTCCGGATCCGCGCGGTGCGCGGGGGAGAGGAACGCCGCCATCGGGATCGCCCCGACTCCGGCCCGGGTCGGCAGGGTGCGGCAGAACTCCGCACCGTCCGCCCCACCGACACCCGAGGCATCGGCGAGCGTGAAGTACCCGCCCTGCGGGGCGAACACCCGGAATCCGGCCGCCTGGAGACCGGCGCCGAGCAGTTCGTGCTTGTGCGCGAGTGCGGCCGCGGCATCCACGAAGAACGCGTCCGGGAGGCGCAGTCCCACCGCGATCGCGGGCTGGAAGGGCGATCCTCCCACATACGTGAGGAACTGCTTCACCGTGATGACCGCGGTGATGAGGGCGGCCGGACCGTGGATCCAGCCGATCTTCCACCCCGTGGCCGAGAACGTCTTGCCGGCCGACGAGATCGTCAACGTGCGCTCGGCTGCACCCGGCAGCGTGGCGATCGGCACGTGGGGGGCGTGGAAAGAGAGGTGCTCGTACACCTCGTCCGTCACGATCACCGCATCGTGCAGCTCGGCGAGCCGGACGATTTCCGCGAGGACGTCTCGGCCGAAGACGGCACCCGTGGGGTTGTGCGGGTCGTTCACCAGGATGAGGCGGGTGCGATCCGTCACCGCGTCGGCGAGGCGGTCCAGGTCGGGCTGGAAGTCGGGCGCGCGCAGCGGCACCGTACGCAGCGTTCCGCCCGCGAGCGACACCGCGGCCGCGTACGAGTCGTAGTAGGGCTCGAACACGACGACCTCGTCATCGGGTCCGTCGATGAGGGCGAGGAGGGTGGCCGTCAGCGCCTCCGTCGCGCCGACCGTCACGAGCACCTCCGTGTCGGGGTCGACGTCGAGTCCGTAGAACCGCCTCTGATGCTCGGCGATGGCGAGGCGGAGGTCGGGAGTACCGCGGCCCGGCGGGTACTGGTTCAGACCGTCCGCGATCGCGCGACGCGCGGCGTCGAGAACCTCGGCGGGACCGTCCTCGTCGGGGAAGCCCTGACCCAGATTGATCGCGCCGGTGGTCGCCGCGAGCGCCGACATCTCTGCGAAGATGGTGGGCGCGACGGCCCCGTTCGTCGCGAGCAGGCCAGCGCCCGCCGCCGTGCGCCGCCATGCGCCGGGAATCACACTCATGGACACCAGGCTAAGGCCATAGACGAAACTCACTTCGGCCATAAGAAACGCACAGACATCAGGGGCACTCTGAGAGGGTCGTTGAAGGAGCACATCATGAACGAGGACACCCCCCAGGACCACACGGCACCCGAAGTGCCGTCCACCCCCACCGTCGAGGGCGCCGGCCGACCGGCCCCCTCCGCGGCCGACCGCCCCGTCGCGCCCGAGCACCTCGCTCCCGCCGCGCCCGAGCGTCCCGCCTCCGCCGGGACCCCCGCGCATCCCTCCGCTGCTCCCGCCTCCGCCGGCGCCTCCGTCGCCGGTCACGAGATGCCGCGCACCTTCGCCTCGGCGCATCCGCAGTCCGCTCCCACCGCCCCGGCGTACGTCGCCGCGTCATCGGGGGCGGGCTTCGGCCTGCCCGTCGGCCCCGAAGCCCAGACGGCCGCGCCCGTCGGGTCGTCTGCCGAGTCCGTCAAGGAGAAGCCGCGCGGCGGTGTGCGCCTGGCCGCCATCGTCGTGGCCGCCGCTCTGGTGGGCGGCGTCGCCGGCTTCGGTGGCGGGGCGATCTGGAACGGCATCGGCGGCGAATCGTCCGTCGGCGTGGCAGAGGGTCCGCAGACCGTCACCGTGAACAACCCGGGCTCGGTCAACGAGACCACCGCGGTCGCCACCACCGCCCTCCCGTCGGTCGTCACCATCGAGGTCGCCGGCTCCAGCGAGGCGGGAAGCGGTTCGGGCGTCATCATCAGTGACGACGGCTACGTGCTCACCAACACGCATGTCGTCACGCTGGGCGGAGCGGTCGCCGATCCGACGATCCGCGTGACCGCCTCCGACGGGCGCATCTACTCGGCCACCGTCGTCGGCACCGACCCGATCTACGACCTCGCGGTCATCAAGCTCACCGATGCGGAGGACCTGACGCCGATCGAATTCGCCGACTCGTCGAAGCTCAACGTCGGTGACACCGCGGTCGCGCTGGGTGCCCCGCTCGGGCTGTCGAACTCGGTGACCACCGGGATCGTCAGCGCCCTGAACCGGAGCATCCAGATCGCCTCGTCCGCGCTTCCCGACTCCTCCGGCGAGGACGCGCCGCAGGAGCAGGCCCCCGAGGAGGGGCAGCAGGGGCAGGGCCCGTTCCAGTTCGACCTCCCGGGCAACGGCCAGCAGCAGACATCCGACTCGATCTCGATCGCCGTCATCCAGACCGACGCCGCCATCAACCACGGCAACTCGGGCGGTGCCCTGGTCGACAGCGAGGGCAAGCTCATCGGCATCAACGTGGCGATCGCGAGCTCGGGATCCTCCGAGGAGTCCGGGTCGATCGGCCTCGGGTTCTCGATCCCGTCGAACATCGCCAAGCGCGTGTCGGAGGAGATCATCTCCGACGGTTCCGCAAGCCACGGACTGCTGGGAGCGTCGGTGCAGGACGCCGCGTCGACCGAGAACGCGACGGTCGCCGGGGCGTCGATCGCCGAGGTCACCGGCGGTGGCGCGGCGGCCGAGGCGGGCCTCAAGGCGGGCGACGTCGTGACGGCGTTCAACGGCGTGCCGATCTCGAGCGCGACCGATCTGACGGCCCAGGTGCGTGCGGCCGCCGGCGGCAGTGATGCGACCGTCACCTACAACCGCAACGGCAAGGAGTACGAGGTCGACGTCACTCTCGGCGAACTCGCCGGCTGACCCGATCCGACTCGGAGAAAGGACGCCACCCCGCTAGGCTCGCGGGGTGGCGTCCTTCTCGTTCGGGTCCGGCAATGCGGCCAAGCTGCTGCGGATCCCGCTGTATCTCCTGGGACGCATCGGGACGCTCGTCGTGCCGCGTGGCGAGCGGTGGGTGGTCGGCTGCGGCGCCGGGATCGGTGACGGAGCTCTCGCCCTCCACACCTTCGCGAGCGCGCAGGGCCACGATCTCGTATGGCTGACCTCCTCCGCCCGAGAGGACGAGGATGCCGCGGCGCTCGGTATCCGCACCGTTCGTAAGAGCGGGTGGCGGGGTTGGTGGGAGACGGCTCGGGCCGGAGTCGTCGTCGCGACTCACGGGCTGGGAGACGTGAACCGCTACGGCAGCACGGGCGCGTTCGTCGTGCAGCTCTGGCACGGCATCCCGCTCAAGCGCATCGGCCTCGACTCGCCTGCCACCACACAGGTGCCTGCGATCCCCGGCGCGCCGCTTCTCCGCCGCGCCATCGCGGTGCTCTATCGACGCGCCGCCCAGCGCATCCGCCTGCTGCCCGCCGCATCGCACCGTGCGCGCGGTCGCCTCGAGTCCGCCTTCGCGCTCCCCGGCGACCGTGTCGTGGTCACGGGGGAGCCGCGGGTCGACGTGCTCTCGACCGGCAACGACGAGAGCCGCCGTTCGCGCGCCGAGGCGCTGCTGTCGCGCGTCGACGGCGGCCTCCCCGCCGGACCGCGCCGCATCCTCTATGCGCCGACCTGGCGCGACGGCGCCGTCGACCCGGCTGTTCCCGACGCGGACGAGTGGGCTCGCATCATCGACGTGCTCGAACGGCACGACGCGGTGCTCCTGATCCGGTCGCACCCCCTGGGCGAGGGAGCATACGCGCCCCCCTCCACCCCGCGCGTGCGGATGCTCGGGTCGGGCGTCCTCCCGGACGTGACACCGGCGCTCCCGGCGGTCGACGTGCTGATCACCGACTACTCCTCTCTCGCGTACGACGTCGGCCTGCTGCGGATGCCTGTGCTCTTCCTCGCCCCGGACGCCGAGGAGTACGCCCGCACGCGCGGGTTCTACGGTCGCTTCGACGACGTCGCCGGCGACGATTGGGCGCCGGGATGGTCGCAGCTCGTCTCGCAACTCGCGGCCATCCTCGACGACGACGCGGCCTTCGCCGTTCGCGCCGCGCGGTCCGCGTCGCTCAGCGCCGCGATCCACGCGCACCGAGACGGTCGCAACACCGAGCGCGTCTATCGCGCGATCCGCGCGCGGGGTGTCCGCGCGCCGAAGGGAGCAGCATGACGACGGCGCGCATCGACGAGGCGGCGCAGACGCTGGTGATCACCGGCACGGGTGAGCGTCCGGCATCCGCCGACCTGATCGGAGCACGGGCGCGCGTCGCCGCGCGCGTGACCGGGGGTGGCAAGACCTGGCGGGCCGTCTTCGCACTGGAGGCGTCGCGGTGGGGCGGGCCGACGCTGCCCCTGCCGACGGGCACCTACCGGCTGCGCATCGCGGACGTGGACACATCGGGGCTCACGATCGCTCCGGTGCTGCTGCGCGGTGTGCGGGCATCGGTCGACGACGGCGCCGTACGGGTGGCCGCCCCCGTCGACCCGGCCTACCTGAGCGCCGAAGGGCAGGCGACCCTCGAAGAGCGCTACGCGGCGCACCGCGGAGAGCGGGAGAACGCGGTCTTCTTCGAGAGCTTCTACGGCCGCAGCGTCGGATGCAATCCGCAGGCCATCGACCGCGAGATCGCGCGCCGGGCGCCCGGAGTGCGCCGCTACTGGAGCGTCGTCGACCTCTCCGTGCCCGTTCCGGAGGGTGCGGTCGCCGTCGTCGAGGGCAGCCCCGAGTGGTGGCGCGCACGCGCGGACGCGCGGTTGCTGGTCGTCAACGACTGGTTGCGTCGACGCTTCGCACGCAAGCCGGGGCAGCGGGTGCTGCAGACCTGGCATGGAACTCCGTTGAAGCGGTTGGCATTGCATCGACCGGGCTTCGATCTGCGCCGGATGGCGGCGGTGGTCAAGGAGTCGCGCCGGTGGGACGTGCTGCTCGCCCAGAATGTCTACGCCGAGCGCATCCTCCGCAAGGCCTACGCCTTCTTCGGGCGTCCGATCTGGGTCGAGGGCTACCCGCGCAACGACGCTCTGGTCGGCGGCGATGCATCGGGCATCCGCGGCGCGCTGGGGATAGCCGAGGACGAGCGCGTGCTCCTCTACGCCCCGACGTGGCGCGACGACCGCGCTGAGATGGTCGACTTCGTCGACGCGGAGCGCCTCGCCGAGGAGGCCGACGCGGTCGTGCTGGTGCGCGGGCATTCGCGCACCCTTCCGGAGGGGCGGGACCATGCGGGCGCGCGGGTCATCGACGTCACCGGCTTCCCGGAGACCGCGCAGCTGCTTCTCGCGGCGGATGCGCTCATCACCGACTACTCGTCGGTGATGTTCGACTTCAGCGTGACCGGCAAGCCGATGTACTTCCTCGTGCCCGACATCGATCACTACCGTGGCGATCTGCGCGGGTTCTACTTCGACCTGGCGGAGCGCGCCCCCGGACCGCTCGTGCACTCGCAGGAAGAGCTCGTCGCGGCGCTCGCCGATGCGGGGCACGTCCAGCGGTTCGCCGAGCGCTACGCGGCGTGGCAGCGGCAGTTCAACACGCGCGACGACGGCCATGCCGCGGAGCGCGTGGTGGACCGCATCCTCGACCAGGGGTTCCTCGACCGCTGAGCTCTGCCGCAGCGCAGCTCAGGGGAGTGGCGTGTTCTGCGTGCCCAGGCGTGAGGCGTCGACGGTGTCGCGCGCGCCGCGCAGCACACCGCCGATGAAACCGATGCCCCATGACAGGTGCATGGTCGGCAGCACGACGAGGGTCCACAATCGCTGACGCCAGCCTCCGCCCCCTGGCGCCAGGGCGACGGCCACGACGAGCAGTGCGTAGGCGACGAGCGGCAGGTAGACGATCGACGAGAGCAGCCCGGCGAGTCCGTGCAGGACGCCGGTGAGTTGCAGCACGCCGACCACGACGGCGAGCAGCACGAGCCCCACCAGCGCCGGCGGGGCGAAGTACCGCAGGCTGTTGCGCCGACCGAAGCGGCGTACGAGTTCTCCGCGCCAGGCGCCGGTCGCCCGGAACTGACGGGCCAGCCGGATCCAGCTCTCGCGCGGCCAATAGGTGACCGACAGTCGGGGATCGAACCACACCCGGTGCCCCGCCTGGCGGATGCGCAGGTTCAGCTCCCAGTCCTCGCCCCGGCGGATGGTCTCGTCGAAGAGGCCGACCTCGTCGAGAACCGAGCGGCGCATCACACCCAGGTACGCGGATTCTGCCTCGCCCTCCTCGGCCCCACCGTGGTATGCGCCGCCGCCCAGCCCGACGGGCGAGTTGTAGAGCCGGGCGACCGCCTTCTGGAACGGCGCGCGGCCCTCGGCGTGCATGACCCCGCCCACGTTCGCCGCACCCGTCCGCTCAAGGGTCGCCAAGGCCCGGGCCGCGTATCCGGGGGCCAGCTCGGAGTGCGCATCGACGCGGATCACGATCGCGTAGCGGCTCGCACGGATCGCCGCATTCAGGCCCACCGGGATGTGGGCGGCGGGGTTGTCGACGAGGCGAATGCGACCGTCGTCGGCAGCGAGTCGCTGGGCGAGCTCGGTCGTGCCGTCCGTCGACGGCCCGAGAGCAAGGACGAGTTCCACCGGCGCATCGAGGTCCTGCGAGAGCACCGACCGCACGGCGTGCTCCAGGTACGCCTGCTCGTTCAGCACCGGCATGACGAACGAGACCCCCGCAGCGGTCGTGGGCGTCTCGTCTTCGTGCATTCGTCGATCATGTCATGCGCGGCGGAGCATCCGCTGGAGGCCGGTCGGGGGCGCGGGACGGCCCGGTATCCTGGAGGGATGGGCGCACTCTCCGACGTGAAGAAGGCATACGGTCTCCTCCGACGGGCTCTCGCCTCCCGCACGGCGGTGCAGCACGTGCGGCGCATGCTCGCCACCCGCGAGCCGTTCCCCGACGATCACTTCCGGATCGCGGTCTACTTCGCCGACGGTGCCGTGAACATGTATCAGATGCGCCAGTGGTACCGGCCGCTGGCCGAGCTGGCCACGCGCTGGCCCGTGGTGGTGCTGGCCCGCCACGCCACGGGTGCCGAGAAGCTGCTCGAAGAGGACGGCGCTCCACCGGTCGCCTTCGTGCCGACGGTGCGCAACCTCGAGAAGTTCGTCGCGAGGCACGACATCCGCATCGTGCTGTACGTGAATCAGAACACGCGGAACTTCCAGATGTTCCGGTACGGGCGCCGGTGGCACGTGTTCATCAACCACGGCGAGTCCGACAAGATGTACATGACGACCAATCAGTACAAGGCATACGACTACGCCTTCGTCGCCGGGCAGGCCGCGCGAGACCGCCTCACCCGTACGCTCTGGGACTACGACGTCGATCGGCGAACCCTCGAGATCGGACGTCCGCAGGCCGACCACTACTCCGGAGTCGTCCCCTTCGCACCGGACGCGCGCACCGTCGTCCTGTACGCCCCGACGTGGGAGGGAGACCGCCCCAGTGCGCACTACGGCTCGATCGCCACACACGGCGAGGCCCTGGTCGGTGCCCTCGTCGCCTCCGGCAGCCATCGTGTGATCTACCGGCCGCATCCGCGCAGCGGTGTCGTCGATGCAGCGTACGGAGCTGCGCACCGGCGCATCCTGACCATGCTCGAGCAGGCCAACGCCGCCGATCCCTCCGCCCAGCACGTCTACGACGACGGACCCGAACTCGGCTGGCAGCTGTCGACGGCCGACGTCGCCGTGGTCGATATCTCCGCGATGGTCTACGACCGGCTGGCGGCCGGGAAGCCCCTGTTGATCACCCGCCCCGCTGACGACCGTGCATCGGTCGATGAGTCGGGCTATCTCTCCGACTGCGAGTGGCTGACCGTCGACGGCGCCTCGCGCATCGTCGAGGAGGTCGAGCGCGTACGAGACGACGAGGCGTCCGTCGCGCGCCTGCGCATGTGGGTGCAGCACTACTTCGGCGATACCTCGCCCGGAGTCGCCACCGCGAAGTTCCACGCCGCGGTCGAGGAGCTGCTGGCCAGGTGGGACGAGTGGCACGGCCGCGAGATCGGAGACGTCCCGACCGGGCCGGCCGATGACGACGACGTCGACGCGGGTGTCTGACGATGGAGTTCCCGCGAAGCACCGCGCGCGCGAGCAGGCTTGAATTCGTCGCCCACGCCGGGTCGACCAACGCCGACCTGCGTGCGCATGCCGACGACGCGGCGGCCTGGCCGCACCTGTCCGTGCTCGCCACGCGCGACCAGACCGCGGGGCGCGGTCGTCTCGATCGCGTGTGGACGGCGCCTGCCGGTGCGGCGCTCGCCGTCTCGGTGATGCTGCGGCCACAGATGGATCCCGCGTTGCGCGGGTGGATCCCGCTGATTGCGGGCGTCGCGATGGCCGACGCGATCACGGAGCAGCTGCCCGGCCGGGACGTGGCCGTCAAGTGGCCGAACGACGTGCTGGTCGACGGGCGCAAGATCTGCGGCATCCTCGCGGAGGCCTCCGACGACGCCGTGATCGTCGGCGCCGGCGTGAACACCGCTATGACGGGGGAGCAGCTGCCGGTGCCGGCGGCCACGTCATTCGCCGTGCTCGGCGCGGTCGCGGACGAGGATCGCCTTCTCGTCGACTACCTCGATCGGCTCGATGAGCTGTCGGGGATGCTGTCATCCGCGGGCGACCCGATCGCCGGAGGCGTGCACGCGGTCGCGACGGCGAGGAGTGCCACCCTCGGTCGCGAGGTCGAGGTGATCCTGCCGGGTGGACGGATGCTCGCGGGCACCGCGGTCGCCCTCGACGAGGAGGGCCGACTCGTGGTCGAGGCCGACGGACGGCGCGAAGCCGTCTCAGCCGGCGACGTGGTGCACGCACGGCGGCTGTGAATCCGCACACGCCGAGACCGCGCAGGGTGTTGTCGGTCCTGGCGGGCACAATGGTGGGGTGACGCAGCCTGTGACGCTCGGAGGACGTCCGATGATGCCGCCCCCCGGGGTGCCGTCGGAGGAGCGCCTCATCGCGCGATTCCGCGCGCACGCAAGGCGACTGTTCTGGTCGGCTCTCCTGCTCATCGCGACGTTCGGTGCGACGGCGTACCTCTACGGCAACCTGCCGGCGCCGTTCGAGGATTGGATGCTGCTCTCGGCGGCGGGCACGATCATCCTGCTCCTCGTCGTGCTGCCGTTCGTCGTCTGGCTGTCCCGCACCACGACGATCACGACCCGCCGCATCATCGTGCGCCGGGGGATCGGGGCACGTCAGCGGCGCGAGATGTCCCATGCGCGCGGGTACACGATCGCCGTGCGGCGCGGACCCCTGCAGCGACTGTGGGGCACGGCGACCATCACCCTCTCGAACGGCGTCGACGACCCGCTGCGGCTGGTCGAGGTCCCGAATGCCACGCTCGTGCACGAGACGCTCGCCGATCAGATCGAGGTCAGCCAGATCCTCGCGCACCGCGACGCGCAGGCCGGCGGCGAGTCGTTCGCATCGGCGTGACGCAGGCGGGTCCCGCGCCGTCGGCGCGGTCCGTCGTGATGGGCGAGAATGGTCGAGACGAGAGGAGATCCGTGATGGCACTGCGTGTGGGCGTGATCGGCGGAGGACAGCTGGCCCGGATGATGATCGCCCCGGCGGTCGAACTCGGGATCGACATCCGAGTGCTCGCCGAGGGGGACGGCATGTCGGCGCAGCTGGCTGCGACCGCGGTCGGCGACTACCGCGACCTCGCCACGGTCCGCGCGTTCGCGGCCGACGTCGACGTCGTCACGTTCGACCACGAGCACGTGCCGCAGGAGGTCCTGCGGGCTCTCGTCGACGAGGGCGTCGCGGTGCACCCCGGACCCGACGCGCTGCGGTTCGCCCAGGACAAGCTCGACATGCGGGCGCGTCTCGCCGATCTCGGCGTGCCGCAGCCGGAGTGGGCGGCCGTGCGGTCGTCCGACGACCTCGGCGCCTTCCTCGCCGCCCACGGCGGGGCCGGCGTGGTCAAGACTCCGCGCGGCGGCTACGACGGCAAGGGTGTGCGCGTGGTGCGCGCGGCCGACGGCGCCGACGACTGGTTCGCCCAGCTCGGACCGGGCGAGGCGCTGCTCGTTGAAGAACTCGTGCCGTTCGTGCGCGAGCTCGCCCAGCAGGTCGCGCGCCGGCCGAGCGGGCAGATCGCGGTGTATCCGGTGGTCGAGACGGTGCAGCGCGACGGCGTCTGCGCCGAGGTCATCGCCCCCGCGCCGGCTGCCGGCGACCGTCTCGCACAGGTCGCCTCCGAGATCGGCGTCCGCATCGCCGAGGGACTGGGCGTCACGGGGATGCTCGCTGTCGAACTCTTCGAGACCGACGATGAGCGCATCCTGGTGAACGAGCTGGCGATGCGCCCCCACAACAGCGGCCACTGGAGCCAGGACGGCGCGGTGACCGGCCAGTTCGAGCAGCACCTGCGCGCCGTCGCCGATCTGCCGCTCGGTGCGACCGCTCCTCGCGCCCCCTGGACCGTGATGGTGAACATCCTCGGCGGCCCGCAGGATGCGACGATCGACGAGCGCTTCGATGCGGCGATGTCGGCACACCCCGATGCGAAGATCCACACCTACGGCAAGGCCTCGCGCCCCGGCCGCAAGGTGGGTCACGTGAATGCGACCGGCGACGATCTCGACGACGCGGTGTATACCGCCCGGGCTGCCGCCGCGCACTTCGACTGATTCGCCGCATCGCCGTGGGGCCAGGCCGCGCGCCTTCGGGGGATTCCCCGGAGCGAGACCGTACCCTGTTCTGGTGACCGAGCCTCTGTACTCCTCCGAGACCCCGCTCGTCGGCGTCATCATGGGTTCCGACTCCGACTGGCGCGTGATGAGCGATGCCTCCCAGGCGCTGAGCGACTTCGGCATCCCGCACGAGGTCGAGGTGGTCTCCGCCCACCGCACCCCCGACAAGCTCATGAGCTACGCCCGCGAGGCACGGGGTCGGGGCATTCGTGTGATCATCGCCGGAGCCGGGGGAGCCGCTCATCTGCCGGGCATGGTCGCCTCCATGACCCCCCTGCCCGTGGTGGGGGTGCCTGTTCCGCTCGCGTACCTCGACGGCATGGACTCGCTGCTCTCGATCGTGCAGATGCCGGCGGGCATCCCGGTGGCGACCGTGTCGATCGGGGGAGCCCGCAACGCCGGACTCCTCGCCGCGCGCATCCTGGCGACGTCCGACGACGACCTCGCAGATCGGATCGAGGCGTTCGCGCGCGACCTCGAGGCGCAGGTCGAGGCGAAGAACGCGCGGCTGAAGGCAGCCCTGTGACCCTCGCGCCCCCGCGCGCCTCGGGGCGTCCGCTGATCGAGACCCATCCCCTCCGTCGGCCCGATGCGTCGGATCCGGCGATGATGGGCAAGCGCGGCTGGTGGCTCGTCGTGCTGAACCTGCTGATCCCCGGGTCGGCGCAGGTGCTGGCCGGCAACCGTCGTCTGGGCCGCATCGGCCTTCGGGCGACCCTGGTGGCGTGGGCGCTCGTCGTGATCTCGGTGGGCCTCGTGCTCTTCGCCCGTCCGGTCTTCCTCTGGCTCACGGTGGGGGCCGGGTGGTTCTCGGCTCTCGTGCTCACGCTCGTGCAGATCCTGCTCGTCGGCTACGCCGTGCTGTGGGCCGTGCTCACCTTCGACGTCCTCCGGCTCGTACGGCTGGTGCGCACCCCTCCCGTCTCGCGTTTCGCGATCCCGGTCGTGGCTCTCATCCTGCTCGGTCTCGTCGGGGGCGGTGCCGCGTACGCGGCGACAGCCGTGGGCAGTGCGCGGAGCACCATCTCCTCCATCTTCGGCCAGAGCGGGCCGAGCCTTCCGCCCGACGACGGCTACTACAACATCCTCCTCCTGGGCGCCGACAGCGGCGATGGGCGCGACTCCATGCGCTTCGACAGCATCTCCGTGGTCTCCGTCAATGCCACCACGGGCGCGGTCACCATCACCGGCATCCCGCGCGAGCTGCCGAATGCGCCGTTCAGCGAGGGGAGCCCGATGCGCGAGCTCTACCCGAACGGTTTCGAGGGGCACGGCTCGTCGACTTGCGGATGGAACGGCTGGATGAACCACATCCGCAACGCCGCGGAGATCTGCCGGGAGGACAACGGCACCGGTCTCTACCCCGATGCCGCGTCGCACGGCTCCGACCCGGGTATCGAAGCCACGAAGGATGCTGCAGAGGGCGTGCTCGGCATCAAGATCCCCTACTACGTGTTCGTCGACATGCACGGCTTCGCCGATGTTGTGGACGCTCTCGGCGGCGTCGACATCAACGTCACCGAACGGCTCCCGAAGGGCGGTCCGCCCGAGGGGTGGCACGGCACCGACGTCAACGAGTGGGCGATCGGCTGGATCGAGGTCGGCCAGCAGCACATGGACGGCGACACCGCTCAGTGGTATGCGCGCTCGCGGTACACGACGAGCGACTGGGATCGGATGAAGCGGCAGCGCGAGCTGCAGCAGGCGATCCTCGACCAGTTCACGCCGCAGACGGTACTCACTCGCTTCAACGAGGTGGCGGCGGCCGGCACGGCGCTGATCGATACCGATCTGCCGCAGGACAAGCTGCCCGCGTTCTTCGATCTCATGATGAAGGCGAAGGAGCAGCCGGTGCAGACGATCGAGCTGACGCCCGAGAACGGCGTCGACGATAAGCAGCCCGACTACGCGTACATCCGGGAGATCATGCAGCAGGCGCTCCACCCGCCGACACAGACGCCGACGCCCGCTCCGTAGGCCCTTCGTCGAAACGCGCTCGTCCCGCGCGGCGTCACTTCGCCATGTCCGCGCGAATGCGGGCGGGCAGGCGAGTGCCCGCGGCCATCCTCGGGAGAGTGAAGGAGGACAGCCGCGGGCATCCGGCGTGAACACCGGATTCGCCAGACGACGGTGATCGGAGGGGGAGGGATCACCGTCGTCCAGCCGACCACCGCAACGCGGTGATCAGATCTCGGAGCGCTTGCGGCGCGCAATGCCGACGGCGAAGAGCCCGCCGCCCACCACGAGCGCGGCGGCGCCCCCGCCGACCAGCCACGGCGAGACCCCGCCGCCCGTGAGGGCGAGCTCGATGGAGCCGTCGCCGCTGAGAGGCAGCTCGCTGCCCGCGGCCGCTGAGACCGCTGGGTCGCGCGGGCAGGTCGAGGTCCGTCCGTCGACCGTGATGACGGCGGTGTACTGGCCGATCGACGCGATCGACGCCACGCGGGCCGTCGTCGCGCCCGCCGAGCTCGTGAAGGTGATCGCGTAGGTGCCCGAGCCTCCCCGGGGCGGACGGAACGTCACGGTCAGGCTGCCGTCGGCGGCGGCCACGTTGCCGGAGAGAGCGGCATCGGCCGCATCCAGCCCCGATACCGAGACCCCGACGGTCTCGCCGGCGGGGAACGAGCCCGGGCCGAACATGATGGTCGAGACGTCGCAGTTGTCGATGATCGGGTCGTCGACCGTCACACTCGGCTTGTCGGAGTAAGAGTCGTCCGCCGTGGCGACGGCGGGCGCGGCGAATACCGCCGCGCCGGCGATGAGGCTGATTGCAGCCAGTTTCTTCAGCATGATCTCCCCAGATCTCACGCGGAATCGCATCCGGACACACCCCTGCGTCCGACTGCGTGAGCCCTTCCTGCCCCCACGGCAGGTTCTGTCAGGCCCAGATATTCCCCAGTGAGATGACCGTACCCCATCCCGGGCGCAAAGTCACGAGCCGCAGCGCAGCTCGTCGCGTGTCGCCTCGGCGGGCGAGACGGTCGGGGTCTGGCGCACCGAGGTAAGCCGCTCGCCGGCACCGCCGTCGCGGAACTCCGCTACGACCGTCGCGGACTCTCCGGGCGCGAGCACCACCTCGTGCTGCACCGCCGGTCTCGTGCCCAGCAGCGCGGTCTGAACGGGTTCCTCCGCGCCGTCGCGCTGCGATCCCGCGAACACCGACTGCTCGGGTCCGTAGATCGCGATGAGGGTCCGCACCGATCCGGGCTCCACGCCGTACTGCCCGCCTCCGGTCACGTACGCCGGGAGGGAGCTCGCCGCGTCCTGCGGGGCGTCGTTTGACCACGTCACGCGCACCTGAGTGGTGGGGATGCCGTCGCAGACGCCGGTCGCGACCCCGACCGTCGCGCGGGCGTAGTAGTCCATCTTGCCGCCGGTCGTGTCGTTGAGGAGCACGCCGACGGTCGCCTCGTCCTCGGCATCCGTCGGCAGGGCGCCGCCCAGCGACGACGTCGCGAGCACGGACTGCTCGTCTTCGTGGGCGCTCCAGATCCGGATGCGCTGCTCGTCGGCGGCGGCCCCGAGCGCCGCGAGGAGCGCCTGCGGCTCGGCCGCCGTGAGAGCCGCGCCGAGAAGGGCGCCGGCCGCCTGCGCGAAAACCTCGTCCTGCGCGGCGGGATCCGGCACGACGGCGTAGATCTGCGAGAGCAGCACGTCGACGACCGTTTCGGACGAGGCGGTGAACGGGCCGAAGGACACATCGCCGGAGGCCTCGAGCAGGTGCGCGGCGACGACGGCATCGACGGTCACGACCCCGTCGACCGTGCCGCCGAAGACCCCCTGCCACCGGGCGGCGATCGCCGGGCCCGCCTCGGCGAAGTCGGGAATGCTGGTGAGGTTCTGCAGGTAACGACCCGGGCCGTCCTCGAAGAGCGTGACCGTCGATTCGCTCACCGAGAGGGGGACGTCCAGCGGGGGGAAGTCGCGCGTCGACGCCTGCTGGACGAGCGAGATCCGTCCGTTCTCGGCGTGGATGAGGGCGATCGATCCGATGATCCCACCCGAGGAGCGCAGCTCCGCGTTGTTCTGCATCGCCACCACGTAATTGCGCGGCCCTTCACCGCCCAGCATCGAAGGCAGCAGCAGCGCGGCTCCGTGCAGGCCGCCGACCACGGTCGCCGCCTCGGTCACGGTGCCGCGCATCTCGCGCACGGCGTCGGCCAGCGGGGGGAGCGTCGCGTCGGCGTCGATGCGGCGCGCGCGATCCGCGGCGTCCGCCAGAACCTCGGCCGCATCGGCGAACGACGGCTCGATCGCGGCGAAGGGCGCGAGATCGACCGCACCACCGCTGAGTCCGAGACGGGCGAGGTCGAGATCGGCGGCGGCGTCGAGAACCGGGGAGAGGGCCTCGGCGGCCACGTCCTCGGTGATCGCGGCGACCTCGCTCACGGCGCGGAAGTTGGGTCCCAGCCAGGGGACGTAGCCGAACGCCGTCCACACCGGATCCGAGGTGAGGTCGCGGGCGGAGGCCGCGTGGCGGGCGATGCTCGCGGCCAGGCGATCCGCCTCGTCGACGTCGCGGGCCGCGATCGCCGTCTTCAGCTCGCCCGCCCGCTCTCGCACCGTCTGCAGAGCGTCGATGGCCCCGATACCGCGAACCGCCACCCACCCGACGGCCAGGAGCAGGCACGTCAGCAGAAGACCGACGGTCCATCCCACCCACCGTCGTCGTCGTCGCGGAAGGCGGCCGTCGCTCACGATGGCATTCAAGCACGAACAGCCCGCGCGAGGGGCGGATCTGGGGAATTGCTGACAGTCATCGGCGCCGCGCTCGGCGGTGACGGGCGGACGGCGTGCGCGGGCTTAACCTGAGTGCCATGAGTGCTCGCCTCCGCGTCGTCCTGGATCAGGTGGTACAGGTCGTCGATCCCGATCAGGCAGCCGCCGCTCTCGACCTCGCCCGGGGGCTGGTCACGACGGCTCCGGCCGGATGCACGGTCGAGGCCCTCGTGCCTGCCGGCGGGCACCCATCGGTCGATGGGCTCGCCGCGGTTCGACCCGTGGGGCTGGCCCGACGGGAACTGGCTGCCTCGTGGCAGCTCGGCATCGCTCCCGGTGTCGGCGGCGGGATGATCCACGCTCCCTCGCTCCTCGCGCCGCTGGTGCGCCACGACCGCGTGCACGACCACGATCAGACGACTGTGACCCTGTGGTGTCTCGACGCGTGGGAGGCTCCCGAGACGATGTCGAAGACGAGCGTCGCGTGGCACCGTGCGATGTTGAAGCGAGCGGTCAAGCACGCCGATGCCGTGGTCGTGCCGACGCACTCGATCGCCCGACGACTGGGTGAGCTCTCCCGGCTCGGGGATCGCATCCAGGTCATCGCGGGGGCGGCGCCCTCCGGCTTCGCCATCCCGACGGACGCCGCCGAGCGGCGCGCCGCGACCGCGATGCCGGAGCGCTATGTCGTCGTGACGGGGACGGGGGACGCGCTCGCCGAGGGTTTCCGAGGGGCCGTGGCCGCCGACGCGCACGCCGTGGTCCTCGATGCGGCCGAGGGGGTCGAGCCGGCGATCGCCGACATAGCGGCCGCCGCCGGGCTGCCGGAGCAGCGTGCCCATGTTCGGGGCCGTCTTGCTGATGCGGACCGTGCGGCGATCCTCGCCGGGGCCGCGGCGTACGTCGCGGTCAGTCCGCTCGCATCGTGGCCGTGGCGCGCGCTCGAAGCGATGACCCTCGGTGTCCCGGTGGTCGCTGTCGACAGCGGCACGCACCACGACGTCGTCGCCGACGGGGGAATGGTCGTCCGCCCTTCCGACCTGGCAGACGGCGTCGCCGAGGCATCCGGAGGGTCCGCGCGGCGTCTGTCGGTGCTCGCGCAGGACCGTTCTCGCGCCTTCTCCTGGGCCGGATCCGCCGAGCGGATCTGGGCACTGCACGCCGAATTGTGATGTGATCGTTGCATGGCACGGGCTCCTGGCGCGTGTTCGCGCGCCGCATCCTGTGAATTTCCGCAAGAATGACGGTATGACTGGACACCCCACGCGTCCTCTCCGTGAAAGCGGCCCCCACCGCTGGTTCACGGTGCTCGTCGCAGTCGCCGCCCTCGTTGTCGGCATCCTCGTTCCCACGGCCACTGCGGTTGCCACGCCGTCGACGACCTCGGCTGTGTCGAGCTCCGTGGACCCGGCGACCGGAATCGTCAAGATGTCGTTGGACGGCTTCACGCCAGGCAACATCATCAGCGACGCGGTGTTCACGAACAAGAACACGATGACCGAGGCGCAGATCCAGTCGTTCTTCGAAAGCAAGGTCGCACGGTGTCAGGGGGGCACCGACGAGAACGGCAAGCCGATCGTCTGCCTCAAGGACTTCCGCATCACGTCCGTCACCCGCCCCGCCGATGCGTACTGCAGCGGCTACTCGGGGGCGGCGAACGAGTCGGCCGCCCGCATCATTTATCGCGTTGCGCAGGCCTGCAACATCAACCCGCAGGTGCTCATCGTGATGCTTCAGAAGGAGCAGGGTCTGATCACGCACACCTGGCCGAGCGCGTGGCGATACAACATCGCCCTCGGTCAAGGATGCCCCGACACGGCGCCGTGCGATCCCAACTACATCGGGTTCTTCCATCAGATCTACGGCGCCGCGCGCCAGATGCAGATCTACATGGAGGGCCGCTGGTTCCAGTGGTACGCCCCGGGCAAGACCTGGAACATCCTCTACAACCCGAATGCGAACTGCGGCAGCTCGCCCGTGTACATCGCCAATAAAGCGACGTCGGCGCTCTACTACTACACGCCTTACCAGCCGAACGCCGCAGCACTGCGAGCCGGGTACGGCACCGGAGACGGATGCTCCGCGTACGGCAACCGCAACTTCTACAACTACTTCACCGACTGGTTCGGTTCGACGCAGGCCTCGTCGGCTCAGCTTATGAAGGACTCCGCATCGGGTGCGGCCTATCTCGTCACGCAGGGGAAGAAGTACAGCTTCCCGACCAGCGAACGAGCAGGGCAGTTCACGTGGGTGGCGCCGATGCAGACCGTGTCGTCGACGCAGCTCGCCGGCTTCCCGGACGGTGGAGCCGCGCCCCGCGCGGTCCGCACGGACGCCGGTCACGTTTACCTCCTCGACAGCGGCCGCCGTATCTGGGTGCCGTCCTGCGCCCGCGCCACCGACTTCGGCTGGGACTGTGGTTCCTTGCCTCTCGTCGGCCAGGGGCAGGTGTCTCTTTACGGCGACGGCGGAACTCTTGAGCCGTCGGTCGCGGCATCGGGGATCTCCTGGCTCATCCAGGGTTCGACGAGGCGTGAGGTGCCGGATCGTTCGCTCCTGCTTCACTACGGCATGTCCAGCGGCGCCACCTCCGTTTCCACCGCGTTGGTGTCGGAATACGCTCTGGGTGATCCGGTGATCGGCGCCGGCGTATACGCCGATTCCTCTGGGGCGACGCGTGCCATCCTGCAGAACGGATCTGTCTACGACGTCTCAGACCAGGGGAAGGTCGCGGCGGTGACGGCCGCGGCGAAGCGCCTCTCCGGTGAGACGTGGGCCCGGCTGAAGAGCGGCGGCACACTGCCGCTCGCGGTCAATGCGGGTGGACGGTCGTACATCCTCGGCGTCGGTGGCTGGCTGCAGGTCGACGCGTACGGTTCGACCGTCTCCTTCACGGACGTGCCGGCGACCTCGCTGGCCGGTCTGCCTTCCGGCGGTTCGGCGACCGGCGCGCACTTCGTGCGGGAGCAGTCCAGCGTGCAGGTCTTCCTCGTCTCCGGCGGAACGATGCAGACCGCCAATGCCGAGCAGCAGCGATGGATCACCGCGACGTTCGGTGTCCCGGCGCAGGTCCGCGTGGTAGCCGACACGGTTCTCGGCAATCGAGTGTCGCCTGCGCAGCGATTGGTGCGCACGCCCGACGGGGCCGCTTACCTCATCGACGGGACCAACCGCTACCGGTTCCGCGACTGCGGCCAGGTCGCAGACTGGGGCGCGGCGTGCGCGCAGCTTCCGACGGTGGCAGTCGGAGACGTCGGACAGTACAGCGACCGCGGGTGGCTCGAACGTCTGGTGAAGCAGCCGGACGGGACGACCTGGTTCATCCAGTCCGGTGCGCGGCGCGAAGTCGTCGACGCCGGCGTGCTCGCCCCCTACGGGATTGGACCGGCCACGACGTCGCTCTCGGCGACGATGGTGCGTACCCTCACCCCGGGTATTCCTGTCCTCGCCCCGGGGGTCTACAGCGACGGGGGAACGACCTTCCTCCTCGCCAACTCCGCAGGCACCTTCCGCGTCTCGGCTGGCTTGCAGGTACCGTTCGTCATTCAGAACGCTCGCCGGCTCACGGCGGAGAGCGTCGCGCTCCTCACGCCGCGCGGCGACCTGGGGTCACGCATCTCCAGCGACGGCCGCGCCCTCCTGCTCACGGAGCAGGGATGGCTCCAGGTCGACCCCGCGCTGTACGGCGGAACAGCCCAGTTCCCGTCCGCCGATCCGGGAGCGTGGACGGGAATTCCGCTCGTGTCGACTGAGAATCGCCCGCACTTCGTGCGGGATCGGTCGTCGACGCAGACCTTCCTGGTCTCAGGCGGTACCCTCCAGCCGGTCGAGAACGACGACGCGCGGAATTGGCTCTCGGCGTACTTCGGTCTCTCCTCGCGTCTCTGGGTGGTGGCCGAGGGCGGCCTGCGCGGCGTGCCGCTCGCTCCGGGTCTCGTGGCGAAAACGACTGACGGCCGATACATCGTCACGGACGGGGCGACCGCTTATCGCCTACAGGACTGCAACGCGGTCGCGGCCTTCGGCAAGACGTGCGCGTCGCTTCCTTCGGTGAAGATCGAGTCTCTCGGCCTGAAGGACGGCGGCGTGCTGGCCTCACTGCTGCAGTCGCCGAGCGGAGAGAAGTGGCTCGTCCAGTCCGGAAAGCGCCGCGAAGTGCCCGACACCGCCATCCTCGCGGCCTTCGGAATCGGAGCCGCGTCGACCCCGGTTTCGACGGAGTTGCTGAAGACACTCCCGCTGGGGGATCCCGTCATCGCCAACGGTGCCTACCGCAACGCGAGCGGCGGGATGCGACTGCTCACCGACGGCGGGGCGGTCTTCGAGATCGCGGCACCCGCCCAGGTGGACGCGCTCAAGGCGGTGGCCAAGCCTCTGACTGACGAGTCGTACGCCTTGCTCAAGGCATCCGGCAACCTGCCGACGCGCGTTTCGAGCGGCGGCGCCAGCTACGTGCTTTCCACCCAGGGATGGGCGCGCGTAGATGCCGGCAATTATGGGGCTCTCGCCTTCACGCCGGCGTCGGGCGGGGTCATCTCCGCGGTGCCCGCCGCACCGGTGGCCACGGGTGCGCGGTTCGTGCGTGAAGCGAGCACGGCGCAGGTGTACCTCGCCTCAGGCGGTCTGACCCCCATGACGGCCGAGCAGATGGCATGGGCGACCTCCGTCTACGGCGTTCCGTCGACGGTCGTAGTGGTCGCGGACGGCGCTCTGCGCTGACATCGAGGCAGGCAGGAGAAGGGCCCCCCGCGGATAGCCCGGGGGCCCTCGGCGGGCGGGGGTCTGTGTGGTTTAAAAAAATGACGCGGCCCCCCCAAT
>JASCNZ010000014.1 GCA_029959905.1 Microbacteriaceae bacterium PS02344
CCCGGCCCCGCTCCCCCGCGCGTTCCGACGCCGCCCCGGGGGCCCACCCCGCCCCGCGCCGCCGCACCGAGTGCCCCGAGCGCGCCGGTGTCGGCGGCGCCGACCATCGAGGGCGCCGCCGACTTCGGCCGCGTCGCCGACGACGGCACCGTGGAGGTGCGCGAGGGCGAGACGTGGCGCGTCGTCGGTCAGTACCCCGACGGCACCCCGGACGAGGCGCTGGCCTACTTCGTGCGCAAGTACGAAGACCTGGCGTTCAAGGTGCAGACGCTTGAACAGCGCCACCAGGCCGGCGGTGCGTCGGCGAGCGACCTCGCCAAGCAGGCCGCGCACCTGGTCGACGAGACCACGGATGCGGCCGCGGTGGGCGACCTCGTGAGTTTGCAGGAGCGTCTGACGGTGCTCACCACCGAGCTGTCGGCGGCCACCGCCGAAGAGGCGAAGAAGGCCAAGGAGCAGCTCGACCAGGCCATCGCCGACCGCACTGCGCTCGTCGAGCGCGCCGAGGCGATCGCCGCGCGCGACCTCTCGAACGTGCAGTGGAAGCAGATCACCGCCGAGCTCGGCGAGCTGTTCGACGCCTGGCAGGCGCAGCAGCAGAGCGGTCCTCGCCTGTCGAAGGGCGTGTCGCAGCAGCTGTGGAAGCGATTCCGCGATGCGCGGTCGATCGTCGACAAGCAGCGCCGCGCCTTCTACTCCGACCTCGACGACGCCCACAAGTCGGCGCGCGACGCGAAGCAGCGACTGATCGAGCGGGCCGAGGCGCTCGCATCGCGGGGCACGGACGGTATCCCCGCTTACCGTTCCCTGCTCGACGAATGGAAGGCCGCAGGCCGCGCGGGCCGTAAGGCCGACGATGCGCTCTGGGCACGGTTCAAGGCCGCCGGCGACACCCTGTACTCCGCCCGCGCCGAGCAGTCCGCCGCCGAGGAGGCCGACTCGGCCCCGAAGATCGAGGCCCGCCAGGCGCTCCTCGAAGAGGCGAAGGCCGTCGCGGACGAGGCCGACATCAAGCAGGCTCGCGCGCTCCTCACGCGGATCCAGCGGCAGTGGGACGAGATCGGCCGCATCTTCCCCCGCGAGAAGGAGCGTGCGCTCGACGACAAGCTGCGCACCATCGAGCAGGCGCTCAAGGCGCGCGAAGAGGTCGATTGGAAGCGCAACAACCCCGAGACCAAGGCGCGCGCGAACGACATGAGCTCGCAGCTGCTCGAGGCGATCGAGAAGCTCGAGGCCGAACTCGCGGCGGCCGAGAAGTCGGGTAACGCGAAGGCGGCGAAGGAGGCCGCGGAGGCCCTCGAGGCCCGTCGCGCCTGGCTCAACGCCCTCGGCGGCTGACCCGCTTCTCCACAGCATCCGCTGATCCCTGCGAACGCGGGATGCGCTGCGCCACACTGGCGGGGTGCATCCCGCGTTCCTGTACCTGCCCGACGCCCGCCTGAGCATCGCCGAGCTCGCGGCGGCACGCATCGACGGGCATCTGGTCGAGTTGGGGGACGCGTACATCCCCGCCGATCTGGTCGAGGGGGCGCACACGCGGGCCGCGAGCATCGCGCACCTCGTGCAGCCCGGCGCTGCGGCGTCGGGACCGAGCGCCGCGTGGATCCACGGCGCCGGTGACGAACCGCCGGCCCGCCATCACGTCAGCCGAGCAGTGGCTCGGCGCATTCGTCCCATCCAGCATCCGCGTGTCGTGTTCCACGACTCGGCCGTCGCCCGCACCGACGTGCAGCCGATCGACACGATCGACGTCACGACCATCGAGCGCACGATCGTCGACCTCGCGCTCGGGCTGCAGCGCGATCCGCTGCTCGAGCGCTGGCTCGACGCACTCGCGCACCTCGCTCCCGACCGCATCGAGCGGGCATCCGCGTTCATCGCCACGCGGAACCGGCTACCGGGCTCGCGACGCGCCATCGCCGCACTCGAAGCGCTGCGGGATCTCAGGACGAGGTGACGCGGTAGACGTCGTAGACGGCCTCGATCCGACGCACGGCGTTGAGCACTCGATCGAGGTGCACGGCGTCTCCCATCTCGAACACGAACCGGCTGAGCGCGAGACGCTCGTCGGTGGTCGACACCGTGGCGGACAGGATGTTGACGTGATGCTCGCTCAGCACGCGCGTCACGTCCGACAGCAGACCGGCGCGGTCCAACGCCTCGACCTGGATCTGCACACGGAACACGCTCTTCGTCGTCGGCGCCCACGACACCTCGACGAACCGGTCCTGTTCGCCGCTCAACGCCTTGACGTTGACGCAGTCGGTGCGGTGGACCGACACGCCGCTCCCCCGCGTCACGAAACCGACGATGGGGTCGCCCGGCACCGGGGTGCAGCATTTCGCGAGCTTCACGAGGATGTCGGCGGCTCCGCGCACGAGCACGCCCGAGTCCCCACCGCGCGGCTCGCGCGTCTGCACGGTCCCCGCCAGATCGATCGGCCCGGTCGTCGTGTCGTTCGCCGCGACGAGCGCGGTGACCTTCTCGAGCACCGACTGGGTGGAGACGTGGCCCTCGCCGACGGCGGCGTAAAGTGCGGAGACGTCCTCGTAGCGGAGTTGCTGAGCGACCTCGGCGAACGAGTCCTGGCTCATGAGGCGCTGGAGCGGCAGGTTCTGCCGGCGCATCGCCCGGGCGATGGCCTCCTTGCCCTGCTCGATCGCCTCTTCGCGGCGCTCCTTCGTGAACCAGCCGCGGATCTTGTTCCGCGCGCGCGTGCTCTTGACGAAGCCCAGCCAGTCCTGGCTCGGTCCGGCGTCGGGGTTCTTCGACGTGAAGACCTCGACGACATCGCCGCTCTTCAGCTCGGACTCGAGGGGGACCAGCCGCCCGTTGACCTTGGCCCCCATCGTGCGGTGCCCGATCTCGGTGTGCACGGCATAGGCGAAGTCGACCGGCGTGGCGCCCGCGGGAAGGCCGATGACACGCCCCTTGGGGGTGAAGACGTAGACCTCCTTCGCGCCGATCTCGAACCGCAACGAGTCGAGGAACTCGCCCGGGTCGGCGGTCTCGGCCTGCCAGTCGGAGATGTGCGCGAGCCACGCCATGTCGGTGTCGGATGCCCGCACCTCGACCTTGCCGCCGTTCATCCGCTCCTTGTACATCCAGTGCGCCGCCACGCCGTACTCGGCCTGCTGGTGCATCTCGTGCGTGCGGATCTGGATCTCGACCGTGCGACCCGCCGGGCCGATCACGGTCGTGTGCAGCGACTGATAGAGGTTGAACTTCGGCGTGGCGATGTAGTCCTTGAAGCGCCCGGGCAGTGGGGTCCATCGCGCATGGATGGCGCCGAGCACGGCGTAGCAGTCGCGCACCGAGGAGACGAGCACCCGGATCCCGATGAGGTCGTAGATGTCGTCGAACTCGCGGCCGCGCACCACCATCTTCTGGTACACGGAGTACAGCTGCTTCGGCCGCCCGACCACCTTGCCGCGAATGCGGAGATCGCGCAGGTCCTCGTCGATCTCGCGCACCACCTGCCCGAGGTACTTCTCGCGCTGCGGGGTGCGCTGCGCGATGAGGCTGTGGATCTCGTTGTAGATCTTCGGGTGCAGAACGGCGAACGAGAGGTCTTCCAGCTCGGACTTGATCGCCTGGATGCCGAGGCGGTTCGCCAGCGGCGCGTAGATCTCGAGTGTCTCCTTGGCCTTCTTCGATGCCTTCTCGGGCGGGACGAATCCCCACGTGCGGGCGTTGTGCAGGCGGTCTGCGAGCTTGATGAGCAGCACGCGGATGTCCTTCGACATCGCGACGATCATCTTGCGGACCGTCTCGGCCTGCGCGCTCTCGCCGTACTTGACCTTGTCGAGCTTGGTGACGCCGTCGACGAGCATCGCGACCTCGTCGCCGAACTCGGCGGTGAGGTCGGTGAGCGCGTAACCCGTGTCCTCGACGGTGTCGTGCAGGAGTGCGGCGGCGATCGCGCGCGGACCGAGGCCGAGCTCGGCGAGGATCTGCGCCACGGCCAGCGGATGCGTGATGTACGGCTCGCCGCTCTGGCGCAGCTGCCCGGTGTGCTTCTCCTTGGCGACCGCGTACGCGCGTTCGATGACGGAGATGTCACCGCGCGGGTGGTTGGCGCGGACCGTGCGGATCAGGCTGTCGAGGTCGTTGACCCTCGACGCGCGGGAGAAGATGCGGGGTACCAGACGCCGCAGGCTCGATCCCTGCGTTTGCGACTGCGCCTCCGCCATCCATGACCTCCTGAATCAATACATTCTACGCGTCGCCCGGCGGGTGGGGCCCGCCGGGCGATGTGTCAGGCCTCGACGGCCGCGCGGGAGCGGGCGTCGAGGATGCGGGCGTCGCGCTCGCGGATCTTCGGCTCGTTCTCGCGGAACAGCGAGTACAGCGGCGCCGCGACGAAAAGCGTCGAGTACGTCGCCACGAGGATGCCGACGAAGATCGACAGCGAGATGTCGGTCAGGGTCTCGGCTCCGAGCCAGAAAGCGCCGATGAAGAGGATCGCTCCGACCGGGAGCGCCGCGACGACCGACGTGTTGATCGAGCGCACGAGCGTCTGGTTGACCGCGAGGTTCACCGACTCGCCGAACGTGCGGGCCGATTGCTCGCCGTCCTCGGTGGTGTTCTCGCGGATCTTGTCGAAGACGACGGTGGTGTCGTAAAGCGAGTACGCGAGGATCGTGAGGAAGCCGATGACGGCAGCCGGGGAGATCTCGAAGCCTGCCAGCGCGTACACGCCCACCGTGATCACGAGCACGTCGAGGAGGCCGATGATGGCCGCGGCCGACATCTTCCACGTGCGGAAGTAGATCGCGAGGATGAGGAAGGTCAGAGCGAGGAAGATCGCGAGTCCCCACAGCGACTGACGCGTGACGTTCTCACCCCACGCCGGACCGATGAACGACGAGGTCACTTCCGAGGGTTCCACACCGTAGGCCTCGGCCAGGGCGTTCGCCACCTGCTGCGTCTCGTCGGCGCTCATCTGGTCGGTCTGGACGCGCACGTCCTTCTCGCTGACGATGACGACCTTGGTTGCGGCCTCGGGGACGATCGTCTGCACGGCCTCGGTGGCCGTCGCCTGGTCACGGCTGTCCGGCGCCTGCACCGTGAACTGCGACCCGCCGGTGAACTCGATGGAGAACTGGATGGGACGGATCAGCGGCACGAGCGCCGAGGCGACCACGAGCGCGATCGCGATGATGAACCACAACCGGCGCTTGCCGACGAACGGGAAGGACGTCTTGCCGGTGTAGAGGTTGTTGCCGAACTCGTTCATGGAGGCCATCAGGCGTCCCCCTCGCTTCCGGTGCTGCGGGATCTGTCGGTCGCGAGCGCCTCCGCGCGCTTGCGCTCGGCGATGGTCTGCCTGCGCTCGGCCTCGCCGCGCGCACGGGCGTTGCGCGCCCCGCGTCCGGTCGAGGTACTGGCGACCTCACGGAACTGCGACCGACTGCGGTAGACGGCGCCGAGCGACTCGGGGTCGAGACCGGAGAGCTTGTGACCCCCGCCGAAGAACTTCGTGCGAGCGAGCAGCTGCATCACGGGGTGCGTGAAGATCACGAAGATCAGCACATCGATGACCGTGGTCAGGCCGAGGGTGAAGGCGAAGCCCTTCACGGTGGCGTCGGCGAGGATGTACAGCACGACCGCCGCGAGGATGTTGATCGACTTCGAGATGTAGATCGTGCGCTTGGCGCGACCCCATCCGTCCTCGACGGCCGAGGTGATGGACTTACCGTCGCGCAGTTCGTCGCGGATGCGCTCGAAGTACACGATGAACGAGTCGGCCGTGAACCCGATCGACACGATCAGGCCCGCGACGCCGGCGAGCGACAGTCGGAAGCCGAGACGCCACGCGAGGATGCAGATGACGATGTAGGTGAGGATCGCCATCACGCCGATCGACGCGATGATCACCCAGCCGAGGGCACGGTACGAAGCCAGTGAGTAGATCGCCACGAGGATGAGACCGATGAGACCGGCGATGAGACCGATCTGCAGCTGCTGCGTGCCGAGGGTGGCGGAGATGGTGTCGGAGCTCTGCACCGTGAAGCTCAGCGGGAGGGCACCGTACTTCAGCTGGTCGGCGAGCGTGGTCGCCGACTCCTGGGTGAAGCTGCCAGAGATGCTCGGACGCCCGTCGAGGATCAGGCCGTTCATGGTCGGCGCCGAGATGACGACGCCGTCGAGCACGAAGGCGAACTGATCGCGCGGCGACAGGCCGTCGATGCGGTTCTGGTTGAGGCGCTGGCTGACCTTGCCGAACGCGTCCGCACCGTCGCCGTTCATCGTGAGCTGCACGAGCCATGCGCCGCTGCGCGGGTCGCGGCCGCTCACGGCATCGTCGATGGCCGTGCCGTCGAGCTCCACCGGGCCGAGGAGGTACTTCGCCCCGCCCTGCTCGTCGCAGGCGACCACGGGCTGCGTCTCGTCGGCGTTCGCCGCGTTGTTCTCGGGGTTCGCGCAGTCGTAGGCGAGGAACTCGGCCTGCAGCTTCGGCGTCAGCCAGTTGAGGTCGCTGCCGTCGGTCGGCTCGACCGTGGGAGTCGACTCCAAAGACGGATCCGGCGACGGGTACGGCGTCTGGTTGCCGTCGTCGCCGACGAATGTGTTCGACGCGGCGTTGCTCTGCAGCACCGCGCGGAACTGCAGCTGCGCGCTGCTCGTGATGCGCTCGCGCGTCTGGGCGTCGGCCTCACCGGGGATCTGGACGACGATGTTCTGTCCGCCCTCCGTGGTGATGTCGGCCTCGGCCACGCCGGAGGCGTCCACCCGCTGACGGATGATCGAAGCGGCCTGGTCGAGCTGCTCCGCCGAGGGCGCGGCGCCGTCGTCTGTCTCGGCGCTGAGCACGATCTGCGTGCCGCCCTGGAGATCGAGGGCGAGCTCGGGAGCCCAGGAGCTCTTCTGGAAGACGTGCACGCCGAGGGCGTTGATTCCGAAGAGGACGCCGGTCACGAGGAGCAGGCCGAGGAGGACCCGCCACGCGTGACGGACCGGAGAGGATGTTGCCACGGGTGTTCCGCTTTCTGAGAGGCCGGACGTCCGGGAGCGCTCGCGCGCCGGGTCTTACTTGTCGTCTGCGTCGCGGTCGAGCCGCGCGCGGGTCTCTTCGGGGGTCTCGAGCGCCGGGGTGTCGTCGACGACCGGAGCGCTGCCGTCGACCACGCGCTCCTCGCCGATGATCTGCTCGTCGGCGGCGACGATGTCCTTCGGCTCGACGATGCGCAGGATCGCCTGGCTGTGCACCTCGATAACCACACCGGGAGCCACCTCGATCGACGCCGGGTGGTCGAGGTCCTCAGGGTCGTACGACACGATCGTGCCGTAGATGCCGCCCTGCAACAGCACGCGGACGCCGGGAACGGTCTTCGTCGCCTTCTCCTCCTGCTCGGCCTTCATCTGCTTCTGACGCTTGCGCGTGTTGATGATCATGAAGACGAGCAGGACGGCCAGAAGACCGAAGAGGATGAGTTCCATGGGGCGGAGCGCCTTTCTCAGGTGCACGCACCATTCGTTGGGCGCACAGAAGTTCGGGGAAGTCTTCAGCGATTATAGGTCATGCAGACGAAGCGTCCCGTCGGGGTGCGGCACCCCGAGATGCTCGTACGCCTCGGGCATCGCGACCCTGCCGCGCGGTGTGCGTCCGAGGAAGCCGATGCGCACGAGGTATGGCTCGACGACGCTCTCGACCGTCTCGGCCTCCTCGCCGACGGCGACCGCGAGGGTGCTCAGTCCGACGGGACCGCCGCGGAACCGGCGCACGAGGGCTTCGAGAACCGCCCGGTCCAGGCGGTCGAGCCCGATCGGATCGACGTCGTAGAGATCGAGCGCGGCGCGGACCCCGCCGAGCGACGCCTCTCCCCCGCCGTGAACCAGCGCGTAGTCGCGGACGCGGCGCAGGAGTCGGTTGGCGATACGCGGCGTCCCGCGGGACCGCCGAGCGATCTCGGCGAGCGAGTCGGAGGGCAGATCGACGCCGAGCACCGAGGCGGAGCGCGCGATGACCTGTTCGAGCTCGATCTCCTCGTAGAACTCGAGGTGGCCCGTGAAGCCGAAGCGGTCCCGCAGCGGGTTCGGCAGCAGCCCCGAGCGCGTCGTCGCGCCGACGAGGGTGAATGGCGCCAGGTCGAGCGGGATGCTCGTGGCGCCTGCTCCCTTGCCGACCATGATGTCGATACGGAAGTCCTCCATGGCGAGGTACAGCATCTCCTCAGCGGAGCGCGCCATGCGGTGGATCTCGTCGATGAACAGGACCTCGCCGGGAACGAGGCTCGACAGCAGCGCGGCGAGATCGCCGGCGTGCTGGATCGCCGGCCCGCTCGACAGCCGTAGCGGACGCTCGCTCTCGTGGGCGACGATCATCGCGAGGGTGGTCTTGCCGAGTCCAGGGGGCCCGGCGAGCAGGATGTGATCGGCCGTGCGGCCCTGGATACGCGCCGCCTCGAGCAGCAGCTGGAGCTGTCCGCGCACCTTCTGCTGACCGACGAACTCGTCGAGGCTGGTCGGCCGGAGCGCTCCTTCGATCGCGAGTTCCGCCTCGTCGACGGGCTCCCGGGCGTCGAGGGCGTCAGACACGCGCCGGTCCCAGCAGCGCGAGCGTCCGACGGAGGAGCGGTGCGACGGCGGCGCGCTCCGCCTCCGTCGCCTCGGCGGCAGTCTGCGCGGCCGCGTCCGCGGCCACCTTCTCTGACCACCCGAGTCCGACGAGCGCGGCGGCGACCTGATCGACGACCGTCGCCGCCGCGGTGGGCGTCGTGGCGGCCGGAGCGGTGGCGTGCACCTTGCCGGCGAGCTGCACGACGATGAGCTTCGCGGTCTTGGGTCCGATGCCCGAGACGCGACGGAACGGCGCGTCGTCTTCGGCGGTGACGGCCTCGGCGATCTGGTCGACGGTGAGGTGCGAGAGCACCCCGAGGGCGGACTTGGGTCCGACACCGGTGACGCTGATCAGGAGACCGAAGATCTCTAGCTCGTCGCGGTCGGCGAACCCGTACAGCGAGAGGGCGTCCTCACGGACGACGAGATTCGTGTGCAACCGCAGCTGCGATCCGATCGTCGCGGTGTGCGCGACGTCCGACGGAACGGCGACCGAGAATCCGACGCCGCCCACCTCCAGGACGACCTGGTCCGCGGTCGCATGCAGAACGACACCGTGCAACGAGGAGATCATCCCCTCAGCCTAGGCCCCGCGTCGTACGTATGTTCGAGCGACACGCTCGGCATCGGCCCATGCCTTCTGCGCCGGCGTCTGCGCCGTTGCTGCAGCGCCACCGGCGCCCCCGCGACGCCAGGCATGGCAGAGGGCGATGGCGAGGGCATCCGCCGCGTCCGGCGGCTGCGGCAGGGCGTCGAGACGCAGGATGCGCGCGATCATCGTCTGCACCTGGCGCTTGTCCGCGGCGCCGTAGCCCGTGACCGCCGCCTTGACCTCGCTCGGGGTGTGCGTGGCTGCCGGCAGTCCTGCCTCCGCCGCGAGCAGAAGCGCCACGCCACTGGCCTGGGCGGTACCCATCACGGTGTGGCTGTTCTGCTGCGCGAACACGCGCTCGACCGCGACCGCCTCGGGCCGGTGCTCGGCGATCACGCGACGGATCCCGGCCGCGACGATGGCCAGTCGCTCGTGGATCGGGGCATCCGGCGACGAGCGGATGACGTCCACGTGCACCAGCGACCCGCGACGCGCGCGATCGACGTCGACGATGCCGACACCGCACCGCGTGAGACCGGGGTCGATGCCCAGCACGCGCAGCGAGGAGGAGGTCACGTCACCACGTTAAGCGGCCGCGACCGCCCCGACGCCGCGGCGCGCCTAAGCGTCGTCGTTCTCGAGCTCGGCCTGCACCTCGGCGGTCAGGTCGAAGTTGCTGAAGACGTTCTGCACGTCCTCGCTGTCTTCCAGTGCATCGATGAGACGGAACACCTTGCGGGCGGTGTCCGCGTCGATCTCGACCTTGAGGTTGGGGACGAACTCGACATCGGCGGACTCGTAGTCGATGCCCGCGTCCTGCAGGGCCGAGCGCACGGTGACGAGATCGGACGCCTCGGTGAGAACCTCGAAGCCCTCGGCGTGCGGCTCGATCTCCTCGGCCCCGGCCTCGAGCGCCGCCATCATGACGTCGTCCTCGGTGGTCCCCTCGGAGCCGACGACGATCACGCCCTTGCGGGAGAAGTTGTACGCCACACTGCCCGGATCGGCGAGGGTGCCGCCGTTGCGGCTGAGCGCCGTGCGGACCTCGGCCGCCGCGCGGTTCTTGTTGTCGGTGAGGCACTCGATCATGAGGGCGACACCGTTGGGGCCGTACCCCTCGTACATGATCGAGGTGTACTCGACGGCCTCGCCGCCGATGCCGGCGCCGCGCTTGATCGCGCGGTCGATGTTGTCCTTGGGGACCGACGTCTTCTTCGCCTTGAGCACGGCGTCGTAGAGCGTCGGGTTGCCGGACAGGTCGGCGCCGCCGAGCTTGGCTGCAACCTCGATGTTCTTGATGAGCTTCGCCCACGACTTCGCACGGCGCGCGTCGATGACGGCCTTCTTGTGCTTCGTGGTCGCCCATTTGGAATGCCCGGACATAACTCTCCGCTCGTCGTCTCGCGCCGGATCGCGCCCAGCGCGTCGTCCATCCTATCGAATCATCGCGCTCACTCGTGGGTGGCCACCGCTCAGGCGGCGGCGGCGCGCGCGAGGAACCGCTCGTGAAAACGCGTCTCGCCCGTGATCTCCGGGTGGAAGCTCAGCCCCATCAGAGCATCCTGCTCGACCCCGACGACGCGACCGTCCGGGAGCGCGGCCAGCACGTGTGCCCGCGGTCCCACTTCGTCGACCACGGGTCCCCGGATGAAGGCGGCGCGGATCGACGGCGGCCCCAGCGAGACCACATCGAGCTCCCCCTCGAACGACTCCGCCTGACGACCGAAGGCGTTGCGGCGCACCGTCACGTCGAGACCTCCGAAGCTCTCCTGCCCGGGGATGCCGTCGCGCATGCGATCGGCGAGCAGGATGAGCCCCGCGCACGTCCCGAGCACGGGCAGCCCCTTCGCGATCTGCTCCCGGATGGGGAGCTGCAGGCCGAAGGCCCGGGAGAGCTTGTCGATCACGCTCGATTCGCCCCCTGGCAGGACCAATCCGTCGATCTCGCCCAGGTCCGCGGGGCGGCGTACCCGCGACACCCGGGCGCCCAGCCCCTCGAGCACGAGCGCGTGTTCGCGCACGTCCCCCTGCAAGGCGAGGATGCCGATCCGCGGGCTACCAGCCACGCTCGGAGAGCCGGTGCGGCGCCGGGAGGTCGCTGACGTTGATGCCGACCATCGCCTCGCCCAGTCCGCGCGAGACCTCGGCGATCAGCGCGGGGTCGTCGTGAAAGGTGGTCGCCTTGACGATGGCGGCGGCCCGCCGTGCCGGGTCGCCCGACTTGAAGATGCCCGAGCCCACGAAGACCCCGTCGGCCCCGAGTTGCATCATCATGGCCGCGTCGGCCGGCGTCGCCACTCCCCCCGCGACGAACAGCACGACCGGCAACTGCCCGCGCTCCGCCACCTCGGCCACGAGCTCGTACGGCGCCTGCAGCTCCTTCGCGGCGACGTAGAGCTCGTCGCGCGTCATCGAGCGCAGACGGTTGATCTCGCGGGTGATAGTACGGATGTGCTTGGTGGCCTCCGAGACATCACCGGTGCCGGCCTCGCCCTTCGAGCGGATCATCGCCGCCCCCTCGGTGATGCGCCGCAGCGCCTCGCCCAGGTTGGTGGCGCCGCAGACGAACGGGACGGTGAAGCCGAACTTGTCGATGTGATTCACGTAATCGGCGGGCGAGAGAACCTCGGACTCGTCGATGTAGTCCACCCCGAGCTCCTGCAGCACCTGCGCCTCGACGAAATGGCCGATGCGCGCTTTGGCCATGACGGGGATCGAGACCGCATCGATGATGCTGTCGATCATGTCGGGGTCGCTCATTCGCGACACCCCGCCCTGCGCGCGGATATCGGCGGGAACGCGTTCGAGTGCCATCACCGCGACGGCGCCGGCGTCTTCGGCGATCCGCGCCTGGTCCGCGGTGACGACGTCCATGATCACGCCGCCCTTCAGCATCTCGGCGAGTCCGCGCTTGACGCGTGCGGATCCAGTGGTGGGTGCGTTGTCGTCCATGTCGTTCCTCTCGTGCCGGGACGAAGTCCGGCATTGATCTAGGCCAAACCGTACCATCGTCCGGGACGTTCTAGAATCGACTCGAGGAATGATGACGATCGATATCACGGGCACCACCGCGGCCGACATCGCAGACAGCGTGCGCGCGCTGCGTGATCGCGGCGAGCTGCGCCCCGGCGACTCCCTCCCTCCCGTGCGGGAGCTCGCGTCGTCCCTCGGCGTGAACCGCAACACGGCGGTGGCCGCGTACCGGCAGCTCGCGCAGGCCGGGATCGTCGTGTCCCGAGGCCGCGCCGGCACGACGTTGGCGGGAGCCGGCGCTGTCGCGCAGGAGGGCTTCGCTCCCGACACCGTGCTGCGCGACCTGGGCACCGGTAACCCCGACCCCGCGCGGATCCCCGATCCCTCCGCCGCGCTCTCCCGCATCGCGTCTCGCCCCGTGCTCTACGGCGAACCCGTCATCGATCGCGACCTCGAGCACTGGGCGCGCGAGTGGGTGTCCGCCGACCTCGCGGTATCCGACTTCCGCATCACGGTGACCAGCGGCGCCGTCGACGCCGTCGAACGCCTTCTGGCTCAGGCCCTGACGCGCGACGACGCGGTCGCCCTCGAGGATCCGTGCTTCCTCTCCAGCATCCACACCGTTCGCCTCGGCGGATACCGCCCGGTGCCCGTGCCGGTCGATGAGGAGGGAATGACCGTCGACGGCCTGCGCGCCGCGCTCGACGCAGGTGTGCGCGCCGTGATCTGCACGCCGCGCGCGCAGAATCCGACAGGGGCGAGCCTCACGCCCGAGCGCGCCCGTGCACTGCGCGCACTGCTGGCGGAGCATCCGTACGTGCTGGTCATCGAGGACGATCACTTCTCGATGCTCTCGCAGCAGCCGTACGAGTCGCTGATCGCTCCCGGCCACCATCGGTTCGCGCTGGTGCGGTCCGTGTCCAAGTTCCTCGGACCCGACATGTGCCTCGCCGTCGCGGCGACCGACCCCGCCACCGCCGAGCGCCTCGCCATGCGGCTCAGTCCCGGCACGACCTGGGTGAGCCACCTGCTGCAGCGCCTGACGCTGGCGCAGCTGACCGACGAGACGGTCGTCGCCCGGATCCGGGACACGGCGGCCCACTACGCGGCACGCAATGACGCCGTCGCGGCACGTCTGCGCGACCGCGGCTTCGATGTGCGCTCCACCGACGGCCTGAGCCTGTGGGTGGGCTTCGCCCGCCCCGCGCGTGAGATCGCCGAGCGTCTCATGCGACGCGGCTGGCTCGCGCGCACCGGCGACGAGTTCACCCTTCACGAACAGGCGGCACCGTCCACCCACCTGCGTCTCACCGTCCACGACCTCTCCGATGACGACACCACCCGCCTCGTCGACGACCTCATCGCCTGCGCGCGGTGACCGCCGGCGCCGCTCCCCTCCCCTCCCCGAAAGAAGGCATCCCGAGATGAAGATCCTCTCCGTCCAGTCCGCCGTCGCCTATGGCCACGTCGGCAACTCCGCCGCCGTCTTCCCTCTGCAGCGCATCGGCGTCGAGGTTCTGCCCGTCTACACGGTGAACTTCTCGAACCACACCGGGTACGGATCGTGGCGCGGTCCGCTGATCTCTCCCGACGATGTGCGCGACGTGATCTCCGGCATCGAGGAGCGCGGGGTCTTCGGCAGCATCGACGCGGTGTTGAGCGGATATCAGGGTGGGGAGGGCATCGGCGACGTGATCATCGACGCCGTCGCGCGGGTGAAAGCCGCCAACCCGAACGCGCTGTACGCCTGCGACCCCGTGATGGGCAACGCGAAGTCGGGATGCTTCGTCGCACCCGCCATCCCGGTGCTGCTGCGGGAGAAGGTCGTCCCGGTGGCCGACATCATCACACCCAACCAGTTCGAACTCGGATTCCTGACCGATACCGTGCCCGACACGCTCGAGTCGACCCTCGCGTCCGTCGACCTGGCCCGAGCCATGGGGCCGCGAACGGTGCTGGTGACGAGCGTCGAGCGGCCCGACCGCGAGGAGGGCACGATCGAGATGCTCGCCGTCGACGACGAGGGCGCGTGGATCGTGCAGACGCCCCACCTGCCGATGAAGGCCAACGGCTCCGGAGACGTCACCGCGGCCCTCTTCACCGCGCACTACGTCGAGACGGGCAGCGCGCAGACCGCACTGGAGCGCACGGCGTCGAGCGTGTACGACCTGCTGAAGGCGACGCTCGAGTCGGGTGAGCGCGAACTGCAGCTCGTCGAGGCGCAGGAGTACTACGCGCACCCGAGTATGCAGTTCACGGCACGCCAGGTGCGCTGATCCCCGGCCTCGCGGACCCGTCGATCAGGCGGAGTCCGCGGGGGCCGGCCAGGCGTTCGCCACCGCTTCGCGCACCTCTCCCAACAGCTGCGGCAGCGCCTTCGTCTTGGCGATGATCGGGAAGAAGTTCGCGTCCGATCGCCAGCGCGGCACGACGTGCTGATGCAGATGGGCGTCCACCCCCGCGCCGGCGACCGCGCCCTGATTCATGCCCAGGTTGAAGCCGTCGCAGCGCGACACTTCCGCGAGCACGCGCATGGCGGTCTGCGTGAGCGCGCCGATCTCGGCGACCTCCTCGGCGGATGCCTGGTCGTAGGTCGCGATGTGGCGGTACGGGCACACCAGCAGGTGGCCGGAGTTGTACGGGAACAGGTTGAGGAGGACGTAGGCCGTCCTCCCCCGTGCGACGATCAGCCGCTCGGCGTCCGGATGCTTCGGCGCCTCGCAGAAGGGGCAGTCCTCCCGCAACGGCTCCGGCCCCGCCTGGATGTACGCCATCCGGTGCGGTGTCCACAGCCGCTGGAACTCGTCGGGCACTCCGACGAAGTCGGCGGCGGGCTCCAGCGGCTGCTCGGTCATGCCAGGTCTCCGGCCTTCTGCACGAGGGTGTGCTCGGCGATCGCGCGACGGATGCGTTCGACGGCGTCCGCCACGGGGATGCCGTTCTCCTGCGAGCCGTCACGGAAGCGGAACGAGACCGTTCCGGCGGCACGATCCTGCTCGCCCGCGATGAGCAGGATCGGCACCTTGCCCGTCGTGTGCGTGCGGATCTTCTTCTGCATGCGGTCGTCGGAGGTGTCGAGTTCGGCGCGCACGCCCTGGTCGCGCAGGGTGCGGATGATGTCGCCCAGGTAGTCGGCGTAGTCCTCCGCGACCGGGATGCCCGCGACCTGGAGCGGCGAGAGCCACACCGGGAAGTCTCCGGCGTAGTGCTCGAGCAGGATCGCGAAGAATCGTTCGATCGAGCCGAACAGCGCGCGGTGGATCATGATCGGACGCTTCTTCTGGCCGTCCTTGTCCATGAACTCGAGGTCGAAGCGCTCCGGCAGGTTCGGGTCGACCTGCACGGTCGAGAGCTGCCAGGTGCGGCCGATCGCATCGCGCGTCTTCAGGTCGATCTTGGGGCCGTAGAACGCCGCCTCTCCCGGCACCTCGGTGAGCTTGAGACCGGAGGCGACCGCCACCCGACGGAGGGCGTCGGTCGACGTCTCCCAGAACTCGTCCGAGCCGATCCACTTCGACTTCTCGTCGTCCTTCATCGACAGTTCGAGCTCGAAGTCGGTGAGACCGAAGTCGCGGAGCATCGAGAGGATGAAGTCGAGGACCTTGGCCACCTCGCCCTCGAGCTGGTCGGGGGTGACGAAGAGGTGCGAGTCGTCCTGAGTGAACCCGCGTACGCGAGTGAGGCCGTGGAGGGCACCCGAGAGCTCGTTGCGGTAGACGGTGCCGTTCTCGGCGAACCGCAGGGGAAGATCGCGGTAGCTGCGCGCACGCTCCTTGTAGATGAGGATGTGCATCGGGCAGTTCATGGGCTTCAGGTAGTAGTCCTGGCCCTGCTTGGTGACGTTGCCGTCGGCGTCGCGCTCCTCGTCCATGACGATGGGGGGGAACATGCCCTCCTTGTAGGTCACGAGGTGGTTCGAGGTGAGGAAGAGGTCTTCCTTCGAGATGTGCGGCGTGTAGACGTAGGTGTAGCCGCCCTCGATGTGGCGCTTGCGGGCGTGCTGCTCCATCTCGCCGCGGATCATGCCGCCGCGGGGATGCCAGACCGAGAGGCCCGAGCCGATCTCCTCCGGGAAGGAGAAGAGGTCGAGTTCCTTGCCGAGGCGGCGGTGGTCGCGCTTGGCAGCCTCTTCCAGACGGTGCTGGTAGGCGCGCAGCTCATCCTTCGACGGCCAGGCGGTGCCGTAGATGCGCTGCAGCTGCGGGTTCTTCTCGCTGCCCCGCCAATACGCCGCGGCGATGCGCGTGAGGTCCCATCCGTTCCCGATCATGCGGGTGTTCGGCAGGTGCGGCCCGCGGCAGAGGTCCTTCCAGACGACCTCGCCGTCGCGCGTCGTGTTGTCGTAGATGGTGAGTTCGCCCTCGCCGACCTCGACCGAGGCGCCCTCGGCGGCCTCCTTGCCCCCCTTGAGACCGATGAGCTCGAGCTTGAAGGGCTCGTCGGCGAGCTCCGCCCGCGCCTCGTCGTCGGTGACCACGCGGCGCACGAAGCGCTGGCCCTCACGGACGATGCGCTGCATCTCCTTGGTGATCGCCTTGAGATCGTCGGGTGTGAACGGCGCATCGACGCCGAAGTCGTAGTAGAAGCCGTCGGTGATGGGCGGGCCGATGCCGAGGTTCGCCTGCGGGTTGATCCGCTGCACCGCCTGCGCGAGCACGTGCGCCGTCGAGTGGCGCAGGATGCCGAGGCCGTCGGGGCTGTCGATGGTGACCGGCTCGACCTCGTCGGCATCGGTCACGGGGGTCGCGAGGTCCTTGAGGATGCCGTTGACGCGCATGGCGACGACGGATCGGTCAGAGAACAGGGCGAAGCCGTCTGTCGGCTGGGCGTTTTCAGGCACTGATCACTCCATCTGGGTCTCGATCTAGGCTACTCGCATGCCCGGCGGCCGCCGACCGCCCGGCATCCGCCGTCAGGCGCCCGCGTCGGCGGTGGCGCTGGTGAGGGCCGGAGCGAGGATGATGATCGCGGCACCGATCAGGGCGACCGCCGAACCGACCCAATCCCAGACCGTCGGGGCGAAGCCGTCGACGATGATGCCCCACGCGAGCGAGCCGGCGATGAAGATGCCGCCGTACGCCGCGAGCACTCGGCCGAAGTTCGCGTCGGGTTGCAGCGCCGCGATGAACCCGTAGGCCCCGAGTGCCATCACCCCGAATACCGCGAACAGCCAGCCGCGGTTCTCCTTCACGGCCTGCCACACGAGCCAGGCGCCGCCGATCTCCGCGATCGCGGCGAGCACGAAGAGGACGACGATGCGGAACACGGTCATCGTGCCAGTGTGCCAGCAGACGACGCGACGGGTAGCGTGAGCGGATGATGAGAACAGCGGCCCGGTGGATGCTCGGGCTCGGCCTCGCCGCGATGGGCGTGCTGCATTTCGTGCAGACCCGCGGTTTCCGTCTGGTGGTTCCCGACTGGGCGACCCGCGTCACCCGCCTCGATCGCGACGCGATCGTGATCGCCTCCGGTGCAGCCGAGATCGCGCTCGGGGCGGCCCTCATCGCTCTCCCGCGCGAGCAGCGACGCATCGGCTGGGCGACCGCGGCGTTCTTCGTCGCGGTGTTCCCCGGAAACATCCACCAATGGCGCACCGGGCGTTCGGCGCCGGGACTCGACACGGACGCGCGGCGTTTCGCTCGCCTGTTCCTGCAGCCCGTGCTGGTGGGGTGGGCACTGTGGGCGACCTCCCCGCAGCGCCGAAGTCAAGGCCGCCGCTGACATTTCCTCCGGTTCGCGGCCGGGGCCACAATGGGGCGATGGTCTCCCCCTCGATCGTGTGGTTCCGCGACGACCTCCGCCTTGCCGACAACCCGGCCCTGCGTGCTGCGATGGACCGGGGCGAGCCGATCGTCGCGCTCTTCGTGCTCGATGAGGAATCGCCGGGGCTGCGGGAGTACGGAGGCGCCGCACGGTGGTGGCTGCACCATTCGCTCGCCTCGCTCCGAGAGCGCCTCGCCGAGCGCGGCGTGAACCTCGTGCTGCGACGGGGCCCGGCCGGGCGCGTGGTCCGCGAGGCGGTCGCGGATGCCTCTGCCGGTGCCGTGTTCTGGAATCGCCGTTACGCCGGAGCCGCGCGCGAGATCGATGCCGCACTCAAGTCCTCGCTGCGGGAGGACGGCGTCGAGGTCGCCTCCTTCGCCGGGTCGCTGCTGCACGAGCCGTGGACCGTCAAGACCGGGTCCGGCACGCACTTCTCCGTGTTCAGCCCGTTCTGGCGCGCATGCCTGCACCTCCCCGCCCCGCGCACTCCGTTCCCCGAGCCTCGCGAACTCGACGGACTCGGGAAGGGGCCGGCCTCCGATCGGCTCGAGGACTGGCACCTGCTTCCTAGCGCCCCCGACTGGGCGGGCGGTCTGCGCGAGACGTGGGAGCCGGGTGAGCCCGCGGCGCGTCGCCGCCTGCACGCTTTTCTCTCCGACGACGTGCAGACATACGATCGCGCTCGGGACGAGCCGTCCGCCGGCGCGACGTCGCTGCTCTCCCCGCGCCTGCGGTGGGGCGAACTGAGCCCCTTCACGATCTGGCACGAGGCGACGGGGACCGAGGGCTCATCGGGTTTCCTCTCGGAGTTGGGCTGGCGGGAGTTCGCCTGGCACACGCTGTTCCATTTCCCCGACCTCGCGACGAAGAACCTTCGATCGGAATTCGACGCCTTCCCCTGGCCGCGGCTCCGGCCGTCGCACCTGCGAGCCTGGCAGCGCGGGGAGACGGGCGTCCCTCTGGTGGACGCCGGGATGCGCGAGCTGTGGCACACCGGTTACATGCACAACCGGGTGCGCATGGTGACCGCGTCATTCCTCATCAAGAACCTCCTCATCGACTGGCGCCGCGGCGAGGAGTGGTTCTGGGACACGCTCGTCGACGCGGATGACGCGAACAACCCGTTCAACTGGCAGTGGGTCGCCGGGTCGGGAGCGGATGCCGCGCCCTATTTCCGCATCTTCAATCCCGAGCTGCAAGCGAAGAAGTTCGATCCGCAGAGCCTCTACATCTCGCAGTGGGCATCGGATGCCCCGGACGAGGCGATCGTCGACCTCAAGGAGACGCGCAACGCGGCGCTCGCCGCGTACGACGTCGTCAAACGCGCGCCCCGCGACTGAGCATCCGGCCCACCGGCCGAGTCGGGGACGAGCCGCACCCGTCGCGGTCGCAATACGATCGAGACGACCCCCTCGCCTTCGAAAGGACTCCCCCATGCGTGCCGGCGGATTCGATGCCCTGACCGAGAACGAGCTCCGTGCGGCGGGAAGCGTGAAGTGGACCGCCTTCCCCGACGTGATCGGCGCATTCGTCGCGGAGATGGACTTCGGAGTGGCACCCGCGATCAAGACGGCGATCGGCGATGCGCTCGATGCCGGGCTGACCGGCTACCTGCCCGAGCACCTCGCCGCAGATCTCGCCGCGGCGACGGCGACCTGGTACGCCGATCACTACGGGTGGGAGGTGTCCGCCACCCGCGTGAAGCACGTCCCCGACGTCATCGCCGCTTTCGAATACGCGATCGAGCATCACACCGCACCCGGATCGGCCGTGATCGTGCCGACCCCCGCCTACATGCCGTTCCTGATGGTCCCGCCGATGCACGGGCGGCGCGTGATCGAGGTGCCGCAGGTCGTCGTCGACGGTCGCTGGGTGCTCGATCACGAGGCCGTGACCGCGGCGTTCGCCGACGGCGGCGAGATGCTCGTGCTGTGCAACCCGCACAACCCGCTCGGCACGGTTGCGACCCGCGCGGAGCTGGAACGCGTGGCGCAGACCGTCTCTGCGGCCGGCGGACGCGTGTTCTCCGACGAGATCCACGCCCCCATCGTCTATGCGCCTGCCCGGCACATCCCCTACGCCTCGATCTCGGAGGAGGCGGCCGCGCACACCCTCACCGCGACGTCCGCGTCGAAGGCCTGGAACCTCGCGGGCCTCAAATGCGCGCAGGTGGTCCTGTCGAACGACGCGGACGCCGACGTCTGGGAGCGCGAGGGCATGTGGACCGGTCACGGGACGTCGACGGTCGGGGCCGTCTCGAACATCGCCGCCTACCGGAACGGCGGCGGGTGGCTGGACGAGGTCGTGGAGTACCTCGACGGAAATCGGCGCGCACTGGCGGATCTTGTCGCCGAGCACCTCCCCGACGTGCGAATGGTGCTGCCGGAGGGCACCTACATCGCTCTTCTCGATTTCCGCGACACGGGACTCACGGGCGACCTCGGCGCCTGGTTCCGTGAGAACGCCGGCGTCGCGATGACCGACGGCGCCGCCTGCGGCGAGGCCGCGGTCGGGTTCACGCGGTTCGTCTTCGCCATGCCCCGACCGCTCATCGAGCAGGCCGTGCTGCGCATCGCCGAGGCACTGCGCGCCCGCTGAATCGCGCCCCGACCACGGCGTACCGGATCAGTGCGCCCCGCGCCGACGGGCTGCCGCCGTGTCAGCGTGCACCCCGTCCCGCGACGGCTCGCCGTGCCCGGGGAGCACGAGGGACGCCCCACTCTCGTCGAGCACGTCGAGCGACCGCAGCGCCTCGGCGGTGTCCGCCGTCGCGGCGCGGGCGACGATCTGCGGGCCGCGCTCGCCCGTGTACGGATCGAGGGTGACGAGCGCATCGCCGGCGATGAGCACACCGGTCTCCTCGAAGAGGAACGCGCAGTGGCCTCCGGTATGCCCCGGGGTCCAGAGCGCGATGGGCCTGCCGGGGGCGTCGACGGGATGCCCGTGTGACACGCGCCCGGCGACCTCGATGCCACGCACACCCAAAGCCCCTCGCAGAGCCATGCGCGTGATGGGCGGGATGCCGCCCGGGTGGGAGAGCAGGTAGGCGACGCGCGCCTCCTCCGGTCGATAGCTGTACGGATGCCGTGCGAGATGCACGTCTCGCGGATGCACGTGCGCGTCGACGCCGCGGCTCTGGAGCATGCGCCCCATCCCGACGTGGTCGAAGTGCCCGTGGGTGAGCACGAGCGCGTCGATGTCGGAGACGGTGGCCCCGAGATGCGCGAGCACCTCGGTCAGCGCGCCGCGCGAACCGGGAAGGCCGGCGTCGTACAACGTCAGACCGTCGGTCGTCTGCACCAGGTAGCAGTTGACGTCCGCGACCGCGATGCGGAACACTCCCGCCGCCACCTCGGACCAGCGGCGCGCAGCGCTCACTGCTCTCCTCCACCATCGGTCGGGCCACGGCCCGCATCGAACTCCCGTTCGTAGCGCTCCCGCGCCTCGGCGAGCAGAGCATCGTCGAGGATGGCGACCGGTTCGACCTCGTCGATCAGTGGCTCGCAGTCGGGGCCACGGCCGCACATCCGCCCGCGCAGGATCCACGCGATCCGTTCCGGTTCGTTCTCGGCGAGGTGCTGATACTGGGACAGTTGACGCGCGAGCCAGTCCTCCAACGGGCGCGTCCACCACAGCTCGGCGTCCAACGGGTTCACCGAGAGTCCCGGCAGTTCCAGCCCGCTCTCGGTGTCGACGCTCGAACGCGTGGCGTCGGCATCCGGCCCCTCGGAGTACCGCACATGCAGTCCGGGCCAGGCCCGGACCACGGCCGCGAGTTGCGCGAGATGCGAGACGCGGCGCAGAGCCGCATCCGGGGCGCCGGTGCCGTCGTCTTCGACGGGGGCCCGATCGTTCAGCAGGGCGTCTATGTCGTGCATGCCTCGCACGGTAGGAACCGCTGCCGCCCGCTGACAGGGGGCTTGACAGGAACTGCGATGACGCTCCGAGCGCGAACGCGGGCTAGCGCGTGAAGATAGCGCGTCTCCCTCGACCCGTCAACGCCCTCTCAGACGATCCACAGCCCTCCCTAACGTCAGTCACTCCTGTTACACCCACCTGGAGGCACTCATGACCGACACCGCACGACGCACCCACGGCTACGCCGCGACGCCGATCCAGAAGACCGCCCTCATCGTGGGCATCGTCTTCCTCTTGGTCGGCATCGCCGGCTTCATCCCCGGACTCACCCACTCCGCCGAGCACCTGCACGGAGCGGGGGCCGATTCCGAGGCGCACCTCCTGGGCGTCTTCCAGGTCTCGGTGCTGCACAACTTCGTGCACCTGGCCTTCGCAATCGCCGGTATCGCACTCGCCGCACGTGCACGCTCCTCGCGTCTCTACCTGATCATCGGCGGTCTGGCGTACCTCGTCGTCTGGCTCTACGGCCTGATCGCGGTGGGCAACGAATCGCTCAACTTCATCCCGGTGAACGACGCCGACAACTGGCTGCACCTCGGCCTCGGCATCGGCATGGTGCTCCTCGGCATCTTCGTCAGCCGCGAGCCGCGCGTGCCGGGCAACGGCAACCGCACCGCCCGCGCCTGACCCAACTGCACCGACGGAGCCGACCATGCGCGCGATGACCTACCGTGGCCCGTACAAGATCCAGGTGGCCGAGAAGGCGGAACCGCGGATCGAGCATCCGAACGACGCGATCGTGCGTGTGACGCACGCCGCCGTCTGCGGGTCTGATCTGCACCTCTTCCACGGCATGATGCCGGATACCCGGATCGGTCACACGTTCGGCCACGAGATCGTGGGCATCGTGCACGAGGTCGGCCCGTCCGTGCAGAACCTCTCGGTCGGAGACCGAGTGATGGTGCCGTTCAACATCTCCTGCGGCACCTGCTACTTCTGCAGCCGCGGCTTGCTGTCGAACTGCCACAACGTCAACCCCAATGCCACCGCCGTCGGGGGGATCTACGGCTATTCCCACACCACGGGCGGCTATGACGGTGGCCAGGCCGAGTTCGTGCGTGTGCCGTTCGCCGATGTGGGCCCGTCCGTGGTGCCGGAATGGCTGTCGTCGGAAGACGCCCTGATGCTCACCGACGCGTTCTCGACGGGATACTTCGGCGCCCAGCTCGGTGAGATCGCCGAGGGCGACACCGTCGCGGTCTTCGGCGCGGGCCCGGTGGGGCTGGCCGCAGCGCGGTCGGCGTGGTTCTTGGGAGCAGGCCGGGTGATCGTCGTCGACCACCTCGACTACCGACTCGAGAAGGCCCGTGACTTCGCGTACGCCGAGACCATGCATCTGAAGGAGGTCGGCGACATCGTCCTAGCGATGAAGCGCGCGACCGGCCACCTCGGCGCCGACGTCGCCATCGACGCGGTCGGCGCGGAGGCCGACGGCGGACTCCTGCAGCACATCACCGGTGCGAAGCTCAAACTGCAGGGCGGCTCCCCCGTCGCCGTCAACTGGGCCATCGATTCGGTACGCAAAGGCGGCACGGTCTCGGTCATCGGCGCCTACGGCCCCCTCCCCTCGGCGGTCCGTCTCGGCGACGCCGTCAACAAGGGTCTGACGGTCCGCGCGAATCAGGCGCCGGTGAAGCGGCAATGGCCCCGCTTGCTCGAGCACATCCGCGAGGGGCATGTGAGGCCCTCCGACCTGCTGACGCACCGCTTCCCCCTCGAACACATCGCCGAGGCATATCACGTGTTCTCGTCGAAACTCGACGGCTGCATCAAGCCCGTCATCACCGTCGGAGAGGACTGATCATGCCCTACCAGCCCGCCAAGCCCCTCCTCGCTCCGACGCCCGAGGAGCTCCGAGCGCGCATCCCCGGCTGGGGCACCGATGCCGCGCCCGAGCACCGACGCACCTGGCAGCAGCGCGAGGACTTCGGAGACACCGGCGCGCACTGGGTCGAACCCGACCGGCAGCCCGGCGGTGACGACAGGGAGCGATCGATCGAGCACGGGATGCTTCCCCCGGTGTTCGGCACCGCGCAGCCCCTGCACGGCCTGTCCGGGGCGATCCGCCGCCTCGCGTACGACCGGCTCAGCGAGACCAAGAACACCCGCTGGCTGTTGCTCGTGCTGGGCGACCGTGTCGAATCCGTCGGAGCACACGTGCGCTCGCTCATCACACCCCGTCCCGACAACCCGATCACGCAGACCGGAGTCCTCGCCGAGCCACGGCATCGGCCGATCGCCTCCCGATTCGGGCGAGGACGCATCGACCTGCGGCACTCGTGGCTCGACCCCATCATCGTGGCCGGGCCCTGGGTCGCCGCTGTTCTGATCGCGATGTCGGCGATGCGGGGTCGACGTCGCTGAACAGCGTCCTCGTCTTGGGCCCTGAGCGCCTCATCGCAGGCCCATAGCGGGTGCAACGAATTCTGATCGGTTCCTCGGGGATCGTGGTGCGAACAGGCACCAATTCCCGAGAGGACTTCCATGAGCCGCATCCCCGATCCCGACATCACACCCGAGGGCCCGTTCTACCAAGGGCGACCGCTCGACCGGCCCGATGAGGAGATCGTCGACCAGGGCGCCTCCTTCGACATCCGCACGGTGATGAGCCGTCGCGGGGTGCTCGGGTTCGCCGGTCTCGGCATCGGAGCGATGATCCTGGCGGCCTGTACGGCGGTCCCATCCACGTCGTCGGCATCGCCGTCGTCGTCGGAGGCCGGCGGCACGGGCGACGACGGCGCATCTTCCGGGGGCGAAGTCCCCGACGAGACGGCGGGTCCCTATCCGGCGGACGGCTCGAACGGCCCTGATGTTCTCGAGAGATCCGGCATCGTACGTCGCGACATCACCCGATCCATCGACGGCGGCGAGACGGCGGACGGCGTGCCGTTGACGATCGAGTTCCAGCTTCTGGACGTGGCGAACGGCGACGCGCCGTTCGCGGGAGCGGCTCTGTATGCGTGGCACTGCACCGCGCAGGGCGACTACTCGATGTACTCCGACGGCCTGGAGGACGTCACCTACCTTCGCGGGGTGCAGGTGGCGGATGCCGAGGGCCAAGTGTCGTTCACCTCGATCTTCCCCGGTTGCTACGCGGGCCGCTGGCCCCACATCCACTTCGAGGTCTATCCCGATGCGGGCTCGATAAGCGAAGCGACGAACGCGATCGCGACCTCGCAGATGGCCCTGCCGCAGAAAGAGAGCGCCGCGGTCTATGCGCTCGACGGCTACGGAGGCTCGGCGCGCAATCTGGGCGCTGTGACCCTCGCGCAGGATTCGGTGTTCGGCGACGATTCCGCTGCCTCGCAGCTGGCGACGATGAGCGGAGACGAGAACGCCGGGTATACCGCCACCCTCGTCGTCCGCATCGACACACGGACGACTCCCGCTTCGGCATCCGCCCCCTCGGGAGCCCGCGGCGGGCCCCGTGGCTGAACCCCATGAACGACGAAGCCCCCGGTGTGAACCGGGGGCTTCGTCTGGTGGTGCGCGATACTGGGATCGAACCAGTGACCTCTTCCGTGTCAGGGAAGCGCGCTACCGCTGCGCCAATCGCGCCTAAAAGGCTATTCATTTGTCGGTGAGGTGGCGACGGGATTCGAACCCGTGTAAACGGCTTTGCAGGCCGGTGCCTAGCCGCTCGGCCACGCCACCGTGTGGATTGACCCCACGTGCCGTGGACCTTCTGACGAAGATCCCCTGCACTCGAGCGGATGACGAGACTCGAACTCGCGACCCCAACCTTGGCAAGGTTGTGCGCTACCAACTGCGCTACATCCGCATTTCGTCCCGGTTGTTGTCCCGGGCACTCATGAAACATTAGCCCAAGATCGACGAGTGTCAAAACCCGGCACGAATCTCGCGCGTGTCTTCCTCGTTGGTCACGAGCACGACTCCGGGTCCGGTAGTATCGGTTGTCGGCCCCCTGGGGCCTTGGGCGATTGGCGCAGTTGGTAGCGCGCTTCCTTCACACGGAAGAGGTCATCGGTTCGAGTCCGGTATCGCCCACCACATCGACACAGAAGGCCCGCGATCACCGCGGGCCTTCTGCGTTCGCGGCATCCGCTCCCCTCGGACGCGTGCCTGGGTGCCTCCGCTGGGCGAGCCGGTAGGCCGGCTGACGCAGTGCGGCCACCCAGCCGTACGGCTCCGTGCCCGGGACGGGATGCCGGTCGACGTCGAAGCGCAGTGTCGGATCGTCCTCCGAGCGGGCTGCATCTAGAGCGATTTCCCCGATCGGATGCCACCGCCCGCGGGGCGACGCAGCGTAGAGCCTCAGACGCCAGGGCTCGCGGCGCACCGCCTGACGGATCGCCGGAAGATCAGCCGGGAGCCCGGGTGTCTGAATGGTGCGCGCACAGAAGAGCATGGGCCCGCGATCCGTGCGCACGGGGAGGATGCTGGAGTATGTCGCAAGTTCCGGAGTCAGGTGCGGCGCGAGCAGGAAACGGCCGGGCACCCCGACACCGGTCGCAGACAACTGCAGGTCGACGGTGCGGCCGTCGATCACGCCGCGCAGGGCGAGTCCGTAGACGTCCGGCACCCCGTCGGGGAGCCCGATCGAACGGGACAGGCGCGCGACGACCCTGATCGCCGACGGCGAGGACTGCGACCACGCGACGGTGAGATGCGGTGATGGGCGGAGGGTCAACCACCCGTCGAGCACGGCGCCGCGCGAATGGATGGGGCGTGGGCGCCGCGCGAGCAGCACAACCGCGATCCCTGCCCGCAGAAGGACTCCGAGAAAGCGCGTCGCCGTTGCGACCATCGTCCTCGACAGGCACCTGGCGATCGTCATAGGAGCATTCAGCCGCAGCGACTGCCGCCTCGACAGCGCCTTGACATGACGGCCGGCACCGCCGCGCAGCCGCAGCGCGTCTTGCGGCGCCGGGCGCCGAGCGGGCGGCCGTCCGCTCGGCGCCCGGTTCCGGCCGAGCGATCTCAGCCCAGGAAGGGCCGCAGGTCCGGGTAGCCCGTCGTCGCCCAGGCGCCGTCGACGACGATGTTCTCGCCGTTCACATAGGAGGCATCGGCTGAGCCGAGGAACACGGCGACGCCGGCGATCTCGTCGGGGTCCGCCGCGCGCTTCGCCGGGATGCGGTCGAGATACGTGTCGATCACGCCCGGCACCGCCAGCAGCCCGCCGGTGAGCGGGGTGGCAACGAGCCCGGGCGAGACGGCATTCACGCGGATGCCCTGCTCCCCGAGCTCCAGTGCGGCATTCTTCGTGAGCATCACGACGCCCGCCTTGGCGGTGGAGTAGCCCGCTCCGCCGTGCATCGGCACCTGCGAGTTCAGTGACGCGATGTTGACGATCGCGCCCTGCTTCCCTTCGGCGAGGAAATGCTTCGCTCCCAGCTTGGTTCCGAGGAAGGCGCCGTAGAGGTTCAGCTTGATGTTGAAATCCCACGTCGCGAGGTCCATGTCGACCACGTTGCCCGGCTTCGAGCCGCCTGCAACGTTGTAGACGGCGTCGATCGACCCGAAGCGTTCGGTAGCCGCCGCGAACAGCGCCTCCATGGAGTCCTCGTCGGTGACGTCGGTCCGCAGGCCGGCGACACTCTCGCCGAACGTGTCGGCGGCGGCGGCCACGGCATCCGCGTTGATGTCGGCGACGAACACCTTCGCTCCGCGGTCGACGAGTCGGCGCGTGATCGCCGCCCCGATCCCCGAGACGCCCCCGGTGACCACGGCGACGCTGTTCTCGAACTCTGTCATGACTTCCTCTCCGCGACGCCGTTCGACGTCGACACCTCCGACGATACGCGCTATCGGACATCTGTCGGATAGTCGCGTTCCTCACTACGCTGAGAGGATGGATGCTCGGGTTCGGCGATCGCAGGAGCGCCTGCATGACGCGGTCCTGTCGTTGGCCTCCACGACGCCGATAGCCGACGTCACCGCATCCGCGATCTGCGCGCGCTCCGGCGTCGCGCGCGACACCTTCTACCGGCACGCCGACAGCCCGGTCGACCTTCTCGCGCAGGCTCTGTCGGCCGAGATAGCGGAGTCCATGCAGATCCTCCCGCGCACCGACACGATCGGCGACGGGGAGCGGGCGCTGCTCGAACACGTGCGCCGCCGCTCCCGTGTCTACCGAGGAGCCATGCGGCCGCTGCTAGCCGCACCCGTACGCGACAATCTGGAGCGCTCCATCCGATCCGGTCTCGAGCTCTGGGTGCAGCTACGACCGCACATCGTGCCGCCCGCGGTCGCCGGCGACCCCGACGCGATGGCGTACGCCGTGGCGTACGCGGCCGCGGGGACCGTCGGAGCGATCGAGCAGTGGTTGCGCTCCGGAGACGACGACGTCGACCGCGCCGTCGCTCGCATCCTCGCGGTTTCCCCCGAGTGGTGGCTGCGCTGACGCCGCGTCGTTCCCGATCGGCGCGCTCTCCCTTCCGTCCGTTCCCCCGACCTCGCTAACGTCGAGACCGGGGGCGGGCCGAAATTTGAGCACGAGGTCAGGAAGAGCACATGGAGAACGTGGACACCGTCGTGGTCGGAGCGGGCGTGGCGGGCCTGACCGCGGCTCGACTTCTCGAGATCGCTGGGCATCGATGCGTGCTCGTCGAGGCTCGTGACCGCATCGGCGGTCGTGTGAGCACCGATCGCTCCGACGGCCGGGTGACCGACCTCGGCGCGTCGTGGATTCACGGGGTCACCGACAGCCCGGTCGCTGCCGCCGCCGCGGCGTTCGGCCTGCGAACGATCGAGTTCACCGTCGGCGGGTACCAGCCGGATAGCCGTCCGATCGCCCACTACGGCCCGGACGGTGGCCGCCTCGGCGACGATCAGGCGCGACGCTACGTCGACGACATCCGAGCCGTCGACGCCGCTCTGCACGCCACGATCGCCGCCTCCGGGCCGGACGATTCGTATCGCGACGTCACCGAGGCCGCGCTGGCGGCGCAGGGATGGGATGCCGAGCGAGCGCAGCGCGTGCGCGAGTACCTCGAGCACCGCGCGGAGGAGCAGTACGGCGCCTGGATCGACGACCTCGCGGCGCACGGACTCGACGATGATGCGATCGACGGCGACGAGGTCGTGTTCCCCGATGGGTACGACGAGTTGCCCGCGCATCTGGCGGCGGGCCTCGACGTCCGCCTGTCGACTCCGGCGACGCGCGTCGAGTGGTCGCCGGCCGGCGTGCTCGTCGCCACCGACGATGGGGCGTTCGGCGCACGGCATGCGATCGTCACAGTCCCGGTCGGCGTGCTGACGTCCGGCGAACTCCTGTTCTCCCCCGCTCTCCCCGACGCGCATGCCGCCGCGCTGTCCCGATTGACGATGAACCGCTTCGAGAAGGTCTTCCTCCGCTTCCCCGAGCGCTTCTGGGAGCCCGACGTCTACGCGATCCGCCAGCAGGGGCCGGAGGGCCGGTGGTGGCACTCGTGGTACGACCTCACCCGGCTCGACGGAGAGCCGACGCTGCTCACCTTCGCGGCCGGACCTGCCGCGGAGGTGACGGCAGACTGGGACGATGAGCGGCTCGTCGCGTCGGTGCTCGCTCAGCTGCGCCGCCTCTACGGCGATCGCGTTCCCGCTCCGACGGCCGTTCACCGCACTGCCTGGCAGCACGATCCGTGGTCGCGCGGCTCGTATGCGTTCATGCGTCCGGGGTCCACCACCGCCGATCACGATGACCTCGCCGTGCCCATCGGCGACCGGCTGCACCTCGCGGGCGAGGCCACGTGGACGGAAGACCCTGCGACCGTGACGGCGGCGCTGCTCTCCGGCCACCGTGCGGCGGAGCGTGTGCTCGGGAGGCCGGTAGCGATCGACGCGCTGTGGGACGACGAGGTCGCCCGCGCGGTCTAACACGGGCGGCTTCGGCGCACCACCCCCTCGGCCCCGTCGAGCGGACCGGCGAACATCGAAGATCAGCGGCAGCCCATACCGGGGCGGCCCGATCGAGAGGAGTGAGCGATGAGCGACATCGAGGACCAGAACCCGATCGCCGGAACAGAGGACGACAGGATCGCCGGCGACGGCAGCGGTGACCCGAACAGCGACCGCGCCTTCCTGCAGGATCTGCCGCCGGCTCAGGACCAGCGCCTGGACGATGCCGAGGTCGATGCCACCGACCCGCTCGATGAGGACGACATCGACGGGGAGTGACCTTTCCCCGAACGCACGAAGGCCCCCTCCTGCCAAGACAGGAGGGGGCCTTCTGCACGCGTCAGGCTCGGGCGGCCCGAGGCGTGCTCGCCGGCTGCGGCTTCGAGAACAGCACGACGACGATGACCGCGATGCCGACGACGACGTGCGGCACCCACACGTTCGGGGCTTCGGTCGAGAATCCGAAGATCCAGGGCGAGAGGGCGAGGAACAGGCTCGCGACGATGTCGAAGACGAGGTGCACCGGCATCGGGATGAAACCGAAGGGACCCCACTCGTACTTCGTGAACAGGCTGTAGACGATCAGGCCGATGCCGAGCACGACCGGGATGACGACGGCGGGTCCGCCCATGGCGGCGAAGCCGAACAGCCAGGGGGCTGCGATCAGGGCGATACCGACGACGTAGTCGAGGATGCCGTGGACCTTCGTGGGGATGAAACGCATGATGCCTCCTTGTGCAGGAACCGCGGAAGCGGCTCACAGGAGGTTCGGCACCCGCGAGCGATCGGATTGCCCCGATGTCGTCGGGCACTCAGTTCGGGCGTGTCGCGCGCCAGCCGTAGCGCTGGTGCAGGGCCGCGGCGACGTGATCGAATCGCGACCTGGCGAGCACCGCGGCCTCTCGCCGCAGACCCCGCTCGTGCACGCTGTAGAGCTGCTCGATGTCGACCCATGACTCGCGGCCCTGCGCATCCCACGCGCCGGACCCGATGGAGAGGAAATCGCGGTCGCCATCGTGCGGGCGCGAGGTCAGACGCACCGCGTAGACCCGCTCCGCCGACGCGCGTCCGATGACGAGCACCGGGCGGTCCTTGCCGCGTCCGTCCCCCTCCTCATAGGGCACCCACGTCCAGACGATCTCGCCGGCGTCCGGCGCTCCGTCGCGGTTCGGGGAGTACTCGACGACCAGTCCGCGGATCGCCCGCGGGTCGAGCCGTCTTGTCGCCGTGTCCGCTGTGCTCCCCGGGGGCGCCGGCGCCGGTCGCGGCCGCAGCACGGCCGAACGTCCCGGCGCCGTGCGGGGCCGGGACGTTCGGGGCGAGAGTGCGTCGAGCACTCTCCGGGTGATCGTGACGAGGATGCTCCGGGCTGAACTCACACGGTCACCCTAGTTCCTCGATCCGGAGATCAGGATTCGGTGAGCGCGTAGCCCTCCTCACCGTGCACGACGGAGTCGACGCCGGCGATCTCGTCTTCGCTGGTGACCCGGAAGCCGATGGTCTTCTCGATCGCGAAGCCGATAATGAACGCGACGACGAACGAGTAGATCAGGACGCCACCGGCGGCGATGACCTGCACGACCAGGAGGCGCCAGTCGCCACCGACGAACAGGCCCTGGCCCGTCGCGAAGAACCCGAGGTAGATCGTGCCGAGCAGGCCGCCCACGAGGTGGATGCCGACGACGTCGAGCGAGTCGTCGAACCCGAGACGGAACTTGAGCTCGACAGCCAGCGCGCAGAGCACACCGGCGACGGCGCCCAGCAGCAGGGCCCATCCGGGGGTCAGGTTCGCACAGGCGGGGGTGATGGCCACGAGACCGGCGACCGCGCCGGAGGCGGCGCCCACCGAGGTCGGCTTGCCGTCCTTGATCTTCTCGATGAGGATCCAGCCGAGGATGGCCGCTGCCGTGGCGCCGAGGGTGTTGATGCCGATCAGGCCGACACCGCCCATGTCCTCGGCGAGCCACTCGGCACCGGCGTTGAAGCCGAACCATCCGAACCACAGCAGTGCGGCGCCCAGCAGCGTCAGGGGCACGTTGTGCGGCTTGAGGATGCCCTTCTGGAAACCGATGCGCTTGCCGAGGACGATCGCGAGCGCGAGCGCCGCGGCTCCGGCGTTGATGTGCACCGCGGTGCCGCCGGCGTAGTCGATGACCGCGATATCGCCTCCGGGGAAGAGCGTCTCACCGAGGTTCATGATCCAGCCGCCGCCCCAGACCCAGGCGGCGATCGGGAAATAGCCCACCGTGGCGAAGATGCCGGCGAAGATCAGCCAGGAGCCGAACTTGGCCCGGTCGGCGATCGCGCCCGAGATCAGAGCCACGGTGATGATCGCGAACGTGGCACCATAAGCGACGCCGAGCAGGGCGACGTTGGCGTCCGGACCTTCGGCCAGGCCCGCGAGACCGAAGTCCGCGAACGGGTTGCCGGCGAACTGCGTGGGGCTGTCGACGGCGCTCATCGAGAAGCCGAAAAGGATCCAGAGCACCGCCACCAGTCCGATGGAGCCGAAGCTCATCATCATCATGCTGACGACGCTCTTCGCCTTGACGAGCCCGCCGTAGAAGAACGCGACGCCGGGGGTCATGAGCAGCACGAGGGCGGTCGCGGTGATCGCCCAGGAGATGTTGCCGGGAGCATCCATGGAATACCTCACATCCGAGTAACTGAGAGCTTCAGTGTGGCGAGGCTCGGTTTCAGGGACGGGCGAGCTGTGTTTCCCCGGCGTTACACGCGGCGTCGGCGTGTAACCATCGCGTTACGCGGGGCTGGAATGCGTCAGTGCATTCAGCCGGGAGATCGCGCGAAGGTACTTCTTGCGGTATCCACCGCCGAGCATCTCCTCGGCGAAGACCCGGTCGAGGCCGACCCCGGTCGCGAGGATCGGAATCTGCGCGTCGTAGACACGGTCGACGAAGGCGACGAAACGCAGCGCCTCCGACTGGTCGGTGAGGACGCGCACGTCGCGGAGGCCGACGATCTCGATGCCGTCGATCAGACGGATGTACCGCGAGGGATGCACGCGGGCGAGGTGCGCGATGACGTCGTCGAACGCATCGTCCGAGACCGCCGACGATGCGGATGCGGAGGCGACGGCATCTGCATACTGCTCGTCGGTGAGCACGACGGCGTGACCGTCGATGGCGCGCTGTCGGAAGTCGACGCCGTCGATGCGCATCGTGCGGAAGCTGTCGGCCATCTGGTGGATCTCGCGGAGGAAGTCCTGCGCGGCGAACCGTCCCTCGCCCAGGGCGTTCGGCGGGGTGTTCGACGTGGCGGCCAGCTTCGTTCCCGAGGCGACCAGCTCGCCCAGGAGCCGGGTCATGACCATGGTGTCGCCCGGATCGTCGAGCTCGAACTCGTCGATGCACAGCAGGTCGGCTCCGCGGAGGAGGTCGACGGTGTTCTTGTAGCCGAGCGCCCCGACGAGAGCCGTGTACTCGATGAACGAACCGAAGTACTTCCGTCGCGCGGGCATCGCGTGGTAGATCGCCGCGAGGAGGTGCGTCTTGCCGACGCCGAATCCGCCGTCGAGGTACACGCCCGGCTTCGCCGCCGGTTCCTTCTTCGCACGACTGAACAGCCCGCCCCGCTTGACGGGGGCACCGCGGCCCGCGAACTGCAGGAGCGTCTGCTTCGCGTCCTCCTGCGAGGGGTACTCAGGGTCGGCGCGGTAGCTGTCGAAGGTGGCACCGTCGAACTGCGGCGGGGGGACGAGGCTGGCGAGCATCTCGGGGCCGGAGACGGCGGGCTGACGATCGCTGAGGCGCACGACGCCCGGGGTGCTCTTCGTGTCGGTCATTCGTTTCCTGTGTCGAAGTCTTACGAATCGGGCATCGGGGGCACCCAGGGGAACTATCGTCGAAGCGACGGATCAACACTACGCCGTCGCCGGCCCACCCTTCGCCCGCACACCCCCGAGGAGCGTCCCGTGACCATCGAGTTCGACACGTCGTCCGCCAAGTTCGCCGAATACTCCGACCCCGGACGTCTCGTCAGCACGCAATGGCTCGCCGAACACCTCGGCGAGCCGGGTCTCGTCGTCGTGGAGTCCGACGAGGACGTGCTGCTCTACGAGACGGGTCACATCCCCGGAGCCGTGAAGGTGGACTGGCACACCGAGCTCAACGACCCCGTGGTGCGGGACTACGTCGACGGTGAGGGGTTCGCTCACCTCCTGAGCCGCAAGGGCATCGCCCGCGACGACACCGTCGTCATCTACGGCGACAAGAACAACTGGTGGGCCGCATACGCGCTGTGGGTCTTCTCGCTCTTCGGCCACGAGGACGTGCGTCTGCTCGACGGCGGCCGCGACCGCTGGATCGCCGAGGGACGCGAGATCACGCGTGAGAAGACGACCCGCCCCGCGACCGAGTATCCCGTCGTCGAGCGTGACGACTCGCAGCTCCGCGCCTACAAGGAGGACGTGCTCGCCCACATCGGCAAGCCGTTGATCGACGTGCGCTCGCCCGAGGAGTACAGCGGGGAGCGCACGAGCGCCCCGGCCTACCCGGAGGAGGGCGCCCTGCGCGCCGGCCACATCCCCACCGCGCAGAGCGTTCCGTGGGCCAAGGCCGTGGCCGAGGACGGCGGGTTCAAGAGCCGCGCGGAACTCGACGCGATCTACCGCGAGGGCGCAGGGCTGGCCGATGGTGACGAGGTCGTGGCGTACTGCCGCATCGGCGAGCGGTCGAGCCACACGTGGTTCGTGCTGAAGCATCTGCTCGGGTTCGAGAACGTGCGCAACTACGACGGATCGTGGACCGAGTGGGGCAGCGCGGTGCGCGTCCCGATCGCCACCGGATCCGAGCCCGGCACGCTCTGAGCGTGTGAGAATGGCGAGGATGAGCGACACCCACGTTCCCGACACCCTCGCCGAGATCCGCGACTCCTTCCTCGAGACGCCCGAGGCGGATCGTCTGCTGCTCCTGCTCGAGTTCGCCGACGAGCTGCCCCCCGTCTCTCCGGAGGTGGCCGAACATCCGGAGATGTGCGAGCGGGTGGCGGAGTGCCAGTCCCCCGTCTACATCTACGTGGAGGTCGCCGATGACCGGGTCGTCATGCACGCCACCGCTCCCCCGGAGGCGCCGACGACGCGCGGTTTCGCGAGCATCCTGGCCCAGGGCATCACGGGGCTCACCCCGGACGAGGTCCTGGCGATCCCCGACGACTACCCGCAGTCGATCGGTCTGACGAAGGCTGTCTCGCCCCTCCGCATCGGCGGGATGACGGGCATGCTCATGCGGGCGAAGAAGCAGGTCAGGCAGAAGCGCTGAAGCCCCGCTCCTGCAGCCAGTCGGTGATCGCCGACGACCATCCCACCTCGTCGTGGTTCCAGATCTTCGTGTGCCGCGCTCCGGAGATGCGGGGCATCGTCACGATGTCGGGGCGCGCATCCCGCAGGGCGCGCGACGGCCCCGAGGGCACGTAGCCGTCGTCATCGCTGTGCAGGATCAGCATCGGCGCAGAGAGTTCGTCCGCACGCGCGACCATGTCGAGTCGATCGAACGGTATCGCCTCCTCGGCACCGCTCAGCCGCGCTCCGAGCGGATGCATCAGGGCGCGCATCGCGAGAGCGGGCAGCGGAGCGCGCAGGCCGATCTGGCCGGCCTGGAAGCGGAGCACACTGCGCCAGTCCACGACCGGAGAATCGAGGATGAGCCCGACGATCCGATCGCGCTGACCGGAGTTGACGGCCGTCTGCAGCGCGATCGCCCCGCCCATCGACCAGCCCATGAGGATGACCCGGTCGGCGCCATGACGGAGCGCATAGGCGACGGCCGCGTCGACATCGCGCCACTCCGCGGCGCCGAGGGCGTACGCGCCGGAGCGGCTGCGGGGCGCCTCGCCGTCGTTGCGATACGAGACGACGAGGGTGGGGAGGCCCGCGGCGTGCAGCACGGGCACCGCCCGCAGGCACTCCCCCCGCGTGGTACCGCGACCGTGCACCTGGATCACCCAGGTGCGGGACTCGGCCGGGAAGAACCAGGCAGGGCAGGGCCCGGCGGGCGATCCGATCAGGATGTTCTGCCAGGGAAGGTGAAGTTCCGCGGGGGCGGCGTAGTACCACCCGCTGAATCCGGCGTCCGCGTCGACGCGCGCGCCGGGCTCGATCTGCGTGAGCAGCTTCCGTCTTACGGTCGTGGCGTCGGCGCTGAGCACGGCCCCGAGCTTCACGTACCCGTACGTTCCGGTCGTGTAGAGGCCGTATCGCCCGGGGAGCTCGGTGTCGAGAGTGCGGGCAAGCTCGATCGTCTGCGCGCCGGTGTCGATCGACAGGATGCGCGTGTTCGGGCGACCCGATGACGGGACGACCACCCGGCGGGCGACGGCGAGCACGAGAAACGACGCGGCCGCACTCAGCAGCGCGAAGATCGGGAGGACGAGCGCGACGGCGTGCCTGAGACTCTTCATCGCCTCCTGACTCTAGCCTGTTGCCGTGACCGCACCCCCCGATGCCGGGAGCCTCTTCGACAGCGCCACGGCAGAACTGCGCGCGACGGTGTTCCGAGACGACATCGCCGTCCGAGAGATCCCCGCGCCCGCCGGGCTGGCTCCGTTCGTGATCGCGCTCGCCGCCGATGTGCGCCCGGACGCGAACGGCGAGTCGGCCTACGGCACGGGGCGGTTCATCCTCCTTCACGATCCGGACGAGCCCGCCGGCTGGGGCGGGGCGTGGCGCATCGTGATCTTCGCGCAGGCTCCGTTGGAGACCGAGATCGGCACCGATCCGCTGCTGGCGGATGTGACGTGGTCGTGGCTCATCGACGCTCTCGACTCACGGGAGGCGATCTACGCGGCCGCGTCGGGGACCTCCACGAAGACGCTCTCGAAGGGCTTCGGTGGCCTCGCTCTCGAAGGCGATGGCGCGCAGATAGAATTGCGGGCGTCCTGGTCTCCCGAGGGCCCCTTCCCCCCGCACGTCGAGGCATGGGCCGAACTGGTCGGGATGCTGGCGGGACTTCCGCCCGGCTCCGAGGGCATCGCCGTGATCGGCGCGCGAAAGGCTGTACGTGACTGAATACTCCGTGATCTCCGACGTCGACGAGTTCCGCGCCGCCTGCGTGACGCTCGCGAACGGCGACGGGCCCGTCGCGGTCGATGTCGAGCGCGCATCCGGCTTCCGGTACTCGCAGCGCGCGTATCTGGTGCAGGTCTTCCGCCGCGACGCCGGCGTGTTCCTGTTCGATCCGCCGGCGCTCGGCGACTTCTCGCCGCTCGCCGAGGCCATCGGCGATCTGGAATGGGTGCTCCACGCGGCCAGTCAGGACCTGCCGTCGCTGCGTGAACTCGGGCTCGATCCGCACACGATCTTCGACACGGAGCTCGCGTCGCGGCTGCTCGGGCACGAGCGGGTCGGGCTCGCCGCGGTCGTCGAGCACACGCTGGGTATCACGCTCAAGAAGGAGCATTCGGCGGCCGACTGGTCGACGCGACCGCTTCCGGATGCCTGGCTCGAATACGCAGCTCTCGATGTGCTGCACCTCGTCGACGTCCGCGACGCTCTCGTCGCCGAGCTCGAGGAGCAGGGTAAGACCGCCTTCGCCGACGAGGAGTTCCGCGCCACCCTGGCACGTCTTCCCAAGGCCCCGCGCGAAGATCCGTGGCGCCGCCTGAGCGGACTGCACCAGGTGCGCGGCGCACGCAACCTCGCGGTGGCCCGGTCGCTCTGGCACGCGCGTGAGCTGTACGCCCAGCAGCAGGACGTCTCCCCCGGGCGACTCGTGCCCGACCGCTCGCTCGTCGCCGCAGTGCTGGCGAATCCCCAGAGCAAGCAGGCGCTCGCCGGCGTCAAGGACTTCCAGGGGCGCGCGAGCCGCTCGCAACTCGATCGCTGGTGGCAAGCGATCGTCGACGGGCGCGCGAGCGAGGAACTGCCCCGGGAACGCGTGCCGAGCGACGCCCTGCCCCCTCCGCGCGCCTGGGCCGATCGCAACCCCGAGGCCGACGCCCGACTCAAAGCAGCGCGCCCCGTGGTCGAGCAGATCGCCGAGGGTCTGCACATGCCGACCGAGAACCTGCTGACGCCGGAGTACCTGCGACGGGTGGCGTGGTCGCCGTCGGGAGAGTCCGTGGACGACATCGCGCACGACCTCGCTCTGCTCGGTGCCCGCCCGTGGCAGGTTGCACAGACCGCACAGAAGATCGCGGATGCTTTTGTAGAGGCAGCGCAACGACGCGACGAGGCGTCCGCGACCGCTTCGTAGGTTCGATCCAACCGATTCCTCCCGGTTTCGTGGCCTCCATAAACTGAGGCCACCGCACAAACTTGGAGGCAGAGTGGCCGAGATCTCGGACGTCTTCTTCGTCGATGGAGTGCGCACCCCGTTCGGGCGCGCCGGCGAAAAGGGCATGTACTGGAACACCCGAGCCGATGACCTCGCCGTGAAGGCGACCATCGGTCTCATGGAGCGGAATCAGGCCGTGCCGGCCGACCGTATCGACGATGTCGCGATCGCGGCGACCTCGCAGACCGGCGACCAGGGGCTGACCCTCGGTCGTTCGGTGGCGATCCTCGCGGGCCTCCCGCAGACGGTACCGGGCCTGGCGGTCGAGCGGATGTGCGCCGGCGCGATGACGAGCGTGACCACGATGGGCGCGTCGATCGGTGTGGGCATGTACGACCTCGCCCTGGCCGGCGGCGTCGAGCACATGGGCCACCACCCGATCGGCGGGAACGCCGACCCCAACCCGCGCTTCGTCGCGGAGAAGATGGTCGATCCGGGCGCGCTCAACATGGGAGTGACCGCCGAGCGCATCTTCGATCGCTTCCCTCACCTCACGAAGGAGCGCTCGGACCGCTACGGCATGCTGAGCCAGCACAAGGTGCAGGCGGCTTACGACGCCGGCAAGATCCAGCCCGACCTCGTGTCCGTCGCCATCAAGGGTGCCGATGGCGCCTGGGGCCTCGCCACCGAGGACGAGGGTCGCCGCCCCCAGACCACGATGGAGGACCTCGCGGCGCTGAAGACCCCCTTCCGTCCCCACGGACGGGTCACCGCGGGCACGTCGTCGCCGCTCACCGACGGGGCCACCGTGTCGTTGCTCGCGGGCGGACGCGCCGTGAAGGAGCTGGGTCTCGCGCCCAAGATGCGAATGGTCTCGTTCGCCTTCGCCGGCGTCCAGCCCGAGATCATGGGCATCGGGCCCATCCCCTCCACCGAGAAGGCACTGCGCAAGGCCGGACTCGACATCTCCGACATCGGACTCTTCGAGCTCAACGAGGCGTTCGCGATCCAGGTGATCTCGCTGCTCGACCACTTCGGCATCGCCGACGACGACCCCCGGGTCAACCAGTGGGGCGGTGCGATCGCCGTGGGTCATCCGCTCGCCGCGTCCGGCGTGCGCCTGATGATCCAGCTCGCGGCGCAGTTCGCCGAGCGCCCGGACGTGCGCTACGGCCTGACGGCCATGTGCGTCGGCCTGGGCCAGGGCGGCTCGGTCATCTGGGAGAACCCGCACTACGACGGCAAGAAGCGGAAGGGATGAGCAGCATGGCGAACACGGTTTCGGAGCAGTACGCGAACGTCGACTTCTCCCCCATCCGGGCGCTGACCGACGGCGAGGTCGTGACGCAGTCGCCCGTCCGCGACATCCGCCTGCCCTCGGGCAAGGTGCTGGCGCTGATCACGCTCGACAACGGACGCGATCACACCCGTCCCAACACGCTCGGTCCCGCGACCCTCACCCAGCTCGGAGAGACGCTCGACGGACTCGCCGCTCGCGCAGCGGCCGGCGAGATCGACGCCGTGGGCATCACGGGCAAGCAGTACATCCTCGCCGCAGGGGCCGACCTCTCCGACATCGGCAAGGTCGGGTCGCGCGACCACGCCCGCCTCATCGCGCAGCTCGGGCACCAGGTGCTCGGGCGGTTCGGCGAGCTGGGCGTGCCGTCCTTCGCGTTCGTGAACGGTCTTGCGCTCGGGGGCGGGCTCGAGATCGCTCTGAACTCCACCTACCGCACGGTGGATGCCTCCGCTGCCGCGATCGCGCTGCCCGAGGTCTTCCTCGGCATCATCCCCGGGTGGGGCGGCGCTTACCTCCTGCCGAACCTGATCGGCATCGAGAACGCCCTCGAGGTCGTTATCTCGAACCCGCTCAAGCAGAACCGCATGCTGAAGCCACAGCAGGCGTTCGATCTGGGAATCGTCGATGCGATCTTCCCGGCCGCGAACTACCTCGAGGACTCCCTGGCGTGGGCCGACGAGGTGCTCGGGGGCAAGAAGGTCGAGCGCAAGAACCAGCCGGGCAAGATCGAGCGCCTCACCAAGTGGCCCATCGCCATCAAGATGGCCCGCGGCATGCTCGAATCGAAGATCGGCAGCGTTCCGAAGTCTCCGTACGTCGCGCTCGACCTGCTCGACAAGGCGAAGAGCGGCACGAAGGCCGAGGGCTTCGCACGCGAGGACGAGGCGCTCGCCGATCTCGTCACGGGCGATCAGTTCGCGGCATCCATGTACGCCTTCGACCTCGTGCAGAAGCGGGCGAAGCGTCCGGTCGGTGCACCCGACAAGCAGCTCGCGAAGAAGGTCACGAAGGTCGGCATCATCGGCGCCGGTCTGATGGCGAGCCAGTTCGCTCTGCTGTTCGTGCGCAAGCTGCAGGTGCCGGTGCTGATCACCGACCTCGACCAGGCACGCGTCGACAAGGGCGTCGCGTACATCCACGAGGAGATCGCGAAGCTCGAGGCCAAGGGCCGCGTCGATGCGGACACCGCGAACAAGCTCCGCGGACTCGTGACAGGCACGACCGACAAGACCCTCTATGCCGACTGCGACTTCGTGATCGAGGCGGTGTTCGAGGAGGTCGGCGTGAAGCAGCAGGTCTTCGGAGAGATCGAGAGGATCATCGCCGAAGACGCGATCCTCGCTACCAACACCTCCTCGCTGTCGGTCGAGGAGATCGGCGCGAAGCTGTCGCATCCGGAGCGGCTGGTCGGGTTCCACTTCTTCAACCCGGTCGCGGTGATGCCGCTCATCGAGATCGTCAAGACCCCGACCACGTCCGACGCCGCGCTCTCGACCGCCTTCGTGGTCGCGCGCGGGCTCGGCAAGAACGCTGTGCTCACGGCCGATGCACCGGGCTTCGTCGTCAACCGTCTGCTGGCGAAGGTGATGGGCGAGGCTGCGCGCGCCGTGTACGAGGGCACGCCGATCGTCGAGGTCGAGAAGGCGTTCACGCCGCTCGGGCTGCCGATGGGGCCGTTCCAGCTCATCGACCTTGTCGGGTGGAAGGTAGCGGCGCACGTACAGGACACGATGGCCTCGGCCTTCCCCGATCGGTTCTACGCGAACGAGAACTTCCATGCTCTCGCCGAACTGGATTCCGTGGTCGAGAAGGACAAGGGCGGGCGCGTCACCGGCTGGACGAAGCAGGCGGAGAAGATCCTGAAGCCCGCGGTCGGCGCGACCCCGGCATCGGCCGAGACGATCCTCCGACGCGTTCAGAACGGCCTGGCCGACGAGATCAAGCGGATGCTGAACGAGGGCGTCGTGCCCGAGGTCGAGGACATCGACCTGTGCCTCATCCTCGGGGCGGGCTGGCCGTTCATCGACGGTGGGGCGTCTCCCTACCTCGACCGCGAGGGCGCATCGGAGCGTGCCTTCGGGGGCTCGTTCCATACGCCTCAGATCCGCGGCGTCGCTCACCGCTGACACCGAACGACGAAAGGGGCCGTGCCGAGAGGCGCGGCCCCTTCTTCGTTCGGGCGGCGTCCGTTATGTTCTGAAGATGATCGCCAAGAGCCGCCGGCCAGGGGCGGAGGTGCGCTCATGACCGACGGCGCTGAATCCCGAGTCGCCCCGAACCCGCGCACTCTCCGCACGCCGCAGCAGCCGATGGCCTTCACCCCCGATGAGTTGCTTCGGGGCGGGGGCACCGTCTGGCTGGTCTTCGTGCTCCTGCTGAGCGCACTCGTCATCGTTTCGGCGGTCACGTCGTCGGTACTCAACGGGGCGGACCTCACCGATCTCGGCCCCTCGCTGCTTATCGCTCCATTCGTCGTGGCCATCTTCGCGGGGATTCCGGCCGGCATCGTGATGGTGTTCGGCATGCTCGGCGTGCGCCCCCTCGCGACGGCGATGCGGCGCGTTCGGTCGATCCCCGTTCACCTCGCGATGTACACGTCTCTCGGTCTTCTGATCGGCGCGCTCTACCTATGGGTCGCCACGGGAGGGAATGTCTTGCGCGTCGTCGACTACCTGCCCTGGGGTCTCCCGTTCGTCTCTCCCGCTCTTGCAGCCACGGTGGCGGTTCCGCTCGGCTGGTGGCTGACCATGCGACGTGCACGGCGCGATGACGCGCGCGCCTTGCGGGCGGTCGCCTCCTCTCCGCGCGAGTCCGACACCGCGTCCGAAGAAGCGGGCTCCGACGGACCTGTTCGCTGACGCGGTCACCGGCGCCGACGAACCGGCGAGCGTCGGCGTCAGGAGCGCTCGTGCAGCGGGACGTCGATCGCGCCGGTCTCGGCGGCGTTCCGCGCCACCGGGATGCGCGTGCCCAGCACCTGCGAGACCACGTCCTGCGCGATCTTCGACGCCGTGAGCCCGGCCTCGGTCAGGATCTGATCACGGGATGCGTGATCGATGAACTCGTCGGGCAGACCGAGTTCGTCGACCGCGGTATCGATCCCAGCCTCGCGCAGGACCTGTCGCACGCGCGTGCCGATTCCACCGACGCGGATGCCATCCTCGAGGGTGATGACGAGACGGTGACGAGCGGCGAGGGCGACGACCGAGGGCTGGACCGGAATGGCCCAGCGCGGGTCGACGACCGTCGCTCCGATCCCCTGAGCCCGCAAACGGGAGGCGACATCCATCGCGAGTTCCGCGAACGGGCCGATCGCGACGATGAGCACGTCCTCCGACTCACCCCGCGCGAGCACGTCGACGCCGTCGTGCAGTCGCTCGAGGGCGGGCAGCTCGGCGGCGACCTCGCCCTTCGGGAAGCGGATCACGGTCGGCGCGTCATCGACCTCGACCGCCTCGTCGAGCGCCTCGGTGAGGCGGATGCCGTCGCGCGGCGCCGCGATACGGATGTGCGGAACGATCTGCAGCATCGCGAGGTCCCACATGCCGTGGTGGCTCGGACCGTCCGGACCCGTCACGCCCGCCCGGTCGAGGACGAACGTCACGCCGGCGCGGTGCAGAGCGACGTCCATGAGCACCTGGTCGAATGCGCGGCCCATGAAGGTGGCGTAGACGGCGACGACGGGATGCAGCCCGCCGAAGGCCAGACCCGCGGCAGACGCCACCGCGTGCTGCTCCGCGATGCCGACGTCGTAGACGCGTGTCGGGAAACGCTCTGCGAACGGAGCAAGCCCGGTCGGGCGCAGCATCGCGGCGGTCATCGCGATGACCTCCGGCTTGCGCTCACCCACCGCCACCAGCGACTCCGAGAACACATCGGTCCACCCGCGACCGCCGGCTCCGAGCGTCTCGCCCGTCACCGGATCGATCTTGCCGACCGCGTGGAACTGGTCGGCGACGTCATCACGGGCGGGCTGATATCCGCGACCCTTCTCGGTGATCGCATGCACGATGACCGGCGCACCGTACGACTTCGCCAGTTCGAGCGTCTCGATCAGGGCGGGGAGGTCGTGTCCGTCGACCGGACCCAGGTACTTGATGTCGAGGTTCGAGTACAGCGCCTCGTTGTTCGTGAAACGCGACAGGAAGCCGTGCGTGCCGCCGCGCACACCACGGAACACCGCACGCCCGATCGGACCGAACGCCCGGAACAGTCGGTCGGACTTGTGGTGCAGGTCTTTGTAGGCCGCCGCGGTGCGGACCCGGTTCAGGTAGCGGGACATGCCGCCGATGGTCGGCGCGTAGGAGCGTCCGTTGTCGTTCACGACGATGACCAGATTGCGGTCGTTGTCATCGGAGATGTTGTTGAGCGCCTCCCAGGTCATGCCGCCGGTGAGCGCACCGTCGCCGACGACCGCGATCACGTGCCGATCGCCGCGTCCGGTCGCGGTGAGCGCGCGCGAGACCCCATCGGCCCAGCTCAGGGAGCTCGAGGCGTGCGAGGACTCCACGACGTCGTGCGGGCTCTCGGCGCGCTGCGGGTAACCGGCGATACCACCCTTCACGCGCAGGTTCGAGAAGTCCTGACGGCCCGTCAGGAGCTTGTGCACGTACGACTGATGACCGGTGTCGAAGATGAAGGGGTCGTCCGGCGACGAGAAGACACGGTGCAGGGCGATCGTCAGCTCGACGACACCGAGGTTGGGGCCGAGGTGGCCGCCGGTGCGGGCGACGTTCTCGACCAGGAACACGCGGATCTCCTCCGCGAGCTCAGCAAGCTGCTTCTCGGTCAGACCATCGAGGTCCCTGGGTCCGGAGATGCTCGGAAGAATGGGCATCGGCACTCCCTCACCTGTTCGTCGGATGCGTTCCGCCCGGGTCGCGAACGCCTGATCGATCGTACCGCTCCCGCCGATGAAAGGCCCGAGAGGCACACCCCCTTGGAACGACGGAGGGGGCCCGGCTATGATCCGCCGGGCCCCCTCCGTTCGACATCCGATCAGACGAGCGAACGCAGAACGTACTGCAGGATGCCGCCGTTGCGGTAGTAGTCCGCCTCACCGGGGGTGTCGATGCGCACGACCGCGTCGAACTCGACGGTCTGCTTGCCCTCGGGCGAGTCCTCGCTCGGAGCGGCGGTGACGTGCACCGTCTTCGGCGTGACGCCGTTGTTCAGCTCTTCCAGGCCCGCGATCGAGACGATCTCGGTGCCGTCCAGGCCGAGCGACTCCCAGCTCTCACCGGCGGGGAACTGCAGCGGTACGACTCCCATGCCGATGAGGTTGGAGCGGTGGATCCGCTCGAAGCTCTCGGTGATGACCGCCTTGACGCCCAGGAGGCTTGTACCCTTGGCTGCCCAGTCGCGCGACGAGCCCGAGCCGTACTCCTTGCCGCCGAACACGACGAGCGGGGTGCCCTGCTCCTGGTAGTTCATGCACGCGTCGTAGATGTACGACTGCGGTCCGCCCGGCTTCGTGAAGTCGCGCGTGTAACCGCCCTCGACGACCTGGCCGTCGTTCACGGCCGAGACCATGGCGTTCTTCAGACGGATGTTCGCGAACGTACCGCGGATCATCACCTCGTGGTTGCCGCGACGCGAGCCGAAGGAGTTGAAGTCCTTGCGGTCGACGCCGTGCTCGGTGAGGTACTGCGCCGCCGGCGTTCCCGGCTTGATGTTGCCGGCGGGCGAGATGTGGTCGGTGGTGACCGAGTCGCCGAGGGTCGCCATGACGCGCGCGCCCTGGATGTCCTTCACCGGCGTGAGCTCCATCGTCATGCCGTCGAAGTACGGAGCCTTGCGCACGTACGTCGACTCCTCGTCCCACTGGAACGTGGCGTCGTCCGGGGTCGGAAGGCTCTTCCACCGCTCGTCGCCCTCGAACACCGTGGCGTACTGCTTGATGAACTGCTCGCGCGAGATCGACGAGTCGACGATCTCCTGAACCTCGTCGGGCGTCGGCCAGATGTCCTTGAGGAACACGTCCTGACCGTCCGAGTCCTTGCCCAGAGCATCCGACTCGAAGTCGAAGTGCATCGACCCGGCCAGCGCGTACGCGATGACGAGCGGCGGGCTGGCGAGGTAGTTCATCTTCACGTCGGGGCTGATGCGTCCCTCGAAGTTGCGGTTGCCGGAGAGCACGGCCGTGACGGCGAGGTCGTGCTCGTTGATCGCCTCGGAGACCTCCTCGATCAGAGGGCCGGAGTTTCCGATGCAGATGGTGCATCCGTAACCCACGGTGTAGAACCCGAGGCCCTCGAGGTCCTTGTCGAGGCCGGACTTCTCGTAGTAATCGGTCACGACCTTCGACCCCGGGCCGAGCGTGGTCTTGACCCACGGCTTCTGCTTCAGACCCTTCTCGCGGGCCTTGCGGGCGACGAGACCGGCGGCGATCATCACCGACGGGTTCGAGGTGTTGGTGCACGACGTGATCGCCGCGAGGGTGACCGCGCCGTTGTCGAGGAGGTACTGCTCCCCCGAGGGCGTGGTGACCTTGACCGGGTTCGACGCCGAGTGAGCGCCGCCCGATGCGAGCAGAGCGCCGGCGGCGTGCTCGTGCTGGTGCGAGACACCCTCCTCCGACACGTGCTCGTGCTCGACGCCCGGCGTGGTGCCGGGGTCGGAGGCGGGGAAGGTCCCCTCGACCTCGACGGTGTCCTCCGTCGGGCCGGCGTAGTTGAGGATGTCCTGCTCGAACTGCGTCTTGGCCTCGGACAGCAGGATGCGGTCCTGCGGGCGCTTCGGACCGGCGATCGACGGCACGACCGTGCCGAGGTCGAGCTCGAGGTACTCGCTGAACACGGGCTCGTGCGACGGGTCGTGCCAGAGCTGCTGCTCCTTGGCGTACGCCTCGACCAGCGCGACGGCCTCTTCGCTGCGGCCGGTGAGGCGCAGGTAGTCGAGCGTGACGTCGTCGATGGGGAACATAGCGGCGGTCGAGCCGAACTCCGGGCTCATGTTGCCGATCGTGGCGCGGTTCGCGAGCGGCACCGAGGCGACGCCCTCTCCGTAGAACTCGACGAACTTGCCGACCACGCCGTGCTGGCGCAGCATCTCGGTGATCGTGAGCACGACGTCGGTCGCGGTGACGCCGGCGGGGATGTCGCCCGAGAGCTTGAAGCCCACCACGCGCGGGATCAGCATCGACACGGGCTGGCCGAGCATCGCGGCCTCGGCCTCGATGCCGCCCACGCCCCAGCCGAGCACTCCGAGGCCGTTGACCATGGTGGTGTGCGAGTCGGTGCCGACGCAGGTGTCGGGGTAGGCCTGCAGGACGCCGCCGTTGGTGCGGTCGTAGATGACTTTGGCGAGGTGCTCGATGTTGACCTGGTGGACGATGCCGGTGCCGGGGGGCACGACCTTGAAGTCCTGGAATGCCGTCTGTCCCCAGCGGAGGAACTGGTACCGCTCGCCGTTGCGCTCGTACTCGATCTCGACGTTGCGCTCGAGGGCGTTCTCGGAGCCGAAGAGGTCGGCGATCACCGAGTGGTCGATGACCATCTCGGCGGGCGAGAGCGGGTTGATCTTGTTGGCGTCTCCGCCGAGGGCCGTGACGGCCTCGCGCATGGTGGCGAGGTCGACGATGCACGGGACGCCGGTGAAGTCCTGCATCACGACGCGAGCCGGCGTGAACTGGATCTCGGTGTTCGGCTCGGCCGCCGCATCCCACGATCCGAGTGCCTCGATCTGGGCCTTCGTGACGTTCGCACCATCCTCGGTGCGGAGCAGGTTCTCCAGCAGCACCTTGAGGCTGAAGGGGAGCTTGTCGAAACCGGGCACCGTGTCGATGCGGAAGATCTCGTAGTCGGTGCTGCCGACCGTCAGGGTGCTCTGGGCACCGAAGCTGTTCACCGTGGACACGATTCCGTCTCCTTCTGATCTGAGGGGCGCGACAGGCGCTTCCATCTTGCTCGCCTCGAAGGCGCCGCGGCTAGCAAGGCGGACCTAACCAGTCTGCGCCCTGCGAACCTCCGAGCAGAAGCCCTTCGATTTATCTTGATATCAAGATAAATCTATCACGGGTGCGGCGAGGTCTCCGTCGACGCCGCCGGCTTGTCCGGCGGATAGAGCGCTCGTACGACGAGCCAGGTCACCGCGACCATCGGGGCGAACAGCGGCAGCCCCATCACGAGCTTCAGCGTGCCGAGCGCCGTGACCTGCTCCGTGAGGTAGAGGGGCAACTGCACGGCGAGCCGCGCGAAGAACAGCGCCGACCAGGCCACCCCCAGCCACAGGAAGGCCCGCCGCTTGCGGCGATCCTGACGCCACGCCGTGCCCTCCCCCATGAGGAAGCCCGCAGCGACGCCGATCAGCGACCAGCCGACGAGGGCCGTCACCAGGAGCACCGTGCCGTAGGCCGCGTTGGTGATGAGGCCCGGGACGAAGTTGTCCTGCGCGCGACCGGTCCACAGGGCCAGACCGGCCGCCGCACCCGCCGCCACCAGGCCGCCGATCGCGGCCGAGGGCGGCGACTTCTGGAGCAGTCGGACGATCGTGAACACCGCGGCGAGTCCGACCGATACCCCGAGGGACAGCAGCAGCGGCTCGGGGCGCAGAGTGAAGAGCACGACGAACGCGAGGCTCGGCAGCACCGATTCGAGGATGCCCCGCCACCCGCCGATCGCCGACCACACCACGGTGTGCGCGCGCGAGCCGTCGGACGCATCGACACCCGCGCGCCGCGCCGCGCCGCTGATCGCAGCACCGAAGATCTCGGAGGCCGACTGCTCCCCCTCGCCGCGACGGTCGGCGTCGCTCACGCGGATCCCGGCGTGGCGGGCATCTTGAGCGGGATCAGGTCGCGCGGGGGCATCGGAGCACCGCCGCGCACGACCACGATCGACCGGAACAGATCCTCGACCTTCTCGGCGGCATCCGGGTCGGAGGCGGCGGCGCCGCCGATCACTCCGCGCAGGAACCACCGCGGACCGTCGACACCCACGAAGCGGGCGAGCCGGAGCGACGAGCCCTCGGCCGCCGCGGTCGGCACCTCGGCGAGCAGCTCTTTGCCGAGCGCGCCCTCGCGCTCCTCGACGCGACCGCCCTGCGCCTTCACCTGATCGCGCAGCTGCACGCGGGTCTCGTCCCAGAGGCCGCCGGAGCGCGGAGCCGCGAACGGCTGGACCTGCAGTGACGAGTCGGCGTAGTCCAAGCCGACGGCCACGATGCGCTTCGACTGCTCCTCGACCTCGAGACGCAGATTGAGGCCCTCGCGCGGGAGGATCTTGATACCGCCGAGGTCGATGTACGGCCGTACCGGATTCGCCTCGGAGTCGTCGAACGGCCCCTCGGTCGCACGGTTCGACGGCGCGGACTTGTCGGGAGTGGGGGTGATGTCAGTCATTGCTCTTCCCTGCCTGATAGCCGGTGGATCCGAAGCCGCCTTCGCCGCGCACGCTCTCGGGGAGTTCGTCGACCGAGTGGAACACGGCGCGTGTCACCGGCATGACGAGGAGCTGCGCGATGCGGTCTCCGACGGCCACATCGTACGCGCTCTCGGTATCGGTGTTGATCAGGCTCACCTTGATCTCGCCGCGGTAGCCCGCGTCGACCGTTCCCGGGGAGTTGACGATCGAGATGCCGTGCTTCGCGGCGAGCCCGCTGCGCGGAACCACGAACGCGGCGTACCCCTCGGGAAGCGCGATGCGCACGCCGGTACCGACGAGGGCCCGAGCCCCGGGCTCCAAGCGCACCGCTTCCGCTGCCGTGAGATCGGCACCCGCATCCCCCGGGTGCGCGTACGTGGGAACGCGAGCGGCGATAATGGGGACATCAACGGAATCGGTCACCCCATGAGGCTAATGCAGAACACCATGTCGGACACCCGCCCCCGCTACCGGGAGAGGCTGTCGCCGAGCATCCGGATGCTCGTCACGGTCGCCCTCGCCGGCCCGATGGTGGCCCTCGTGTTCGTCCCGGTCGGATCGACCGTCGCGCTCGTCGTCGGCGCGGTCGTCGCGGCGGTCCTCGTCGCGCTGATCGTTCTGCTCGCTCCGGTGGTGGAGGTCTCCCACCGCGAACTCCGCGCGGGCCGAGCGCACATCGACGTCTCGTTCCTCGGCGAACCCGTCGCCCTCACCGGTCCCGACGCCAAGGAGGCGCGGGGTCCGGGACTCCCCGCCCGTGGCTGGCACCTGATCCGCGGCGGCATCGACGGCCTGGTCGTGGTCCCGAACGACGATCCGGCCGACCCCGTCGCGGCGTGGACGATCTCGACCCGCACTCCCGATCGCCTGGCTGTTGCTCTGCGCGCCGCCCGCGCCGAGGCCGCGGCCGCGGATGCCGCCCCGGAGACGACAACGCGCCCCTGACCTCGAAGGTCGGGGCGCGTGATTCGTCGCGCGGACTCAGGCCGCGCATTCCTTGCAGATCGGGCCCGAGGCGTCCTCGTGGTCGAGCTGCGAACGGTGCTTCACGAGGAAGCAGTTCATGCACGTGAACTCATCCTGCTGAGCCGGGAGCACGACGACGTCGAGCTCGAGGTCGGAGAGGTCGGCGCCGGGCAGGTCGAAGCTGGACGGGTTGTCGGAGTCCTCGTCGCCGGTGGTGCCGGCGAGCTTGTCGGGAACGCGCTCCTTCAGGGCTTCGATCGACTCGGAGTCGTCTTCGCTCTTACGGGGGGCGTCGTAGTCGGTTGCCATGCGGTAGATCTCCACATTCATGGTGCGAGTGGTGGTGCGCCGTCGGGTAATCGGCGGCCATAGTTTGCACGACGGGGAAACATTTAGCAAATGCGTCCGCATCGCCTGACGAAACTCGCGGCGCGCCCACGTTATTCCCGCTCGGACGGAGACTCGCGTGACACCATGAACGCACACCCATCAGAGGGGCATTCGCATGGAAAACGTCACCATCGTCGGCACGGAGGCAGGGGTCCTCGTGCTCGCGACAGAGTCGGGCGAGCGGTTCGCGCTGGCCATCGACGACGTGCTGCGCCGCGAGTTGCGGCGAGCCACCCGCCAGACGGAGCCGTCGGCTGCGCGCCTCGCCGCCAGCCCGCGCGACATCCAGGCGCAGATCCGCGCCGGGCTCACGACCGCCGAGGTGGCGGAGCTCCTGGGCATCGCCGTCGAGGACGTCGCGCGTTTCGAGGGCCCCGTCCTCGCCGAGCGCGAACACGTCATCGGTCAGGCTCTCGCCGTTCCGGTGCTCATCGGCAGCGAGGTCGAGCCCGATGCCCAGCCGACCTTCGGCACCGCCATCCGCGCCAAGCTCGCGGAGGTCGCCGCCACCGCCGAGCGGTGGGCGAGCTGGAAGGATGAGAGCGGCTGGATCATCAAGCTCGAGTTCAGCGCGAACGACGTCGAGCACGATGCGCGATGGAGCTTCGACCCTCGGCGGAGCGCCCTGTCGCCGCTGAATTCCGACGCCGCTCAACTGTCGCGCCAGGGCTCGCTGCCCGAGGGCCTCATCCCCCGGTTGCGCGCCGTCGAGCCCGAGCGCTCCACGTCGCCGTACAAAGACGAAAGCCGTTTCGACTCGGGCGCTTTCGGCCCGCGCCTCGTGGCCGCGCCCGAGGCGGAGGTCGAGGAACCCGACCTCCCGGAACGCTCGAACGCCGCAGCGCAGCACGCCGCGATCAAGCGCGCTCCCGAGACGCCGACGACCACCCCCGAGACCGCCGACCTGCTCGAGGCGCTGCGCCGCCGCCGCGGGCAGCGCGAGAGCGCGCCGATGGTCGACGTTCCGGCGGAGCGACCCCAGCCCGCGCCCTCCGCGCCCCCCGCGCGGCAGGAGACGAACCCCATCGCGATCTTCGACGCGGCGTTCGAAGAAGATGATGCGGAGTCGGCCGACGCTCGTCCCTCCCGCACGGAGTCCGGCGAATCGACGGAGTCCTCGAACCGCCGTCGACGCCGCAACGCGATGCCCTCGTGGGACGAGATCGTTTTCGGAGCCCGCACCGACGAGTGATCCCCGTCGATCGTCCGACCCGGCGACTCCGGGGCAACGCGATCAGTGAGCGAAGGCTCCGAGTGCGATCCAGGGCACCTGCCGTTCCTCGGCGGTCAGACCACCGTGCTGCCCGATCATGCCCCGCGCTCTCTGGTCCGCGGCCGTCCCGTCGTAGATCGCCCGGTTCCCCCTCGGCACCGCGATGAGGTCGCCGATGCGCGCTGCCGCATCCGCCGTCACGCGCGGGCCGAACAGCCCCCCATCGATGACCTCCTGACGCGTCGCCACGTCCGCGAGGCCGTCGAGATCGGCGCGCCAGCGGTCGGCGACCTCGGTGGGCGAGACCTCCGGTTCGACGTAGGCGTGGATCATGCGCGGCTCCCCGGCCAGCCACCGCACGCCGCGCAGGTGCGTCTCGTCGAGGACCAGCTGCCGATCGGCCGGCACGTCGAGCATCCCGTGGTCCGAGGTCACGAGCACGCCGACGCCGGAGGGCACGGGATGCGTCAGGGCGGCGTCGACGTCTTCGAGCGCGGCGACCCAGTCGCCCGAGGACACGCCGTGGCGATGCCCGGCCTTGTCGACCTCCGGCAGGTAGCAGTAGACGACGGACCCGGGGTTCCGCTCCGCGAGATCGTATGCGGCGCCCACGCGGTCGCGAGCGCTCCCCGCCGACGAGAACGTCGAGCCGCGCAGGGTCGCGCGGCTGAACCCGCTGTGCGCGTATGCGGCCAATCCGACGGCGAACGCGCCGCGGCCATCGGCGGCCGCGCGCTCGAAGATCGTCGGGGCGGTCTGCCAGGCGGCGGGATCGACGCCGGCGGACTCCCAACCGGAGAGCTGGTTGATCAGAACGTCGCGCTCGGGGTCGCGCACCTGGTACCCCACAAGGCCGTGCTCCCCTGGCCAGGCGCCGGTGAGGATGCTCGTCAGCGCTGCCGCGGTCGTCGACGGGAACACCGACGTCGCGACGCTCTTGCGTGTCATGGCCGTCGCGAGCGTGCGCGCATGACCGGAGTGCGCCCGCAGCGAGATCGCACCGAGTCCGTCGATGACCACGAGCACGACCGACGATGCCGCCGGGAGGGAGCCTCCGCCCCCGTTCAGCGCCGAGAAGAGGTCGTCCGCCACCCCGACGACGCTCCGGGCTGCGGCGGACTCGGACGGTAGCATGAGGGACACCCGAGCCAGTCTGACACAGGCTCCCGCACGCCTTCAGGAAGTCCATGCCGAAAACGCCGCCGCCCGAGCCCGTCGAAGAGCGCATCCAGGACATCGACCTCTCCAGCGAGATGCAGGGGTCGTTCCTCGAGTACGCCTACTCCGTCATCTATTCGCGTGCGCTGCCGGATGCCCGCGACGGTCTCAAGCCCGTGCAACGGCGCATCCTCTTCCAGATGGCCGAGATGGGCCTCCGACCCGATCGCGGTCATGTCAAGAGCGCTCGCGTCGTCGGCGAGGTGATGGGAAAGCTGCACCCGCACGGCGACTCCGCCATCTACGACGCGCTGGTGCGCCTCGCGCAGGACTTCGCCCTCCGAGTGCCCCTCGTCGACGGGCACGGGAACTTCGGCTCGCTCGACGACGGCCCCGCGGCGGCACGCTACACCGAGGCGCGGCTGGCGGCCTCCGCCCTCGCTCTGACCGAGAACCTCGACGAGGACGTCGTCGACTTCGTCCCCAACTACGACGGGCAGTTCCAGCAGCCGGCTGTGCTTCCCGCTGCCTTCCCGAACCTGCTCGTCAACGGTGCCAGCGGTATCGCTGTCGGCATGGCGACGAACATGGCGCCGCACAATCTCATCGAGGTCGTCGCCGCCGCGACCCACCTGCTCGAGAACCCCGACGCGACCACCGAAGAGCTCATGGAGTTCGTCCCGGGACCGGATTTCCCCTCGGGTGGCGTGCTCATGGGCCTCGATGGCGTGAAAGACGCCTACACGACAGGTCGCGGGGCGCTGAAGGTGCGCGGCAGAGTCTCGGTGGAGCCGCTCGGCCCCCGCCGAACCGGCATCATCGTCTCGGAGCTGCCGTACATGGTCGGCCCCGAGCGCCTGATCGAGAAGATCCGCGATGCCGTGCAGTCGAAGAAGCTGCAGGGCATCAGCGACGTCACCGACCTCACCGACCGCAACCACGGTCTGCGCGTGGCCATCGGCGTGAAGACCGGCTTCGACCCGAACGCGATCCTCGAACAGCTCTACCGTCTGACGCCCCTCGAGGACTCGTTCAACATCAACAACGTCGCCCTCGTCGACGGGCAGCCGCGCACCCTCGGCCTCAAGGAGATGCTGAGCGTTTACGTCGGGCACCGCATCGAGGTGATCACGCGCCGCAGTCGTTACCGCCTCGCGCGTCGCGAGGAGCGCCTGCACCTGGTCGAGGGACTGCTCATCGCCATCGTCGACATCGACGAGGTCATCCAGGTCATCCGCTCGTCGGACGACTCGGAGCAGGCGCGCACGAAGCTGCGCGACGTCTTCGAACTGAGCGAGCTGCAGGCCGAGTACATCCTCGAGCTGCGTCTGCGCCGACTCACGAAGTTCTCGCGCATCGAACTCGAGTCCGAGCGCGACACGCTGCTCGCCGACATCGCAGCGCTGCGCGAGCTGCTGGCGAGCGACGCCCTGCTGCGCGCCGCCGTCGCGACCGAACTCGACGCCGCCGCAGATGCCTACGGCACACCGCGTCGCACGCTGCTCATGAACGCTGCTCCGCCGAAGCCGCGCGCGACGAAGGGGGCGGTCGATCTGCAGATCGCCGACGCCCCCACCGTCATCGCCCTGTCGACGACCGGCCGCGCCGTGCGCGTGGATCTGGCCGAGGGGCAGGAGCTCGTCGCCCCGGCGCGACGCAGCAAGCACGATGCCATCCTCGCGACCGTCGAGACGACGGTTCGAGCCGAGCTCGGTGCGCTCACGAGCACCGGACGCGTCGTGCGCTTCTCGCCCGTCGACCTGCCGTCCGTGCCGGGCTCGTCCGTCCAGCTCGCCGCCGGCACCCCTCTGCGGGACTACCTCGGGCTCGCCGACCGGGCGGAACGCGTCGTCGGATTCGTCCGTTTCGACAGCGACACCCCGGTCGCCCTCGGTACCGCACAGGGCACGGTGAAGCGGATCGTGCCCTCCTCGTTGCCCGTGCGCCCCGACGTCGAGGTAATCGCACTCAAGCCCCGCGACAGCGTCGTCGGTGCAGCCGAGGCCACCGACGAGCACGAGCTCGTCTTCGTCACCACCGATGCGCAGCTCCTGCGGTTCTCGGCCTCCGCCGTCCGCCCCCAGGGTGCGGCGGCGGGCGGTATGGCCGGCATCAAGCTCGGCGGCGGCGCATCCGTCCTGTTCTTCGGTGCCGTCGCGAGCGGCGCAGAGGCGGTCGTCGCCACCGTCTCCGGGGCGGAGAGCCTGCTCCCCGGCACCGACCCCGGACGCGCGAAAGTGACCGCGTTCGCCGAGTACCCCGCGAAGGGACGCGCGACGGGCGGCGTGCGGGCGCATGCCTTCCTGAAGGGCGAGGACCGCCTCACTGTCGCCTGGGTGGGCGTCGCACCGGCGCAAGCCGTGGACCCCACCGGCGCCGTGCGCCGTCTGCCCGAGCCGGGCGCGCGTCGGGATGCGTCCGGGCAGCCCACCGAGGGCGTGATCGGCAGCATCGGTCGCCCGCTCGTCTGACGGCGGGCGCCGCGATCAGGCGTCGATCGACTCCCGCGACAGGCGGTCGGACGAGTCGATGATGAACTCGCGCCGCGGCGCGACTTCGTTCCCCATCAGCAGTTCGAACACACGACCGGCGGCTTCGGCATCCTCCATCCGCACCCGGCGGAGCAGGCGACCGGAGCGGTCCATGGTCGTGTTCGCCAGCTGCTCGGCATCCATTTCGCCGAGGCCCTTGTACCGCTGGATGGGCTCCTGCCAGCGCTTGCCGGCCTTGCGGAGCTTCGCCAGCAGGGCATGCATCTCCTGCTCGCTGTAGGTGTAGATGGTCTCGTTCGGCTTGGACCCGGGATTCATGACGACCACCCGGTGCAGCGGCGGTACAGCGGCGAACACGCGACCGTGCTCGATCAGCGGACGCATGTAGCGGAAGAAGAGCGTGAGCAGCAGGGTGCGGATGTGCGCACCGTCGACGTCGGCGTCGCTCATCAGGATGACCTTGCCGTAGCGCGCCGCATCGATGTCGAAGCTTCGACCGGAGCCCGCTCCGATCACCTGGATGATCGACGCGCACTCGGTGTTCGAGAGCATGTCGCCGATCGAGGCCTTCTGCACGTTGAGGATCTTGCCGCGAATCGGCAGAAGGGCCTGGAACTCGCTGTTGCGTGCGTTCTTCGCGGTGCCCAGCGCCGAGTCGCCCTCGACGATGAACAGCTCGCTGCGCTCGACCTCGTTCGTGCGGCAGTCGACGAGCTTGGTGGGAAGGGTCGACGACTCCAACGCCGTCTTCCGGCGCTGCGTCTCCTTGTGGGCGCGCGCCGAGACACGCGCCTTCATCTCGGCGACGATCTTGTCGAGCAGCTGGGTGGCCTGGCTCTTGTCGTCTCGTCTGGTGGAGGTGAACCGCGCCTGCAGGTCTTTGCGAACGACCTGCGCCACGATCTGCTTGACCGCTGGGGTGCCCAGCACCTCTTTGGTCTGTCCCTCGAACTGCGGCTCGGGAACGTTCACCGTGAGCACCGCGGTGAGCCCGGCCAGCACGTCGTCCTTCTCGAGCTTGTCGTTGCCCACCTTGAGCCGTCGTGCGTTCTGGTCGACCTGGGCGCGCAGTACCTTCAGCAGCTCCTGCTCGAAGCCCTGCTGGTGGGTGCCGCCCTTCGGCGTCGAGATGATGTTGACGAACGAGCGCGTCGTCGTCTCGTACCCGGTGCCCCATCGCAGCGCGATATCGACCGCGCACACGCGCTCGACCTCGGTCGCCACCATGTGGCCGTCGGCCTGCAGCACGGGAACGGTCTCGCGGAACGTGCCCTCGCCTTGGATGCGCCAGGTGTCGGTCACGGGCGGATCGGAGGCCAGGAAGTCGACGAACTCGGAGATGCCGCCGTCGTAGTGGTACGTGGTCTCGACCGGCTCCTCGGCGCGCTCATCACGGACGACGATCTCCAGTCCCGGCACGAGGAACGCGGTCTGACGTGCGCGGGTCTCGAGGTCTCCGAGCTGGAACGCCGCGTCCTTCGTGAAGATCTGACGGTCGGCCCAGTAGCGGATGCGGGTGCCGCTCGCTCCGCGCGGCGCCTTGCCGACGACCCGGAGTTCGCTCTTGTCGCGGAACGGCGTGAACGGGGCGTCGGGACGCTTCTCCCCGTCGTCGGCGAACATCCCAGGCTCGCCGCGGTGGAACGACATGGCATAGGTCTTGCCGCCGCGGTCGACCTCGACGTCGAGACGCTCGGAGAGCGCATTGACGACGGAGGCGCCCACGCCGTGCAGACCGCCGGATGCCGCGTACGAACCTCCGCCGAACTTGCCGCCGGCGTGGAGCTTGGTGAAGACGACCTCGACGCCGGTGAGGCCGGTACGCGGCTCGACGTCGACGGGGATGCCCCGCCCGCGGTCGTGCACCTCGACGCTGCCGTCGGCGTGCAGCAGGATGTCGATCTTCGACCCGTTGCCGGCGACCGCCTCGTCGACCGAGTTGTCGATGATCTCCCAGAGGCAGTGCATGAGCCCGGGCGAGCCGTTCGAGCCGATGTACATGCCGGGGCGCTTGCGAACGGCTTCCAGCCCCTCTAGCACCTGGAGATGATGGGCGGAATACTCGGCGGTCACAATCTCCGATTCTATTCGCGTAGGGGGCTGCAGCCCGCCCGACACTCCCCGCTCGACGAGACCCCGCCGTCCGCGCGTACGCGCTGAGCGAAACACGCCGTGATCCGGGCATGCACCCAGCCCTGGCGTGGTTGTATTGAGCACGCTCCCCAGCGAACCCGAAACGAGGAGGCACCGAGATGAACGCAACGACCGAACGTGAGACCTCCGAGGTCGAGTTCCGACTGACCGCCATGGACCGCTGCGACTCCTGCGGCGCACAGGCCTACATCGCCGCCGAGGTGAACGGCTCCGAACTGCTCTTCTGCGCCCACCACGGACGCAAGTACGAGGAGAAGCTCCGTTCCATCGCGACGAGCTGGCACGACGAGACCTCGCGCCTCGTCGAGACGGTCTGACCCGGAACCCGCCGCGGTTTCAACCACGACTCCCCGGAAGGCCCCCGCGCGAAAGCGCCGGGGCCTTCTTTCGTTTCTGTTCCCCATTGCACCTGCCGAGGACGCCTCATTCGCGGGGGCGATCGATCGCCCTCCGAGAAGCGATCAGTCGACGACGACGCGGCGTACGTGCCCGGTCAGACGCGTGACGATCTCCTCGCCCACGGTGTCGATGCGCTCGGCCAGCGTGGTCGCGCTGGCCTCCCCCTGCTCTCCCGGCCCGAAGACGCGCACGACGTCGCCGATCTGCGCGCCGGGCCAGCCCTCGACGATGGTCTCGGTCGGACGGATCTCCCGGATGGAGCGCGACCCCGCCGGTGTGCCGACCGGAGCACCGGCCAACGTCGAGGGCAGCCCGTCGAAGGAACCGATCGCGATCACCGCGTCGTCGCCGTCGATGCGGATGACTGGGGCGGCGAGGGTGGCGACCGGTCGGATGCCCTCGAGATCCGGCCCGTCGGCGGATCGCACGCCGTAGCAGAAGGCGCCGATGCGCGACACCGATCCGCGCAGTTCGGGCCGCCACCAGGAGGCGGCGGACGCCGTGAGGTGCAGGAGCTCGGGCACCGGGCCGGAGTCGCCGGTCGCGCGGACCGCCTCGAGGAAGACCGACTGTGCGTCGTCGTCCTCGGCATCGCTGGCTTCGGCGATGTGACTCCAGACGCCCACCAGATGCAGTGCGCCGGCGCGTTCCGCGTCGCGGGCCCGCTCGACGGCATCCGCCCAGTCCTGCGGCAGGATGCCGTTGCGGTGCAGCCCCGTGTCGATCTTCAGATGCACGCGCGCGCGGACGCCCATCGCCGAGGCGCGGGCGATCACGCGTTCCAGATACTCCGCCGACCCCACGCCGAGATCGATGTCGTGCAGCAGGGCGTCGTCGACCTCGGCGTCACTCGATGTGGCCCACGCGAAGATCCGCGGGCTCCCGCCGCCGACCCGGCGCGCATCGACGGCGGTGGCGATGTCGAAGGCGCCGATCCACGGCACCCCCATCTCGACGGCCGTCTCGACCACCCAGGTCAGTCCGTGACCGTAGGCGTCGTCCTTCACGACGAGCATGAGGTCCGAGGGGGCGATCCGCGCGCGGACCGCCGCGACGTTCGCGCGGAAGGTGCGGACGTCGAGATGCAGCTCGGCACGGCTCACGATTCCCACCCCCGCTCCGCGTGCGCGCCGGCGACCGCGACGAGTTCCGAGGCCTCGAGACCGGTCACGGCACTCCACTGGGCGAGGGCGGACGACGCCGGCCCCGCTCCCCCGAAGTACGTCGCTTCGGCGCCGAGGTCGGTCGGGGAACCTTCGAGGTCGACCACGCAGACATCCATGGCCACCCGACCGACGATGGGTCTGAGCACACCTCCGATTTCGACCGACGCGCGGTTGCCGAGCGCGCGCAGGATCCCCTGGGCGTATCCGCCGGTCACGAGAGCGACCGTCGTCTCCCGCCTGGTGCGGAATGTGTAGCCGTACGAGACCGCGTCTCCCGGGCGCAGAGGTTTGGTCGAGAGCACCCGTCCGTGCAGACGCATGATCGGACGGCGCTGGCCTGAACCGTCGTGGGGCGGCAGACCGTAGAGCAGCGCGGAATCGATGTCGGGCTCGTCGTCGAGCGACGCCGGGATGCCCTCGAGCGCCAGCGCATCACGCACGCCCGGCGAGTCGACGCGAACGCGCTCGGCGCCGGCGAGCGTCACCGCCTGCGCCACCGCGAGCACGCCATGACCCCAGCCGTCACGCCGGAGATCGGCGACCCGCCCACCCGCGGCGACCGCGGCTGACGCGGCGGTCGCCAGGGCCGAGCGAGAGATCATCGCCCTCGGGCGGGCACTCGAAGTCGTCTCGCACACGCCTTCCAGCCTACGCCGACTCTCCGGCCCGCTCCGGCCGCCCACCGTAGACTGGGGAGAACCCCACACCGTTCGGAGCCTCATGTCACGTCTTTCCCTCGCGCCCCGCATCCGCTATCTGATGGGACGCGCCCGCCGCATCGATGTCGGCTCGGTCATCGAGCGCGCCAAAGAGGCATCGGCCCAGCACGGGAAGGCCGTGCCCGGCATCGTCGTCGACATGCTGTGGTCCGCCGCTCGGCACAACGTCGGCTTCCAGGACTACATCGACTACGACTTCGCGATGTTGTCCCGCGCCGAGCGCGAGACCTACATGACCCACCCGGTCTCGAACCAGCTCTCGCAGAAGTACGACCACCCGGACTTCCGCTGGATCTTCCAGGACAAGGTCGAGTTCGACAAGCATTTCTCCGCGTTCCTCCGTCGCGAGTGGATGGTTGTCGCAGAGGGCAACGCCGACGTCGTGCGCGAGATGACGCAGCGGCTCGGCACGATCGTCACCAAGGAGCCGGTAGGCCAGGCCGGCACGGGTGTGCACCGCTACCACGCCGCGGACATCGAGGATTGGGCCGAGTTCCACCGTGGACTCCTCAACCGCGGCGAACTGCTCATCGAAGAGGTCATCCGCCAGCACGACGACCTCGCAGCGGTCTGCCCCGGCACGGTCAACACGACGCGCATCACGGCTTTCTTCGACGGCGAGAAGGCGCACATCCTCGCCATGGCGCAGAAGTTCGGTCGCGGCGCGGTGAGCGACCAGATGACGTTCGGCGGCTTCTACACCATGCTCGACCAGAACGGCCACGCGGTCGGCCCCGGCTACGACTCCCACGGTCACGTGCACGAGACCCACCCCGACTCCGGATTCCGCATCGCGGACTTCCAGCTGCCGTACATGGACGAGGTGCGGGCGTTCATCGACGAGGTCGCACGCGTCGTTCCCCAGGTGCAGTACGTGGGGTGGGATGTCGTCGTCTCCCCCGACGGCCCCGTCCTCGTCGAGGGCAACTGGGGCGCCGGGGTCTACGAGAACAAGCCCAGCGTCACGGGCATCCGCACCGGCCACAAGCCCCGCTACCGCGAGGTCATCGGGTTCTGAACGCGGAACGACGAAGGCCCCGCTGCTTTTCGCCTCCCGGGCGTGGTCGGGGGGGGGGGCGCCCCCCCCCCGGTG
>JASCNZ010000015.1 GCA_029959905.1 Microbacteriaceae bacterium PS02344
CCCCACCGGTGTGCCCCCCCCCCCGCGGGCGCCCCCCCCCCCCCCGGGGGGGGGGGGGGCCCCCGCGGCGAGAATGATGTCTCACAGCGGATGCGGGCGACGCGAGCGATGCGGGCGATGCGGGTGATGGGGTCAGCGGGCAGCGAGCCCGGCGAGCAGCTCCAGCACGCACAACGCCGCGAGCCGCACGGTGCGGGCATCCGCAGCATCGGCCGTGGCATCGACCTCGGCGAGGTCGGCGCTGACGACGCGCGGGTCGGCGGCGACGGCTCGGGTGAGGGCGCGCAGTTCCCATGCCTGCAGGCCGCCGGGCACGCTCGCGGGGCAGCCGGGGGCGACGGAGCGATCGCAGACGTCGACATCGATGTCGAGATGGATGCGCGCATCCGACCCTGCTCCGGCGATCTCGACTGCTTCGGTCACGACGTCGTCGATGCCGCGTCGACGCAGCTCGTCGAGGGCGATCACGCGGATGCCCCAGTCGGCGGCGCGGCGGGCGTAGGCGACCGAGTTCGCGAAGTCGGCGATCCCGATCTGCACGATGCGCGCGGGGTCGATGCGCGCGGTGTCGAGGGTCGAGAGAGCGGGGGCGTCTTCGACGAGCCGTCGCACCGGGGTGCCGTTGGAGACGCCGTCGCGCAGGTCGAAGTGCGCATCGAAGGTGATGAGACCCGTCGCGCCGGCGCCGAGGGCCACCGGGTAGGTCAGGGAATTGTCGCCTCCGAGAGCGACGACGAACGCGGGGTCCAGATCGCGCACACGCGCGATGATGGAGGCCTCGCCCTCGTCGCCGTCCGGCTCGTGCACGTCGCCGGCATCCGCGATGCGCAGCGCCTCGTTCAGGTCGAGGGCAGGCGGGCCCATCAGCGTCGTGCTGTAGCGCAGGAGGGCATCGCGGATCGCGGCGGGCGTGGCGTCGGCCCCGGTGGGCGAGAGTGACGTGCGCCACGTCGGCACCCCGAGCACGACGGCGTCGGCGCCGGTCCGCGGATCGTGCGCCGGCCAGGATCCGGCGCGAGGCCAGAGGGGATCGTACGAAAGGGTCATGTCAGGCTCCGGGGATCAGGGCGTGCGCGATCGTGAAGATGGCGAGCCCGGCGAGGGCGCCGACCACGGTGCCGTTGAGGCGGATGTACTGCAGGTCGCGGCCCACCATGAGTTCGATCTTCTCGGTGGTCTCGGCGGGGTCCCAGCGCTCGACGGTGTCGGTGATGATCGAGGCGATGTCGTGGCGGTAGCGGTCGACCAGGAACACCGCCGCATCCGACACCCACGTGTCGACGCGGCGCTGCAGCGCCGCGTCGCTGAGGAGCCGCTCGCCGACCTCCTGCAGGGCGCGCGCGGCGCGGCGGCGCAAGCCGCTCTGCGGGTCGGCCAGCGCCGTCAACAGGCCGTTCTTGGCGGTGTTCCAGGCCTCGGCGGCGAGAGCGCCCACGCGCGGGCTGTCGAACAGCGACGCCTTCGCCGCCTCGAGCTTCTCGCGCGTTGCCGGGTCGTGCTGCAGATTGTCGGCCAGGCGTTCGAGGTAGCCGTCGATCGCGACACGGGCCGGATGCGCGGGGTCGGCCTGCACCGCCCTCACGAACTTCACGGCCTCGCTGTACACGGTGTCGTCGACGAAGCGATGTGCGAGCCGGGGGAGCCACGACGGCAGCCGGCGGGAGATGAGGCCGCGGAACGACTCCTCGTTCGCATCGAGCCAGCGCCCGATGGTCTCGACCGCGAGGTCGACGGCTCCGCGGTGCGCGTCGGCTTCGACGATCTTGCCGAGCCAGGCGCCGGCGGGCGGGCCCCACTCGGGCGCCAGCAGATGCTCGCGCGCGAGGTCGGAGATCAAGTCGCGCACGTCGTCATCGCTCAGCGCGTTCAGCACCGCCGTGGCGATGGTCGCGCCCTCAGACGCGACGCGCTCCGCGTGCGGCTCCTCGCGCAGCCATTCCCCGGCCCGGCGGGCGATCGCCGTCGACGCGAGCTTCGTACGAACGACGTCGGCGGCGAGGAAGTTGGTCTCGATGAATTCGCCGAGGGTGCGGCCGATCTCGTCCTTGCGGTTCGGGATGATCGCCGTGTGCGGGATGGGGAGGCCGAGAGGTCGGCGGAAGAGCGCCGTCACGGCGAACCAGTCCGCGAGTGCTCCGACCATGCCGCCCTCGGCAGCGGCCCGCACGTAGCCCAGCCACCCCACCCGCTCCTGGAAGGCGAACGCGAGGACGAAGACCACGGCCATGAAGACGAGTGCGCCCAGCGCCACGGCCTTCATGCGCCGGAGCGCGCGCAGTCGGACCTGGTCGGCGGGCGAGAGCATCGCCATGGGAGTGCGCGGCATGAAGGCATCCTTTCACGGTCCTCGCCCGCCCAGGCGGAGTAGCCTCGATGGGTGATCGAAGACATCAAGAAGCGCGCCCTGCACCGCACGGCGATCCTCGAAGGACAGCTGCGCGGCGTGGCGCGGATGATCGAGAACGAGGACTACTGCATGGACATCATCACGCAGTCGCGCGCCATCCAGCGATCGCTCGAATCGCTGAACCGGCTTCTTCTCGAGAACCACCTGCGCACGCACGTGACCGACATGTTCGAGAACGGCGGGGACGAGCGCGAGCAGGCTGTCGGCGAGCTGCTGAAGGCGTTCGACTTCGATGCGAGGAGTTGAGTTCGCGGTGACGGCGCGCGGCGCCGAGCGTCAGCGGGTTCCCCAGTTGTAGAGCTGCTTCTGGAGCTTGGCGTACACGAACGTCTCGGTCGACATCACGCCGTCGATGGGGCGGATGCGGTCGTTGATGATCGCCAGCAGCTCCTCGTCGTCTTCGCAGACCACCTCGACGATCACGTCGAAACCCCCGAGGGTGACGACCACGTAATCGATCGCATCGATCGCGGCGACGGCTTCGGCGACGACTCTGGCGTCGCCCGAGACGCGGATGCCGATCATCGCCTGCCGTTGGAAGCCGAGCTGCATCGGGTCGGTCACCGCGACGACCTGCATCACCCCGGACTCGGTGAGCCGCTGCACGCGCTGCCGCACCGCGGCCTCACTCAGGCCGACCGCGCGACCGATGTCGGAGTACGACCGGCGGCCGTCTTCCTGCAGCAGTTCGATGATCGCCTTCGAGGTCGCGTCGATCGAGGGGAGCTTCGTCGGGGGCATGAGCAGATCGTAGGATTCGACGGCGGCCACCGGCAACTCGGTCAGTCCTGGCGCGGACCGAGCCACGCGCTCGCCGCCGTCGCGTGCGCCGACTCGGGGTCGGACGGGTGGAACGCGCCCGCCAGCACGTCGCGGTAGAGGCGGGAGAGTTCGCCTGTCGCCGAATAGGCGCCTCCACCCCCGACGAGCATCGCCTCGTCGACGACCTGCTTCGCCATCGTCACGGCGCGGTGCTTCAGCCCCGACAGCAGCGGGAACCAGCGCGGGCCGTGGTCGACGCGCTCGTCGACATCGCGGGCGAGAGCAGTGATCTGCGGGGGGAGGGCGTCGTACGCGATCGCCATGTCGGCGATGCGCCAGCGGATGTCGGGGTCCTGGCTGTACGCCGCCCCGGTGCGCTTCGACCGGCGCGCGTGCGCGGTCTCGACCGCGAGCTCGAGTGCCCGGTGCGCGATGCCGGTGTAGACGGAGGCGAGCAGGATCTCGAAGACGCTGAAGATGCCGAAAACGATCGGGTCGGGCGTCGGCCCGGGATCGATCCGGCGCACGACGTGGGAACGATCGGCGACGGCGCCGGACAGGCGGGTGGTGCGGCTCTGGGTCGCCCGCATTCCGAGGGTGTCCCAGTCGTCGGCCGTATCGACCGCGTCGGTGCGATCGACGAAGGCGAAGACGAGCTTCGGGGCATCGGGGCTGGTGGTGTCGAGACCGTGGAGTCCCAGCCGCGTCCACACCGGGGCGAGCGAGGTGAAGATCTTGGTGCCGGTGAACGCGTAGCCTCCGTCGGCCTGCGGAACGGCATCCGTGTCGCTGCCGAACAGCACGAGGTCGTTGCCGCGCTCGCTGATACCGAAGGCGAACACCTCACCGGCGACCGCGCCGTCCTGCACGAACTCGAGGCCGTCGACGCCGCGGTCGGAGAACACCTTCGCGACGCCCGTCCATACGAGGTGCATGTTGATGGCGAGGGCCGTCGCCGGAGCGGCGGTCGCCAGACGCTGCTGGAGCAGCGCAGCCTCGGCGAGCGAGAGTCCCGCACCCCCGCGCTCGCGCGGCACGAGGATCGACAGGTAGCCCGCCTCGCGCAGGTCGGCGAGATCGTCGTGAGGGAATGTGTTCTCGCGGTCGTGAATCGGGGCCCGCTCGCGGAGGCGGTCGAGCAGGGCGTCGGGAAGGTGGGCGGCGGGGTCGAACGTGCTCACGCGAGGGCCTCCAGGATCTGGCGGATGGACTCGTCGGGGCGGTCGCGGTGCAGGGAGTGCCCCGCCCCTGCGACGACCGACATCGAGATCGCCGGGTTGGCGGCGAGCACGGCGGCCGCGGTCTCGCCGGTGAAGATGCTGTAGACCTCGGGGTCGGCGCCGATCACGTGGGTGGGGACGCCGATCCGCGCCGCGTCGCTGCGCACGTCCCACGGCGTGTTCTGCACGCTCGTCTGCTCGACGGCCCACGCGCTGGCGCGGCGCACCGCGTCGACCTTCAGTTCGTGGTCGTGAGGGTGCCAGTGCGGGTGCTCGGCCCGCACCGTCTCGATGCGGGTGTCGGCGAAGGCGCGCTCCTGGCTGCGGCGCACGACTGCGGCGTCGTGGCCGTCGACGAGGATCGCCGGGTCGAGCAGCACGAGGCGCCGTGTCCATGCGGGCGTGGAGGCGGCGGCGACCGTGCTCGCGGCGCCGCCGAGGGAATGGCCGATGACGGCATCCCACGGACCTCCGTCATCGGGAAGCGTCTCGGCGAGGTCGGCGCCGAACGCCGCGACCGAGTAGTCGAGCGCGCGCGGGGCGTCGCCGTGCCCGCGCAGGTCGACGGCTGTCGCGTGCCATCCCGCGTCGGCGAGGGCGACGCCGACGCGCCACATGAGCGCCGCCGACGACCCCAGCCCGTGCACGAGCAGAGCGCGTCGGGAGGAGGACGGATGCCCCCAGGCGAGTCGGGGCAGCAGGAGCGGGGTGGGCATGCCCTCAGCCTAGGACGGTGCGCCGACACGGGCGCGGGCCGTGCTCAGTCGAGCGGCGGCATGTCTCCGTGGGTGGTGAGCACGCGCGCGGCCGCGGCATGACCGGCCGAGAGACGGGTGGCGAGGTCGGCGCCGTCGAGCGTGGCGGCGAGGAAACCCGAGGCGAAGGCATCGCCGGCGCCCACGGGTTCGACCACGTCGACGCGCGGCGCCGGGACGAACACGGGCTCATCGTCGCCCGAGAACGCCGTGGCTCCGACATCGCCGTCCTTCACCACGAGCAGGGAGCAGGAGGGGAGGTGCGCGCGCACGTCGACGGCGGTCGCCGTTCCCCACAGGCGCTCGGCCTCGTCGCGGCCCACGAACGCGATGTCCGCGGCATCCGCGAGACGGGCGAGGGTCGCACGGGCGTCGTCGAGCGACCACAGCGCCCGCCGGTCGTTCACATCGAACGAGACGATCGCGCCCGCCGCGCGTGCATCGACGTAGAGGCCGTCGACCATCGCCCGGCACGACTCCGAGAGTGCCGGGGTGATGCCCGTGGTGTGCACGATGCGCACGCCCCGCAGGCGCTCGGGCGAGAGGAAACCGGGCGCCATGCGCGAGGCGGCCGACCCGCGACGGTAGTAGTAGACGCGCGACGACTCGATCCCGGGGTCCTTGAACATGACGCCGGTGGGGGCATCCGCATCGGTCTCGACCCACAGCTCCACCCCGCGCCGTCGCATCTCGTTGGTGATGCGCTGCGCGATCGGGTCGTCGCCCAGACGCGACGCCCAGACGGCGTGATGGCCCGCAGCCACCATTCCCGCGGCGACGTTCGCCTCGGCCCCGGCCAGGCCGAGGGCTGCCGTCTCGGTCTCGGCGAGAGGGGCGCCGAGCGCGGTGACGAGTCCCATGGACTCGCCGACGCAGACGATCTCGGCGGGGGTGGGGGATGCGGACGAAGGGATGCTCATGAGGGGGTGACCGCCAGGGGCTCGGTGTCGGGATGGGGGCTCGCGTCGCGATGACGCAGGTCGGGGAGGGCGCGGACGAAGACGATGGACACGACGAGGCCGGCGGCGGCGAACAGGGTGGCCGCGAGGTAGGCGCCGCGGGCGTCGGTGAGGTCGACGAGGAAACCGGCGACGGCGGACCCGGCAGCGGCTCCGATGAGCTGTCCGGTGCCCGCCCAGCCGAATGCCTCGGCCGTCTCGCTGAACTTGACGCTGGCGGTGGTGACCGCGAAGAGCACCGCCAGGGCGGGGGCGATGCCAATGCCCGCGAGCACGAGGGTGCCGCCGAGCCAGAACACGTTCAACGACACCATCGTCAGCGCGAGCCCGACCGTGACGATCGCCAGTCGGCGGGCCATGGCCCACGGGCCGATCGGGATGTGGCCGAACGAGAGACCGCCGACGAGGCTGCCGACCGAGAACACGGCCAGCACGAGACCGGCGGCCAGACTGCCGTGCTCGAACGTCGCGACGACGCCGACCTCGACCGCGGAGCAGGCGCCGATGAGGAGGAAGCCGATCACGGTCGCCATGAGCACCGGCGGCTTGAGCGCGACCTTGCCGAGCGCGTTGCGGCTGCGCGGGATGCGGACGCGACCGACCTCGGGGGAGAGGATGAACCAGGAGCCGCCCCCGACGAGGATGACGGCGACGAGGAGCAGACCCTCCATCGTGCCGATCTGCGTGCTGACGAGGGTGATGACGACCGGCGCGAGGATCCAGATGATCTCCTGCAGCGACGCGTCGAGAGAGAAGAGGGGCGTGAGCTGGCGGGCGTTGACGAGCTTCGGGTAGATCGTCCTCACGGCGGCCTGCACCGGCGGCGTCGACAGGCCCGCGATCATGCCGAGCGCCATGTAGCCCGGAAGGCTCAGGGGGAGCAGCGCCAGGCAGAGCACTGCCGCCACGCACACGATCGACGTGAGGGTCAGCACGCGTCGCATGCCCCAGACGCCCATCCAGCGGCTGGTGACCGGGCCCGCGACGGCCTGCCCGATGCTCGTCGCGGCGAGCACGAGACCCGCCGCCCCGTAGGAGCCGGTCTGCTGCTCGACGTGCAGGAGGATCGCGAGCGAGGCCATGCCGTTGGGGAAGCGCGCCGTCAGCTGCGCTGCGATCATGCGCGCCACGCCGGGCGTGCGAAGAAGGTCCCGATATCCCGCCACGAGACAACGGTACCGGGCGTCGCAGACACCGCAGGACGCGACTTCGGAGAGGGCGGGTGCGACATCGACCTCGACACGCCGACGACACGCCGATGCGCGTTCTCCACAGAAATCCGGATGTCGGAGGCCCCGCGTACGGTCACCCCTGTGGATGGATCTCTCCCCGGGTGATCCGACCCGCGGATTCCCGCGGTTCGGAACCCCCTCCGCAGGGGCCGCGCCTGTGGAAGAAACGGTGGACAACCTGTGTTGTACATGGGGAGAGCGGTGGAAAAACTACACGAATGTAACTACTACCCCTTGTGGTCACACCGAGTGTCCGTCCCTATATGTAGTATTGAACTCCCGGCGGACCACAGCCGGCCACGAACAGATTTTGAGGGGATTCGAGATGTCGATCACGGTCTACACCAAGCCTTCCTGCGTCCAGTGCAACGCGACGTATCGCGCCCTGGATGCCAAGGGCATCGAGTACGAGATCCACGACCTGTCGGAGGACCCGACGGCCCTGGAGCAGGTCAAGGCGCTCGGCTACATGCAGGCGCCGGTCGTCGTCACCGACGAGGACCACTGGTCGGGCTTCCGTCCCGACAAGATCGACGAGCTCGCGTCGCGCCTGGCCTGAGCCCGCGGCCGGAAGCGGGGTCGAGCATGAACGCCGTCGCGACCGCAGCGCCGCTCCTCGTCTACTTCTCGAGCGTGTCGGGGAACACCGCGCGCTTCATCGAGAAACTGGGCCTCCCGGCCCGACGCATCCCGATCCACCGGAACGAAGATGATCTCGTCGTCGACGAGCCCTTCGTGCTGGTCACCCCGACCTATGGCGGGGGAGAGGGTCGCGGCGTCGAGCGCGGAGCGGTGCCCAAGCAGGTGATCCGGTTCCTCAACGACGAGCGCAACCGTCGTCACATCCGCGGAGTCATCTCCGCAGGCAACACCAATTTCGGCGAGGCGTTCTGCCTCGCCGGAGACATCATCAGCCGCAAGTGCGACGTGCCCCACTTGTATCGGCTCGAGATATTCGGCACACAGGACGACGTGGATCGCGTGAGCGACGGATTGGAACGACGGTGGACAGCGCAGTTGACGAGCAGGCGATGACCGAGCAGGCGGCGGCCTTCAAGATCAACCCGGCATACGAGGGGCTGGACTACCACGCCCTCAACGCGATGCTGAACCTCTACGACGCGAACGGGAAGATCCAGTTCGACGCCGACAAGCGCGCCGCGCGGGAGTACTTCCTGCAGCACGTGAACCAGAACACCGTGTTCTTCCATTCGCTCAAGGAGCGACTCGACTACCTGGTCGAGAAGGAGTACTACGAGGGCGCCGTGCTCGAGCAGTACTCGTTCGACTTCATCCAGAAGCTCAACGACCGGGCCTACGCCGCGAAGTTCCGCTTCGAGACGTTCCTCGGCGCCTTCAAGTACTACACGAGCTACACGCTCAAGACCTTCGACGGGAAGCGCTACCTCGAGCGATTCGAGGATCGCGTCGTCATGACGGCCCTCGCGCTCGCCGACGGCGACGAGAACCTCGCCGTCTCGCTCGTCGACGAGATCATCTCCGGCCGTTTCCAGCCCGCTACCCCGACGTTCCTCAACGCAGGCAAGGCGCAGCGCGGCGAACTCGTCAGCTGCTTCCTGCTGCGCATCGAAGACAACATGGAGTCGATCGCCCGTGGCATCAACTCCGCCCTGCAGCTCTCGAAGCGCGGCGGCGGGGTGGCGCTCCTGCTGTCGAACATCCGCGAGTCGGGTGCGCCGATCAAGCAGATCGAGAACCAGTCGTCGGGCATCATCCCGGTGATGAAGCTCCTCGAAGACAGCTTCAGCTACGCCAACCAGCTCGGCGCGCGCCAGGGCGCGGGCGCGGTGTACCTCAACGCGCACCACCCCGACATCATGCGGTTCCTCGACACCAAGCGCGAGAACGCCGACGAGAAGATCCGCATCAAGACGCTGTCGCTCGGCGTCGTCGTACCCGACATCACGTTCGAACTCGCGAAGAACGACGAGGACATGTACCTCTTCTCGCCGTACGACGTCGAGCGCGTCTACGGCGTGCCCTTCGGCGACATCTCGGTCACTGAGAAGTACCGCGAGATGGTCGACGACCCCCGCATCAAGAAGACGAAGATCAACGCCCGCGAGTTCTTCCAGACCGTCGCCGAGATCCAGTTCGAGTCGGGCTACCCGTACGTCATGTTCGAAGACACGGTCAACAAGGCCAACCCCATCAAGGGGCGCATCAACATGTCGAACCTGTGCAGCGAGATCCTGCAGGTGAACACCCCGACCACCTACAACGACGACCTGTCGTACAAGGAGATCGGCAAGGACATCTCCTGCAACCTCGGCTCGATGAACATCGCCCTGTCGATGGATGCCGACGACCTCGGTCAGACGGTCGAGACCGCGATCCGCGCGCTCACCGCGGTGAGCGACCAGAGCCACATCGGTTCGGTGCGCTCGATCGAGGACGGCAACGACCGCTCCCACGCGATCGGGCTCGGTCAGATGAACCTGCACGGCTACCTCGCCCGCGAGCACGTCTACTACGGCTCCGAAGAGGGTGTCGACTTCACGAACATCTACTTCTACACCGTGCTGTTCCACGCGCTGCGCGCGTCGAACAAGCTCGCGATCGAGCGGAAGCAGTCCTTCGAGGGCTTCGCCGACTCGACCTACGCGTCGGGTGAGTTCTTCGACAAGTACATCGACCGCGCCTGGGTGCCCGAGACCGAGAAGGTCAAGGAACTCTTCGCCGGCAAGCACATCCCCACGCAGGACGACTGGGTCGCGCTCAAGGCCTCCATCCAGGAGCACGGCATCTACAACCAGAACCTGCAGGCCGTGCCGCCGACGGGCTCTATCTCGTACATCAACAACTCGACGTCGTCGATCCACCCGATCGCGTCGAAGATCGAGATCCGCAAGGAAGGCAAGCTCGGTCGCGTGTACTACCCGGCGGCGTTCATGACGAACGACAACCTGGAGTACTACCAGGACGCCTACGAGATCGGCTACGAGAAGGTCATCGACACCTACGCCGCGGCCACGCAGCACGTCGACCAGGGCCTCTCGCTGACGCTGTTCTTCAAGGACACCGCCACCACGCGCGACATCAACAAGGCGCAGATCTACGCATGGCGCAAGGGCATCAAGACGATCTACTACATCCGCCTGCGTCAGCTGGCGCTCGAGGGCACCGACATGACCGAGTGCGTCTCCTGCATGCTCTGACTCACCGGTCACCAGGCTCAGCGACTCAGGAAACAAGGAACCAAGGAACATGACCCCCGAACGACTCAAGCTGGTCGACAGCGTGCAGGCGATCAACTGGAACCGCATCCAGGACGACAAGGACCTCGAGGTCTGGAACCGTCTGGTGAACAACTTCTGGCTGCCCGAGAAGGTGCCGCTGTCGAACGACGTGCAGTCGTGGAACACGCTCACGCCGGACGAGCAGCTGCTCACCATGCGGGTGTTCACCGGCCTCACGCTGCTCGACACGATCCAGGGCACCGTGGGCGCGGTGTCGCTCATCCCCGATGCGATCACACCGCACGAGGAGGCCGTCTACACGAACATCGCGTTCATGGAGTCGGTGCACGCGAAGAGCTACTCCTCGATCTTCTCGACGCTCGCGTCGACGAAGGAGATCGACGAGGCGTTCCGCTGGTCCACCGAGAATCCGAACCTTCAGAAGAAGGCGCAGATCATCATGGACTACTACCAGGGCGATGACCCGCTCAAGCGAAAGATCGCCTCGACGCTGCTCGAGTCGTTCCTGTTCTACTCGGGCTTCTACCTGCCGATCTACTGGTCGTCTAAGGCGAAGCTGACGAACACCGCCGACCTGATCCGCCTCATCATCCGCGACGAGGCCGTGCACGGGTACTACATCGGCTACAAGTTCCAGAAGGGTCTCGAGAACGAGTCCGACGAGCGCCGTCAGGAGCTCAAGGACTACACGTTCAACCTGCTGTTCGAGCTCTACGACAACGAGGTGCAGTACACGCAGGACCTCTACGACGGCGTCGGTCTCACCGAGGACGTCAAGAAGTTCCTGCACTACAACGCCAACAAGGCGCTCATGAACCTCGGCTACGAGGCCATGTTCCCCGCGACGGTCACGAACGTGAACCCGGCGATCCTGTCGGCCCTGTCGCCGAACGCCGACGAGAACCACGACTTCTTCTCGGGGTCGGGCTCGTCGTACGTCATCGGCAAGGCCGAGGCCACCGAAGACGACGATTGGGACTTCTGACCCGAGAGTCGAGAGGGCCCCTCGCCGCGAGAGCGGGAGGGGCCCTTCGTCGTCTCCGAGCGCTTGCTCGGGCGACCGCTCACGCAGCCGGGAAGGCGCTGATCTTCAGTGCCCGCGCGAGGTGTGCGGCGTTGCGTGCGGACGTGTCGATCGTCTTCTGCACCGGCTCGGGCGTCTCGTCGAGGTCCTTGTAGTCGCCGCCGGCCATCGCCTCGCCGTTCCAGTAGACCGAGGACTGGGCGGCGACCGTGTAGCCGACGTCGTTCAGCGACTGGAACAGGATCGCCGCGATGTGGTGGGCGCCGTCCTCGTTGCCGACGATGCCGGCGATGGCGACCTTGTCGAAGAGGATGGGCCGACCCTGGTCGTCGGTCTCGGACAGCTCGGCATCGAGACGCTCCAGCACGCGCTGCGCGACACTGGAGTGCTGCCCCATCCAGGTGGGCGTGACGAAGACGAGGATGTCGGCGGCCAGCACCTTCTCGCGGAGCGTGGGCCACTCGTCGCCGTCGCCCATGTCGGTCTCGACACCGGGAGCGATGGCGAGATCGACCGCGCGAACGAGGTCGCCGGTCACGCCGTGCTCCTTCAGCGCGTCGAGGATCTGCGTCGCCATGAGGTCGGAGCTCGACTCGGCGGGGGAGGGCTTCAGGGTGCAGGTGATCGCGAGTGCGGTGAGTGCGGTATCCATGCGGGCGATGACACCACGCGCATACGGGGCCGCACAGCCCCTTTCGCCGCCGTACGGTCTGCGCTAGTCCGCGGCGACGGGTAGTCTGGAGAACGGCCGCTACGACAGGAGACCGCCGTGATCATCAGCTTCATCTTCTTCCTGATCCTCTTCCTCGGAGGCATCTGGATCATGGCGTTCGCGCAGTCCGCCGAGGACTTCCAGGCGATCATCTTCGTCGCAGGCCTGCTCGTGACGATGCTCTCGCTCGCCTTCGTGATGCGCGAGCGCGGCACCGCGACCCGCCGCACGGACAACTGGTCCGGTCCGTCGACCGACTGACATCCGTCCGCCCGATCCGAGGCATCCGCCCCTCGGGGTCACCGCCTCCGGCGACGGCGTTCGACGGTGGCGTCAGCCCCGCCGCGCCAGACGTGCCTCGAGGTTCGCCCGCACGGCCGGCCACTCCGGCTCGATGATGGAGTACTCCACGCTGTCGCGCAGCGCCCCGTTGCGGTAGCGGGCCATCGCCCGCATCACGCCGTCCTGCTTCGCGCCGAGGCGCTCGATGGCCGCACGCGACTGGAAATTCACCCACTGCGTGGTCAGGCCCACTCGGAACACGCCGAGCGTCTCGAAGGCGTGCCGCAGCAGCAGCAGCTTCGACTCGGCGTTGGTGCCCGTCCCGTGCGCCGACGGACGGTTCCACGTGAAGCCGATGTGCAGGCGGGGGACGTCCTCCGCGAGGTCGTAGTACGACGTCATTCCCAGGACGCGGCCGGTCGCGTCCTCCGCGACGAAGGGGATCATCTCGCCCTTCGCGCACAGCCCGAGGCGCCGATCGATCTCGGCAGCCACGCCGCCGGGCGACGGCACCGACGTGTACCACGCGGTCTCGTGCAGGTCGCCCTCCTGCACCGCCTCGACGAGCGCGTCGTGGTCACTCGTCTCGAGCGGACGCAGCGTGACGAGGCGTCCGCGCAGGGTGACGGGGGCGGGGGAGACGAAGAAGGGCATCCCGCCATTCAATCATCGAGGTGGAGGAGCCTGCGGTACGCCGCGACGAGCTCGACCGTGACGTCGAGGTCGAAGGCGAGGCTCGCCAGGTGGGCGCCCCGACGGGCTTCTGCTGCCGCGTAATCCTGGGGCGATATGAGCAGACGTGCGGCCCAGGCGTCGGCCTGGCGCTCCTGGCGCCGGTCGATGAGCGGATGCGACGTGGGTCCGTGCCCGAGGGCCGCGTGGCCGAGCTCGTGCGCGAAGACGCTGCGTGTGGTGCGCCGGCTCATTCCCGGAGAGAGTCGGATGGTGCGGCGCTCGGGGTCGAAGCCACCCCGAAACGCGCCGGGGGCCTCGACGACGCGGATGCCCTGTTCCTCGGCGAGCCGGAGGAGCAGTGCATCCATCGTTCTCCCTAGTGGTAGAGGTCGTCGGTGTCGCGTTCGTGCGGGACGCTCGAGGTGAACGCGGCTTCGGGGACAGTGTGCACGGAGGGGCGGACATCGGAGCGGGAGCGCAGCGGGGAGACCACCGCCGAAAGACCGGAGGTGTCGGCGCTGAGGCGTTCCTCGGCGCGTGCGAAGACGAGATGAGGTGCGACGTTGACGATCGCGCACACGGTGTACACCACGGGCACGGGGATGGACCGTTTGCCGGTGACGTAGTTGTCCAGCGCGCTGCGGGCGATGCCGGCCTCGCGCGCCATCGCGGCGATGCTGCTCCCCGCGGCGGCGATCTCGGCACGCAGCTGGCGTCCGACGGCAGCGTTGAACTGCTCGGCTGATGTCTTCACCCGAGTCACGATAGCACCGGCCCGGAAACAGTATGCCGTCATATCAGAGCGGTGGGTCTTGTGTGTCATCAGATGCGCCGTTACTGTCTTCATGTGACGGCAGATGCTCGACGAATGGTGGCGCGGACCATCGTGTCCGCACTGGGCGAGGCGCGGCGCTCACGGCGCTGGCTGTCCGACACCACCGGCATCGCGTACTCCACCTTACGGCGCAAGCTCCACGGCGACGTCGACCTCAGTGTCACGGACCTCGCGCGCATAGCGGCCGCGCTCGACGTGTCACCGGCCGCTCTCCTGCCGCGCATCGACTCCACCGGGGAGGTGGCAGGGCCGGAGCGCTGACCCGGGTGCTCCGGCCCGTTCTCTCCGCCGTCCGCACCCTCGGGGGTGTGACGCACGGTAGCGTTGCGGCATGAAGACCGTGCCCTTCGGACAGTCCACCGCCCCCGCCATCGTCGCCGGGATGATGCGCATCGCCGACAAGGATGATGCGCAGATCCGCGAGCTCTACTCCACGGCCCGCGCCGCGGGGATCGACTTCTTCGACCACGCCGACATCTACGGCGGACGCATGCACCGCTGCGAGGAGCGCTTCGCCGAAGCTCTCGCGCTCACCCCCGCCGAGCGCGACGAGATCGTGCTGCAGACCAAGTGCGGCATCGTGCCGGAGCACCAGATGTTCGACTTCTCGTACGAGCACATCCTGCGTCAGGTCGAGGGGTCGCTGCGGGCCCTCCGCACCGACCGCATCGACGTGCTGCTGCTGCACCGCCCCGACGCCCTCGTCGAGCCGGACGAGGTCGCCCGGGCGTTCGACGAGCTGGAGGCATCGGGCAAGGTGCGCGCCTTCGGCGTCTCGAACCACACCCCGCGCCAAATCGATCTGCTCCGCACCGCCGTGCGGCAGCCGCTCGTCGCCAACCAGCTGCAGCTGTCGATCACGCACGCCCCGATCATCGCTCAGCCCGTCGCGGCGAACATGCTGCGCGAGGATCAGAGCATCGTGCGCGACGGGGGAGGGGTCGTCGACTACTGCCGCATCAACGGCATCACGGTGCAGGCGTGGTCGCCCTTCCAGGCCGGCCTGTTCAGCGGCGTCTTCCTCGACAACCCCGAGTACGCCGACTTGAACGCGGTGATCGACCGCCTGGCGGCCTCCTACGACGTGCCGGCGCTCGCGATCGCGACGGCGTGGATCACGCGGCACCCCGCGCAGATGCAGGTCGTGCTCGGCACGACCACTCCGCAGCGCGTGACGGATGCCGCCGCCGGCGCGGCCGTCGAACTCACCCGCCCGGAGTGGTACGAGCTGTTCCGCGCCGCCGGCCACCTGGTTCCCTGATTCACCTGCCCCCGCCGACCGCGCTGCCTTACCCTGAACTCATGCCGTTCCTGTTCTCGTTCCTGGTGGTCCTGCTGATGATCACCGCGCTGGTCGACATCATCCGGCGCGAGGACTCCCAGGTGCGGTTCCTGCCGAAGCTCGCCTGGGTGATCGTGGTGATCCTGCTGCCGTTGATCGGGAGCCTGCTGTGGTTCGGGCTCGGCCGCGACTACGGGGATGCGGGCATCCCGCTGCCCAATCTGCGGAGGGCCCCGCGCACCGCGCCCTCCGCTGGGCCGGCGGCGCCGCCCGCGCCGCCGAGGGACACGCGCACCACCGAGCAGCAGATCGCCGACCTCGATCGCGAGATCGAGGAATGGCGACTGCGCGAAGAGGTCGAGAAGCGGCGGGCGCAGCGCGAGACCGACGGCGACCACGATGTGAAGGGCGAGGCCTGAGATGGCGAAGCGGGCGGTAATCGGCGGAGGCACGGGTTTCCTCGGCACCGCGCTGAAGGAGGCGCTGGAGGCCGACGGCTACGAGGTCGCGCTGATCGGTCGCTCCGGACCGGATGCCCGTTGGGACGACCCCGCATCGATCCTCCGCGTCGTCGACGGCGCAGACGTGCTCATCGGGCTGGCGGGGAAGAGCATCAACGCGCGGTTCACCGACGCGAACCGCGACGAGATCCTCGAGTCCCGGCTCTCGACCACGCGCGCCCTGCACGACGCGGTATCGCAGGCGGAGCATCCGCCCCGCGTCTGGATGAACGCGTCGAGCGCCGCCGTCTACCGCTACGCCCTCGACCGGGCACAGACCGAGGCCGACACCGACGAGGACGGTGGCTTCCTGCCCGACGTGTCGCGCGCCTGGGAGGCGGAGCTGTTCCGCGGCGACCTGCCCGGCACGCGGCGCGTCGCTCTGCGCATCACCCTCGTGCTCGGTGACGGGCCGGCGACGAACATGCTCTTCCGCCTCGCGCGCCTCGGCGTCGGCGGGCCGCAGTTCGACGGCTGGTGGTTCCCCCATCGGCGGTACCGGGGCATCGGCCCGCACCCGACTGAGACGCGTCAGCCCCTCGGCCGGCGGTCCCGCGGGCATCAGAAGTTCAGCTGGATCCACATCGACGACGTCGTCGGAGCCATGCGGTTGGTCCGCGACGACGAGGGCATCGCTGGTCCGGTCAACCTCTCAGCGCCGGGCGTGATCGACAACCGCGGCCTCATGGCCGCGCTGCGGCGCGTGGTCGGCATGCCGATCGGGCTGCCGGCGTGGCGCTTCATGCTGGAGCCGGCGATGTGGGTCATCCGCGCCGAGCCCGATCTCGTGCTCAACAGCAGATGGATCGCCCCTGGCGTGCTCGACCATGCGGGGTATGCGTGGAAGCAACCCGATCTCGAGCCGGCTCTGCGCGACGTTCGGGCGGCGAGCCGCGGACGGCGCACGGGCTAGCTCTCGACGTCGCGGGGGCTAGGCGGCGCGCTCCGCGTCGAACGACTCGCGGATCGCGTCTTCGAGGTCCGGATAGGCGAACGTGAACCCGGCGGCGGTGAGCCGCTCCGGCAGCACCCACCGGCTCTTCAGCACCAGTTCGGTCTCGGTACGGATGCCGATGGCGCCGAGTTCGAGCATCCATCGCGGCATCGGCGGGCCGAACCCCACGCCGAGGACCCGGCGCACGGTCGCCATGAACGTCGCGTCGTCGACGGGATGAGGAGACGCGGCGTTGACGGCGCCGTCGAGCGTCGGCGTGACCTCGAGGAAGTCGATGATGCGGGCGACGTCCTCGATGTGCACCCAGCTGAAGCGCTGCGCCCCGCGCCGGGCACCGGGGAGGTGCGCTGTGCCGGCAGCGCGACGCGCCCGGCTGACCGGCCACGGGCCGTCGTGATGGGCGCCGCCGAGACCGAGTCGGGCGAGGTTCTTCAACGGACCGAGCACGCCGCCGTGCCCGAGCACGATCGCCGAGCGCAGCGCGACCCGACGGGTGGCGGGCAGGTCATCCGCGAAGAGGGCGCCCTCCCAGGCCGTGGCCACGTCGACCGAGAAACCCGTGCCCAGTTCTCCGGATGACTCGGTCATCGGCCGGTCCTCGGCATGGCGGTAGATGGTCGCCGTCGACGAGTTCACCCACAGCGGCGGAGGGGTCGTGGCGCGGGCGATCGCGGCGCTCAGCGCCGCAGTGGTATCGAGTCGGGATCGGAAGATCGCCGCGCGGTTCTCGGGCGTGTACCGGCAGTTGACGCTCTTGCCGGCGAGGCCGATCACGAGCGACGCGCCGTCGACCGCGCGGTCGATCGCACTCTGATCGCCCCAGGCGATGTCGGCGCCGGAGCGCGAGATCGTGACGACGTCGCGCCCGGCGGCTCGCAACCGGGGGATCAGGTACTGGCCCATGAAACCCGTGGAACCGCCGATGACGACGGGGCCGGGAGGGAGCGTGGTGGAGTCGGTCACGGGGTCTCGCTCTCGATCGCGTACTCGAAGAAGCCGGTGTACTCGTAGACGCGTCCGAGCAGTGGCGCGTCGATCGTCATGTTCACATGGTGGCGCTCGCGCTCGACGTCCCACCGTTCGACGAGACCGAGGCGGATGCCCAGCGCGGAAGGCACCGCCACGCGCAGACGGCCGAACCGCAGGCCGACGCGGCGCACCGTCAGCACGACCGCGCCGTCGCGTGCATCGATGTCGAAGGTGCACACCGCGGTGCGCCCCGGTCCGATCTCGGTGCGGAGCACGCGGCCGGGCAGGAGCGAGACGGAGTCGGTCATCGTCCAGGTGCGCCCGGGGAGTTCGAAGTGCCGCACCGACACAGTCCTGCCGTTCCGCGTGCGATTCTCGATGCGGAACGGCACGTCGTACTCGCGCCCGGCGAAGGCCACGCCCCACCGCTCGGCGAGGAGGAAGACCGGGCGAAGCCACCGGTGCGGTGAACCGGCACGAGTGAATACGCCGGTTCCTCTGCCGACCTGACCCGGCGGGATGGTGCGGAAATACCAGGCGGTCTTCGGATGCAGCTGCGCGAGGCGCTCGCCGAGTGCACGTTGATAGGGCGAGTCGGAGGCATCCGGTGCGGTCACCCGCTCACCCTACTGGACCGGTCGACCCAGGCCGGTCGGCCCGCCTCGGGCGTCGTCAGCCCCGGGCGGCGGCGGCGACCCGCGCCTCGACGTTCGCGGGCGAGAGCACTTCGCGGGTGACCATGATCGCCGCCCCGAGAACGGCGGCGCGCTCGCCCGTCGGGGACTGCACGATCGCGAGGTGCTGCGTGGCGAGCGGGATCGAGCGGCGATACACGACCTCGCGCACGCCCGCGAGCAGATGCTCACCGGCGCGGGCGATGCTGCCGCCCAGCACGACGATCGACGGGTTCAGCAGGTTGACGACCGTGGCGAGCACCTCGCCCACATCGCGCCCGGCCTGGCGCAGCGCCTCGATCGCCGCGGTGTTGCCGCTGCGGACGAGCTCGGTGACGTCGCCGCTGGTCTCGGCGTCTATGCCCTGCGCGCGCAGGGTCGCGGCGATGGCGCTGCCGCTCGCGAGGTCTTCGAGGTCGCGCTCCTCGTCGGCGGTGTGCGTCGACTCGACGGAGTGCGGCACGCGCACGTGCCCCATGTCACCGGCCGAGCCCTGCGCGCCGCGCTGCAACTGACCGCCCGCGATGATGCCCGCGCCGATGCCGGTCGCGACCTTCACGAAGATCAGGTCGGTGGTGTCGGGGAAGCTGGTGGCCTGCTCGCCCAGGGCGAGGATGTTGACGTCGTTGTCGACCAGGACGGGCACGTCGAAGGTGCGCTGCACGTAGGCGGGGATGTCGAAGCGGTCCCACCCGGGCATGATCGGCGGGTTGTAGGGGCGGCCGGTCGAGTGCTCGACGGGACCGGGTACGCCGATGCCGACGCCCACGAGAGTGCTCGGCGCGACATCGAGGTCGCGCAGCAGCGCTTCGGCGTCGGCCAGCGTGCGATCGAGAACGATGTCGGGACCGCTGGCGATGTCGAGCGGATGCGTCGTCGACGCGAGGATGCGCACACCGAGGTCGGCGATCGCAACGGTGGCGTGCGAGGCGCCGAGGTCGACCGCCAGCACCAGGCCGGCGCGGGGGTTGAACGCGACCCGCGACGGCGGGCGACCCCCCGTGGACGCTGCCTCGCCGGCGGCGACGAGGAGGCCGGCCGTGAGCAGGGCATCGACGCGGGCCGAGACGGTGGAACGTGCGAGGCCGGTGAGATGCACGAGGTCGGCCTTGGTGCGGGCCTGGCCGTCGAGCAGCAGGTGGAAGATGTCGCCCGTGCCGGTCGAGGCGGGCGCGGAGGCGCGATCGGCGTCACTCATGAGCGTCAGTAAACCACAGGACTTCCGATGCCTGAGCTATGTCTAATGAATGTCGAAAGAAAAACTTATGACGAAGTACTAGCAAAAGGTTGTCGACTCATGTCAGAATCATCGACATGACAACGGACGTCACCACAACCGGCGTCGGGACGATCCGATCCGGATTCCTCGGCGGGGGCTTCATGGCCCACGTGCACAGCCGCGCTGCTCGCGCCGCCGGTGCCACCACGGCCCTCCTCGCCAGCTCCTCCGCCGCTCGAGCGCAGGCCGCCGCACAGGATCTCGGCATCGAGCGCGCGGCCGCCGACATCGACGAGCTGCTCGCCGGCGACATCGACATCGTGCACGTCTGCACCCCGAACGCCACGCATGCCGCACTCGCCATGGCGGTGATCGACGCCGGCATCCACGTGATCTGCGAGAAGCCCCTCGCGACGACCGCCGCCGACGCACGGGCCCTGGCCCACGCCGCCGACCAGCGGGGCGTCGTCGCCGCCGTCCCGTTCGTCTACCGCTACCACCCGATGGTGCGCGAAGCGCGGGCCCGCGTGGCCGCCGGCGAGATCGGCGACCTTCTGACCGTCGACTGCGGCTACCTGCAGGACTGGATGCTGCTGCCCGACGACGACGACTGGCGGGTGACCTCGGCCGACGGCGGCCCCTCGCGCGCCTTCGCCGACATCGGGTCGCATCTCTGCGACCTCCTCGAGTTCGTCGCGGGGGAGCGCATCGTGCGCCTCACCGCCCGCACGCGCCGCGTGTACGACGAGCGCGGCGGACGGGCCGTCACGAACGAGGACGCGGTCGCGATCCTCGTCGAGATGGCCTCCGGCGCGATCGGCACCCTGCTCGTGTCGCAGATGTCCGCCGGACGCAAGAACGCCCTCACGCTCGAACTGCACGGCGCGCAGGCCAGCCTCCGCTTCGACCAGGAGCGGCCGGAGGAGCTGTGGGTCGGGCAGCGCGACGGCAGCAGGCACCTCTTCCGCGACCCGCTCACCGCGCACCCGGGGATCGCCCGGTTCTCGCGCGTGCCGGCCGGGCATGCTCAGGGCTACCAGGACGCCTTCAACGGGTTCGTAGCCGACGCCTACGCCGCCGTGCGGGGCGAGCAGCCCGACGGGCTGCCGACCTTCGCCGACGGCGTGCGCGCCGCGCAGCTCACCGAGGCCGTGCTCGAGGCATCCGCCGCCCAGCAGTGGATCGACACCCCGTACTGACCGCCGACCGCACCCGACTTCCTGATTCGACGAAGACAGAAGGAACACCTCCATGACCGACACATTCGACCTCGTGATCGTGGGCACCGGGCCCAACGGCGCGATCATCGCGAACCAGGTGCGGCAGGCGGCTCCCGACGCCCGCATCCTCGTGGTGGAGGCCGGCCGCCGCATCACCGACGTGCCCGGCGAGCACCTCGTCGAGGCCGACGAGTCGGCCATGAACGCGTCGTACGACGACCTCATGCGCCGGGCGCGGCAGATCGAGTACGTCAAGGATGCCGTGTCGATGAGTGCGATCGAGGGCGACGGCTGGGACCCCGAGTCGTCCGGCGTGTTCCCCGCCGCGTTCTTCGGCCACAACTTCGCCGCGTTCCCCGGTGCCTCGATCTCGTGGAACATCGGCGGCATGGGCGTGCACTGGACCGCCGCGACGCCGTGGCCGTACGCCGAGGAGATCCCCGCCTTCCTGCCCTCGGAGGAGTGGGACGCCGACCTCGAGACCGCCCGCGGGCTGCTGCGCACCTACGTCGGCCCGCTCGTGGCCGGCGTGCACAATCCCTTCGAGCAGCCGCTGTTCGCCGCGCTCCGCGAGGCCGTGCCCAGCCCCGACCCGGATCGTGAGGCCGGCTTCATGCCGATGGGCGGAGCGCCGCGCGTCGGCGAGCCGTTCGCCCGCACCGGCCCCCGCGACATCGCCCCCTTCGTCTTCGACGGCAGCGACCCCGCGGTCGAACTGCGCAGCGGCGTGCTCGTGCACCGCGTCGAGCACGAGGGCGGACGCGTGACCGGTCTCGCACTGCGCGACCTCGTCACCGGCGAGGAGACGACGGTGCGCGGCACGCAGGTGCTGATCGCCGGAGACGCCCTGCGCACGCCGCAGCTGCTCTGGGCCTCGGGCATCCGTCCCGCCGCTCTCGGCGCGTACCTCAACGAGCACGCCACGATCGACGGCGAGGTCGACATCGACGCGTCGCGCTTCGGGCTCACGGATGCCGACATCATCGAACCGCCGAAGGGCGAGCCGTTCATCGGCTCGTTCTGGAGCCCGTCGATCGGCGCCGCCCGCCCCGCGCACGGCCAGCTCATGGAGCGCGTGTACGAGGGGCGCCACAAGCTCAGCGTCGGCTGGTACTGCGCCACCGAGATCCGTGCCGAGAACCGCATCGAGTTCTCCGACGAATTGCAGGACTCGCTCGGCATGCCGCACATGACCGTGCACTTCTCGTACTCCGACGCCGACCTCGAGGAGATCCGCCGCACCCAGGAGGTGCAGCGGGCCGCTGCGAACGTCATCGGCGACTTCCCGACCGACGATCGCGCCGTGCAGCCGCCCGGAGCATCCCTCCACTACACCGGCACCGTCCGTATGGGCACCGCCGACGACGGTACGAGCGTGGTCGACACCGACGGCCGCGTCTGGGGCTTCGAGAACCTCTACCTCGCCGGCAACGGTGTCATCCCGACCGCGCTGACCTGCAACGCGACGCTCACCGGAGCCACCCTCTCGGTGCGCATCGCGCGCGCGGTCGCCGCTTCCCTCTGACCCTGCACCACCCACACCATCAAGGAGATGATCGCGATGCACTTCCACCCTTCTTCGCGACGCCGGGCGACGATGCTCGGAATCGCGCTGGTCGCATCCAGCGCCCTGGTCCTGACCGGCTGCGGCCGCGGTGACGACGCCGGCGGACCCGCCGCCGGCAGCGACACCACGGTCGATGACAAGCCGGCCACCGGCACGCTCGAGATCTGGACGCAGGGCGCCGATGGCGCCGAGCTGCCGCAGATGTTCGAGGAGTTCCAGAAGGACAACCCCGACGTCGAGATCAACATGACGCAGATCCCCGAGGCGGAGTTCGCGTCGAAGATGACCGCGGCGATCACCGCGGGCACCGTGCCCGACCTGATCTACGCGTTCACCGAGACGCAGTCGTCGCTCATCGCGACGGGCGGCTTCGACTCGGTGCCGGATGGGCTCGTCGACCCCGACGACTTCTTCGAGGTCATCTGGGACAACTCGGTGTACGACGACGTGGCGTACGGGGTGCCGTGGTACGCCTACGCCGACATGGTGATCTACCGCACCGATCTCGCCGAGGCCGCCGGTGCCGAGGCGCCGACCGACTGGGACACCCTGCGCACCTTCGGTGAGGACCTGAAGGCATCCGGCGTGGAGTGGCCGCTCGCCCTCTACGCCGCTTACGACGCATACACCGCGCGGCAGCTGCTGACGTTCGCGAAGCAGAACGGCGGCGGCTTCATCAACGACGACCTCACCGAGTGGACGATCAACTCGCCCGAGAACGTCGAGGCGCTCGAATACTGGGCCGGCCTGATGGCCGACGGCCTCGCCTCGCCCGACGGCCCGGCGTTCCTCGACACGGTCTCGTGGTCGAGCACCGGCAAGAACGCGGCGATCATCGACGGCGGGCCGTGGTTCGTCGGCTGGTTCGACGACGCGAACGGCGAGGGCTGGGCCGACGAGCACCTGGCGCTGACCACCATGCCGGTCGGTCCCGACGGCGACGCCGCGACCACGGTCGGCGGCGGCAGCTGGTTCGTGCCGTCGGATTCCGAGAACAAGGATGCCGCGTGGAAGTTCGCGCGCTTCATGTCGGAGCCGGAGAGCCAGGTCAAGTGGTTCGAGATCTTCAAGAACATGCCGGCCGTGAAGGCCGCGTGGGAGGACCCCACGCTCGCCGACGACCCGCTGCTGCAGACCGTCGAAGCGGGCCTCGAGACCGGTGTCACCCTGCCGAAGGTCTCGACCTGGAGCCAGGTGGGCACCGTCATCGGCGAGCAGATGGAGAAGGTCGTCCGCGGCGGCGTCTCGGCCCAGGACGCGCTCGACGCGGCCCAGGCCCAGGCGGAGTCGATCGGGATGGGCGACTGACACCCATCATGACCACCACAGCGACCCGCACCATGGTCACCTCGGAGGCGCCGGCCCGGCGCCTCCGGGGGACCGGTCCGCGCCGGATGAGGAAGGTGCACGAGGGATCGCGGGCCGAAGCGACCACCGCGTGGCTGTTCCTCGCCCCCTTCCTCCTCATCTTCCTCGCCTTCACGGGCATCCCCGCCCTCCTCGCCATCGGCGCGAGCATGACCGACATGTCGGCCCGCGACATCCGCGATCCGCTGAACGTCAACTTCACCGGCCTCGAGGGATTCGCCGAGATCATCGGCAACCCGGGGTTCCAGAGCGCGTTCCTCAACACCGTTCTGTTCGTGGTGCTGTGCGTGCCGATCAGCATGGCCCTCGGCCTGGCCCTCGCGCTCATGCTCAACAACGGCATCCGGCGTCTGCGAAACGTGTTCCGTGCCGCTGCCTACGTGCCCGTCATCACCAACATCGTCGCCGCCGCCGTGATCTGGCAGTACGCCTTCTCGATCAACGGCCCGGTCAACACGACCCTCACCGACCTGGGGCTCGGCGCGCCGAACTGGCTCGGTGACCCCGGATGGGCCGTCACGACCGTCGTGATGATGGGCGTGTGGCGTACCACCGGCACGTGCATGATCCTCTTCCTCGCGGGCCTGCAGGCCGTGCCGGAGGAGATCTACGAGGCCGCCGCGACCGATGGCGCGGGCGCCTGGCGGCGACTGTGGTCGATCACGCTTCCGCTGCTGCGCCCGACGACCCTGCTCGTGACGGTGCTGCAGACGGTGTCGTTCCTCAACATCTTCGAAGAGCCGTACCTGCTCACCAAGGGCGGGCCGCTCGGTTCCACCAAGTCGGTCGCCGTCTGGGTGTACGAGCAGTTCGGCTTCGGCAACGTCTCGGCCTCGATGGCCGGTTCGGTGCTGCTCCTGCTGCTCGTGGGCATCGTCGCGATCGTCCAGTTCCGAATCCTGAGGCCGAAACATTGAAAACCCTGTCACCGACGCGCCAGGCGTTCAACTACACCGCTCTCGCCGTCATCACCGTCTTCATGCTCCTGCCCTTCGTCTGGGTGTTCTTCGGATCGTTCAAGACCCAGTCGGAGTTCCTCGGCAATCCGGGGGCGTGGTTCCCCGAGTCGTTCCAGCTGCAGAACTACATCCAACTGTTCGCCGAGCGCGGCTTCGGCTCGTACATGCTCAACAGCGTGATCGTCTCGGGCGTCGCGATCGTCGGCAACGTGCTGTTCAGCGCCATGGCCGGCTACGCCCTGGCCAAGCTGCGGTTCCGCGGACGCGGCCTCGTCTTCCCGCTCGTGATCGCCTCGATGATCGTGCCGTACGTGGCGCTGTTCGTGCCGCAGTTCGTGATCGTCGTGCAGCTCGGCCTGGTCAACTCGCTCATCGCGATCATCCTGCCGGTGCTCGTACTGCCGCTGTGCGTGTTCATCATGCGCCAGTTCGCGCACGGTGTGCCGTACGAGCTCATGGAGGCCGCGCGCCTCGACGGCGCGGGGGAGGGCCGCATCTTCTTCCGCGTCTTCCTGCCGCTCACCGGACCGGGGCTCGCGACCGTCGCGATCCTGTCGTTCCTCACCTCGTGGAACAACTTCCTCTGGCCCCTCGTCGTCGCCCAGTCGCAGGACACCTACACCGCGCCCGTCGGGCTCTCCGTCGCCTCGCAGGCATCCAACACCATCTCGTTCGGTCTGCTTCTGGCCGGAGCGATGGTGGTGCTGCTGCCGATCCTCATCCTCTTCCTCTTCCTGCAGAAGTACTTCATCCAGGGCGTCGCCGCCACGGGACTGAAGTGACCGCCGCAGCCCTCTGAAAGGACACCGTCGCATGGCTGTGAAGGACCTCAAGTTCGCCCTCAACGCGATCCAGTGGATCAACGTGAAGGAGGACCCCGCCGATCTCGACAGCGCGAGCCTGTGGCGATTCGCCGATCCGGCGTTCGTCGCCGAATACCCGGGGGTGCTCCGAGCGATCCGCGAAGCCGGGTTCGGCGCGACCATGATGGAGGTGCTCGACACCCAGACGCTGCAGAACTATGCGGCGATGGTCGAGGAGTCGGGACTCGCCCTGGCGCCCGGGTACGTGCAGGTGCCGCTCGCGAGCGACCACGGCGGCCGGCTCGAGCGCGGGACGTTCGAGCGCATCCACTGGTTCGACGGCGTGCGGCGCAAGGCCGAGGAGTCGAACTACTTCGGAATCCCGACCATCTTCCTCGCGGCCGAGGTCGACCAGACGGCGATCCGGTGGCAGAAGCCGGCGGTGGGCGCCGACTTCTCGCAGGACCGCCTCGACGAACTCACCGACCTCATCGACGAGGCCGTCGACGTGCTCAACGCCGAGGGCGTGAAGCCCGGGCTGCACAACCACGTGGGCACTTGGATCGAGACGCAGCACGAGTACGAGCACGTGCTGAACGCCATCGACGCGTCGCGGCTCGGCGCCGCCTTCGACATCGGCCACCTCGAATGGGCCGGCATCGATGCCCGCGAGGCGATCACGACCTGGGCCGACCGCGTGCAGGATCTGCACCTGAAGGACCTCGACCTCGACCTCGCCCGCCGCAGCCGCGAGGAGGGCCTCAGCTACGAGCGCGCCACCGACCTCGGTCTGTACCTCGAGCCCGGCTTGGGCGCCGTCGACCTGCGGGGCACGCTCGAGGCACTGCCCGACGGGTGGGACGGATGGGTCATCATCGAGGTGGATCGCGCCAGCATGGATCCGGTCGAGAGCGCGCACGTCACCGCACGCTGGGTCGCAGACCTCACGGCGTGAACCGCACCAGGACGACTCGAAGGGACCAGACGCGATGACGCTCACCCAGGACCATTTCTCGCTCAACACCCTGCAGTGGATCACGGTCTCGCTCGGCGAGTCGACCGGTGAACCCGGCAGCGTCGGCTGGGAGTTCGACCGGCCGAGCTTCCTCGCCCGGCAGCCCGAGGTGCTCCGCCAGGTGCGCGATGCCGGCTTCTCGGCGGTGATGCTGGAGGTGCTCCCCACCCAGACCCTCCAGGCCTACGCCCGTGTGGTCGCCGACTCGGGTCTGCGGGTCACACCCGGGTACGTGCACATCGGTCTGCCCGAGGAGTTCGGTCGCGATCACACCGGCGACGACGAGGCGCGGTTCCGATGGTTCGACGGCATCCGCCGTCGTGCCGAGGAATCGCTGTACATGGGGCTCGACCGGGTGTTCCTCGCCGCCGACATGGCGCCGGGGCGACCGCGCATCGACGAGGCCGCCGCGCGCGGGCACGCGTTCGACGCCGCCCGGCTCGACCGCGTCACCGACACCATCGGCGAGGCCGCCGAGGTGCTGAAGGCGGAGGGGGTGACGGCGGCGCTGCACAACCACGTCGGCACCTGGATCGAGACCGAGGTGGAGTACGACCACGTGCTGGATGCCGTGCCGTCGACGATCCTCGCCGCAGGGCCCGACCTCGGGCACCTCGCCTGGACGGGGGCCGACGTCGTCGCCTGGGTCGCCCGCCACGCCGACCGCATCTCGGACCTGCACATCAAGGACATGGATCTCGCCCTCGCCGCCGAGGCGCGCGAGAAGGGCACCCCCTACTTCGACGTCATGGCGCAGCGATTCTTCCTGGAGCCGGGCCTCGGCGACGTGCCCCTGCAGGCCGCGCTCGCCGCCCTGCCCGACGGGTTCGACGGCACGATCCTCGTCGAGGTCGACAAGCCGAGCATGGAGCCCTTCGCGAGCGCCCGGGCGAGCTGGGCCTGGATCGCCGAGAACTATCCGTCCGCCGCTGCCACGGAGGAAGCCGCATGAGCACGCATCCCGTCACCCTGTTCACCGGTCAGTGGGCCGACCTGCCGTTCGAGGAGGTCGCCCGCCTCGCCGCCGAATGGGGCTACGACGGCCTCGAGATCGCGGCATCCGGAGACCACCTCGACCTGCGGCGCGCCGACGAGGACGACGCCTACGTCGCGTCGCGGAAGGAGATCCTCGACCGCCACGGTCTGCAGGTGTTCGCGATCTCGAACCACCTCGCGGGGCAGGCGGTGTGCGACGCGCCCATCGACTTCCGTCATCAGGCGATCCTGCGCGACTACGTGTGGGGCGACGGTGAGACAGAAGGCGTGCGGCAGCGAGCCGCCGACGACATGAAGCGCGCGGCCCGCGTGGCCCGCAAGCTGGGCGTCGACACGGTGGTCGGGTTCACCGGGTCGTCGATCTGGCCCTACGTGGCGATGTTCCCGCCCGTGCCGGAGGAAGTCATCGCCGGCGGCTTCGAGGACTTCGCGAATCGCTGGAACCCGATCCTCGACGTGTTCGACGGCGAGGGCGTGCGCTTCGCGCACGAGGTGCATCCGAGCGAGATCGCCTACGACTACTGGTCGTCGGTGCGTGCGCTCGAAGCGATCGAGCACCGCGAGGCGTTCGGTTTCAACTGGGACCCGTCGCACATGATGTGGCAGAACATCGATCCCGTCGGGTTCATCTGGGACTTCCAGGACCGGATCTACCACGTCGACTGCAAGGACACGCGGATGCGCCCGCAGAACGGCCGCTCCGGCGTGCTCGGCTCGCATCTGCCCTGGGGTGACCCGCGGCGCGGCTGGGACTTCGTCTCGACCGGTCACGGCGACGTGCCGTGGGAGGACTCGTTCCGCGCGCTCGACGCGATCGGATACACCGGGCCCATCTCGATCGAGTGGGAGGACGCAGGGATGGACCGTCTGCACGGTGCGGCGCAGGCCGTGCAGTACGTGCGATCCCTGCTCTGGCCGAAGCCCACCGCGTCGTTCGACGCCGCGTTCCGGAACCAGTGAGCTGGCGCGATCGCTTCACCCGCGAGGCGCGGACGCGGTCGTTCGCCGCGCTGCGCATCCGCGACTACCGCCGGTGGAGCATCGCGCAGCTGCTGTCGGCGGCCGGCGGCGCCGCCTCGCAGGTGGCGATCGCCTGGTTGGTGGTCGAGCTCGGCGGCGACGGTCTCGCCCTCGGCGTGGTGACCGCGAGCACGATGGTGCCAACGCTCGCCCTGGGCCCGTTCATCGGCGCGATCGTCGATCGCTTCTCCCGCCGGAGCGTGTTGATCGTCACCGCGGTCGCCCAGATGGCGATCGCCGGCGCGCTCGCCGGGCTCGCGTTCTCGGGCGCGTTGCAGATCTGGATGCTCGCGGCGCTCTCCCTCGCGCACGGGCTCGCCTTCGCCCCCGACAACCCCGCCCGCCAGCTGCTGGTGCTCGATCTCGTCGGCCGAGACCGCGTGACGAGCGCCGTCAGCATGAACGAGGTCATCATCAACGGCGCCCGCGTGCTGGGGCCGGCGGTCGCGGGGCTGCTGCTCGTCTTCGCCGACGCCGCCTGGTGCTTCGTCGTGAACGCGCTGGTCTTCGTGCCGTCGATCATCGTGTTGATCGGGCTGAGGCTGCGCCCGGAGCCTGACCGTGCGACGCCTCTGCGGACATCGGCCGACGAACCGGTGATCGCCGCAGACCGGGCCGCGGCCCCCGCCCCTCCCTCGCCGGGCGCCTGGCGCTTCGTGACCCGCACGCCCCCGGTGCGCGCAACGCTGCTGCTCGCGATCTGCGCGGCGGCCGGCTACAACATCGCCGTCGTGGTGCCGCTCATCGTCGCGAACGTGTTCGACGCCGAGGGCGGCACCTACGGTCTGCTCGCGGTCGCCTTCGGCCTCGGGGCGTTGCCCGGCGCGTTCTTCTCGGCCACCGGACCGACCACGCCCGCGGGGGGAGAGGTGCGGGTGCTCGCACTCGTCATGGGGGTCGCGGTGCTGCTCGCGGCCGCGGCGCCGGTGCTGCCCCTGCTGTTCATCGGACTCGCCCTGGTCGGAGCGGTCGTCATGTGGTTCATCGCCCGCGCCAACGCGCTGGTCATGCTGTCGACGCGCCCGCCCATCCGCGGACGGGTCATGGGCATCTGGGCGATGTGCCTTCCCGGGTCGACCGTGCTCACCGGGCTGGCCGTCGGAGCGCTCGCCGAGGCCGTCGACCCCCGGGTGGCCTACGCCGTCGTCGGAGCGGTCACCGTCGTGATCGCCGGGCTGTCGTGGCGGGCGCTCGGCGACGAGGCGCTCAGCGCTCGCGCAGCCTGATCAGCCGTTCGTGCCCGGTCTCCTCGAGCTCGGCGATGTCGTCGCGCGACTTGAGGAAATCCGAGAACGAGCGGTAGCCGAGACCCTTCTCGCTGAACGAGGGGTCCATGCGCCGCATGTGCGTCTTCACCGCCGAACTGTGCAGCCACTCGTCGGCATCCGCCTTGTCCTGCCCGAGCCGCAGCGCGCGCTCCAGCAGGGCCGTGGCCTCTTGCTGCGGGTCGACGACGGGCTCCACGGGCGCGGCGGTGGCGGACTTCGCGCGCCGCGACCGCGTGGTCGTCTTCTTGCCGCTGTCGGTGGGCTGCTCGGCAGCGGGCTCCGCGGGCGCAGCGACCACGGCATCCGCCGCGGTCTGCTTCACCGGGCGCGTGACGCCCGACAGCGAGTCGTAGGCCTCGAACTGGTCGCACGCCGCCGCGAGCGACTTGGCCGTCGACCCGGCGACGCCCACGCCGATCACGTAGCGACCGAGGCGCTTGCAGCGCTGGGCGAGCGGCACGTAGTCGCTGTCGCCCGCGACGATGACCACGTGGGTCAGGTCGGGCAGACGGAACATGTCTTCGACGGCATCGACGGCCAGGCGGATGTCGGCGCCGTTCTTCGCATAGGCCGCGGCGGGGAAGAGCTGCACGAGGTCGACCGCGCGGGCGACGAGCTGCGAGCGGTACTCGGCGTTCACCGGCGACGACCAGTCGGCGTACGCGCGGGTGAGCACGAGGGTGCCGAACGAGGCGGCGTAGTCGATGATCGCGCCGACCTCGATCATGGCCTGCTTCAGGCGCTCGGCGACCTCGGGGTCGTTCGGGTTGTCGCTGATGCGCTGGCGGTCCTTGCCGTACGCGTTGCGGCCGTGCACCCGGTCGTACCAGGAGATGACGATGTTGTCGAAGTCGAGGTAGACCGCGACGCGGGCATCCGTGGTCTCGGCCATGCTCAGTTCTCGCCGTCCTGCGGGGCGTTCCCGCCGCTCTCTCCGGGGTAGCGCACGCCGATCTGCTGGCGGATCTCGTCGAGGGCGCCCATGATGGCCACCGAGTCGGCGAGGGGCAGGATGTCACCCGCGAGGTTCCCCTCCCGCACGAGGCGCTCGGCGGCGAGGGCCTCGAACTGCATGCCGCGGCCACCGGCGTCCGGGTCGAGACGACCGTCGAACTCCTCGATCACGGTTCCATCCGGGTCGATCACGCGCAGCACGGAGGGCGACCAGAAGAAGCGGTCGATCTCGATGCGCGCCTTGGTGCCGAGAACGACGGCACGGTTGGGGCCGGCCGTGCGCGACGACGAGAGGGTCGTCGACACGGCACCGCTCGCGTGGGTCATGACCGTGGCGACCTCGGCGTCGGCCCCGGTCTCGACGAGCTGGGCGACAGCGCGGATGCTGGTCGGTGCCCCGAGCACGTCCCACACGAAGGAGATCGGGTAGATCGCGAGGTCGAGCAGGGCGCCGCCGCCGAGTTCGAGCGCGTTGAGCCGGTGCGCGGGGTCGGAGGGGAGGAGCTGGGTGTGGTCGGCGCTCACCGAGCGGATCTCGCCGAGCACCCCGGAGGCGATGATCTCGCGGGCGCGCACCATGTGCGGCAGGTAGCGGGTCCACATCGCCTCGGTCGCGAGCAGTCCGCGCTCTTCGGCGAGGCGCTGCAGGTCGGCGGCCTCGGCCTGGTTCAGGGTGAACGCCTTCTCGACGAGCACGTGCTTGCCGGCCTCGAGGGCGAGACGGGCGTTGGCGTGGTGCATCGGGTGGGGTGTCGAGACGTAGACGATGTCGACCTCGGGGTCGGCCACCAGCGCCTCGTAGGAGGGGTGCGCGTGCGCGATGTCGAAGCGCGCGGCGAAGGCGTCCGCCGACTCCTGCGAGCGCGACCCCACGGCCACCAGGTCGAGCCCGGCGGCGCGCAGGTCGGAAGCGAAGGCGCCGGCGATGCCGCCGGTCGCGAGGATTCCCCATCGAAGACCAGTCATCCCCCCAGCGTAGGGGTTCCGCCTGGACGGGAGCATGCGGGATGTCAGGGGACGAGCAGGATCTTCCCGGCGACGTGCTCCTCGACGAGCTCGTGCGCGCGGGCAGCCTCGGCGAGAGGCAGCTCGGGCCCGAGTTCGATCGTGAAGTCGCCGCTCGCGAGCAGTTCGATCGTCTTCGGAAGCGCCTCGGCCCGCCAGGCCAGTTCCTGCTCGGTCAGGGGCTGTGGAGCACCACCCGAGAACGCGCGGATGCCGAACGACGCGGCATCCGGCCCGCGCACGATCGTGGCGATGCGGTCGCGGTCGGCGACCAGGGCGAGCGACGTCTCGATGGCCTCGTCGGTGCCGGCGCCGTCGAGCACGACGGTGACATCGGACGGCGCGGCATCGCGGACCCGGTCGAGCAGTCCGTCGCCGTAGGCCACGGGGATCGCCCCCAGGTCACGCAGCTGATCGTGCCGCGCGGGGCTGGCGGTCGCGATGACGGTGGCGCCCCACGCGACGGCGAACTGCACGGCGGCCTGGCCGACGGCTCCAGAGCCCGCGTGCACGAGCAGCACGTCGTCGGCGGTGACGCCCAACGACTTCAGGGCCTGGTACGCGGTGCCGGCGGGGATGCCGATGCCGGCGCCCTCGGCGGCGGTCACGGCATCGGGCAGCAGTGCCAGGTGCGCCGCCGGGACGGCGAGGGCGGAGGAGTACGTGCCGACGGTGTCGCGGATGGCGACGCGGTCTCCGACGACGAAGCCCTCGACGCCGTCGCCCACCGCCTCGATCACGCCTGCGCCGTCGAAGCCGACGGGGCGCGGCTCGGTGATCGGGGGAGACGGGCGCTTGCCGCCCCGCAGCTTCGCATCGATCGGGTTCACACCCGCCGCCTCGATCCGCACCACCACCTCGCCGGCCGCGGGCAGCGGTTCGGGGATCTCGATGAGGTGCAGGACGTCGGGGGAGCCGATTTCGGTGTAGACGATCGCGCGAGCCATGCAGCCAGGCTAGTCCGGATGCCGCGGCCCGGCGCCTTGCGACGGCGCTACTTCCCCGCCAGGGCCTTGGTGATGCGCTGGGGCGAGACCGGCTGGGCGGTACCGAGGCGCTGGGCGAACACGCTGACCCGGTACTCCTCGAGCAGCCAGCGGGCCTCGACGAGATTCGGGGCGGCGTCGGGCGCCAGGGGGATGGTGCCCCCGGCATCCGCGAACTGTGTCGCCATGCGCTCGTACTCCGTCATGCGGCTGCGGTCCTTGCCCGGCTCGCTGCCGAGCGTCTTCAGCCGCTCGACCATCCCGTTCAGGTACCGCGGGAAGTGCGCGAGCCGGTCGACGCCCGCGGCGGACACGAACCCCGGGTGCAGCAGCCCGCTCAGCTGCGTGCGGATGTCGTTCAGCGGGCCGAGCAGGGCGAGCGAGTTCTGCGACTTGATGCCCCGCTCGACCTCGCGCGACAGGGTGAGGATGCGGGCGACGAGCGAGACGCAGGCGAACAGCTCGTCGACGAGCACGGCCGACACGGCATCCCGCACGCGCGCGAACTCCGCCTCGGTGCGCACGATGCCCCCGGGAACCGTGGCGTCGATCACGCGCCGGGCGACGGCGGCGCGGCAGTCCTCGATGAGAGCGGCGGCCGAGGGGTAGGGGGAGGCGGCGAGCGCGAGCTTCTCCTGGCTGGTGAGGTGCTGCTGCACGTACGACGACGGCGAGGGTACGGCCAGCAGTACGAGGCGCAGCACGCCGGCGCGGGTGGCGGCGGCCGCGGCATCCGCCGATGCCTCGACGCGCACCGCGACCGTCTTGCCCTCGTCGACGATCGCCGGATACCCGCGCACGACGCCGCCGGCGACCCGGGTGTCGAGCACCTCGGGCAGCTCGCCGAACGTCCACGACGTCAGTCCGGTGCGCTCGATCGCTCCTGCCGACACGGAGGCTGCGGCGACCTCGTTCGCGCCCCGGGGCGACGAGCGGTCGGGTACGGGGCGTGCGATCGACCGGGCGACACTGCTGCGGGCCCGGTCGGCGAGGTCGCGCTGGAGGGCCGGCAGGTCGCGGCCGGAGCCGACGACACGGCCGCGCTCGTCGACCGCCCGGAAGTTCATGCGCAGATGCGGGGGCACGCGCTCGTCGTCGAAGTCGGCCGCCGAGACGGGCTGGTTCGCCAGTGGCTGGATGAGACGCGCGAGCGCCTCCTTCAGCGATCGCGCCGGTCGACCGTCGTGGTGCTCCGGTCCTTCGGCGGCGATCTCGGCGCCGAACTTGTCGGCCCAGTCCGCGGCGGGCACGACGTGCCGACGGATGGCCTTCGGCAGGGCGCGCAGCAGACCGGTGACGAGTTCGGCGCGCAGGCCCGGCACCTGCCAGTCGAACCCGCGGTCCTCGATCTGCGCGAGCAGCGCGAGGGGGATGACCACGCTCACGCCGTCGTCGGCCGCGCCGGGTTCGAAGCGGTACGCGAGCCCGAGCACCTGGTCGCCCTGCGTCCACCGTGTCGGGAACTCGTTCTGCGCCGCGCGGCCGTCGTCGTCGATCAGGTCGGACTCGCGCATCACGAGCAGCTTCGGGGTTTGCGCGAGGGTGTCGCGCCACCACTTCTCGAACGAGCGCACGTCGAAGACATCGGTGGGGATGCGCTCGTCGTAGAACCGGAACACGGCCTCGTCGCCGGCGAGGATGTCGCGACGTCGCTCGCGCTCCTCGAGTTTCTCCAGCCGCCGACGCAGCTCGGCGTTGCTGCGCCAGAACGCACTCACCCGCTTGTCGAGGCGGCTGGGATCCCACTCGCCCTCGACGAGCGCGTGTCGCAGGAACAGCTCCCGCGAGGCGGCGCGGTCGATGCGGGCGAACTGCACCCGTCGCCGCGGCACGATCTCCAGCCCGAACAGCGTCACCTTCTCGTAGGCGACGGCGGCCCCTGCGTCTTTCGACCAGTGCGGTTCCGACACCTGCCGCTTGGCGAGGTCGCCCGCCAACGGCTCGGCCCACGCCGGGTCGATCGCGGCGACCGTGCGCGCGAACGTGCGCGACGTCTCGACGATCTCGGCCGCGATCACCGCCCGCGGGCTCTTCTTGCGCAGTCCTGACCCGGGGAAGATCGAGAAGCGGATGCCGCGGGCGCCCCGGTACTCGGCGACACGGCGCTTGGCATCCTTCGCCGGCGTGCCGCCCTTGCCGGCCGGAGCGGTGCGCTCGTCGAGCAGACCGATCTGCGACAGGAGCCCCGCGAGCATCGAGCGGTGCACGGCATCCGGATCGGCAGCCCCGTCGCCGCGACGTCCGTCGCCCGCCTTCACCAGGGTGCGCAGCTGCCGGTGCACGTCGAACCACTCGCGCACGCGCACGTAATTCAGGTGCTCGGCGCGGCAGAGTCGGCGGAACGCGCTCGACCCCAGTTCACGCTGCTGCTCGCGCAGGTGGTTCCACAGGTTGAGCAGGGTGAGGAAGTCGCTCGTCGGGTCGACGAACCGCGCGTGCAGGCGATCGGCCTCCTCGCGGCGCTCCTCGGGCCGCTCACGCACGTCCTGGATGGTCATGCCCGACACGATCGGCAGCACGTCGTCGACCACCCCGTGCCGACCGGCCTCCACGAGCATGCGGGCGAACCGCGGATCGATGGGCATGCGCGAGATGTCGCGACCGATGCGGGTGAGGTACGGGGAGCCGTCGCGTCGGGACGGCTCGACCGCCCCCAGCTCGGTGAGCAGATCGAAGGCCGCCTTCACCCCGCGTGAATCGGGAGGAGTGAGGAAGGGGAAGTCCTGGATGTCGCCGAAACCCAGCGACAGCATCTGCAGGATCACCGAGGCGAGCGACGTGCGCAGGATCTCGGGCTCGGTGAACTCGGGGCGGCGGGAGAAGTCGTCTTCGGAGTAGAGGCGGATGGCGATGCCGTCGCTCGTGCGGCCCGCGCGCCCGGAGCGCTGATTCGCCGATGCCTGGGAGATCGCCTCGATCGGCAGACGCTGCACCTTCGACCGGTTGCTGTAACGCGAGATGCGCGCGGTACCGGTGTCGACGACGTAGCGGATGCCCGGCACGGTGAGGCTCGTCTCGGCGACGTTCGTCGCCAGCACCACGCGCCGGCGCACACCCGCCACACGGCTGCGCTCGAACACGCGGTGCTGCTCGGCGGCGGACAGACGCCCGAACAGCGGGAGCACCTCGGTGGGGGAGCGGTCCTTGGCGTAGGCACCGCGGACCGCGTCGGCGGCGTCGCGGATCTCGGCCTCGCCGGGGAGGAACACGAGCACGTCGCCCGGCGCCTCGCGGTCGAGCTCGCGCAGGGCGGCGACGATCGCCGACACCTCGTCGTCGGGGTCGCCCGGGGCGGAGGCATCCTCGTCGTCGTCCGCCACCAGGGGGCGGTAACGGATCTCGACGGGATAGGTGCGCCCTGAGACCTCGACGATGGGCGCGGGCGTGCCGTCGGCTGCGGCGAAGTGCCGCGCGAAGCTCTCGGGGTCGATGGTCGCCGAGGTGATGACGACCTTGAGATCGGGGCGCTCCGGCAGGATGCGGGCGAGGTAGCCGAGCAGGAAGTCGACGTTGAGCGACCGCTCGTGCGCCTCGTCGATGATGATCGTGTCGTAGCGGGTGAGCAGGCGGTCGCGGTGGATCTCGTTGAGCAGGATGCCGTCGGTCATCAGCGCGATGCGGGTGGCCTCCGACACCTTGTCGGTGAAGCGCACCTTGTAGCCGACGAGGGTGCCGAGCTCGACCTGCAGCTCCTCGGCCACGCGCTCGGCGATCGTGCGCGCGGCGAGACGCCGCGGCTGCGTGTGCGCGATGCGCTCGCGGCCCAGTTCGAGGGCGATCTTGGGCAACTGCGTGGTCTTCCCCGACCCGGTGGCACCCGCGACGATCACGACCTGGTGGTCGCGCAGCGCGTCGGCGATCTCGCCCCGTGCCGCGCTGACGGGCAGCTCCGGGGGATAGACGATCACGGGGGAGGACATAGCCCTCCATCGTAAGCCGGGATCGAGTGCGTACGATTCATCGAGTGACGACCTCCCCGCGTGTGGAGCGCTGGTTCCGCGACTTCGGGCGCCCGCCCCGCATCCTCGGCCTCGACGTCGCGCGCGCCCTCGCGATCCTCGGCATGGCCGGGGCGCACGTCGGAGAGACGCCGACCCTCGACGTGCTCGACCCGTCCACCTGGGGCGACCTCGTGCACGGACGCTCGTCGATCCTGTTCGCCGTGCTCGCGGGTGTCTCGATCGCGCTCATGACCGGACGCAGCACCCGTCCGGACCCGGCACAGCTGCCGGGCATCCGCCTGCAGCTCGTCGGACGAGGTGCCGTGATCTTCGTCATCGGCCTCGCCCTCGAGTTCCTGAACACCCCCATCGCCGTCATCCTCACGCTCTATGGTCTGCTGTACGTCGCGGTCATCCCGTTCCTGCGGTGGAAGCCGTGGCAGCTGCTCTCGGGAGCGGCCGTGCTCGCGGTCGCCGGCCCGCCCGCCGTCGCCGCACTGTCGGCCGTGACCCTCGACCCGTACGGAGCGGGGATCGCCTTCGTGCTCGACGGGAGCTACTCGATCGTCGTGTGGATGGCGCTGGTGCTCGCCGGCCTCGCGCTCGGCCGGCTGCACGTCGCCTCGCTCCGCACCGCATGGATCGCCCTCGGCGCGGGCGTCGCTCTCGCCGTCGTCGGCTACGGCCTGGGTGCGATCGGTGGCGACGCCGTGCGCCGCGGCGACGGCGCAGAGCCGCTGACGGGCGGATCCGGCGGCGGGTGGGACGGGTACCCCGACGCACTCGCCGCCGCCGACCCGATCGGCGCGATGCTGCGGGCGTTCTTCGCCGTCGAGCCGCACTCCGGAGGCGTGGCCGAGGTGCTCGGGTCGGGTGGGTTCGCGCTGGCCGTGATCGGGCTGTGCCTGCTTCTCGCCCGCCCGCTCCGCTGGCCGTTCCTGCCGCTGGCGGCGTTGGGCAGCATGCCGCTCTCGGCATACAGCGGGCACATCCTCGCGATCGCGCTGATCGTCGGCCCCGGCGGGTACTACACGAGCAATACCCTCTGGGCGGTGCTCGCGGTCGGGATGCTGGTCGCCGCGACGCTGTGGTCGATCCTGGTCGGCCGCGGCCCGCTGGAGCGCCTGGTCGGCGCCGCCGCGCGCCGGATGGCGGCGAGCCGGGCCCCGGCCGACTGACGCGCCCTAGGCTGGAGGAATGACCATTCCTGCACTCGAACTGAATGACGGCACGACCATCCCCCAGCTGGGTTACGGCGTCTTCCAGGTTCCGCCGGCCGAGACCGAGCGCGCCGTGAGCGAGGCGCTCGAGATCGGCTACCGCCACATCGACACCGCCGCCATCTACGGCAACGAGGAGGGCGTCGGTGCGGCGATCGCGGCCTCCGGCATCGCCCGCGACGAGCTCTACATCACCACGAAGCTGTGGAACGACCGGCACGACGGCGACGAGCCGCGTGCGGCGATCGGCGAAAGCCTCGAGAAGCTGGGCCTGGAGCAGGTCGATCTGTACCTGGTGCACTGGCCCACCCCGGCGAAGGACAACTACGTGCACGCCTTCTCGAAGCTCATCGAGCTGCGCGAGGCCGGCCTGACCCGCAGCATCGGCGTATCGAACTTCCTCGTCGAGCACCTCGACCGCGTGGTCTCCGAGACGGGCGTCGCCCCGGTCGTGAACCAGATCGAGCTGCACCCCGCGTACCAGCAGCGCGACGTCGTCGCCTGGGCAGCCGAGCACGGCATCAAGACCGAGGCCTGGGGCCCGCTCGGACAGGGCAAGTACGACCTGTTCGGCACGCCGGCCGTCGCCGAGGCCGCTGCTGCGCACGGCGTCACGCCCGCGCAGGCGGTGCTGCGCTGGCACCTGCAGAAGGGCATCATCGTCTTCCCGAAGTCGGTGCGCGCCGAGCGCCTGCGCGAGAACATCGACGTGTTCGGCTTCGAGCTGACGGATGCCGAGATCGCGGCGATCGACGCCCTCGACCCGCTCGACGGCTCGGGACGCGTGGGTACGCACCCCAACGAGTTCAACTGATCGACGACTCGTCGTCCCACATGACGCCCCGTGTCGCATCCTCGCGACACGGGGCGTCTTCGTGAGTAGCGTCGAGGCCTGGCAGCCCACTACCGCGTCGTCGCCGTCTCCGGATCGCTGCACGAGCCGAGCAAGACGACCGCGCTGATCCGCGCGATCGCCGCGGCGGTCGCCGAGCGCGCCGACGTCGAGGTGCAGCTCATCGAACTGACCGACATCGGTCCCGACCTGGCCGGGGCGCTGCGACGCGACCAACTGTCCGCCTCGGTCGAGGAGAAGCTCGTCGCGATCGAGCAGGCCGACCTGCTCATCGTCGGCAGCCCCGTGTACCGCGCGTCGTTCACCGGCCTGTTCAAGCACCTGTTCGACTTCGTGGGGCAGTACGAGCTGGTCGGCACGCCGGTGCTGCTGGCGGCGACCGGCGGCGGCGAGCGCCACGCGCTCATCATCGAGCACCAGCTGCGACCGCTCTTCGCGTTCTTCCAGGCGCTCACCCTGCCGGTGGGCGTGTACGCCAGCACGACCGACTTCGACGGCTACGAGATCGCCTCCGACGTGCTGCGGGCGCGCATCGCCCTCGCGGCCGATCGAGCACTGCCCCTCGTGAGCTACGCCGCCTCGCAACCGCTCGAGGCCCTCGCGATCTGAGCATCCCGGCCCTGGGGAGCTGCCCGGGCGCGTAGCGTGAGGGCATGACGAACCGGCTCGCCGACACGCTCAGCCCGTACCTCCGCGCGCACGCCGACAACCCCGTCGATTGGTACCCCTGGGGCGAGGAGGCGTTCGCCGAGGCGCAGCGCCGCGACGTTCCGCTGCTCATCTCGATCGGCTATTCCACCTGTCACTGGTGCCACGTGATGGCGCGGGAGTCGTTCGCCGACACCGAGACGGCGGCGCTGATCAACCACGACTTCGTCGCCGTCAAGGTCGACCGCGAGGAGCATCCGGAAGTCGACGGCGCGTACATGGCGGCCGCCTCGGCCTTCACCCAGAATCTCGGCTGGCCGCTGACCGTGTTCGCGACGCCCCGCGGCCGCACCTTCTTCGCCGGAACCTACTGGCCCCCGGAGGCCCGCCCGCCGATGCCGTCGTTCCGCGACGTGCTCGCCGCGGTGCGTGAGGCGTGGACCGACCGACGCGCGCAAGCGGAGGAGTCGGCGGATGCGGTGACCGAGGCGCTGGCCCGCGCGGCGGTGCGGCAGCCCTCCGACCTCCCGGATGCGGCAGCGGTCGCCGCGGCGGCCGGCGCGATCGCCGCGCGTGAGGACGCCGCGCACGGCGGGTTCGGCGGCGCGCCGAAGTTCCCGGTGGCGACGACGCTGCGCTTCCTCCAGTCGCCGCTGGTGCGACGACAGGCTCCGGACGCCGCGGCATCCGCCGACCGTGCGCTCGAGGCGATGGCGGCCTCCGACCTGCGCGACGACGACGGCGGCTTCTTCCGCTACGCGACGCGCACCGACTGGACGGTGCCGCACTATGAGCGGATGCTGACCGACAACGCGCAGCTGCTCGACGTCGCGGTCGCCGCCGGCGACGAGGCCACCGCCAGGGGCATCGCGGACTTCCTGCTCGGTGCGCTGCGCCGCGACGGCGGGGGCTTCGGAGCCGCGCAGGACTCGGAGTCGTGGATCGACGGCGAGCGCAGCGAGGGCGGGTACTACCAGCGCCCGCTCGCCGCGCGCGCCGAGCTGCAGCCGCCGGCCGTGGACGGCAAGGTCATCACGGGCTGGAACGGTCTGGCGATCGGCGCCCTGGCGCGGGCCGGCGCCGCGCTCGACGAACCCCTCTGGATCGACGCGGCCCGTGCGGCGGTCGAGGCGTTGCAGCACGTGAACCGCGCGACCGACGGTGCCCTCGTGCGGGCATCCCTCGACGGCACGCCATCGGCGGCGGCGGCGACCCCGGCCGATCTCGCCCTGTTCGCCGACGGGATGCTCGCGCTCGCCGTCGCGACGGGCGACGCGTCGTGGGCCGCCCACGGTCGCACGATCCTCGACGAGGCGCTCGCCGGAGTGGCCGGAGAGCCGCTGCTGCGCGCGCAGGGCATCGCCCCCTCGCCCGACCAGACCGACGGAGACCTCCCGTCCGACGCGGCCGCGCTCGCCGAGGCGGCGTACCGCGCCTGGGTGCTCGGCGCGGGCGACCGCTACCGCGATGCGGCGGCCGCACTGGTGCGCGAGCACACGGCGTCCGCCCTCGGCCAGCCGTTCGCCCACGGGAGTCTGCTGCGGGTCGCCGCCGCCCTCGTCGATGCACCCCGGCAGATCGTGGTCGTCACCGACGATCCGTCGAGCGCCCTCTCCCACGCCGCCCGCCGCGCGGACGCCGACGTGGTCGCGGTGGTCACTCCCGCGCAGGCCGACGCCTTCGCCGTCGCCGGGTTCGAGCTCTTCGACGGCCGATCGGTCGGAGACGCCGGGGTGCGCGAGCGCGCCTTCGACTGCCGGGGCTTCGTATGCCGCCTGCCGGTGAGCGACGCCGCCGAATTGCCGCACGCGCGCGACGCGGTCTAAGGTGACGCGGGTGCGCCCGCCCGCCTCCGCCCCCGCCTCGTCCGCCGGTCTCCACCGGGGACTCTCCCGCCGCCAGATCTCGATGATGGGACTCGGCAGCGCCATCGGCGCGGGCCTCTTCGTGGGCTCGGGCCAGGCCATCGGGCTCGCCGGTCCGGCGGTGCTCGTGTCGTATCTCGTCGCGGGCGGCATCGTGGTGCTCGTCATGTCGATGCTCGCCGAGATGGTGGCGGCGCGGCCCAGCCCCGGCGCATTCAGCGAATACGCGCAGGAGGCCCTCGGTCGCAGCGCCGGCAGCGCGATCGGATGGCTCTACTGGATCCAGCTCGTCGTCGTGATCGCCGCCGAGGCGACGGGGGCCGCCGGGATCCTCGCCGGCTGGGTGCCCGGGGTGCCGGTGTGGGCATGGGTGCTGGTCTTCGTCGCCGGCTTCACCACCGTCAACCTGCTCGGCGTGCGCGACTACGGTCGCTTCGAGTTCTGGTTCGCGGCGATCAAGGTCGGCGCGATCGTCGCCTTCCTCGTGATCGGCGTCTGCGCGATCGTCGGTCTGATCCCCGGCGTGCCGGCGACCGGACTGGGGAACGTCGTCGCCCAGGGAGGCTTCGCGCCGAACGGCATCCCCGGCATCGCCGCCGCACTTCTCATCGTGCTGTTCGCGTTCGGCGGCACCGAGTTGGTGGCCATCGCGGCCGCCGAGTCCGACGACCCCGCGCGCAACATCCGCCGTATCGTGCGCCAGGTCCTCGTGCGCATCCTCGTCTTCTACGTCGGGTCGATCGTCGTGATCGTCGCGGTACTCCCGTGGAACGACCCGACGGTGCTCGACGGACCGTTCTCGGCCGTGCTCGCGACCCTGCGCGTGCCGGGCGTCGACCTCGTGATGTCGTTGCTCGTGGTGGTGGCGCTGCTGTCGGCGATGAACGCGAACATCTACGGCGCATCCCGCATGTTCTTCTCGCTGGGCGAGCGCGGCCTCGCCCCGCGGGCCGTGACGCGCACGACGCGCGGGGGAGTACCGCTCGTGGCGGTGCTGTCGTCGGTGGCGTTCGGCTTCGTCGCGGTGGTGCTCAACTACGTGTTCCCCGACGTCGTGCTCCCGGCTCTGCTCAACGTCGTCGGCTCGACGCTCATCGTCACGTGGACGGCGGTCGCGGTCTCGCAGATCGTGCTGCGCCGTCGGGCCGAGCGCGACGGCACCGAGCTGCCCGTGCGGATGCCCGGCTTCCCGTGGCTGTCGTGGCTGTGCCTCGCGCTGATCGCGGGCGTCATCGTGCTCGCGGCATCCGACCAGGGCGCGCGCGTGCAACTCCTGCTGACCGCCGCGCTGACGGCCGTGCTGTACCTCGGGGCGCTCCTCGCCGGTCGGCGGCATGCGACACCGGCGGATCGCCGCTGACAGCCAGCGCCCACCGCCGCCTCCCGGCCGTCGCGTCCGTCCGAGCGGCTCGTCAGACCCAGCCGGGCAGCCAGTTGTGCACGAGCCAGAAGGGGTAGGGCACGCTCATGCCGACCCACAGCGGCAGGAAGAACGCCGACACCAGCACGGCGCCCACCAGGAACACCGCCACCGTCCGCTGCCCGGCCAGGCGGCGGTCGAGCGTGTCGTCTGACCGCCCGGCGATGCGACGCAGCGCCTCGGCGAGCGCCAGCACCAGGAACGGCATCATCACCACCGTGTAGAACTGGAAGATCGTGCGGTCGGGGAACAGCAGCCACGGCACGTAGGTCACGGCGAGGCCGACGAGAGGCACGCTCACCGCCGGGCCGACCGGCGACCGACGCACCCACCCGCGCACGAGCAGCACGACGAGGAACACGGATGCCGCGACCCCCGCCCACCAGATGAGCGGGTTGGGGATCGCCGAGATCACCCCGATGCAATGGTCGGTGCCGCACCCCGCGGGGTCCGACGCCACCCACACCGCCGTCGGGCGCAGCAGGAACGGCCATTCCCAGGCCGCGCTGGCATACGGATGCCCCTTCGTCAGGCCGACGTGGAAGCCGTACATCGACTGGTGGTAGTTCCACAGCGCGATCAGCGGGTTCGGGTCGCTCTGCCGGTCGTAGCCGCCCGCGGTGACCAGCCACCCGGTCCAGCTCGCGAGATATACCGCCGCGGCGGGCCCGACCAGCAGCAGGAACGACACCGGGCCCTGACGCAGCACCGCGTCGGTCGGCCACAGCACCACGCCCGCCCGTCGGCGCGCGAGGGCATCCGTGACCACCAGGTACAGGCCGAAACCGGCGAGCGCGTACAGACCCGACCACTTGACCGCGCACGCCGCACCCAACGCGACGCCGGCCGCGAGCACCCAGGGGCGCCGCCACCGCACGCGCCCCCACAGCGGGGCGGGGTGGTCGGGGTCGCTCCGCTCGAGGAGCGGGAGGGTGCGCCGTCGATCGAGGAGGACGAACAGCACGCCCAGCAGCACGAAGAAGGTGAGGATGCCGTCGAGCAGCGCGATGCGGCTCAGTACGATGCTCAGCCCGTCGATGGCGAGCAGGCCGCCGGCGACCGTCGCGACGACCACCGACCCCGAGAGCAGCCGGGCGATCAGGTACACGAGCAGCACAGAGGCGGTGCCCAGGATGCCCGTGGCGAGGCGCCACCCCATGCTGTCGTCGGGGCCGCCGACAGCCATGCCGAGGGCGATGAGCCACTTGCCCAGCGGCGGATGCACGATGAACGCACCCTGCTCCGACAACGGCAGTTCCTGCAGGGTCGTGAACGCCTCGTTGGCGCCTTCGCCCCACGTGCCCTCGTAGCCCAGCGTCCACAGCGACCAGGCGTCCTTGACGTAGTACGTCTCGTCGAAGGCGAGCTGGTGCGGATGCCCGAGGTTCACCAGGCGCAGGAACGCGGCGACGATGGTGACCGTGAACGGCGCCGCCCAGCGCACGATCGCCGACCACTCCGCATCGACGAGCATGCGGTCGCGCAGCCGCTCCCACCGGGTCGTCCCCCGCACGTGGGCGGCGAGCGCCGCGCCCTGCGCGGGGGCGGCGGGCGCGGGCGGCAGGGGGTCGGGCGCGGTCACGGGGTACAGCCTAGGCTGGGCGGGTGATCATCCTCGCCGCGACCCCGATCGGAAACCTCGGCGACGCGTCTCGCCGTCTCGTCGAGGTGCTCGAGAACGCCGAGGTCGTCGTCGCGGAGGACACGCGGACGACGCAGCGCCTCCTGCAGGCGCTCGGCGTCGCGAACCGCCCCCGCCTCATCGCGCTGCACGACCACAACGAGAAGCAGAAGGCGACCGAGCTCGCGGCGCTCGCCGCCGAGACCGACATCGTCGTGATGAGCGACGCCGGGATGCCGACGGTGAGCGACCCCGGTTACGGTCTCGTCGCCGCGGCCGTCGAGCAGGGGGTCACGGTCACGGCGATCCCCGGACCGAGTGCGGTGCTCATGGCGCTCGCGATCTCGGGCCTGCCGACCGACCGCTTCGCGTTCGAGGGGTTCCTGCCCCGCAAGCCCGCCGAGCGGCGGTCCGCGCTGAGGGCGGTCGCGCACGAAGCGCGCACCCTCGTGTTCTTCGAGTCGCCCGCACGGCTGGCGTCGGCGCTGGCCGACATGGGCGAGGCCTTCGGTGCCGACCGCCGCATCGCCGTGTGCCGCGAACTCACCAAGCTCTACGAAGAGGTGCGCCGGGGCACCGCCGCCGAGCTCGTCGCCTGGGCCGAGAACGGTGTGAAGGGCGAGATCGTGGTCGTGGTGGAGGGGGCGCCCCGTCGTGAGGCCTCACCCGACGACGCGCTCGCCCAGGTGCAGGCGCTCGTCGCCGACGGCATCCGTCTGAAGGAGGCGGCCTCCGAGGTCGCCGGCCTCACCGGCCTCTCGTCGCGCGACCTCTACCAGGCCGCGCTCGCCGCCCGCGGGGCGTAATCACCGGCGGGCGGACGCCTAGAATCGTTGCATGCCCGCTGGCGACTCCTTCTACATCACCACGCCCATCTACTACCCGTCCGATGTGCCCCACATCGGTCACGGGTACACGTCGGTGGCGGTCGACACGCTCGCGCGCTGGCACCGCCAGGCCGGTGACGACACCTGGATGCTCACGGGTACCGACGAGCACGGCCAGAAGATGCTCCGTGCGGCGGCGGCGAACAACGTCACCCCGCAGGAGTGGGTCGACAAGCTCGTCACCGAGGCCTGGTTCCCGCTGCTGCAGACGCTCGACGTCGCCAACGACGACTTCATCCGCACGACGCAGGAGCGTCACGAGGAGCGCGTGAAGAAGTTCGTGCAGGCGATCTACGACCGCGGCTACATCTACGCCGGCGAGTACGAGGCGCTGTACTGCGTGGGCTGCGAGGAGTTCAAGCCCGAGTCCGAGATCCTCGACGGCACCGGTCCCTTCGAGGGGCTGAAGGTGTGCGCCATCCACTCGAAGCCGCTCGAGCTGCTGCAGGAGAAGAACTACTTCTTCAAGCTCAGCGAGTTCCAGGACCGCCTGCTCGAGCTCTACAAGACGCAGCCCGACTTCATCCGCCCCGAGTCGGCGCGCAACGAGGTCGTGTCGTTCGTGCGTCAGGGTCTCAAGGACCTGTCGATCTCGCGCTCGGCGTTCGACTGGGGCATCGAGGTGCCGTGGGATCCGTCGCACGTCATCTACGTGTGGGTCGACGCGCTGCTGAACTACGCCACCGCCGTCGGGTACGGCGACGACGAGGCGACGTTCGACCGCCGTTGGCCGGCGTACCACGTGGTCGGAAAGGACATCCTCCGCTTCCACGCCGTCATCTGGCCCGCCATGCTCATGGCCGCGGGTGTCGATGTGCCGAAGGGCGTGTTCGCGCACGGCTGGCTGCTCGTCGGCGGCGAGAAGATGTCGAAGTCGAAGCTCACCGGCATCGCGCCGACCGAGATCACCGACGTCTTCGGCTCAGACGCGTACCGCTTCTACTTCCTCTCCGCGATCGCGTTCGGCCAGGACGGCTCGTTCTCGTGGGAGGACCTCGCGGCGCGCTATCAGGCCGAACTCGCGAACGGGTTCGGCAACCTGGCCTCCCGCACGACGGCGATGATCGAGAAGTACTTCGAGGGCGTCGTCCCGCCCGCGGGCGCGTACACCGAGAAGGATCTCGCCATCCAGCAGATCGTCGCCGACGCGGCGACCAAGGCGGATGCCGCGATCGAGCAGTTCCGCATCGACGAGGCCATCTCGTCGATCTGGACGATCGTCGACGCGCTCAACGGCTACATCACCGAGAACGAGCCGTGGGCGCTGGCCCGCGACGAGGAGCAGCGCGACCGTCTGGGCACCGTGCTCTACACGTGCGCGGAGGGGCTGCGCGCCCTCGCGGTGCTGCTCTCGCCCGTGATGCCGCAGGCCACCGAGAAGCTTTGGGTCGCCCTCGGCGCCGGAGACGACCTGGGTCGCCTGCAGGACCAGCCGATCCGCGAGGCGGGTGCCTGGGGCAAGCTCCAGCCGGGGACGAGCGTGAACGGTCTCGCGCCGCTCTTCCCGCGGGTGGAGTCGACGGCCTGACCGAGGGGCATCCGATCGTGAGCACGTACGTGCAGCAGCGCTCCGGCGACGGCCGCAAGGACCTCCGGTACCCGGCCGCGCCGGAACCGCTCGCGGTGCCGGTGTACGACAACCACGCGCACCTCGACATCGTCGACGGCGACGACCCGCTCACGCTCGTCGAACAGCTCGACCGTGCGCAGGCGGTCGGCATCGCGGGGGTCGTGCAGTCGTCGGGCGACATCGAGTCGTCGCGGTGGGCGGTCGAGGCCGCGGCATCCGACCCCCGGGTGCTCGCCGCGGTGGCCATCCACCCCAACGACGCTCCCACGTACGCCGAGCAGGGTCGCCTCGACGAGGCGATCGGCGTCGTCGACGAGCTCGCCGCGCATCGCCGCACGCGTGCGGTGGGGGAGACGGGTCTCGACTTCTTCCGCACCGAGCCCGAGCGCCGGGGGCCGCAGTTCACGTCGTTCGAGGCGCACATCGAGATCGCCAAGAAGCACGCGATCGCGATGCAGATCCACGATCGCGACGCCCACGAGGCGGTGCTCGAGACGCTGACGCGCGTCGGTGCTCCCGAGACCACGGTGTTCCACTGCTTCTCGGGCGACGACGCCATGGCACGGGTGTGCGCCGACGCCGGGTACTACCTGTCGTTCGCGGGCAACGTGACGTTCAAGAACGCGCAGAACCTGCGCGATGCGCTCGCCGTGACGCCGCTCGACCGCATCCTCGTCGAGACGGATGCCCCGTTCCTCACCCCCGTGCCGCTCCGCGGGCGCCCCAACGCGCCCTACCTCGTGCCGATCACCGTGCGGTTCATGGCGGCCGAGCTCGGAGTGGAGCTCGACGAGCTGTGCGCGCGGATCGCCGCGAACTCGGTGCGGGTCTACGGCGCGTTCGACGACTGAGCATCCGGTGTCGCGCACGCCCCCGCGCAGGATTTCTCGCGCTTCGAAGGAGTGATCGCGGCATTCGCTCCTCTGGTGCGGGAGATCTCCTCCGTTCCGGGCGCGACCCTCGCGTGGGGGACAATGGGGGGATGACCGTCTCCCTGCTCGGCGCCACCGAGATCCGCCGACTCGCCGCCGAGCTCGACGTCACCCCGACGAAGAAGCTCGGACAGAACTTCGTCGTCGACGCCAACACGGTGCGCAAGATCGTGCAGGCCGCTCGCGTGCAGCCGGGGGAGCGCGTGGTCGAGGTCGGGCCGGGGCTCGGGTCGCTGACCCTCGCGATCCTCGAGGCGGGGGCGTCGGTCACGGCGGTCGAGATCGACCACCGGCTCGCCGCGCGTCTGCCGCAGACGGCGGCCGAGCGGGGCGTGCCCGAGGGGATGCTCACGGTCGTCGACGCGGATGCCCTGCGCATCACCGAGCTGCCGGGGGAGCCGGCCGTGCTCGTCGCGAACCTGCCGTACAACGTGTCGGTGCCGGTGCTGCTGCACTTCCTCGAGACGTTCCCGTACCTGCAGCGCGGGGTCGTGATGGTGCAGGCCGAGGTCGCCGAACGCCTCGCGGCGAAGCCCGGGTCGAAGATCTACGGCTCGCCGAGCGTCAAGGCGGCCTGGTACGGGGACTGGAAGCTCACCGGCACGGTGTCGCGTCAGGTGTTCTGGCCCGTCCCGAACGTCGACAGTCTGCTGGTCGGATTCGACCGCGCCACCGGCGAGCGGGGCGACGAGCACGAGCGCCGGCGCACCTTCGCCGTGGTCGATGCGGCCTTCAACCAGCGTCGCAAGATGCTGCGTCAGGCGCTCTCGGGCATCTTCGGCAGCTCGTCCGCGGCCTCCGAGGCATTGGTGGCCGCCGGGGTCGCGCCCACCGCTCGTGGCGAAGACCTCACGGTCGACGACTACCAGCGCATTGCGCAGCATGTCCCGACTCCCGCGGACGACGCGGTCGCCGGGTAATCTGACACCGTGACCGACTCGCCCCGCTTCAGCCCGAACGTCCCCGAGCTCCACCGCCCGTACGCCGCCGATGAGGGCCGCTACGGCACGTTCCCCTACCGTCAGGTCGGATCGACCGGCCTGTACCTGCCGCCGATCTCGCTCGGCCTGTGGTGGAACTTCGGCGACAACATCCCCCTCGACAATCAGCGCGAGCTGCTGCGTCACGCGTTCGACCGCGGTATCACGCACTTCGACCTGGCGAACAACTACGGCCCGCCCTACGGCTCGGCCGAGAAGAACTTCGGGCGCATCTTCGCCGAGGACTTCCGTCCGTACCGCGACGAGCTGATCATCTCGTCGAAGGCCGGATGGGACATGTGGCCCGGACCGTACGGCGACTTCGCGAGCCGCAAGTACATCCTCGCCAGCGCCGAGCAGTCGCTCACGCGCATGGGCCTCGACTACGTCGACATCTTCTACTCGCACCGCGTCGACCCGGTGACCCCGATCGCCGAGACGGTCGCCGCGCTCGACACCCTCGTGCGGCAGGGCAAGGCGCTCTATGTCGGCATCTCGTCGTACAGCGCCGAGCGCACCGAGGAGGCCGTCGCGGTCGCCACCGAGCTCGGCACCCCGCTCGTGATCCACCAGCCCGCCTACTCGATCCTGAACCGCTGGATCGAAGACGGCCTCACCGACACCCTGCAGCAGCACGGCCTCGGTGCGATCGCCTTCACCCCGCTCGCCCAGGGACTCCTCACCGACAAGTACCTCGGCGACGGCACCGCCGACCGGGCGCAGAAGCGCGGCTCGCTGCCCGAGGGCAAGCTGCCCGACGAAGCGGTGCAGACGCTGCGCAGTCTCAACGAGATCGCGAAGGAGCGCGGTCAGTCGCTCGCGCAGCTCGCCCTGCAGTGGACGCTGCGCAACCCCGTCGTCGCCTCCGCCCTGATCGGGGCCTCGCGCACGTCGCAGCTCGACGAGAACATCGCCGCGCTCGACGGCCCGGCGCTGACCGACGACGAGCTGTCGCGCATCGACGAGCTGGCCGGCGCGATCGACGTCAACCTCTGGGCGAAGTCCTCGGATCTCTGACCGGCACCGCCAGGAACCGCCATGCCCTCCGACTCCGTGCACGTCCGCGCCCCCGGGAAGATCAACGTCTACCTCGGGGTGGGCGGACGGCATGACGACGGCTACCACGCGTTGGCGACCGTGTTCCAGGCCGTGTCGCTCTTCGAAGACGTGATCGCCCGCCCCGCCGACGACTTCTCGATCACGGTGCACGGCGCGGAGGCCGATTCCGTTCCTCTCGACGACCGCAATCTGGCGATGCGCGCGGCCAAGCTGCTCGCCGCCGCCGCGGACTACCACGGGGGTGTCGCGCTCGAGATCCGCAAGAACGTGCCGGTGGCGGGTGGCATGGGTGGGGGATCGGCGGATGCGGCGGCCGCCCTGGTCGCCTGCGACGCCCTGTGGGGTACGGGGTTCTCCCAGACCCGCCTGCACGAGCTCGCCGCGGGGGGGGGGGGGGGGGGGGGGGGGGGGGGGGGCGGGGGGGCGGGGGGGCGCGCGCCCCGCGGGGGGGGCGGGGGGGCCGCGAGGCGGTGCGCGCGGCCGGGGGCCCGGGGGGGCGCCCCGGGCCGCCGCGACCAGCTCAACCCGGCCCTCGCCCGCGGACGCTTCGACTGGGTGCTCGTCACGAGCGACGAGGGACTCTCGACGCCGGTCGTATACGAGCAACTCGATCGTCTGCGCGACGCGGAAGGAGCGCTCGCCGACGATCCCGCGGAGTCGCTCGACGTGCCCATCCCGGTGCTGCAGGCGCTGCGCTCGGGTGACGCCGTGCAGTTGGCCGCGAGCCTGCAGAACGATCTGCAGGCAGCGGCGGTGCACCTCCGCCCGGACCTCGAGGAGACCATCCGTCAGGGCGTGCGCGCGGGCGCGTTGCACGGCATCGTCTCCGGTTCGGGGCCCACGGTCGCGCTGCTCTGCGCCGATGCCGACACGGCCCGCTCCGTGCGCAACGCGCTGCAGGAGGACGGCCGCCACGCGCTGCAGGTGCACGGCCCCGTCCCGGGTGCCCGCATCCTGGTCTGACCGCCGCCGCGGCCCCGCGCGCGACCGCTCCGGCGGTCCCGTCGACATCGCGTGTAGGCGCTCGGGCGTGCCCGGGGTCATAATGAGACGATCGATGTGACCGTGCACATGGGGTGTGCACATGCAAGGAGGCCGTGATGTCCACTGCCTCCGAGCGCGCCCGGATGCCGAGCATCCGCGACGTCGCACGGCTCGCAGGCGTCTCGCATCAGACGGTCTCTCGGGTGCTCAACGACCACCCGAGCATCCGCCCCGAGACGAAGGCCAAGGTGCTCGACGCCATCTCGGTGCTCGATTACCGCCCCAACCTCGCCGCGCGGGCGCTCGTCACGAGTCGGTCGAACATGCTCGGCGTGCTGTCGGCCACCATCGGCGAGTTCGGGCCGACGTCATCGATCGCCAGCATCGAGGAGGCCGCTCGCGAAGAGGGCTACTCGGTCACCACCCTCAACCTCGCGGCCACCACGCCCGAGGCCATCGGCAGCGCGGTGCGCCAGCTCGCGCGGGAGCAGGTCGACGGCATCGTGGTGCTCGCCCCGCAGGTGCGGGTGTTCCATGTCCTGCGCGGCATGGCCGTGGATTTCCCGTTCGTGACGCTGCAGACGGCGTCGGGGTCGGACGGGGTGAGCCTGTCGGCCGATCAGGTCGCCGGGGCGCGCGCCGCGACCGAGCACCTCATCGCGCTCGGTCACAGCGACATCCTGCACCTCGCAGGTCCGCAGGACTGGATCGAGGCCGAGTCGCGCATGCGCGGCTACCTCGACGCGCTGCGCGAGGCCGATCTGCCCACCTTTCCGCCGATCCGCGGTGATTGGACCGCCGACTTCGGGTACTTCGCGGGGCAGGAGCTGTCGCGTCGCCGCGACTTCTCGGCCGTGTTCGCGGCGAACGACCTCATGGCGATCGGGCTCATGCACGGGTTCCGCGATGCAGGGGTGCGCGTGCCGGACGACATCAGCGTCGTGGGCTTCGACGACATCCCGGTGGCCGCCCACGTGGCGCCGACCCTCACCACCGTGCACCAGGAGTTCCGCGAGCTCGGCCGTCGGGCGGTGCGGATGCTGCTGTCGCAGATCCGCGGCGAGGAGACGCCCGAGTTCGGTCCGCTGCAGACGGCGGTGCGCGATCGCGAGTCGGCCGGACCGCATACACCCCGCGTGTCACGGTAACGACACGAAATGCCCGGGCGGACTTGACACTGCTCGCCCCGCGGGAGTTACATGTACCAATGTGAACGGTCACATCGAAGGTGACCGCACGTCGCGAGGAAGATCCGTGAGCACCACAGCAACGTTGCCTACCGTGTCTGGCCCGATCCTGGAGATGCGCAACATCACCAAGGAGTTCCCGGGGGTCAAGGCTCTCGCCGACGTCTCGATCACCGTCCGCGCCGGCGAGATCCATGCGATCTGCGGCGAGAACGGTGCCGGGAAGTCGACGCTCATGAAGGTGCTGTCGGGGGTGTACCCGTACGGCACCTACGACGGAGAGATCCTGCTCTACGGCGAGGAGCAGCGCTACCGCGACATCGCGGCGAGCGAGGCCGCGGGCATCGTCATCATCCACCAGGAGCTGGCGCTCATCCCCGAGCTCTCGATCACCGAGAACATCTTCCTCGGCAACGAGATCAGCCGCTTCGGCGCGATCGACTGGCAGGCGCAGACCAGCCGCGCCGTCGAGCTGCTCGCCCGCGTGGGACTCAACGAAGACCCCGGCGTGGCCGTCAAGACGCTCGGCGTGGGCAAGCAGCAGCTCATCGAGATCGCGAAGGCCCTCAACAAGGACGTCAAGCTGCTCATCCTCGACGAGCCCACCGCGGCCCTCAACGAGAACGACTCGCAGCACCTGCTCGACCTGATCCTCGGGCTCAAGGCCAAGGGCATCGCGTCGATCATGATCAGCCACAAGCTCAACGAGATCGAGCAGATCGCCGACGAGATCACCATCATCCGCGACGGCCGCACGGTCGAGACGCTCGACATCTCGCGCGGCGAGATCAACGAGGACCGCATCATCCGCGGAATGGTCGGCCGCTCGCTGGAGAGCCGCTACCCCGACCGCACCCCCGAGATCGGCGAGGTGTTCTTCGAGGTCAAGGACTGGTGGGTGCAGCATCCGACCGTCTCCGAGCGCATGGTCGTGAAGGGCTCCAGCCTCAACGTGCGCCGCGGCGAGGTCGTCGGCATCGCCGGACTCATGGGCGCCGGACGCACGGAGTTCGCGATGAGCATGTTCGGCCGCTCCTACGGCACGTTCCTCTCGGGAACGATGATCAAGGACGGCCAGGAGATCGCTCTCCCCGACGTCGCGGCCGCCATCAAGCACGGCCTCGCGTACGTCAGCGAGGACCGCAAGGTGCTCGGCCTGAACCTGCTCGACACGATCAAGCGGTCGGTCGTCGCGGCGAAGCTGTCGAAGATCGCCGCGCGCGGTGTCGTCGACGACCGTGAGGAGTACTCGGTCGCGGAGCGCTACCGCAAGGCGCTCCGCATCAAGACCCCGTCGGTCGAAGAAGGCGTCGGCAAGCTGTCGGGCGGCAACCAGCAGAAGGTCGTGCTCGCCCGGTGGATGTTCACCGACCCCGACCTGCTCATCCTCGACGAGCCCACCCGCGGCATCGACGTCGGCGCGAAGTACGAGATCTACGCGATCATCAACGAGCTCGCCGCGCAGGGCAAGGGCGTCATCGTGATCTCCAGCGAGCTGCCCGAGCTCCTGGGCATCTCCGACCGCATCTACACCGTCTTCGAAGGTCGGGTCACCGACTGCATCCCGGCCGACCAGGCCACCCCCGAGGCCCTCATGCGCAGCATGACCTCCGCGACCCAGAAAGCATCCGCATGACCACCGAATCCACCCCCGCGAAGAGCGGATTCCACCTCAAGGACATCACGAAGATGTTCGGAGGCGGCGGCACGTCGACGCTGCGCCAGTTCGGCATCCTCGGCAGCCTCATCGTCATCATCGTGCTCTTCGAGATCCTCACCCTGCTGCGCAACGGCCCGAACGGTGCGACGCTGACCTCGGGCAACCTGATCAACGTCATCAACCAGTACTCGTTCATCCTGATCCTCGCGATCGGCATGGTGATGGTCATCATCATGGGCCACATCGACCTGTCGGTCGGATCGGTGGCGGCGTTCACGGGCATCATCGTCGCGAAGGCGATGACCGAGGGCAACCTCCCCTGGCCGCTCGCGATCCTGCTCGGCCTGGGCGTCGGAGCGCTGGTCGGTGCGTGGCAGGGCTTCTGGGTGGCCTACGTCGGTGTACCGGCGTTCATCGTGACCCTCGCGGGCATGCTGTTCTTCCGCGGCGCGCAGCAATGGATCGGCGACGCGCAGACGATCCCGGTGCCCAAGGGCTTCCAGGTGATCGGCACCGGGTACCTGCCCGAGATCGGTCTTCCGCTGCCGTTCAACATCCCGACCATGCTGCTCGCGCTCATCGCCGTCGCGTGGCTGGTGTTCTGGGAGATCCGCACCCGCCGTGTCCAGCGCAAGATGGGCTCCGACATGGCGCCGCTCTGGGTGAGCGTCACCAAGGTCGTGCTCCTGTCGGTCGTCGTGCTCGCCGCGGCATGGATGTTCGCGACCGGCCGCCCCGGCACGAGCTTCCCGGTGCCCGGCCTCATCCTGCTCGCGCTCGTCATCCTCTACACCTTCGTCACGAGCAAGACCGTCTTCGGTCGCCACATCTACGCGGTCGGCGGCAACCGGCAGGCGGCGCGCCTCTCGGGCGTGAAGGACCGCTGGGTCGACTTCTTCGTCATGATGAACATGTCGGTCCTCGCGGCTCTCGCCGGCATGATCTTCGTCGCCCGCTCGCAGGCCTCCGGTCCGAACGACGGCACCGGCTGGGAGCTCGACGCCATCGCGTCGGTCTTCATCGGTGGCGCCGCGGTCGCCGGCGGTATCGGCACCGTGATCGGCTCGATCATCGGTGGTCTCGTGATGGCGTTCCTCAACAACGGCCTCGCGCTGCTCGGCCAGGGGGCCGACGTCGTCTCGATGATCAAGGGCCTCGTGCTCCTGCTCGCGGTCGGCATCGACGTCTGGAACAAGCAGCAGGGTCGCCCCTCGCTCATCGGTTTCATGACGCGACGCCTCGGCCGCCAGGTCGACCCCGCGACCGAGACCTTCGAGCCCAACAAGACCTACCAAGCCCCACCCGTCGACAAGACGAGCGGAAAGTAGGGGTCCGCCGCGTGGCCCACGCGCGACGAGACCTTCACACACCAGAGAAAGAGATCACATGAAGAAGATCCTCCTTACGACGACAGCGCTTGTCGTCGCGGGCGCCTTCGCCCTCACCGGCTGCTCGTCGGAGCGCGGCGGCGACACCGGATCCGGCAGCGGTGACGAGGCCGCCAAGGGCTTCGAGGCGGGTTCCACCATCGGCGTCGCCCTCCCCGACAAGACGTCGGAGAACTGGGTGCTCGCGGGCAAGCTGTTCACCGACGGACTGGAAGAGGCCGGCTACAAGGCCGACGTCCAGTACGCCCCGGCGAGCAACACCGTCGCCGAGCAGCAGAACCAGATCCAGGCCATGGTCCAGAACGGCGCCAAGGTCATCATCATCGGTGCGAAGGACGGCAAGCAGCTGGCCACGCAGGTGCAGGCGGCCAAGGACGCCGGTGCCTACGTGATCGCGTACGACCGCCTCATCGAGAACACCGAGGCCGTCGACTACTACGTCGCGTTCGACAACTTCAAGGTCGGTCAGCTGCAGGGTCAGGCTCTGCTCGACGGCCTCGAGGAGCGCGCGGGCCACGAGGCGCCGTACAACATCGAGCTCTTCTCGGGTTCGCCGGACGACGCCAACTCGGCCGTGTTCTTCGACGGCGCGATGGACGTGCTGCAGCCGAAGATCGACGACGGCACGCTGAACGTCGTCTCGGGTCAGACCGAGATCGCTCAGACCGCCACCGAGGGCTGGCTCGCCGAGAACGCGCAGAACCGCATGGACACCCTGCTCACCGGCTCGTACAGCGGTGACACGGTGCTCGACGGCGTGCTCTCGCCGAACGACACGCTCGCCCGCGCCATCATCACCTCGGTGCAGCAGGCCGGCAAGCCCGTCCCGGTCGTCACCGGTCAGGACTCCGAGGTCGAGTCGGTGAAGTCGATCATGGAGGGCGTGCAGTACTCCACGATCAACAAGGACACCTCGCTGCTCGTCGAGCAGGCCATCAAGATGGTCGGCCAGCTGCAGAAGGGCGACGAGGTCGACGTGAACGACACCGAGTCCTACGACAACGGCGTGAAGGTCGTCGACTCGTACCTGCTCGAGCCGCTGATCGTCACCAAGGAGAACGCGGCCGACGCGTACAAGAACGTCCCGAGCCTGCTCGAGATCGTCGAGTCGTACCAGTAACTAGTCGGACGACGAACGAGTCGTAAGACTCACCCGTCGTCCTCCTGAGCAGTACCGCGAGCATCCGCTCGTCCCCGAGAACCGGCCCCGCCGGCGGCCCCCGCGCGGGGGCGGGCGGGGCGCGGCGCGGGCGCCGCCCCGG
>JASCNZ010000016.1 GCA_029959905.1 Microbacteriaceae bacterium PS02344
GAGTGGAGGTGCGGCGCCCCGATCTGCAGCTGTCCGGGGCGACGGAGACGCTGGAACCCCTGACCGACGCGACTCCGGCCGGTCCGACCGGGCGGGAGTCGTGGCGGGGGGGTGCCCCCCCCCCCCCCCGGCGCGGGGGGCGGGCCCCCCCCCCCCGCGGCCCCACCCCCCCCCCCCCCCCCCGGCGCCCCCCCCGGGGGGGGGGGGGGCGCCCTTCGAGGGATGCGGGGTCAGCGCTTCTCGAGCTCCTCCGCGACGAGGAACGCCAGCTCGAGCGACTGCATGTGGTTCAGCCGAGGATCGCACAGGCTCTCGTAACGCGTGGCGAGCGCCGCCTCGTCGATGTGCTCCGATCCGCCCAGGCATTCGGTCACGTCGTCGCCGGTGAGCTCGACATGGATGCCCCCGGGGAACGTGCCGACCGCACGGTGCGCCTCGAAGAAGCCCCGCACCTCGTCGACGACGTCATCGAAACGACGGGTCTTGTAACCGGTGGGTGTGGTGATGCCGTTGCCATGCATCGGATCCGTCACCCACAGCGGGGTGGCGCCGGAGTCGCGCACCGCCTCGAGCAGCGGCGGCAGGGCGTCGCGGATCTTGCCCGCGCCCATGCGCGTGATGAACGTCAGGCGCCCGGGCTCGCGGTTCGGGTCGAGCTTGTCGATCAGCTCGAGCGCGGTCTCCGGCGTGGTCGTCGGGCCGAGCTTCACGCCGATGGGGTTGCGGATGCGCGAGAAGTAGTCGACGTGGGCGCCGTCGAGCTCGCGGGTACGCTCACCGATCCACAGGAAGTGCGCCGACGTGTTGTACGGGGTGTCGGTGCGCGAGTCGATGCGCGTCATGGGCCGCTCGTAGTCCATGAGCAGACCCTCGTGCCCGGTGAAGAACTCGACGCGCTTCAGCTCGTCGAAGTCGGCGCCCGCCGCCTCCATGAACTTGATGGCGCGGTCGATCTCGGCGGCCATGCGCTCGTAGCGCTGATTGGCCGGGTTCTGCGCGAAGCCTTTGTTCCAGGAGTGCACCTCGCGCAGATCGGCGAACCCGCCCTGCGTGAACGCGCGGATGAGGTTCAGCGTCGACGCCGCCGTGTGGTAGCCCTGCAGCAGGCGACCGGGGTCTGCCTGGCGCGAGGCCTCGGTGAAGTCGTAACCGTTGACGATGTCTCCGCGGTAGGCCGGCAGAGTGACGTCGCCGCGCGTCTCGCTGTCGCTCGATCGCGGCTTGGCGAACTGCCCCGCCATGCGGCCCATCTTCACGACCGGCATGGACGCACCGTAGGTGAGCACGACGGCCATCTGGAGCACGGTCTTGATCCGGTTGCGGATCTGCTCGGCCGTCGCGCCGGCGAACGTCTCGGCGCAGTCTCCACCCTGCAGCAGGAAGGCCTGGCCGGACGCGGCCCGGGCCAGACGATCGCGGAGGTTGTCGACCTCTCCGGCGAACACCAGCGGGGGCAGCGCGGCGATCTGGCGCGAGACCTCGGCCACGCGCTCGGCGTCGGGCCACTGCGGCTGCTGCTTGATGGGGAGGGAACGCCAGGCATCCAGGGCGTCGATGTCGTGCGGGAGCATGCCCCCAGCCTAGTGGTCGCGCACCGCGCGACCGGCCTCAGCGGCGTCGTGTGACGCGGGCCGGGAGGCGGTCCTTCACGGACGACGCGTAGACGTCTTCGTACTCCTGCGCCCCGAGCCGCTGTAGCGCGACCATGATCTCGTCGGTGACCGATCGCAGGATGTAGCGGTCGTTCTCCATGCCCGCGTACCGCGAGAAGTCCAGCGGCTCTCCGATCACAATGCCGACGCGGGTGATTCGGGGGATGCGCTGCCCGATCGGCATGGCGGTGTCGGTGTCGACCATCACCACGGGGATGACGGGCACCTTGGCCTCGAGCGCCATGCGCGCGATACCGGTGCGCCCGCGATAGAGCTTGCCGTCGGGGCTGCGCGTACCCTCGGGATAGATGCCGAGCAGGTCTCCCCCGCCGAGCACCTGAAGGCCCGTGTTGAGTGACGCTTCGGAGGCTTTGCCGCCCGAGCGGTCGATGGGCAGCTGGCCGGTGGCCTTCATGAAGAACTTGGTCGACCAGCCCTTGAGGCCGCGCCCGGTGAAGTAGTCGCTCTTGGCGAGGAACGACATCGAGCGGTCGATCATCAGCGGCAGGAAGATCGAATCGGCGAACGAGAGATGATTGCTGGCAAGGATGGCGGCACCGGTCCGGGGCACGTTCGCGCGCCCCACGATCCAGGGGCGGAAGACCGCCTTGACCACGGGGCCGATCACCACGTATTTCATCAGCCAGTAGAACATCGAGGTGAGTCTATCGCCGCGACGCCGCCGCTTCGGGAACATCCGATGGACACGGCTCGGCGCGCGACTCAGTATCACCTCACATGCGACCGGGTGCCATGCTCTAGACTCGGGGGCAACCCGTGCCCGACCGGTACCGAAGGAGCTGCCGTGGTCCAGTTTGAAGTTCCCGCCGTCGTCCCCGCCGACCCTGACGCGAACGTCAGCGACCTCCTGGTCGAGCGTGTGCGCGCGACGCCCGATCGCCCCTTGTTCTCCGTCCCCGATCGTGACGGCTGGCGCGACATCTCGGCCGCCGACTTCGAGAAGGCCGTCGTCGCCCTCGCGAAGGGCTTCACCGCGGCGGGCATCCAGCCCGGCGACAAGGTGGGCTTCCTCGCGCGCACGACCTACGACTGGACGCTCGTCGACTTCGGCCTGTTCTACGCCGGTGCCGTGATGGTCCCGATCTACGAGACGAGCTCGCCCTCGCAGATCCAGTGGATCATGGAGGACTCCGGCGCCATCGCTCTGCTCGTCGAGTCGCCCGAGCACTTCGCGCGGGTCGACGAGATCCGTGGCGACCTGCCGCTGCTGCGGGAGGTGTGGCAGCTCCACCTCGGCGCGATCGCCACGCTCTCGGCGCAGGGTGCCTCCGTCGACGACGCCGAGATCGAGCGCCGCCGCGGTCTCGCCGTCGGTGCCGACATCGCGACCCTCATCTACACGTCCGGATCGACCGGTCGCCCGAAGGGATGTGTGCTCACGCACAGCAACTTCGTCGAACTCTCCCGCAACTCCGCGAAGGCCCTGGATGCGGTCGTGCAGACGCCCGGAGCATCGACGCTGCTGTTCATCACCACGGCGCACGTCTTCGCCCGCTTCATCTCGATCCTCAACATCCACGCGGGCGTGCGCACGGGACACCAGCCCGACACCCGTCAACTGCTCCCCGCCCTCGGCTCTTTCAAGCCCACCTTCCTCCTCGCCGTGCCCCGCGTGTTCGAGAAGGTCTACAACTCGGCCGAGCAGAAGGCCGAGGCGGGCGGCAAGGGCAAGATCTTCCGCGCCGCGGCCGACGTCGCGATCGAGCACTCGAAGCGCCTCGAGGCCGGCGAGAAGATCCCGTTCGGCATGAAGCTGAAGTTCGCCCTCTTCAACAAGCTCGTGTACAGCAAGCTCCGCGATGCCATGGGCGGGAACGTGGCGCACGCGGTCTCGGGCTCCGCGCCGCTCGGCTCGCGCCTCGGGCACTTCTTCCACAGTCTCGGCGTCGTCATCCTCGAGGGCTACGGCCTCACCGAGACCACCGCTCCGGCGACCGTCAACCTCGCCGACAAGTCGAAGATCGGCACCGTCGGCCCCGCGCTGCCCGGTGTCGGCGTGCGCCTGGCTGACGACGGCGAGATCGAGGTCCGTGGCATCAACGTCTTCCGCGAGTACTGGAACAACCCCGAGGCGACCGCGGCCGCGTTCAGTGAGGGCGGGTGGTTCCGCACCGGCGACATCGGCAGCTTCGACAGCGAGGGCTTCCTCACCATCACCGGACGGAAGAAGGAGATCATCGTCACGGCGGGTGGCAAGAACGTCGCACCCGCCGCGCTCGAGGACCCGATCCGCGCGAACCCGATCGTCGGCCAGGTCGTGGTGGTCGGAGACCAGAAGCCGTTCATCTCGGCGCTGGTGACCCTCGATTCCGAGATGCTGCCGACATGGCTCGCGAACAACGGCCTTCCGTCCGACATGCCGCTGCGTGAGGCCGCGAGCAACGACGCCGTCCGCGCCGAGGTGCAGCGCGCCGTCGATGCCGCCAACACGCGGGTGTCGCGCGCCGAGTCGATCCGCAAGTTCACGATCCTCGACACGGAGTGGACCGAGGCATCCGGCCACCTGACGCCGAAGCTGTCGATCAAGCGGAACGTGATCATGAGCGACTTCGCCGACGAGATCGCCGCGATCTACGATGAGCCGGTGGCCACCACCAACGTGTCGATCACCGGCTGACTCGACGACGCAGCCCCCGCCCCGTGCAGTATCGACGGGTCGGGGGCTGCGTCGCGGATGCCGTCAGAACCAGCTGCTCTCCCGCACCTCGCGCATCGCCACGCGACGCGTCTCGGGGTCGAGGCGCGACAGGTACAGCATGCCGTCGAGGTGGTCGGTCTCGTGCTGCAGCGCCTGGGCGAGCAATCCGTCGCCCTCGAGCACCACCTGTTCGCCGTCGAGGTCGATACCCTCGACCCGCGCCCACGGGTGGCGCAGCGCGTCGTGCCAGAGTCCCGGAACCGACAGGCAGCCCTCCCCCGTCGGCACGGGGTCGCCGCGCACTTCGGTGAGCACGGGATTCAGCACGTAGCCGATCTCGCCGTCGACGTTGTAGCTGAAGGCGCGCACCGCGACACCGATCTGCGGGGCCGCAACGCCGGCGCGCCCCGGGACCTCGACCGTGTCGACGAGGTCGGCGACCAGGGCGCGGACGCCGTCGTCGATGTGTTCGATCGGCGCACACACGGTACGCAGCACCGGGTCGCCGAAGACGCGGATCTCGCGCACGGTCACGCGGATGCCTCCGCCCGCAGACCCTCGACGACGAGCGCGGCGAGCTCGCGCGCGGCGGCGCGAGTCGCGGGCTGCAGCTGGGCGAACACGATGGGTCCGCCGGCCGCGATCTGCGCGTCGTACGGCATGCGCACCACCGAGCGCACCCGCGTGGCGAAGTGGGCCTGCAGTTCGTCGACGCGCACCAGCGGCGTTCCCGGCGCGGACTGGTTGAGCACGACGATGGCCTCGCGCGCCTGTCGGGCGTGACCGTTGGTCTCGAGCCAGGTCAGCGTCTCGCTGGCCAGCCGTGCCTCGTCGACGCTCAGCCCGGAGACGATCACGAGACGGTCCGCGAGGTCGAGCGTGGCGGACATCACGTCGTGCACGATCCCGGTACCGGTGTCGGTGAGGACGAGCGAGTAGAAGTGCGCCGCGACATCGGCGACCTGGCGGTATGCGGGGTCTCCGAACGCCTCGGCCACTCGAGGGTCGTCGTCGGAGGCGAGCACGTCGAGCCGTGTGCTGTCGCGCGCAACGAGAGCCGAGACGTCGTGATAACCCGAGATGCGGTCGCGCGCCTTCACCAGGTCGCGCACCGAACTCGTCCGCCCGTTGTGGGCGATGCGGTCCGCGAGCGTGCCACGGTCGGGGTTCGCGTCGATCGCGATGACGCGGTCGTCTCTCGCATCCGCGAGGGCCATGCCCAGCAGCGCGGTGATGGTCGTCTTGCCGACGCCGCCCTTGCGCGAGAGCACCGGCACGAAGCGCGCGCCGCCGGTCAGCGGTGCGGCGATGCGGGCACTCAGCGCCTTGCGCTCGCGCGCGCGGCGGCCGTCGCCGAGGTTGATGCGACCTCCCGTGAGGCTGTAGATCAGGTGCGACCAGCCGCCCTCGGGTTCGGGGCGGGCGGCGTGGCTCGGAACCAGCAGCCGATCGGAGGTGAGCAGGTCGGCGGACTCGCGCGAGGACTCGGACAGGTCGCCCACGCGCTTCGCGGCCGGTGTCGGGTTCGGCTCGGTCGAGCGCGCTGCGTGGCGGGTGACGGCTCGCTTCGGCTCCTCCATGCGGGAGGCCTCCTTCGCTTCGGGGTGGGCGGCGGCGCGCCGCGTAGTCGGGCGGGCGAGCGGCGGAGCGGCCGCCTCGACCGGGAGTGCCGCCTCGACCGGGAGTGCCGGCTCGACCGGAGGTGCCGACTCGTCGGCGACTGCGGCTATCTGCGCCGCGTCCTCCGCCCGCGCCTTCTCGGCCGACTCGTCGTTCGAGGATGCTGCGGCGGGGTCGAGGTCCGCCGGCTCCGCAGTATCGTCCGCCGGGATCGGCGGCTCGGGATTCTCGGGTTCTGCATCCACGGTCTCCGCGTCCGGAACTCCGACCTCTGTGGTCTCCGCACCCGCGGTCGCTGCAGCCGCCGTCTCGGCCTCCGCAGGCTCGGCGTCCGCGGGCTCGGTGTCCGCGGGCTCGGTGTCCGCGGGCTCGGCATCCGCGCGTTCCATGTCCGCGGGCTCGGCATCCGCGGTCTCCGCGACGTCGGGATCGACACTCGGGGTCTCCGCGACCGCGGATTCGGCCTCCGCAGGCTCGACATCCATAGAGCCCACCGGCTCGGCATCCGCGGACTCGGATACCTCGGGCTCCTGATCCGCCACCGGCATCTCCGCAGCGGGTGACTCGGGGTCTTCGCGCTCCCCGTCGATGGGCATCCCATCCTCCGGCTCCACGACGTCCTGCTCCACGACTTCCTGCTCCACGACGTCCGACTCCTCGTCGGCCGACTGCTCACCGCCGCGTTCCGCATCGACCGGCTCACCATCGGTGCCGTCGCGGCCGCCCGCGGCTGCCGCGGGAAGCGAGGAGATGATGATCGCACCGGTGGCCGGGCCGCCGTTCTCGGCGCGCGCGCTGACGTCCGCGTCATCTGCGGAAGGCGCGACGGTCCTGTTGCCGTGATCGGTGACGATGTCGGCGACGACCGACTCGTCGATCTCTCCGTCGATCACCTCGTCATCAGCGAGGTCGTCATCGATCGACATCGGCAGGACGACGCTCACCTGTGCGGTGGCAGGACTTCCGACGATGCCGATCGCGGTGGTGTCGATGGCGATCGCCTCGTCGAGCACTCCGGTCGAGTCGTCGTCGACGGGATCGGTGGTGTTGTTCGTGTTCACGGTCTTGCTCCCAGCTCGCGCGGGCGGAGGTGCAGGCGATCGCCCGCGCCCCCGCACCGCACAAGGTTAGTGCGCCGGGCGGACCACGACCAAAAGATCACCGGCATCGACCTGCTGGGTCGCGGAGATCGCCAGGCGTTCGACCACACCATCGATCGGCGTCGTGATCGCCGCCTCCATCTTCATGGCCTCGATCGACGCCACCGGCTCGCCGGCCCGCACGGAGGCCCCCGGCTCGACCTTGACGGTCACCACTCCCGAGAACGGCGCAGCGATCTGCCCCGCCACGGAGGTGTCGGCCTTCTCGACGGCGTGGGCGTCGACCGTGATCGATCGATCCCTCACGAACACCGGGCGCAGCTGCCCGTTGAGCGTCGTCATCACGGTACGCATGCCCTTGTCGTCAGCGTCGCCGACGGCCTCGAGCCCGACGTACAGCTGCACGCCGCGGTCGATCTCGACCACGTGCTCCTGGCCCGCGACCAGGCCGTAGAGGTAGTCGCTCGTGTCGAGCACGGACAGGTCGCCGAACAGCTCACGCATCTGCGTGAACTCGCGCATCGGGGCGGGGAACAGCAGGGTGTTCAGCCGCGCACGTCGGGTCGGGCTGTCTCCGCCGAGCGCAGCGCGGTCGTCGTCCGTGATGTCGGTCACGCCGGTGCGCACCGACCGTCCGGCCAGCACCTTCGTGCGGAACGGCTCCGGCCAGCCTCCCGGCAGGTCGCCCAGCTCGCCCGCCATGAAGCCGACGACCGAGTCCGGCACGTCGTACTTCTCGGGGTTCGCCTCGAAGTCGGCGGGGTCGGCCTTCACCGCCGCGAGGTGCAGGGCGAGATCGCCGACCACCTTCGACGAGGGGGTGACCTTGGGCACGCGCCCGAGGATGCGGTCGGCGGCGGCGTACATGTCCTCGATGAGTTCGAAGTCGTCGGCGAGGCCCAGCGCCTTCGCCTGCTGGCGCAGGTTCGACAGCTGACCGCCCGGGATCTCGTGGTGGTACACGCGGCCCGTGGGACCGGGAAGGCCCGACTCGAACGGCGCGTACTGGTGTCGCACCGCCTCCCAGTAGGGCTCGAGATCCGACACACTCGCCAGATCGATACCGCTGTCGCGGTCGGTGTGGGCGAGGGCGGCGACCAGCGCCGACAGCGACGGCTGGCTCGTCGTGCCCGACAGCGGAGCCGAGGCCGCGTCGACCGCGTCCACGCCGGCCGCGCTCGCGGCGAGCAGGGTCGCGAGCTGTCCGCCCGGGGTGTCGTGCGTGTGCAGGTGCACCGGCAGGTCGAACCGCTCGCGCAGCGCCGAGACGAGCTTCGCCGCGGCAGCGGGACGCAGCAGCCCGGCCATGTCCTTGATGGCGAGGATGTGCGCGCCCGCGTCGACGATCTGCTCGGCGAGGCCGAGGTAGTAGTCGAGGGTGTAGAGGTCCTCGGCGGGGTTCAGGAGGTCTCCGGTGTAGCAGAGCGCGACCTCGGCCACCGCCGTGCCGGTACGACGGACCGCGTCGATCGCCGGACGCATCTGCTCGATGTCGTTGAGGGCGTCGAAGATGCGGAAGATGTCGACGCCGCTCGCGGCGGCCTCGGCGACGAATGCCTCGGTCACCTCGGTCGGGTACGGCGTGTAGCCCACGGTGTTGCGACCGCGGAGCAGCATCTGGATGGCGACGTTCGGCAGCGCGGCCCGCAGCTTGTCGAGGCGCTCCCACGGGTCTTCGCCGAGGAAGCGGAGGGCGACGTCGTAGGTGGCCCCACCCCAGGCCTCGACCGAGAGGAGTCCCGGGGTGAGACGAGCGAGGTACGGCGCGACGGCGACGAGATCGCGGGTGCGCACCCGTGTGGCCAGGAGCGACTGGTGAGCGTCGCGCATCGTCGTGTCGGTGATCGCGAGCGCGGTCTGCGCCCGCAGTTCGGCGGCGAAGCGCTCCGGACCGAGGTCGAGCAGGCGCTGCCGCGAACCCGGGACCGGCTCCATGGTCAGATCGATCCGCGGCAGCTTGGTGCGCGGGTCGACCACGCCGAGGTGCGCGCCGTGCGGCTTGTTGACCGTGACGTCGACGAGCCAGTTCAGGATCTTCGTGCCGCGGTCCTTCGAGAGGCGACCGCGCAGCAGTTCGGGGCGCTCGTCGATGAAGGACGTACTGAGGTCTCCGGCGACGAAGGCTTCGTCATCGAGCAGGGCCTGCAGGAAGGGGATGTTCGTCGCGACGCCGCGGATGCGGAACTCGGCGAGAGCACGCCGCGCACGGGCGACCGCGGCCGGGAAGTCGCGCCCGCGACAGGTCAGCTTCGACAACATGGAGTCGAAGTGCGGGCTGATCTGCGCCCCCTGGTGCACGGTGCCGCCGTCGAGGCGCACGCCCGCGCCGCCCGGAGAGCGGTACGTGGTGATCTTGCCCGTGTCGGGGCGGAAACCCTGCGTGGGATCCTCGGTGGTGATGCGGCACTGCAGCGCCGCGCCGCGCAGGTGCAGGTTCTGCTGCTGCAGACCGAGCTCGGCGAGGGTCTGCCCCGCCGCGATCCGCATCTGACTCTGCACCAGGTCGACGTCGGTGACCTCTTCGGTCACGGTGTGCTCGACCTGGATGCGCGGATTCATCTCGATGAACACGACCTCGCCCGCGCGCTCCCCCGTCGTCTCGAGGAGGAACTCGACGGTGCCGGCGTTCTCGTAGCCGATCGAACGGGCGAACGCCGTGGCGTACCCGTGCAGGGCCGTGCGGATGCTGTCGTCGAGGTTCGGGGCGGGCGCGATCTCGACCACCTTCTGGTGACGCCGCTGCACCGAGCAGTCGCGCTCGAACAGGTGGACCGTCTCGCCGGTCTTGTCGGCGAGCACCTGCACCTCGATGTGGCGCGGACGCACCACAGCCTGCTCGAGGAACATGCGGGGGTCGCCGAACGCGCTGCCGGCCTCGCGCATCGCCTCGGCGAGAGCCGGTGCGAGTTCGTCGGCGCTCTCGACGCGACGCATCCCGCGCCCGCCGCCGCCCGCGACCGCCTTGGCGAACAGGGGGAATCCGATGTCCGCCGCCTGGGCGACGAGGGCGTCGACATCGTCCGACGCCTCCGTCGACCGCAGTACGGGAACGCCCGCCTCGACGGCGTGCCGCTTGGCCTCGACCTTGTTGCCGGCCATCTCGAGCACGGCAGCCGGCGGACCGATGAACACGATGCCGTTCTCGGCCGCCTTCGCCGCGAGCTCGGGGTTCTCGGAGAGGAAGCCGTAACCCGGGTAGATCGCGTCAGCGCCCGACTCGACCGCGACACGGATGATCTCATCGACGTCGAGGTACGCACGCACCGGATGCCCGCGCTCACCGATCTCGTACGCCTCGTCCGCCTTGAGCCGGTGCACGGAGCCCCGGTCCTCGTGCGGGAACACCGCCACGGTCCTGGCGCCGACCTCGTAGGCGGCTCGGAAGGCGCGGATCGCGATCTCGCCGCGATTGGCCACAAGGATCTTCTGGAACATGCACACCTCTGGGAGCTCGATGCACGCGGGGGACGCGCATGGGGCGGGGCTGAGTGTCTCCCCAGACTAGGGCAAGGTAACGTGGAGGTCGTGCACGTACTCAGCGTCAGCTCTCTCAAGGGAGGCGTCGGCAAGACGACGGTGACCCTCGGTCTGGCCTCCGCGGCCTTCGCCCGGGGCATCCGGACTCTCGTCGTCGACCTCGACCCGCAGTCGGATGTCTCCACCGGTATGGACATCCAGGTCGCCGGGCGACTCAACATCGCCGACGTCCTCGCGAACCCGAAGGAGAAGGTCGTCCGTCAGGCGATCACCTCCAGCGGATGGGCGAAGGTGCACCCCGGCACGATCGACGTGCTCATCGGCAGCCCGTCGGCGATCAACTTCGACGGCCCCCACCCGAGCGTGCGCGACGTCTGGAAGCTCGAAGAGGCCCTCGCCGCCGTCGAGTCGGAGTACGACCTCGTGCTGATCGACTGCGCGCCGTCGCTGAACGCGCTCACTCGCACCGCTTGGGCCGCGAGCGACCGCGTCATGGTCGTCACCGAGCCCGGCCTTTTCTCGGTCGCCGCCGCCGACCGCGCGCTGCGCGCCATCGAGGAGATCCGCCGCGGCCTCTCCCCCCGCCTGCAGCCCCTCGGCATCGTCGTGAACCGGGTGCGACCGCAGTCGATCGAGCACCAGTTCCGCATCAAGGAGCTGCGAGACATGTTCGGCCCGCTCGTGCTCTCGCCCCAGCTGCCCGAGCGCACGTCGCTGCAGCAGGCGCAGGGCGCCGCGAAGCCCTTGCACATCTGGCCCGGCGACTCGGCGCAGGAGCTCGCGGCCGACTTCGATCAGCTGCTCGACCGCATCATCCGCACCGGCCGCATCGCGGTGCCGGAGAACGGCTCGCCGGCGTGACGTCGTTCCGCCTCTGAGTCCGGCACACAGCAGAAACGGCCATCCTCCTCGGAGGGTGGCCGTTCTCGTTCGTCGGGAAGATCAGGCGGAGCGCTTGGCCCGTCGGGTCGCCAGTTCGTCGACGGGGTCGGGAGCCGTCGGGTCGAACTCGACGAGCGTCGACTCGACCTCGCGCAGAACCTTGCCCACGGCGATGCCGAACACGCCCTGACCGCGGCTGACGAGGTCGATCACCTCGTCATTGGAGGTGCAGAGGTAGACCGAGGCGCCGTCGCTCATGAGGGTCGTACCGGCGAGGTCTCGGATGCCGGCGCGTCGCAGCTCGTCGACCGCGGTGCGGATCTGCTGCAGCGAGATTCCGGTGTCGAGCAGGCTCTTCACGAGCTTGAGCACGAGGATGTCGCGGAAACCGTAGAGGCGCTGCGACCCCGAGCCGCTGGCTCCTCGAACCGTGGGCACCACGAGCTCGGTGCGCGCCCAGTAGTCGAGCTGGCGGTAGGTGATCCCGGCCGCGCGGGCGGCGACCGCTCCGCGGTATCCGACCTCGTCGTCCATGGCGGGCAGGCCGTCGGTGAAGAGGAGTTCGGTCACGAACCGCGGGTCTCCTGCGAGCTCATCCGCATTCATTTCTTTTCCTCCCTGGAACGGTTATCTCCACGGTAGAGCAGCACCCCGACACCGGCAACGACATCACTCGCGCACCGAAGGTGTGTCGCAATCAGTTCGTTACGAAAGCAGGCGGGCGATCGCATCCTTCACGAACAGCGCGCGCACCTCGTCGATCTTCCCCGCCAGTTCCGGCGCCAGTTCGCTGGCGCGCGCGCGGGAAGCGGCGTCGGTGCGCCGCAGCATCGGGCTGAGGGCCGATTCGATGAGAGCGACCTCGCGCTCGGCGCCCTGCCGGAGCGAGCGCAGGTGACGCGGTTCGATGCCGTGCCGATCGAGGGCGACGAGGCCGCGCAGCAGCACCACCGTCGCCTCGGGGTAGGTCTCCTGAGCCGTGATCACGCCGGTGCTGATCGCATCGTTCAGGATCTGCGGCCCGGCGCCCGCCGCCGTGAGCAGCTCGTCACGGCGGTACCGGCGCGGCGCCGGCGCGATCGACGGCGGCGCGACGATCGACGACGCCTCGGAACCGGCGGCGTCGAGCTGTTCGCGGATGACGCTGAGCGGCAGGTAGTGGTCACGCTGCAGCGTGAGTCCCACGCGGAGCCGCTCGATGTCGGATGCCGAGAACTTGCGATAGCCCGACTCGGTGCGCGAGGGCGTGACGATGCCCTGCACCTCGAGGAAGCGCAGCTTGCTGGACGTGAGATCCGGGAACTCGGGCGTGAGCCGCGCGAGCACCTGACCGATGCTCAGCAGCCCCGCGGACGAGGATCGTTCGCGGGCGGCGGATGCCGCCATCAGGCGGTCGCCGAGGAACGGTCGACCGGGGAGGCGAAGAAGTTGAGACGGAACTTGCCCACGCGCACCTCGGCGCCGTCGACGAGCGGGCTGCGGTCGAACCGCTCGCCGTTCACGTAGGTGCCGTTGAGGGAACGCTGGTCGATGATCTCGAACGACGTGCCGTTGCGGGTGATCTCGGCATGGCGGCGCGAGACCGTCACGTCGTCGAAGAAGATATCGGCCTCGGGGTGACGCCCCACCGTCGTCACATCGGTGTCGAGCAGGTAGCGCGCGCCCGCCAGCGCACCGGAGCGCACGAGAAGCAGCGCCGACCCGGACGGGAGCGCGGCGATGGCGGACTGCTCGACCTCGGTCAACTCCACGCCGAAGGGCACGAAGGAGAGGTCGGAGTCGTGTCCGAACGTCTGCGTCACGTCGTGCCTAGGCTCGCCCGAGCGGTGGATCGCCGCGTCTGCGGCCGGTCGGCTCTCGCTGTCTGTCACTTTGCCCTCCTGGCTGACCAGACTAACGGATCGAGAGGGTCCGGCGGGAGCCGGGAGTCGTACTCAGCGCGTGCACACCGGATATTCCTAGGCTGGGTTCCGTGAACACCACCGCCCTGCGCCGCCCCCTCGCGCCCGCCGCCCTCGCCGCGGCGCTGCTGGCCGCCTTTCTCGTCCTGTTCTCCCCGATGTCGGCCTCCGCGCACGACGCGCTCGTGTCGTCGAGTCCCGAGGCGGACTCGACCGTCGAGACGCTGCCCGCCGAGATCGTCCTCACCTTCAGCGCCGACCTCATCACCGGCGACGGCGCGACGGAGGTGCAGGTGACCGACGCCGGGGGGACGCTCGTCACCGACGGCGCTGCCGTCACCGAGGGCGCCACGGTCACCCAGCCGCTCGCCGAGGGCGGCGAGGCCGGAACGTACCGGGTGGTGTGGAAGGTCGTCTCGAGCGACGGGCACCCGACCTCCGGAGAGTTCTCGTTCACGACGACCGCCGGCGCGCCCTCCGCCTCACCGAGTCCCGAGGTCACGGCGACCGCGACCCCCGAGACGACGGCCGCCCCCGCCCCCTCGACGACGGCGACCACGGCTCCCGGCGCCGCCGACGACAACCCCGCATCCGCCGCGCTCATCTGGGTGCTCGCGATCATCGGTCTGCTCGTGCTCGCCGCCGCCGTCACCGCCGCCGTCGTGCTCTCGAAGCGGCGCCGCGGCGCGGCCCCCACCCCCGATTCCGACGCTCCCGCAGCGCGATAGGCTGGAGACATGCCTCATTACGACGTCGTCATCCTCGGTGCAGGTCCTGGTGGGTACGTCGCTGCGGTTCGCAGCGCGCAGCTCGGCCTGTCCACCGCCATCATCGAGGAGAAGTACTGGGGTGGTGTCTGCCTCAACGTCGGCTGCATCCCCTCCAAGGCGCTCCTCAAGAACGCCGAGCTCGCCCACACCCTGAAGCACAAGGCCGACTTCTTCGGCATCTCGGGTGACTTCACCATCGACTTCGGCAAGGCGTTCGACCGCAGCCGCGTCGTGGCCGACGGCCGGGTCAAGGGCATCCACTTCCTGATGAAGAAGAACAAGGTCACCGAGTACGACGGCCGCGGCACCTTCACCGGCCCGAAGGCCATCTCGGTCGCCAAGTCCGACGGCTCCACCGAGGAAGTCACGTTCGACAACGTGATCATCGCGACCGGCTCGACCGTCCGCCTCCTCCCCGGCGTCACCCTCAGCGAGAACGTCGTGACCTACGAAGAGCAGATCATGACCCGCGATCTGCCCGAGTCGATCGTCATCGTCGGCGCCGGGGCCATCGGCATGGAGTTCGCCTACGTCATGACGAACTACGGCGTGAAGGTCACGATCATCGAGTTCCTCGACCGCGCTCTCCCCAACGAGGACGCCGATGTGTCGAAGGAGATCGCCAAGCAGTACAAGAACTACGGCGTCGACATCCTCACCTCCACGAAGGTCGAGACGGTCGTCGACAACGGCTCGTCGGTCACCGTCACCTATACCGGCAAGGACGGCCAGTCCGGATCGATCGAGGCATCGAAGGTGCTGATGTCGATCGGCTTCGCGCCGAACGTCACGGGCTTCGGTCTCGAGAACACCGGCGTCAAGCTCACCGAGCGCGGCGCGATCGACATCGACGACCACATGCGCACGAACGTCGAGGGTATCTACGCGATCGGCGACGTCACCGCGAAGCTGCAGCTCGCCCACGTCGCCGAGGCGCAGGGCGTCGTCGCCGCCGAGACGATCGGCAAGGCCGAGACCATGCCGCTCGGCGACTACCGCATGATGCCGCGCGCCACCTTCTGCTCGCCCCAGGTCGCGTCGTTCGGCCTCACCGAGCAGCAGGCGAAGGACGAGGGGCGCGACATCAAGGTCGCCACGTTCCCGTTCATGGCGAACGGCAAGGCGCACGGTCTGGGCGAGCCGGTCGGCTTCGTCAAGCTGATCGCGGATGCCGAGCACCTCGAGCTCATCGGCGCCCACATGATCGGCCCCGACGTGTCGGAGCTTCTGCCCGAGCTGACCCTCGCGCAGAAGTGGGACCTCACCGCGCTCGAACTGGCGCGCAACGTGCACACCCACCCGACGCTGTCGGAGGCGCTCCAGGAGGGCTTCCACGGTCTCGCGGGGCACATGATCAACTTCTGATCGCCCGTCACGAAGGCCCGGTCCGCGCTCGCGCGACCGGGCCTTCGCGCGTCACAGGCCGTTCATGGTCACGAGGTCGGCGGAGCGACGGCGCATCGACCGCGCGCCGAGGGCTCGGATCACAGCCTCGCGCCCGCCCGCGGCAACCATGGGCAGCGGCATCCCCATCGCCATGTAGAAGCGCGACCGATCCTGGGCGCGCCGCGCCGCACGGCGGGCCCCGCTCTCCCACGTCGTCAGGTCGGGCGCCCCCTCCCCGTCCAACGCCGGCAGAGCATCCGCGAACCGCACCGCATTCGTCCAGCCGATGTTCATGCCCTGGCCGCCGATCGGGCTCAGCTCGTGCGCGGCGTCGCCCATCAGCCCGATCCTGCCGCGCACGAAATGGTCGGCGAGGTGCTGCGTGGCGCGGAAGGTCGACGGCCGCTCCCCGCAGGGCACCTCCGGCCGGATACCGACCCGACGCTCGACCGTGTCCGCGAACCCCTCGGCGGTCTCGACCTCGTCTCCGACACGGCGCCGCACGACCCAGCGCCGGCGACCGTTCGGGAGCGGGAAGGACTCGACCAGGCCCGCGGGCTCGCAGAACAGGGTCGCCCGGTCACCGGCATCCGCATCGTCGATGTCGATCATCGAATAGTCGCCCTGCCCCGGCCTGCGGCGCCACCGCATTCCGAGGGCGCTGCGCAGCGGACTGTGCACCCCGTCTGCGACCACGACGAAGCGCGCCGTGCTCTCCCCGGCTCCTCGCCCATCGTCGGTGAGCACGCGAACGCGCGATCCTTCGTCGACGAGCGCGCCGACCGCGCTTCCCCACTGCACAGCATCCGTGTCCTGCGCCTGCAGGCGCGTGCGCAGCAGGGCGTCCATCCGCTGCTGGGCGAGCGTCAGCACCGGGCGATCCCCCTGGAAGTCGATCGCCGCGAGCGTCCTGCCCCGGCTCATGACGTCGCCGCCCTCCAGTGCCAGCGCCTCGCGTCGAACCGCGTCACCGACGCCGGCCGCATCGAGGGCGTCGAGCCCCGGCGGATGGATGCCTATCGCGCGGCTGCGCGGATCGGGGTCGACCCGTCGCTCGTGCACCACCGCATCCACCCCCCGTTGCCGCAGCACGCAGCCGAGGAGCAGCCCGACCGATCCGCCGCCCACGATCACCACGTCATGGTCGGGCATCGCGAGGCTCCCAGCGCAGCTCGAGTCGGGCGGGCAGGTGGGCGTGCACCCGCCACGGGGCGGGGGCTGCCGCGGAGAGCTCCGGCGCGGTGAACGACCGACGGATGCTCCGCAGCCCGTCGACGCGGATGAACGAGTCGGCCAGGAGCGTGGTCGACAGCAGGCCGGTGCCCACGGCGAACGCCGCGTAGGCGGTACGACTGCGGGCGATGTCATGATGCGCTGCCATGCCGCCGTCCCCGACCAACCGCTCGCTGTCGGAGAGCAGGGTCCGAACCTCCGCATCGGTCAGATGGTGCAGGAGATGATTCGAGAGCACGACGTCGAAGCGCTCCCCCTCGGCGACGAGGTGCGAGCTGTGCGCCGCCCGGTAGCGGATGCCCGCGCCGTCGTCATGCGCCTCGGCCCAGGAGATGGCCCTCTCATCGGGGTCGAGCGCGGTGATCTCGGCGCGCAGACCGTCTCGACGCAGGCGCGCGGCGAGGGAGCGGCAGAGGTCGCCGCCGCCGGCGCCGATGTCGAGGATGCGGATCGCGCCGCGTCGCGCACGCGGCCGTACGTCGCGCCGGTAGACCAGGCCCGGCCGCGACACGACCGCATTGACGTACGAGAAGCGGTCGTAGGTGCGCTCGAGAAGGCGCAGGTCGGCGCGCGGGTCGTCCATGAGCTCGCGCAGTCCGGTGGCCCGCTCGCGCAGGTCAGGCATCGAGCGGCCGTGGCGTCTCGATCGTCATCAGCGCGCTCTCCGCGGTGAGCCCCGGGCCGAAGGCCATCGCGGCCACCCGGTCTCCGCGCTCGGCGCCCTCCTGCTCGAGGATGTGCTTGAGCACGAACAGGATCGTGGCGCTCGACATGTTGCCGTTGCGCCGCAGCACCTCGCGGGCAGGGCGCATCTGGTCGTCGCTCAGGTGCAGGCGCTCCTGCACGCGGTCGACGATGCTGCGGCCGCCGGGATGCACCGCCCAGTGGGCGACCCGCTCGCCGATCGTGCCCTCTTCGAAGGCGAGCGACATGTCGTGCTCGCCCACGTAGAGCGGGCGGAGGGCGCCGAGGATCGTCTCGCCGATGATCTGCGGCACGGCGGTCGAGAGGATCATCTCGAAGCCGGAGTCGCCGATCGTCCACGCCATGTCCTTCTCCCCCTCGGGGACGATCGCGGTGTGGAAGCGGTCGAGGCTCAGTGATGGCACCGGGGAGGGCAGCTGGCGAGCCGTGACGATCCCCGCCGCCGCACCGTCGGCGAAGAGCGAGGTCGCGACGATGGTGTCCGGATCCTCCGAGGTGCGCAGGTGCAGGGTGCACAGCTCGACGCTCACGACGAGCACCACCGCGTCGGGATCGGCGGCGCAGAACTGGCTCGCGGCCCGCAGCGCGGGCATCGAGGCGTAGCAGCCCATGAATCCGAGGTGGAAGCGCTGCACGCTGTCGGACAGGCCGAGAGCACGGACGATCTCGTACTCGGGTCCCGGCGCGTGGAATCCGGTGCACGACACGGTGATCACGTGCGTGATGTCGGAGGCCTGCAGATCAGGGTCGGCGTCGAGGGCCTGCTGCGCGACAGCCGTGAAGAGGGTGGTCGCCTCCCGCACATAGACGTCGTTGCGGGTGCCGGTGGTCGGCGAGAGCAGCAGGTTCGACTCGCGGTCGTAGAACACCGGCTCGTCGGGCTCGGCGAACGGCGAGAGCTCCTCGATGACGGTGTGGCGCGTGTCGATGCCCGAGCCGTCGAAGGATGCCGTCACGATGCGCTGCGCCAGGCGTCCGAGGCCGGGCTGGCGGGCGAAGACGTCGCGAACGGCGTCCTGCGCCAGCACGGTGTCGGGCACGATGGTCTGCAGCGATCGCAGGATGGCGGGTCGGGTCATGCTGCCACTCAATCACCGCGCGCAGGGCGCGGGTAGGGGGTTGCGGCGGGTCGCGGTGCTCTGCGACGCGTCAGAAGCCGAGCGCGCGGGCGAGCTTGGAATCGGAGGAGGCGTCACGGCCGCCCGCTGCACGCACGGCCTCGTCGACCGCCGCGAAGAACGCGGCGCGCCCCTCGGCGTCGGCGGGAGCCGCGGGCCCGAGCTCGACCTCCCACTCGCGCCACTCGCGCTCGGTCCCCTGACGGGTGTCGGTGGCGCGCACGCGGTCGTCGACGAACTCGGCGACGACACCGCCCGGACCTTCGAGCAGGTACGCCGTGCGGTCGTTGCGGATGCGCGCGAGCGGCGTGAGCGGGTCGGTGGTCCATCGCGCGAGCGTCGACGCGACGGCATCCGGCACCCGATCGTCGTCGCCCAGCGGCCATCCGAGCTCGACACGTCCGTCGCCCTCACGCGGGCCTTTGATGTGCCATCCCGCGTCGGGTCCGCCGGTGCGACGGCGCAGCGCGACCCCGGCGCGGGCGAGCGCCGCATCGGCGGTGTCGAGATACTGCGCGTCGAGTTCGCGCAGCTCTCCCCCGGTCACGGCATCGACACCGGGGACAGCGGTCCACTCGGGCAGGGGCGTCGCGGAGTCGACGTCGTACTTGCGCTCGACCTCGACGCTCCGCGACGGCTCAGTCATCGTCGGTCGTGAGGTTCTCGAGGGCCTCGTCGTACCAGTAATCGACCTCGGTGGGGCCGTCGTCGGAGCCGGTGTGCTGCGGCTCGCCTCGGCGTTCGTACACCACCTGGGTCTCGCTGTAGGGGACGATCAGCTTGTCGTCCGCGTCGCCGAGGGGGATGATCTGCCCGTCGAGCGGGCCTCCGTGGAGTCGTGCGAGTGCCATGTGCTCACCCTATCCCCGCGTCGGCGGGGACGCGCGGATAGGTGCGGCGCGGGCGGTCAGGCGACGAGGATGCCGAGGACGGCGCCCGCGATCATCCACGGGCCGAAGGCGATGCGGGTGCGGCGATCGACGCGTCGGAGTGCGAGGAGCACGAGAACGTAGAGCGCGCCGAGGACGAAGGCGGCTGCCGCCCCCACTGCGAACGGCGTCCACCCGTGCCAGGCCAGCACCAGACCGATCACCGCGGCCAGTTTGACGTCTCCCCCGCCCATGCCCGCTCGGCTCATCAGGCGCAGGAGTGCGTAGAAGCCGCCCAGGGCGATCATGCCCAGCAGCGCGCGGATCGACGGGGCGCGATCTCCGGTGACCAGGGCGTCGACGACAGCGAGCACGAGGAGAGCGACGAGGGTGGGGAGCACGATGCGGTCGGGCAGGCGGTGGGTGCGCGCGTCGATGGCGATCAGCCATCCGCCGATGCCGACCAGGGCGAGGTGGACGAGCACGATGAGGCTGAGACGCGGATCCATGCCGGAAGGCTAGGAGATCGCGGGGGTGGACCGGAGGGGCGTGTGGATAAGTCGGGGCGGGCGGAGGCGGCATCGAATCGCGATGTCCGATGTACGAAGTATCGTCGGACGTGCACTTGATATATTCGAATATCTCTTCGAGGATGGATGTATGGGGATCGGGCTCGATGCGGTGACCGCGCTCTCTCCGACCAGCGACACACGCGCCGGAGAGGTGCTGCGGCTGCGCCGCGAGATCAGCCGCATGCAGCGGCGGCGCAGTGACCAGATGCTGCTGCCGCTCGACCCCGCCCTCGCGCCCCTCCTCCCGGACGAGGGACTGCTGACCGGCACGTCGTACTCGCTCTCCCCCTCACCCAGTCTCGTGCTCGCCCTGATGGGAGCGGCGTCGCAGAAGGGGCTGTGGTGCGCGGTGATCGGCATGCCCACCCTCGGGGTCGAGGCCGCGGCGGGGTTCGGCATCGACCTGAACCGCCTCATCCTCGTGCCCGATCCGGGCGATCGCTGGTTCGCCGCGACCTCCGCCCTGGCCGAGGTCGTCCCGCTCATCGCCGTGCACCCGGGCGGCCGCCTGCGCGATGCCGACGTCTCGCGCCTGAGCGCACGGCTGCGCGATCGCGGCACCACGCTGCTCGTCACCGGCGTCTGGCCGCAGAGCGAAGGATCGATCCGCGTGCACGACCCGGAGTGGAACGGTCTCGGTGCCGGCTGGGGTCTGCTCTCCGACCGCACCGTCACGGTGACCGCCCGCACGCGGCGCAGCCCCCTGCCCTCCAGCGTCCGCGTGCGTCTGCCCGGTCGGGACGGGGCCCTCGAGCCGGTCACCCCCGAGCTCGCCGCGCTCCCCGCTCTGCCGCTTCGGACACCCGCCGACGACCCGGCGCCCGAGCTCCTCCGTTGGGCGGAGGCGGGATGAACGAGCCGCTCCGCGTACTGGTGCTGTGGTTCCCGGACTGGCCCCTGCGCGCTGCGCTGGGCGGCGCGCTCCCGCATCCGCCGACGGCCCTCCTGCACGCGAACACGGTGGTCGCCTGCAGCGCCTCGGCCCGTGAGCACGGCGTGCGGGCGGGGCAGCGACGTCGCGAGGCACAGGGGCGCCTCTCGTCGCTGCAGGTGCTCCCCCACGACCCCGCCAAGGACGAGCGCGCCTTCGTGCCCGTGCTGCAGCTCATCGAGGAGCACGCGCCCGGCGTCGCTCCACTGCGTCCGGGTCTCGCCGTGCTCCGCTCACGCGGCATCGCCCGGTACCACGGCGGGGAGGCCGAAGCGGCGGCGGCACTCGTCTCCGTGCTGGCCGAAACGGGCTTCCCCGAGGTGCGCATCGGCGTCGCCGACGGCCCCTTCACCGCCGAGATCGCGGCCCGCGGTCCGCAGCGGTGCACGGTCGTGCCGGCGGGCGGTGCCCGCGATTTCCTGGCCCCCTACCCCGTGCAGGTGCTGCGCGACGAACAGCTCACCGCCCTCCTGATGCGCCTCGGCATCCGCACGCTGGGCGAGTTCACCGCCCTGCCCGTGGCCGACGTGCGCGACCGCTTCGGCGAGCGCGGCACCCGGTTGCAGGCGCTGGCCGCCGGCGCCGATTCCCGACCGCTCACCCCGCGCCCACCCGACCCCGAGCTGGTGCGCACGGTGGAGTTCGAGACGCCGCTGAGCGGGGCCGACCAGGTGGCGTTCGCCGTGCGGCAGACCGCGGATGCCGTGATGCTGGCCCTGGGCGAGGCATCCGTCGTGTGCACCGAGGTGCGCATCGATCTCACCGATGACGACGGAGAGGTGTTCAGTCGCCCGTGGCTGCATCCGTCGTGCTTCGACGCCGCCGACCTCGTCGATCGGGTGCGCTGGCAGTTGGAAGCGCTCGCGGCGCAGAATGCGAAGGAGCCCGTCGATGAGGCACGGGCGTTCGGGGGCATCATCGCGGTGCGGATCGTGCCCGTGGCGGTCGATGACGCCGCCCACCACCAGCCGGGGCTCTTCGGCTCGGGGACCGACGAGCGTCTGCATCACGCGGTGTCGCGGGTGCAGACGATGCTCGGGCACGAGGGTGTCGTCACGGCGGCGGTCGCCGGTGGGCGATGGCTCGCCGACCGCCAGGTGCTCACCCCGTGGGGCGAGCGTCCCGTCGCCCCCCGTGATCCGTCGTCGCCGTGGCCGGGCAGTCTGCCCGATCCGCTGCCGGCCGAGGTCTTCCGCCCGCCGCGCCCGTTGGGAGTCACCGACGGGGCCGGCGAGGCGGTGCGCATCGACGACCGGGGGCTGCTCTCGGCCGACCCCGCCTTCGTCGACGGTGCCGCGGTGCACGCCTGGGCCGGACCCTGGCCGGTGAACGAACGGCGATGGGCGGCGGGCGGCGGCAAACGCGGACACCGCTTCCAGGTGGTCGACGAGAAAGACCGCGCCTGGCTGATGTTCTGCACCGGCGGGCGCTGGTGGGCCGAAGGACGGTACCGCTGATGGGATGGCACAACCCTCCCCAGACCTGGGCGGAGCTGCAGCGCACCCTCGCGGGTGAGCCGCCGAGCGCGGAACCCCTCGGCGTACGGGCAGACCCCGGCCCGGTCAGCCGACGACGCAAATCGCTCCCTCCGACCTCCACCCCGCGCCCCGACGATGCGGTTCCCTACGCCGAGCTGCATGCACACTCGTCCTATTCGTTCCTCGACGGCGCCTCCTCCCCCGAGGCGCTGCTGATCGAGGCCGAGCGCCTCGGGCTCAGCGCGCTCGCGCTCACCGACCACGACGGCTTCTACGGCGCGGCTCGTTTCGCCGAGGTGGCGGAGCTCATGGACGTGCAGCTGCAGACCGTGTTCGGGGCCGAGCTGTCGCTGGGCCTGTCGGCACCCCAGCGCGGTGCGGCAGACCCCGAGGGCGAGCACCTGCTCGTGCTCGCTCGGGGCATGGAGGGCTACCACCGCCTCTCGGGCGCGATCACCCGGGCGCAGCTGCGGGGCGGTGAGAAAGGGCGCCCCGTCTACGACATCGACGATCTCGTCGAGAGCGCGGGTGGCCACTGGACGATCCTCAGCGGCTGCCGGAAGGGCGCGGTGCGCCGTGGTCTCGAGGCGGGCGACGCCGCCTCACCCCTGCGGCGCCTGACCGGGATGTTCGGGCCCGAGAACGTCGCGGTGGAACTCTTCGACCACGGGGACCCGCTCGATTCCCGGCGCAACGACGAACTGTCGGAGCTGGCGAGGCGGATGCGCCTGCCCGTCGTCGCGACGAACAACGTGCACTACGCCACCCCGCAGAAGGCGCCGTTGGCCGAAGCGATCGCGGCGGTGCGCGCGGTGCGGAGCATGGACGAGCTCGACGGATGGATGCCCGCGCACGGCGGTGCCCACCTCCGCAGCGGAGCCGAGATGACGGCGCGGTTCCGCCGTTATCCGGGCGCCATCTCCGCCGGGCTCGAACTGGCGGAGGCATCCGCCTTCCCCCTGCGGCTGGCGCGCCCCGCTCTGCCGAAGCAGGACGTCCCGGAGGGTCACACGCCGATGAGCTGGCTGCGCACGCTGGTGTGGGAGGCGGTGCCGAGCCGCTACCCCCGCCTGGGCGAGGACGGTCGGCGCCGCATCGCCCGCGAGCTCGACGTCATCGAGGAGAAGGACTTCCCCGGGTACTTCCTCATCGTGCACGGCATCGTCGCCGAAGCCCGCCGGCGCGGCATCCTCTGCCAGGGTCGGGGATCGGCCGCGGCGAGTGCCGTCTGCTACCTGCTGGGCATCACCGCCGTCGACCCCATCCTCTACGGCCTGCCGTTCGAACGGTTCCTCGCGACCACCCGGCAGGAGGAGCCCGATATCGACGTCGACTTCGACTCCCGGCGCCGCGAGGAGATCATCCAGTGGGTCTACCGCGAGTACGGCAGGGAGCGTGCCGCGCAGGTGGCGAACGTGATCCAGTACCGCCCCAAGAACGCGGTGCGCGACATGGCGAGGGCGCTCGGTCATTCCGTGGGCCAGCAGGACTCCTGGTCGCGGCAGGTCGACGGCTGGAGCACCGGTCTGGAACCGGCCGAGGGGCATGACATCCCCGAGAACGTGCTCGCCTACGCGGGCGAGTTGATGAAGGCGCCCCGGCACCTCGGCATCCACTCGGGCGGGATGGTGCTCACGGCGCGTCCGGTGGGCGAGGTCGTACCGGTGGAGCATGCACGGATGGAGGACCGCACCGTCATCCAGTGGGACAAGGACGACGCGGCCTTCATGGGTCTGGTCAAGTTCGACCTGCTGGGGCTCGGGATGCTGGCGGCCCTGCAGCACTGCTTCGACCTGATCCACGAGGCCACGGGCGAGCTGTGGACGCTGGAGGACATCCCCAAGGAGGAGCCGGGGGTGTACGACATGCTGTGCCGCGCCGACTCGATCGGAGTGTTCCAGGTGGAGTCCCGGGCGCAGATCGGGCTTCTCCCCCGTCTGCAGCCGCGGCGCTTCTACGACCTGGCGATCCAGATCGCCCTCATCCGCCCCGGGCCCATCCAGGGCGGGGCGGTGCATCCGTTCGTGCGTCGCAAGATGGAGAAGGACAGGGTCGACGAGGAGAACCGTGCCCGGGCGGCCAGGGGCGAGACCCCGGTGGAGTTCCCGATCCCGTACCCGCATTCGGATCTGGAGCCGATCCTCGAACGCACGCTGGGCATCCCCATCTTCCAGGAGCAGCTGATCCAGATGGCGACGGCGGTCGGCGACTGCACGGCCGACGAGGCCGACCTGCTGCGGCGGGCCATGGGGTCGAAGCGCGGACTCGAGAAGATCGAGAAGGTGCGCGAGAAGCTCTATGCGGGCATGGAGCGACGCGGGCTCGACCATGAGGCCTCCGACCGCATCTACGCGCAGATCCAGGCGTTCGCGAACTTCGGGTTCGCGGAGTCGCACTCGCTGTCCTTCGCGCTGCTCGTCTATGCCAGCTCGTGGCTCAAGCTGCACTACCCCGCCGCGTTCCTCGCAGGACTGCTGCGTTCCCAGCCCATGGGGTTCTACTCGGCCGCCACGCTGACCGCCGACGCGCGACGGCACGGAGTGGAGGTGCGGCGCCCCGATCTGCAGCTGTCCGGGGCGACGGAGACGCTGGAACCCCTGACCGACGCGACTCCGGCCGGTCCGACCGGGCGGGAGTCGTGCCGGGTCGTTCCCCAGCCGCCGACGCTGCGGTTCGATCGGAACGCCCCGGACGAGTCGGAGGCCCATCGCCGCGACGGCGGCTACGCCGTGCGGATGGGGCTGAGCGGCGTGCGCGGGATCGGGGTGCCGATGGCCGAGCGGATCGTCGCCGAACGCGAGGCGCACGGTCCATACCGCGATCTGCACGACCTCGTTCGGCGGACGGATGCCACCGCCGCGCAGCTGGAGGCTCTCGCGACCGCCGGAGCCTTCGCCTGCCTCGGGCTGGACCGGCGCGAGGCCATCTGGATGGCGGGTGCCGCCGCCGAGGACCGCTCGCGGTACCTCCCCGGCACCGCCGTGGCGGTGCAGCCGCCCCTCTTCGCCGACCAGACCAGCTACGAGCGCCTCTCCGCCGACCTGTGGGCTACGGGGGTCTCCACCGACGACCACCCGATGCTGCATTTCCGCGCGGCTCTGCGGGACCGGGGGGTGCTCGCGTCGACCGATCTGCGTACGCACGAGACCGGGCGCCGGGTCGAGGTCGCGGGGCTCGTCACGCACCGTCAGCGGCCCGCGACAGCGGCAGGCGTGACCTTCCTCAACCTGGAGGACGAGGGCGGGCTGGTGAATGTCATCTGCTCGGTCGGCGTCTGGAACCGCTATCGCCGCGTCGCCCGCGACTCCCCGGCACTCATCATCCGCGGCATTCTGGAGCGGTCGGACGAGGGTGTCATCAACGTGCTGGCGGATGCCTTCGAAGACCTCCGCACCGGGGTGGCGCACCGGTCGCGGGACTTCCGCTGACCCCGGTGCTCACAAGGCGACGGTGCTCACCAGAAGCGCTCGGTCTGCTCCGGCTCGGGCACCGCGCTGCCCCAGCGGTCGGCTTCCGCCTTGGCGGCCTCGGCGGCGGCATCCGCCTCGTCGAGCGCGACCGTCGCCCCGATCGCTCCCGGGCCCGTCGCGTCGAGACGCAGCTCGGTGCGCGAACCCGTGGCCGAGAGCACGACCGTGCAGTCGAGCACCCGGCCGAGCCAGCGCACCGGGTCTCCTCCCGCTTCCTCGATCAGCCGGTAGCGCACGTTGGTCTCGAGGTCGCGGAGCGCGGCGATCACCGCCTCGCCCGTCACCCCGTCGAGGCGCTCGACGACTTCGAGCCGATGCCCTTGGGCGATGGCGACCTGCCCGGGGACCACGATCGTCCTGTCCATGCGACCACTCTAGGAAGCATCCGGGCGCGGCGATAGAGACCCGATGCGATACCCCCAGGGAAATCGTCGTGTCCCCCATATGGCGGACACGAGCATTTGGGCGTACCCTGCATCTCATAGCGGGGGCGACGGCCGAGGACTGGGGAATCGGTCGACGAGCGCAGCGATGATTCGCGGCCTCCCGCCCGGGGAAGGGCGGTGCGCCCTCTCGACGACACCCGTGTCTGGGGCGGGCCGATCGGGAGGGCGACATCCGCATAGCCCTCCCGCTTCGACCGGTCAAGACGCTCGGAGCCCGCGTGTCCTGACGTCTACCGTCGGCGCATGGTCGAGACACCGGAATCCGCCCGCGGGCGCGCCTACGTCGGCGTGTCGGGATGGCGTTATCCCCGTTGGCGCGGTGATTTCTACCCGAAGGGACTGGTGCAGCGCCGCGAACTCGCCTACATCGGCGAGCAGATGACCAGTGTCGAGATCAACGGATCGTTCTACTCGCTGCAGCGTCCGGAGAGCTATCGACGGTGGCGCGGCGAGGTGCCGTCGGACTTCCCCTTCGCGGTGAAGGGGTCGCGCTACATCTCGCACATGCTGCGCCTGCGCGACGTCGAGCAGGCACTGGCGAACTTCTTCGCGTCGGGGGTGCTCGCGCTCGGCTCACAACTCGGGCCAGTTCTCTGGCAGCTCCCGGCCCGGCAGCGGTTCCAGGCCGAGGTCGTCGCGGCCTTCCTCGAGGCCCTGCCAACCACGACCGGGGAGGCCCTCGACCTCGCGCGGCACCACGACGCGCGGCTCGACGGGCGCGCCTGGCTCGAGATCGAATCGGACCGACCGATCCGGTACGCGCTCGAGCCCCGCTCGGCGGACTTCGCGGATGCTGCCGCTCTCGACCTGCTGTCGCAGCACGGCGTCTCGCTCGTCATCGCCGACACGGCCGGCACCTGGCCGCGCTTCGATGCGCTCACCGCGGACTTCGTCTACGTGCGACTGCACGGCGCGCAGGCGCTCTACGCCAGTGGATACACGGGCGCGGAACTGCGCGCCTGGGCCGACTCGGTGCAGGGGTGGGTCGAGGGAACGGCCACCGGCGACGGACGCCCCCGTGACGTCTTCGTCTACTTCGACAACGACGCCCGCGGCTTCGCGCCCCACGATGCGCGCACGCTGGTCGGGATGCTCGAAGACGGCGGACGGGTCAGCGGATAGGATCGCGGCATGTCGTTCGCCCTGTTCCAGGCCGGCCAGCGCCGCGCCCCGCGCACCGCCGCGCGGCGCATTGCGTGGGGTGTGGTCACGCTTCTGCCGCTCGGAGCGATCGCCGCCTGCTTCACCGTCGGCGCGGTGCTCGGGTGGACCGGTGATGCGGCGGTGGGCGACGGCGAACTGGCATGGCTCACAGGGTTCGCGATCGGGTTCGACCTGTTGTTCGTGGTGACGCTCGTGGGCGGGGTGATCGAGGTGCGGCGGCAGCTCGCGGCGGAGCAGGCGGCGCGCGCCGAGATGTGATCGTTCGCCGTCTGGCGAAGCGGCTGCCGCATACGACGAAGGCCCGGAGACTCTCTCGAGTTCCGGGCCTTGCTGGTCGGGCTGACAGGATTTGAACCTGCGACCCCTTGACCCCCAGTCAAGTGCGCTACCAAGCTGCGCCACAGCCCGTTGTTCTGCACTCTCGCGCAGGCAACTCATCCATCTTAGCCTGACGTTCGGGCGTCCGCGAACCAGCGCCCGTTGCGTGTGTCGGAGGCCGGGCGTAGCGTGCGGCCATGACCACGATCACGACCGCGCCGGCGACGATCGCGCGCTGGGACGATGTGCAGCACGCGCTGACCGGCGGGGGCGACGGCGCCAGCTGCCAGTGCGTCTGGCCGGTGCTCCGCAACAAGGACTGGAACGCCACGACCCTCGACGATCGGGGGCGGCTCTTCCGCGACGAGATCGAGTCGGGCCCTCCCCCGGGCCTGGTGGCATACGTCGATGGCGAGGCCGCGGGGTGGATCCGCGTCGGGCCGCGCGTGCGACAGGAGCGGATCGGTCACACGCGCGCGATCGTCGCCACGACCGCCGAACCTCTCGACGCCGACGACGTCTGGGCGGTGACCTGCTTCGTCGTGCGTCGGGAGCATCGAGGACAGGGACTGAACGATCGACTGCTCCAGGAGGCCGTCGCCTTCGCCCGAGCCAGCGGAGCTCGCGTGATCGAGGGGTATCCGGTCGACACATGGGGCGAGAAGCAGGCAGCGAACGAGCTGTTCCACGGCACGCTGGGCACGTTCCTTCGTGCGGGCTTCGTCCGACGCGGCGACCTCACCCGCGGGCGGACGCTCGTGACGCTCGACGTCGGCGATAGCGTGGAAGCATGAGCGACGAGCATCCCCCCATCGACGATTCCGTTCTCGGCGTCTTCGTGCGCGCGACCGGCGAGACGGGTGACGGGTCGGTGCTCACCTACGACTGGTACACCGGGTCAGCCGACATCGGCGGCGAGACGGTCGAGCTGATGCTCGAAGGCGCAGATCCGGACGACGCGCAGAAGCGGCTCCCCCGCCTGCGAGCGGTGATGGCCGACCTGGAGCGCGTGCAGCGGGCCGCATCGGACGCCGTCGTCGCCGCCTTCAGCCAGGGCGACCCGTCGCCCCACGACCTCGAGCAGGGCGCCGCCGATCTGCTTCTCGAGGCGGTCGTAGCGGGAGCCGACGGATCGATCGTGCTGCACTTCACCGATGCGTGCGGCGAGCACTTTCCCGAGGGGTACTGGCCCGCGGCGCACCTCGCCGACGACGACACGGTGGCGACGGTCACCGTCGAGTCATGAGGCTGGCTCCATGAGCGCGACGGTACGGGTCGACAGCTGGCTCTGGGCGGTGCGCGTATTCAAGACGCGCTCGGCCGCCACGACGGCGTGCCGGGCGGGTCACGTGCGCGTCAACAGCGACAAGGCGAAGGCGGCCCAGGCACTCAAGGTGGGAGACGAGGTGCGCATCCGCATCTCCGGATTCGACCGCATCCTCATCGTGCGGCAACTGCTCGTGAAGCGCGTGGGCGCGCCGCTCGCGGCCGTCGCTGCCGAGGACCGCACGCCGGCGCGGGAACCTCAAGCGGTGATCGCTGTGCGTGACCGCGGAGCAGGGCGCCCCACCAAGCGGGAGCGGCGCGAGATCGATCGCCTGCAGGGGCGCAATTCGCGAGACCCATTCGTGGAATAGCTCTACCGATGTTCGAACATATGTTCTAAACTGTTCATATGTCCGGCTCCCCGACTCCTCCCCCCGACATCGACGAGCGGCGACGGCTGGTGGATGCGTGGGTCGATGTGCGGCGGCAGATCGCCCGGCTCGAAGCGGAGGCGTCTGCGCTCCTCGGCGAACGGCTGCGGACGCACGACGAAGACATCGCTGAGCATCCGCACCATCGCGACGCCATCCATCGGTCCATGGTCGCGGAGTATGCGGCGGCCGGGCGACTATCGCAGGGCGCGATCGAGTTCGCGTTCGCGGACGCCATGGTGGTCGGGCGCGATCTCCTGGCGGTCGGCCAGGCGTTCCAGCGGGGTGACATCACGGCCGCGCACGTCCACGAGATCGTGCGATGCGCGGCGGTGGTGCGCGAAGCCATTCGCAACGGCACGGCGGATGCTTCCGCCCTCGGCCTCTACGAGAACGCGGTGCTCGTCGTGGCCGAGAGCGAGAGCGCCATCCGCACGCGCATGCACGCACCGCGCCTGGCGGCGGCTCTCGCCGGGGAGAGTGTGAGTGAACGCCACCGGCGGGCCACAGACGAACGAGGTGTGAGCGTGAAGTCGCTCGACGACGGACTCGCCCTGCTCACCGCGGTGCTGCCCGAGGCGCTCGCCTTCGCGGTGCGCGACCGCTTGACCGCGATGGCCAAGGAGGTCATCGCCACCCGCGGCAACGACGAGCCGGCGTGGATGCCGCACCCGCTGCTCGATCACGCCGACATCTCCCCCGATGAGTGGATCCTCCCCGAACACGTCGCGTGGGACGACGAGGCGACCGCCGGTCTCGACGACGCGATCTTCGGCGGGACGACGTTCACGACCGACCCGCTCCGGGCGTCAGATGCGGTCACAGCTTCCGGTCCCGTCGCGGCCTCTGCCTCGTCCGCGCCGATGGACGCAGCCATCGACATCGACGCAGCCATCGACATCGGCGCAGTCGTCGACGTCGTCGAGCAGCGCCCAGTGGACACGCGCACACTCGACCAGGTGCGCGCCGACCTCCTCACCGATCTGCTCCTCGCCGGTGCTCCGAGCGGCTGTCATGGCACCGGCCTCGGCCGCATCCAGGCGCGTGTGCAGGTGACGGTCGCGGCCACCACGCTCGCCGGCCTCGACGACCGGCTCGCCGAACTCGACGGTCATGGCCCCCTCGACGCCGACACCGCCCGCGCCCTGGCCGCTCGGGCGACGGGCTGGAGCCGCCTCTTCCTCGACGCCGAGGGCATGGTCACCGAGACCGACGCCTACACGCCCACCGAGAACATGCGACGATTCCTGCGCGCCCGTGACCAGCACTGTCGCTTCCCCGGTTGTCGGATGCCCGTGCATCGCTGCGACATCGACCATACGCACGAGCACTCGCGCGGCGGTCGGACGAGGCTCGACAACCTGAGCCATCTCTGTCGCGGACATCACGCCCTCAAACACCCCGACGTGCACGACGCGCACCGATGGTCGGCGAAGTCGCTCCCCGACGGCACGATCGAATGGACCAGCCCCCTCGGACGCACATACTCCGATCACGCCCCGCGACGCGTGATGTTCGTGTGAACCTCCACGGATCGATCGCGCGCCGACACGGCTGAGTTCGTATGGACCCCACGAACCGATCTCGCCGCGGCGACTACACCAGGTCGAGCAGCCAGCCCGCGGAGCGCACGGCGGCGACCTCCGCCCGTTCGAGGCGCCCGGCCAACTCGCGGTCGCTCGTCACAGCGACCACCCGCTCCCCCGCGGCGACACGACGCTCGGCCTCCGCGACGATCGCATCGTCGCCTGCGGCATCCGCCCGGACGATCGCGACCGCCGCCTCATTCGACTCGACGGCCCGCGCCTGCCCCTCGACCACCATCGCCACGGCCGGGAACCAGGTCGTCCCATCGAGCCCGACGGCCTCCGCCGGCACGCCGACGCCCGACACGCGGGAGATGAGACGCGAGGTCGCCCCCGCTCGATCCTTCCACCACCCGTCCGGCACCGAACCGACGACGTTCGCCGCGTCGACCACGAGGGTCACCCGCTCAGCGAGCAGCCGACGCAGCATCGGCCAGGACGACGCGAACCCCGGGTGCAGCGGAAGACTCTCCACCTCGTCGAGCGGAACCCATTCCAGAGCGACGCTCTCGGGATCGCTGATCACCGGGTCGAACGGCACCTCGACCGCGGCGACGACCGTGGTGTACGTCCAGACGTCGAGGTCCAGCACGCTCGTGAAGATCGGCCGCACGGCGCCGTCGGGCACTCCGGCCTCTTCCTGCGCCTCGCGCAGCGCGCCGACGATCGGCGCCTCGCCTTGGTGCAGCGCGCCGCCGGGCAACCCCCACGTCCCCCCGAAGTGGCTCCAGGCCACCCGGTGCTGCAGGAGCACGCCCCGGTCGGGATCGACGGCCAACAGGCCCGCCGCTCCGAACCGGCCCCAATAGCGCTGACCTCCGGGCGCCTCGACCCAGGCATCACCCGGGTCGCGCGGCCCCTGGGGGCGACGCGGCTCACCGTCGGCAGGAGGAACGATCGTCACCCCTCCACCCTGTCACAGCCGCACGTCACCGGCGTCGACCGCAGACACACGACGCAAAGCGAGTTCTCTCGGCGCACACGCGCAGACCGGCACGCGGCGACGCGAACGGCGGGCGGCTCCATCGAGCACACCCGCCGTTCCACGTCGATTCGACGTCAGCGCTGTCGACGCTCGCGCACGCGCATGTTGATGACGATCGGCGTTCCCTCGAACGGGTACAGCTCGCGCAGACGACGCTGGATGAAGCGTCGGTACCCCGGGTCGAGGAACCCGGTCGTGAACAGCACGAACGTCGGCGGACGCGTCGACGCCTGCGTGCCGAACAGGATGCGCGGCTGCTTCCCGCCCCGCAGCGGGTGCGGGTGCTCGGCCACGAGCTCGGCGAGGAACGCGTTGAACTTGCCCGTGGGGATGCGGCGGTCCCAGTTCTCGAGGGCGGTCTCCAGCGCGGGCACCAGCTTGTCGAGGTGACGACCGGTCTTCGCCGAGATGTTCACCCGCGGCGCCCAGGCCACGTGCGCGAGGTCCTGCTCGATCTCGCGCTCCAGGTAACGGCGGCGATCGGCGTTCTCGAGGTCGTCGTCGTTCAGACGATCCCACTTGTTGAACGCCAGCACGAGCGCGCGACCCGACTCGAGCACCAGGTCGATGATGCGCACGTCCTGCTCGCTGATGGTCTCCGAGACGTCGAGCACGACGACAGCGACCTCCGCCTTCTCCAGCGCGGCCGAGGTGCGCAGCGAGGCGTAGAAGTCCGCCCCCTGCGCCATGTGCACGCGGCGGCGGATGCCGGCGGTGTCGACGAGCGTCCACAACTTGCCGCCGAGCTCGACGACCTCGTCGACCGGGTCGCGGGTGGTGCCCGCGAGGTCGTTCACGACGACGCGCTCCTCACCGGCGGCCTTGTTGAGCAGCGACGACTTGCCGACGTTCGGGCGGCCCAGGATCGCCACCCGGCGCGGTCCGCCGATCTCGGCCTTCGCGACCGCCGACACCTCGGGGAGCTTCTTCAGCACCTCGTCGAGCAGGTCGGCGACACCGCGGCCGTGGATCGCCGACACGGGGTGCGGCTCTCCCAGTCCCAGGTTCCACAGCGCGGCGGCCTCGGGCTCCTGGCGGGCGTCATCGATCTTGTTGGCGACGAGGAAGACGGGCTTGCCGCTCTTGCGCAGCAGCTTCACGACGTGCTCGTCGGTCGACGTCGCGCCGACCATCGCATCGACGACGAACAGCACCACGTCGGAGAGGTCGATCGCGACCTCGGCCTGCGCCGCGACGGAGCGGTCGATGCCGCGGGCATCCGGCTCCCACCCGCCGGTGTCGACGAGCGTGAACCGGCGGTCCGACCACTCGGCCTTGTAGGTGACGCGGTCGCGGGTGACGCCGGGGGTGTCTTCCACGACGGCCTCGCGGCGGCCGAGGATGCGGTTCACGAGCGCCGACTTGCCGACGTTCGGTCGTCCGACGATCGCGACGACGGGCAGGGCCGGAAGGAACTGGATGCCGTCCTCGCCGAGCTCGATGCCCGCGAGGAGGGCAGCATCCTCGTCGTCCAGCTCGTAGTCGGCCAGACCCTGGCGCAGGGTCTCGGCGCGCTGCTCGGCGAGCTGCTCGTCGAGGTTCTCCATCTTCTCGGCGAGCTGATCGGGCGCGCCTTCGTATTCGTCATCGGCCATGGTGTGCTCCTCGGAGTCGCTCGATCACCGCGAGAACGGCATCGATGGTCTGGGAAAAATCGAGCGCGGTCGAGTCGACGACTTCCACGCCCTCGGCGGCGTTCAGGAAGTCGACGACCGCGCTGTCCGAGGCATCCCGCTTGTGCAGGGCCTCGGCGACGGCCGCCGCGTTCTCGCCGGCGAGCTCGCCGGCCCGGCGCGCGGCGCGCACCTCGGGGGCTGCCGTGAGCAGGATGCGCACCGGCGCGTCGGGGGCGACCACGGTCGTGATGTCGCGTCCTTCGACGACGACGGCCGGGTAGGGGGCCTCCGCCACGAGCGACCGGAAGAGGTCGTTGACCTGCGCGCGCACCTCCGGCACGCGTGCGACGCCGCTGACCGCCCCCGAGACGCGCGTCTCGCGGATCGCGTCGGTCACGTCGGCCTCACCCACCTGCACGGTGCGGTCGTCGGGGTCGAGTCCGAGGCGCACGGGGAAGTCGGATACCGCGGCGCGGACCGCGTCGACGTCGTCGGTGTCGGCCCCGCGGTCGAGCACGTGCCAGGCGAGCGCCCTGTACGCGGACCCGGTGTCGAGGTAGCCGAAACCGAGCCGGCGGGCGACCGCCTTCGACACGCTGGACTTGCCCGACCCCGCCGGGCCGTCGATGGCGATGAAGTCGACCACGGCGGTCTCCCCTCGGGTGCTGGTGTCAGTCATTCGTGCTCCCCGCGATCCGCCAGCCGCGCTCCTGCAGACCGGCGATGGCCCCCTGCAGGGCCGCCGGGTCGACGCTGATCTCGGCGAGACCGAACTGCGCTCCCGGCGAATGCTCGAGCCGGAGGTCCTCGACGTTGACGCCGAGCTCGCCGAGCTCGCCGAAGAGCCGGCCGAGCTGTCCGGCGGTGTCGTCGACCATGACCACGAGCGTTTCGAAACGCCGGTTCTGACCGTGCTTGCCGGGGAGCCGCTCGACCCCGTCGTTGCCGTGACGGATCGCCTCGGCGACGACTTTCCTGGCACCCGCGGCGCCCGGTGCGCGCAGGGCGTCGGACACTTCGCGCAGGTCGGAGGCGAGTGCGTCGAGGATCTCGACCACGGGCTGCGCGTTCGCGCCGAGGATCTGCACCCAGAGCTCGGGAGCGGATGCCGCGATACGGGTCGTGTCGCGCACGCCCTGGCCGGCGAGGCGCAACGCCCCCTCGTCGGCATCGGCGAGGCGTGCAGCGAGCAGACTCGCGACGACCTGCGGGACGTGCGAGGTGAGGGCCACCGAACGGTCGTGCTCCTCGGGCGTCATCTCCAACGGCATCGCGCCCACGTCGAGCGCGAGCGCCTCGACGAGGGCGAGGTCGGCGGCGCTCGTCTGCTCGTCGCGGCAGACCACCCACGGGCGTCCGATGAAGAGGTCGGCGCGGGCGGAGATCGCTCCCCCGCGCTCCCGACCGGCGAGCGGATGCGAGCCGATGTAGCGCGCGAGGTCGACCCCGCGCTCCTGCAACGCACGGAAGGGTTCGAGCTTCACGCTCGCGACGTCCGTGACGACGGCGCGCGGGAACCTCTCGAGCTCGGCGGCGATCACATCGGCAGTGACGTCTGGCGGCACGGCAACCACGATGAGCACGGGCTCGTCGGCGTCGTCGGCGAAGCGCCCGGCGCCGTAGTCGACGGCGAGGCGCAGTTGGGCGGGCGAGGCATCCGTCAGTGCGACGTCGACGCCCTTCGCGCGCAGCGCGTGCCCGACACTCGCGCCCAGCAGCCCGGCGCCGACGACGCGCACGGTGCCGGACAGACGCGGCGCGACGCCGGTCGTCTGACGCACGCGGGGCGCACTCGTGGTGTCGGTCACTGATTCTCCTGTTGCTCGCCTGGCGCCGCGGCGACACCGGAATCCCGGCGCGACAGGGTCAGCAGCGCGCCGAGTTCGATTTTACTCAGGTCCCTGGTCTTCCCCGCCGGGAGCGTCCCCAGGTGGAGCGGACCGAACTGCCGGCGCACGAGCTCGGTCACCGGGTGCCCCACCGCGGCGAGCATCCGTCGCACGATGCGGTTGCGGCCGGAGTGCAGGGTCAGCTCCACCAGGCTCGACCCGCGGGAGGTGTCGAGGAGGCGCGCCTTGTCGGCGGCGATGAAGCCGTCCTCGAGCTCGATCCCCTTCATGAGGATGGCGATCGTCTGCGCCGTGACCGCGCCCTCGACCTTCGCGATGTAGACCTTCGTCACTCCGAACGAGGGGTGCGCCAGCACGTGGGCGAGTTCCCCGTCGTTGGTGAGGATCAGCAGACCGCTCGTCTCGGCGTCGAGGCGGCCGACGTTGTACAACCGCTCTTCGTAATCGTCGGTGAAGCGCCGAAGGTCGGGTCGTCCGTTCTCGTCGCGCATGCTGCTCACCACACCCGTCGGCTTGTTGAGCATGACGTAGCGCTTCGACACGTCGAGCTGCACCGCCGTTCCGTCGACGTCGACCAGGTCGGTCTCGGGATCGATGCGGCGCCCCAGCTCATTGACGACCTCGCCGTTCACGCGGATGCGTCCCTCGACGATGTACTGCTCCACCACACGGCGCGATGCCACGCCCGCGGCCGCCAGCACCTTCTGCAGCCGTACTCCCTCGGGTCCCGTGCTTTCGGTCATCCCGTTTCCTTCCTGCTCGGAGCGCTGGGCGTTCATCGCAGCGCTCCCTCGTCGAATCCGTCCGCGCCGTCGTCGAGCAGCGGGGAGATGGGCGGCAGCTCGTCGATGGAGTTGATGCCCAGGTGCTGCAGCAGCGCATCGGTGGTGCCGTAGTTGATCGCGCCGGTCTCGGAGTCGGCGAAGAGCTCGGTGATCAGGCCGCGGGCGAGCAGCGTGCGCACGACGGAGTCGACGTTCACCGCACGGATCGACGCGACCTGGCTGCGCGTCACCGGCTGCTTGTACGCGATCACGGCGAGCGTCTCGAGCGCGGCCTGCGACAGCCGCGCCGGCGCCTGGCCGCCGACGAAATCGGCGATGAGGTCGTCGTGGTCCTCGCGCGCGTAGAGCCGCCAGCCGCCGCCGACCTCGCGCAGTTCGAAGCCACGACGAGGTCCCGCGCCGCGCCCGTCGTAGTCGTCGACCAGCGAGGCGACCGTCTGACGCACCGCGGGAACGGGAGCGCCGACCGCAGCAGCGAGCGCCACGAGGCCGATCGGCTCGTCGATGATGAGGAGGATCGCCTCGATCCGTTCGGCGAGCGGCGTCTCGACCGCGGCGGTCTCGGTCGCGGGCCCGTCGCCTGCGGCGGTCTCTGTGCGGTCATCGGTCATAGTCGGCCCCCAGGGTCGCGAGTGTCTCGTCCGACCAGGAGTCGGCGGCCCAGCGCAGCGTCAGCTCGCCGAGCGGTTCCAGCTGTTCGAACGACAGGGCGGCGTGCCGGTAGAGCTCCAGCACGGAGATGAAGCGGGCGACCACGATTCCGGGCTCCGTGACCCCGGCGACGAGTTCGCGGAAGCTCACCGCCTCGGTGCCGCGCAGGATCGTCACGACGATCGCCGCCTGTTCGCGGATGCTGACCAGCGGCGCGTGCAGATGATCGAGCCCGACGTGCGGCATCTCCTTCGGCGCGAAGGCCAGCAGCGCGAGCGCGGCGAAGTCGTCGACGCTGAGCGACCACGCGAGCTCGGGCGTCTTGCGACGGTGCTTCTCGTCGAGCCGCACGGCGCGGGCATGCCGGCGGTCCTCGCGCTGCAGGCAGCGGGAGAACCAGGCCGACACCTCCTTGAACGCGCGGTATTGCAGCAGGCGGGCGAACAGCAGGTCGCGCGCCTCCAGGAGCGCCACCGCCTCGGCATCCACCAATTCGCCCTGCGGCAGCAGCCCGGCGACCTTCATATCGAGCAGCGTCGCCGCCACCACGAGGAACTCCGACGCCTGGTCGAGCTCCTCGTCGCCGTCGAGAGCCGCGAGGTAGGCGATGAATTCGTTCGTCACGGCGCTGAGCGAGACCTCGGTGATGTCCATCTCGTGCTTCGAGATGAGCGTGAGGAGGAGATCGAAAGGACCGTCGAAGTTCGACAGCGAGACCCGGAAGCCGGGATCGGATGCCTCGACAGAGGCGTCGGCGGGTGAGGCGTCGTCGGGTGAGACCGTGGGGTCAGGCGACGGCGCCACGTGCGACCAGCTCCCGCGCCAGGCGCAGGTAGGCCTGCGCTGCGGCGTGCTCCGGCGCGAATTCGGTGATCGGCACGCCCGAGACCGAGGCGTCGGGGAACTTCACGGTACGGCCGATGACCGTCTCGAGAACATCGTCGCCGAACGCTTCGACCACGCGCTCGAGCACCTCGCGCGAGTGCAGGGTGCGCGGGTCGTACATCGTGGCGAGCAACCCGTCCATCTCGATCGACGGGTTGAGCCGGTCGCGCACCTTATCGATCGTCTCGATCAGCAGGGCCACCCCGCGCAGCGCGAAGAACTCGCACTCGAGCGGGATGATCACGCCGTGAGCGGCCGTGAGGGCGTTGACGGTGAGCAGCCCGAGGGACGGCTGGCAGTCGATGAGGATGACGTCGTAGTCGCCGGTGACCTGTCGCAGCACGCGGGCGAGGATCGTCTCGCGGGCGACCTCGTTGACGAGGTGCACCTCGGCGGCCGAGAGGTCGATGTTCGCGGGGATGACGTCGAGGCCCTCGACACCGGAGTGCACGATCGCCTCACGGGCGTCGCGCTTGGTGTCGAGCAGCAGATCGTAGATCGTGGGCACGTCGTGCGTCTGGATGCCGAGACCGGCGGACAGCGCCCCCTGCGGGTCGAAGTCGACCGCGAGCACCTTCCGGCCGTACTCGGCGAGCGACGCGGCGAGGTTGATCGTCGTCGTGGTCTTGCCGACGCCGCCCTTCTGGTTGCACAGCGCGATGATGCGCGCCGGCCCGTGCGACGCCAGCGGCTTCGGCGTAGGGAAACCGCGGTACGGGCGACCGGTCGGTCCGATGGGTGCGTCGTCGACCTTCTTCGCCGCCGCCCTGGACTTTCCCGCGTTCTCAGCCACCGATTCTCCTGCTCACTCGTGCTCGGTCGAGTCTAGCGGTTGGGCCCTCTCAGACGCCGCGCAACGCGGCGACGGGCTCGATGCGGGCGGCTCGACGGGCCGGGTACCACCCGGCACCGCATCCGACGACCGCGCCGAGAAGCGCCCCGCATCCGGCCACGACGGGGTCGGTCTGCGGCGGCCACCCCTGGATGACCGCGACCGCGACGACCGCGCCGACGCCGAGCGCGGCGCCGATCAGCCCGCCGATGAACCCGATGACGACGGACTCGACCATGAACTGCGCTGCGATCTGACGGCGCGTCGCACCGAGGGCACGCCGGAGTCCGATCTCCCCGACGCGTTCCATCACTGAGAGCAGGGTGACGTTCGCGATGCCGAGCCCCCCAGCCAGCAACGCGATGGCCCCGAGGATGAGGAAGACGACGTTCACGTCGGCGCGCACGTCGCGGCTCAACTCCGAGGTGGCGGACGGCGCCTGCGCCTCGAGTGACTCCGGCGCGTCAGGCTGCAGCGCGACGACCGACTGTTCGGCCACCTGCGGCCCGGCGCCGAGCACGATCCCGATCGTCAGTTCGGCAGGGGCCTCGAGGCCGAAGTCGGCGCGTGCGGCACCATCGGGGATGATGACGGCATCGCGGAACTCCCCGCGCCGCTCCATCCCGTCGACGATGCCGATCACCGAATAAGCAAGCCCTGCGATGAAGACCGACGGCTGCGAATCGACGCGGTTGATCCCCATCCGCTCCGCGGCGTCGACGCCGAGAACCACGACCCGGTCTCGGCGGTCGTCGTGACCGTCGTCGAAGAAGCGCCCGGTGACGACATCGGCACCGACCGCCGCAGGGAACCCGCTGCTCGCGGCGACGAGAGTGGGCGCCGTCACCTGCGGCGCAGACGGGTCGTTCACCGGAACAGCGGTGATGGTCTCCCCCTCGGGGAGCTCGATGGGGGTGATGAGCGCCGCACTCTCGACACCGGCGAGCAGTTGCACCCGCTCGGGCGCATTCCACGGCAGCCGCCCGGTGGGAACGGTCTTCTCACTCGATCCGGTGCGCGCTTCCGCCGGCGTCACCACCACCTGTGTGAGGGCCAGCCCGTCGAACTGCCGTGCGACCTGAGCGGCGGCCGTTTGCGCGAAACCCAAGGTCGCGACGAGAGACGCGATGCCGAGGACCGTTCCGAGCAGCGTCATGACGAGCCTCGCCGGGCGCGATCCGATGTCGGCGGTCGCCTCGGCCACGAGATCCTGAGCGGAGAATCGGTCGGTCGCCGCCACATCGGGGAGAAGCGTCGGACCGTCCCGGAAGGGCGCCGGGCCGTCTCGACCGGCACTGGCAGCAGAGACCCCCGGGTAGGGCGGGAGCGCGATCGATCGGTGTGCGCGTTCCTGACGGCGCGATCCCTTGACACTCACAGCTCGCTCAGCCTTCCGTCGGCGATGCGGATGCTGCGACGTGCGCGTGCGGCGACGGCGGGGTCATGGGTGATGACGATGAGCGTGAGCCCGTCATCGTTGAGTTCTTCGAACAGCTCCATCACCTCGGAGGACGTTCGCTGGTCGAGGTTGCCGGTCGGTTCGTCGGCGAGCAGGAGGCGCGGTCTGCTCACGACGGCACGCGCGATCGCGACCCGCTGCCGCTCGCCGCCGGACAGCGAGTTCGGGAGGAAGTCGATGCGGTGCCCGAGCCCGACGCGGATCAGTGCCTCTCGCGCACGGTCCTCGCGCACGCCCCGGGGCACCCCGCTATAGAGCATCGGGAGCAATACGTTGTCGAGCACCGTGCGTCGGGGCATGAGGTGGAAGGCCTGGAAGACGAAGCCGATGAACCGCGCCCGTACGGCCGCGCGCTCGTTCTCGGTCAGGGCGTTCGTCGGTGCGCCCGCCAGCCGATACTCCCCGACGCTCGGTCGATCCAGCAGACCGAGCAGGTTGAGCATCGTCGACTTGCCCGAGCCACTCGGACCGACGATCGAGATGTAGTCACCCGCGGGCACGCTCAGCGTCACGCCCTTGAGCGCCTGGACCTCGGGCGGCCCCGGAAAGGAGCGCGTGACGTCACGCAGCTCGACGAGCCCCGCGCTCACCGCCCCACCACGACCAGGTCGCCCTCTTGGAGCTCGCCCTCGACGGGGGTGACCTCGACGGCCCCCTTCGCGGCCAGCCCGGTCTTCACTGTGACGAGATGCGTCCGCGCATCATCCCCATCCCGGGGGTCGGAGTCGACCACCTCGACGCGGGACTCGCCGCCCGGACCGGCGGTCACCGCCGACACCGGCACCGAGAGCACCTCCCCCTCGGTCGCCCCGACGGGCACATCGACGCGGACATTCGTCCCCTTCAGTGCCTCGAGCTGTTCCGGCGCCAACGGGTCGGGATCGAGCAGAACCTGCCACCGCGCCGACTCACCCTCGCCCTTCTCGACCGATGCGACCACGGCGCGATGCGGGGTGCCGTCCGGAAGCTCGAACGTCGCCTCCCCGCCTGCCTTCAACAGACCGGCGTCGCTCTCGGCGACCGCGCCCGTCAGGCGAACCGTCGCTCCGGACACCGTCATCGCCGCCTCGGTGACCGCATCGCCCCGCTCGACGGCGACAGCATCGACCCGGCGCGGCAGCGCGGTGAGGAACAGGACCTCGCTCGCAGGGAGGAAGGGCAGGGCTTCCTGCTGTGCCTTCTCGAGCGCTTTCTCCGCCGAGGCGAGGGACTCCTTCGCCGACTCGACCGCCGACTTCTCCGCGCTCGTGTCCTTCGCCGCGAGAGCCTCGTCCCGGGCGAGCTTCGCCTTCTGCAGGCCCCATTGCGCCTGTTGCACGTTGCCGCCGTTGGCCTGCGCGTCGGCGAGTGCCTGCTCGGCAGCGGCCACCGCGACGTCTGCATCGAATCTGGCGGCGACGGTGGGGCCGGCCGAGGCCTCGCGCAGCGCCTTCTCGGCAGCCGTCACACCGTCTTCGGCGGCCCGCACACCCTGCTCCGCCGTGCTCACCGCCTCGTCCGAACCTTCCGCGGACTCGGGCACCGAATATCCGGCCTGCGCATACAGCTGACCGACGGCATCCGCCGTTGCGCGGTCGAAGACGTTCGAGGCCACGTCGCCGACGTCGAGGCCCGCCGCGGCGAGCGCCTGCTTGAGCTGGAGCACGTCCGGACCCTCCAGTCCGTAGCTGAGAGTGCGGTACGCCGGCAGCTCCCCCGGCAGGACGATCAGCGGGCGCCCCGAGACCTCCAGAGCGATGGAACGGATGTCGAGGACCGCGCCGACCTCGGGCACTCGTCCCGTCACGACGGCGTCATCCCCGGACAGGGTGGACGTGTCGATCTCGACGTCCACGGCATCCGCGTACCCCACATCTGCGCGAAGCGTCACATCGTTCGTGAGCGTGCCGTACGCCACGGGAGCCGTCACCAGACCGGGCTTGGGCGCGTCGTCGGCGGACGCCTCGGCCGGGATGACGAATCGACCGACGAGCAGCCCGACCACGAGACACACGACTGCGCCGAGCGCGACGAACCACAGGGCTCTGTTGCCGCGGAGCACTCGGCCCCAGCCCGCCACCCGGGACGGCCCCTCCCGGTGGGGCAGGTCTGCGGCGACGTCCGCCGCGCGCTCCGCCTCGAGAGCGGAGTTCCGTTCGTCGTCGACCTCGGCGAGGAGTTCCGTCGACGTCGCGTCGCCGTCACGCATGTCAGCCCGCCTGCTCCGCCGCGCGCTTCATCGCGTCGAGCTCTTCCTTGTTCGCATCGACGAACTCCTGCTCGATCTGGCGCATGATGTCATCGCGCCGGGTGTAGTAATCCGTCTCCTCGCGGCATGAGAGGTCGACGAGCGCCAGCTCGATCTCTCGCTCCTGCAGCGTGGCCGCGGCAAGATCGGACTGCGGCGTCACCTCGGTGCTGTCGCTCTGCGCGGAATCGGTGTCGCTGGCCGGCGGGGTGAGCTGCCCGAGCGCGGCGGAGATCGATTGCTGAGCGTCACTCGGCCGCGAGAACCCGGGCTCGCCTCCGTCGCCCATGCACGCTGACCACTGCTCGTCGAGATCGACGAACCGGGTATCGCTCTCGATCTTGCTCCAGAGCGACTCCATGCGTCCCATCAGATCCTCGAACGCGCCCAGATCGGCCGCGGGAGCATCGGCCATGACCTCGTTGTGGGCCTTCACGTTGCACCCGCCATCGTTGGGAGGTAGCGGCTCGTCACTCTGCGCCGCTTCCTGAACCTCGTTTGCGACCGCTCCGGTCAGGGCGATCTCGTACGCCCGCTGTTCCGCTTCCGAGAGCGACATCACGTACGTATAGTTCGCGTCGGCAGCGAGGGCCGCCTCTCCCTCCTCCCTGGCCTGCTCTCGGCCCGGCCAGTCGACGATCCCGTAGCCCCACTGCTCCACCCAGCTTCGGTCGTCGGGCTCCCAGTCCTCGTCCGACGTCGCTGCGGCGGCATCCGCTGAACTGTTCGGGGTGTACTCGAACCCCTGCTCCTTCATGCACGCCGCAACCTTCTCTTCCACGGCGGATTCCTCCTCGAGTCGCCTCGCCTCTGCATCACCGCCGCTTCCGTAGATCGCGTCGAGGTAGGGCTGCAGCGGGGATGCGTCGGCGCGGACGGCCGAGTCGTCCGCCGTGGTCGCCGAGCAGCCCGCGAGGACGAGAATCGACGCGGCGGACGCGAGAACGAGGGGCACAGTCGAGCGCATGAGGAACCTCCGGATGTGTTCGTGAAGACTTCAACGTAAGAAACAGAGCACCCGATCCGGCAACGAAAGCGCCTGTTTGAGGGCAGACTAGGAGTGTTCCGATATACCCTGCCGCGGCGACAGACGAGGTCGCGCTGGTCGACGTCGTCAGCCCGCCTGCTCCGCCGCGTGCTTCATCGCGTCCAGCTCTTCTTTGTTCGCGTCGACGAACTCCTGCTCGACCTGCATCTGAATCGATGCTTGACGTTCGGCGAAGTCCGTCTCTTCGCGGCACGCGAGGTCCACAAGTGCCAACTCGATCTCGCGTTCCCGCAGCGCGGCGACCTGCGGGTCGGTTTCCGGCGAGAGGTCGGAGGGTGGGACAGATTGCTCGTCATCAGACCCGCTGTCCGAAGCGAACCGCAGGTTCGCGTAGGCCGTCGAGATCGACTCCTCCGCACTCTGTTGGGTGTCGAAACCGGGTTCTCCTCGCTCCTCCATGCAGGCCGACCACGCCCGATTCAGCGCCACGAGACGGGGATCGCTCTCGAAGTCCTGCCAGACGGAATCCATCCGGGCGATCAGATCGTCGAAAGCGGCGAGTTCGGGCTCCCGCTGCGCAACCTCCTCACGATGTGCCGCTGCGCCTGAGCAGCCGCCGGTCTCCCCGCCTTCTTCTTCAGACATGCCATCGTCCTCTGACGGCTCCGCTGTTCCGTACAGGGTCGCGTTATATGCGACCTGTTCCGCATCAGAAAGTGAGTCGTAGTACGCGCTGTTCGGGTCTTCGGCGGGTTCGTCGTCAACCGCCTCCTCGAGCTGCACCCCGCCAACCCCCGCGACCACCCCGTACCCCCATCTCTCCACCCACCTCTCATCGTCGAGGGAGACACCTTCCTCCTCATCGACCGCTACGTCGAAAGTCATCACCGGGGGCACGAAGGGCACGTACTGGAAGCCCTGCTTCTTCATGCACTCGGCGATGTCTTCCTCGATGCGCTGGCCTGCCTCGAGCACCTCCTGCTCGAGGTCATCAGCAGTGTGACCGCTCCCCCGGAGCGCCTCTTGGTAAGGCGCGAGCGGGGAACCCGAGGCGGCGCTGTCCACGACCGGTTGGTCAGCGCATCCGCTCAGAGGGAGGAGCGACGCTGCGAAGGCGAGGGTAGCGATCTGAATACGGGAAGGGCGCATGTGGAGATCTCCGAAGCCACGGGGACGAGAATCACACGCTACGGACGAGGGATCGAGAACGAATGCTCACGCCGTGCTTTCGAGGGCAATTGGGAGGCTTCCGGGATACCAAGTAGCAGCGGTCACGAACGGAGCCAGCGAGGGCTCGACACGCGCGCTTCAGCGCGCGCGAGGGTGCGAGGTCGCGTAGATGTCCCGCAGCGTGTCGACCGAGACGTGCGTGTAGATCTGCGTGGTTGCGACGGAGGAATGCCCCAGCAGCTCCTGCACCACCCGCACATCCGCGCCACCCTGCAGCAGGTGGGTCGCGAAGGAATGCCGCAGGGTGTGCGGAGACACCTCGCTCGTGATCTGCGCGCGCTCGGCAGCCGACCGGATCACCAGCCAGGCGCTCTGCCGCGACAGCGGAGCACCGCGAAGCCCGAGGAAAAGCCGCGACGATGCCCGTCCCTTCGCCGCGAGCGACGGCCGCACGCGCGTCAGGTAGGCGTCGACGGCGACGCGGGCGAACGAACCGACCGGAACGATGCGTTCCTTCGACCCCTTGCCGCGCAGCCGCAACACGTCGCCATGGGCGAGGTCGTCGACATCGAGGCCCACCGCCTCGGAGACGCGTGCACCGGTGGCGTACAGCAGTTCGAGCAGGGCACGGTCGCGAATACCCACGGGTTCTTCCGCCGACGGTGCCGCCAGCAGCCGCTCGACCTGATCGATGGTGAGTGCCTTGGGCAGCCGTCGCGGCGCTTTCGGCGGTCGCAGTCGGCCGCTCGGGTCATCGGCCTCGACGCCCTCCCGCGCCAGGAACCGGTGCCAGCCCCGCACCGACGACTGCAGTCTCGCCAAGCTCGTCGCCGCAGGCGGAGGCTCGGCTGCCGCTCGCTCAGCGACGAAACGGCCGACGACCGCTGCCGTCACCTCCGCGGTGTCGACGATGCCCTCGCCGCCGAGCCACGCGACGTACCCGTCGAGGTCGCGACGGTACGCGGCGACGGTGTGCTCGCTGAGACCGCGCTCGATCGTGACGTGGCGCAGGTAGACGTCGAGAGCACGCGCGAGCTGCATCGCGTCAGCCTTCGCGTCGGGTCCTCAGGGTCGCCGCCATCACCCCGAGGCCCAGGATGCCGTTGCGCATGCGCCCCGTCAGCACGGCGTCGACGGCATCCGCCAGCGGCATCCACTCGACGCGGATGTCGGCCTCCTCGTCGACGCGCGCGTGCGCCGTCTCGGCCGCACGGAGCCCCGTCGCCAGGAAGACGTGGATGATCTCGTCGTTGCCGCCCGGCGTCGTCCACGACGACACCAGCGGTTCCCAGTGGTCCGCGACGAGGTCGGCCTCCTCGGCCAGCTCACGCTGGGCCGCGGCGAGCGGCTCCTCACCGGCGACATCGAGCAGCCCAGCCGGCAGCTCCCAGTCGCGGTGCCGGATCGGATGCCGGTACTGCTGGATCAGCAGCACCCGGCCGTCGTCGTCGAGGGCGACGATCGCGACCGCCCCGGTGTGGGCGACGTACTGGCGCCGGATCTCACCGTCGCCGTACCGCACGCGGTCGTCGCGGACATCCCAGACGGCCCCCTCGAACACGAGGTCGCTCTGCAGCACCTCGGGGTCGAAGGGCTCGTCTCGGAGGCCGGACGCCGACTCAGGCATCCGGGTCGACCTCGAAGAGCTCCGACGCGTGCGAGCGCTCGATGGCGGCCCCCACGAGTCCACGGAACAGTGGGTGCGGGTCGGTCGGACGCGAGCGCAGCTCGGGGTGGGCCTGGGTCGCGACATAGTACGGGTGCACGTCACGGGGCAGTTCGACGAACTCGACGAGGTCGAGCTCGGGGTTGAGACCCGAGAACCACAGTCCCGCCTCGGAGAGACGGTCGCGGTAGGCGTTGTTGACCTCGTAACGGTGGCGGTGACGCTCGGACACCTCTGCTGCACCGTAGACCTCGCGGGCCAGCGAGCCCTCGGCGAGGGCGGCCTGGTAGAGGCCCAGACGCATCGTGCCGCCCAGATCGCCGCCGTCGAGGATCTCGATCTGCTCCGCCATGGTCGCGATGACCGGCTCCGACGTCTCCGGGTCGAACTCGCTCGACGACGCATCCGCAATGCCGGCCACGTGGCGGGCGTACTCGATCACCATGCACTGGAGTCCGAGGCAGAGGCCCAGCGTGGGGATGCCCTGCTCGCGCGCGAAGCGCAGAGCACCGAGCTTGCCCTCGATGCCGCGGATGCCGAAACCGCCCGGCACGCAGATGCCGTCGAGCGTCGCCAGCTGGTCGCGCGCGCCCTCGGGCGTCTCGCAGAGGTCGGAGGGGATCCAGCGGATGTTGACCTTGGTCTCCTGCGCGAAGCCGCCGGCCTTGAGCGCCTCGGTCACCGAGAGGTAGGCGTCGGGCAGGTCGATGTACTTGCCGACGAGGCCGATGGTGACCTCGTGCTTCGGGTTGTGCACCGCGTGGAGGACCTTGCTCCAGCGCGTCCAGTCGACGTCGGCGGCCTTCGGGTCGAGCCCCAGGCGACGCACGATGTACGAGTCGAGACCTTGCTCGTTGAGCGTCGACGGGATGTCGTAGATGCTCGGCAGGTCGACGGTGTTGATCACGCCCTCTGCGTCGACGTCGCACATGAGCGCGATCTTGTTGCGGTTGCTCTCGCTCACCGGGCGGTCGCTGCGCAGCACCAGGGCATCGGGCTGGATGCCGACCTGGCGGAGGGCGGCCACCGAGTGCTGGGTCGGCTTGGTCTTCTGCTCGCCCGACGCGCCCATGAAGGGCACCAGGGAGACGTGCACGAAGAACACGTTGTCGCGGCCGAGCTCATGGCGCAGCTGGCGGGCCGCCTCGAGGAAGGGCTGCGACTCGATGTCGCCGACCGTGCCGCCGACCTCGGTGATGATGACGTCGGGGCGAGGGTCCTCGGTCGCCTGCAGGCGCATGCGTCGCTTGATCTCGTCGGTGATGTGCGGGATGACCTGCACGGTGTCGCCCAGGTACTCACCGCGGCGCTCGCGCGCGATGACCTGCGAGTAGATCTGGCCGGTCGTGACGTTCGCCGCCTGCGACAGGTTGATGTCGAGGAACCGCTCGTAGTGCCCGATGTCGAGATCGGTCTCGGCCCCGTCGTCGGTCACGAAGACCTCGCCATGCTGGAACGGGTTCATCGTGCCGGGGTCGACGTTCAGATACGGGTCGAGCTTCTGCATCACGACGCGGAGTCCGCGGGCGGTCAGCAGGTTGCCGAGGCTTGCCGCCGTCAGACCCTTGCCGAGAGACGAAACGACACCGCCTGTCACGAAAACGTGCTTGGTGGTGTCGTTGCTGGTTCCCGCAGAAGAAGAGTTCATCACGGGCTTCTATCCTAACAGTTCGTTCAGCGGCCGAGGCCGAGGAGTTCACGGGCGTGGGTGAGTGCGGCGTCCGAATCCGCGAGTCCGGAGAGGAGGCGCGCCATCTCGGCCTCGCGTTCCTCACCTTCGAGGCGCCGGACGCTCGACGCCGTGACGGCGCCGTCGTTCGACTTCACGACGGACAGATGGTTGTTCGCGAACGCGGCGACCTGCGCGAGATGCGTGACCGCGATGACCTGCGACGACTCGGCCAGCCGGGCGAGTCGTCGGCCGACCTCGATCGCCGCCGCGCCGCCGATCCCGGCATCCACCTCGTCGAACACGAAGGTCGGCACGGGGTCGGTGCCGGCGATCACCACCTCGATCGCGAGCATGACCCGCGACAGTTCTCCCCCAGACGCGCCCTTCGCGACGGAGCGGGGTTCGGCGCCCGGGTGCGGGGCGAGCAGAATGGCGACGTCGTCGCGGCCATGGGCGGACTCGTTGCCCGGCGACACCGAGACCTCGAGCCGCGCGTCGGGCATGGCCAGGGCATGCAGTTCCTCGGTGACCGCCGCTCCGAGGCGCTGTGCCGCGTCGGTGCGCACCGCGGTGAGCGCGTCGGCGGTCGCGTCGAGTTCCCGGCGAGCCGCGTCACGTTCCGCCGAGAGGCGTTCGAGCCGGTCGTCGTCGTCGTCGAGTTCGGCCAGACGCTCCGACCCGGTGCGCCAGAGATCGATGGCGGCGTCGACCGAACCGTGCGCGCGGACGAGCACGCCCAGCGCCGCGCGACGCTCCTCGACCGCGGCGAGCTCATGCGGCCCCGATTCGTCGAGGTCGGCGAGATACGCCGACAACGACCCCGCGAGGTCGGCGAGCCGGTACCCGATATCGGCGAGCCCGTCTGCGATGTCGGTGAGAGTGGGATCGGACGCGCGCTCGAGCACGCGTCGCGCCTCCGCCACCATCGCGGATGCATCGGGCTCCCCCTCCTCGTTGGAGAGCACGCCGTGCGCCTGCGAGGCCGCCAGGCGCAACTCCTCGGCGTTCGCCAGACGCTCGGCACGCGCGGCGAGCTGCTCCTCCTCGCCGGCCTCGGGCGCTGTCGCCTCGATCAGGGCCAGGGCCTCGCGCAGGCGCGCCGCCTCCTCGCTTCGTCGATCGCGGTTGGCGGAGATGTCGGTGATCTCGGCGTCCAGAGCGCGCCAGCGTTCGAAGGCTGCCGCGTACGCCTGCAGCGCCGATGCCACGGGAGCTCCCCCGAAACGGTCGAGAGCGTCGCGCTGCGCCGCGGCCGACCGCAGCCGCAACTGCTCGGACTGCCCGTGCACGACGACCAGCTCATCCGCGAGCGCCGACAGGACCCCGGCGGGAGCCGCCCGTCCGCCGACACTCGCGCGGCTGCGCCCCTCGGCACTCAGGGTGCGCGAGACGTAGAGCTCGGCACGGGCGTGGTCGATCGGCTCCAGCTCTCCCCCGGCATCCGCCACGATGTCGGCGACGGCGCCCTTCTCGGGCACCACCCACACGCCCGCGACGGAGGCCTGCGAGGCGCCGGCGCGCACCGCGCCGGAGTCTGCACGCTGTCCGAGCAGCAGACCGAGACCGGTCACGACCATGGTCTTGCCGGCACCCGTCTCGCCCGTGATCGCGGTGAACCCGGCGCCGAGCGGCAGCACCGCGTCGTCGATCACGCCGAGCCCGCGCATCCGCATCTCCTCGATCATGCGACGCCCCCGGGCTCCTGTCCGCGCCACCCGGCGACGGGCAGCTGGAATTTGCGCACCAGGCGATCCGTGAACGCGGTCGGATGCAGACGCGCGAGGCGCACCGGACGTGACGACCGTCGAATCACCACTCTCGCCCCCGGCGGGAGGTCGTGCGAGCGCCGACCGTCGCACCAGAGGATGCCGGACCCGTCCGTGCGCTCGAGCATCTCGATCGCCACCGCCGCGTCGGGGCTCACGACCAGCGGCTTCGCGAACAGGGCATGGGCAGAGAGCGGGACGACGGCGATCGCCTCGACACTGGGCCAGATCACCGGTCCCCCTGCGGAGAAGTTGTACGCGGTCGACCCGGTCGGGGTCGAGATCACCATGCCGTCGCATCCGAAGCTCGAGAGCGGTCGCCCGTCGATCTCGATCACGACCTCGATCATGCGCTCGCGACTGGCCTTCTCGACCGTCGCCTCGTTCAACGCCCAGGTCTCGTACACGACGACGCCCTGGGCGTCTTTCACCCGCACCGAGAGGGCCAGCCGCTCCTCGACGTCGTAATCGCGCTCGATCACGCGGCGCACCGCGTCGTCCATGTCGTCCGGGTCGATCTCGGCCAGGAAGCCGACGTGGCCCATGTTGATGCCCAGTACAGGAGCGCCCGTGTCGCGCACGAGCTCGGCCGCACGCAGGATCGTTCCGTCTCCCCCGAGGACGATCGCCAGTTCGAGCGTGGCGGGATCGACGGTGTCTCCGAGCACGTCGACGTCGGCGAATGAAGCGTCGACGGCACTGAGCTCGGCGCGGTCGACCTGCGCGAGCACCGGGCGAGCACCGGCCCCACGCAGCGCATCGACCACCCGCCGCGCCGCCGCGACCGTCGTGTCACGACCGGCGTGGGCGACGACCAGGATGTTGCGCTCGTTCATCGTCCTCCAGCCACTGCATTGATGCGGTCCAACCATTCTGTCGGATTGCTCCCCCGGCCCGGCGCGAGGTGCACGAGGAATTCGGAGTTGCCGTGCGTGCCGGGCAACGGCGACCGGACGATTCCGAGCATGCCGAGTCCCGCGTCCCACGCGCTCCACACGACGCGCGCGACGGCATCGGCTCGCGTCGCGGGGTCGGTGACGAGCCCTCCGCGCACGGCGGTGCGCCCCACTTCGAACTGCGGCTTCACGAGCAGCACGATGTCGGCGTCGGATGCGGCGACCGCGACGACCGCCGGGAGCACGAGCTCGAGCGAGATGAAAGACAGGTCGCCGACCACGAGATCCGGGGCGGCGGTCTCTGCCGTGGCCTCGGCGAGGTTCTGCGGGGTCATGTGCCGGACGTTGAAGCCCTCCACCGCGACGACGCCGGTGTCCGCGGCGATCGTCGGCGCGAGCTGACCGTGGCCGACGTCGACCGCGAGCACCCGGCGTGCGCCGAGCTCCCGGAGGACCTGCGTGAATCCGCCCGTGGACGCGCCCATGTCGAGCGCCAGGCGACCCGCGACCGGAACCTCGAAAGCGTCGAGGGCGGCGAGCAGCTTGTGGGCGGCGCGGCCGACGTAGTGGTCGTCGCCGGCCACGGAGATGTCGGCGCCGTCGTCGACTGCGGTGGAGGCCTTGACCACCGGTCGCCCGTCGACCGTCACGAGCCCCTCGGCGATGAGCGCGGCGGCATGCGTGCGCGAGCGGGCGAGTCCCCGCGCGGCGAGGGCGGCGTCGAGACGGGTCATCGAGGAGCCGGGGCGTCGCGCTGGTCGAGGCGACCGCCGCCGTCGAGCCGACGGGCGAGGTCGTCGTGCAGGGCGGAGTACGCCTCCGCGCGCGCGGCCAGGGGCTGCCCCTCGATCAGGCGGAGACGGCTCCAGAGGCCGTCGGTCGGCGCGCTGTCTCTCGTCTGATCGCTCACGTCTCTACTGTACGCGGAGCATCCGACGACGCCGCGGCGCCGCATCGCGGATGCTCAGGGTCGGTGGAACGGGTCGGCGTACAGCTTCTCCGGCACGCGCAGCACGAACACCGGCGTTCCCGAGGCCCAGATGGCGGCGGCGCCCGCCCGGAGCAGGTCGATCTGCGAATCGGACTCCGCCACGATCTCGACGTCGGCGCCGCTCACCCGCACGGCGGCGCCGTTCACGTGGAACGCGCCGTCGCGCGCGACGGCTTCGGGATACGGCTGATGCAGTTCGCGGAGGTCGCTGAGCACGAACGTGGGCCGCGATCCCTCGGGGGCGGCGAGCACGTGCTTCGGGCGATCGATGCCCGTGAGAACCAGCGCGGAATCGATGCCGGCGCGACTCGCGCCGAGGATGTCGGTGTCGAGGCGGTCGCCGATGAACAGCGCCTTCTTCGCTTCGAACCGCGCGAGGGCCTCCTCGAAGATCGGCGTCTCGGGCTTTCCCGCGACGGTCGCCAGACGGCCGACGGCGGTGTGGACGGCAGAGACGAGAGTGCCGTTGCCAGGCGCGACCCCGCGCTCACGCGGGATCGTCCAGTCGGTGTTGGTGGCGATCCACGGGATGCCGCCTTCGTCCTCGGGCAATTGCAGCGCGAACGACGCCTCGGCGAGATCCGTCCACGCCACCTCGGGCGCGAATCCCTGCACCACCGCGCTCGGTTCGTCCTGAGCGCTGCGGGTGACGGTGTAGCCGGCCTTCCCGAGTTCGTCGACGAGACCGTCACCGCCGACCACCAGAATGGTCGCCGGTGGCGGGATGATCCCCGCCAGCAGTCGCATGGCCGCCTGCGGACTCGTCACCACGTCGTGCGGCGCGACATCGAGGCCGAGGCCGGAGAGATGCGCGGCCACGGATGCATCGGTACGAGAGGCGTTGTTGGTGATGTAGCCCAGACGACGGGTCCTGCCCGCCTCGTTCAGGCTCTCCACCGCGTGCGGCAATGCACCAGGGCCGGCGTAGACGACCCCATCGAGGTCGGCGAGCACGGTGTCGACCCCGTCGAGCGGAGTCGACGGGGTGCGCCGCCGGGAGAAGAGCGCCATCAGCGGGCGTCAACCGCGTCGTCGTCGGGGCCGGACGCGTCGTCGGAATCGACCGCGTCATCGGCACTCCCGGTGTCGTCGGAGTCTGCGGGGCCGTCGGTCTCGCCGAGCAGTTCGCGCACCTCATCCTCCACCGACGGTTGGGGCTCCGAGTCCTCGGTCGGGCGGGATGCGTCGGGGGCATGCGTGTCAGCGGCTCCCTCCGCATCCGCGTCGCGATCCGCGTCCGCATCGCGATCCGCGTCCGCATCGCCGTCGAGCTCGGCGTCGGGGCCCATCTCGATGTCGTCGTCGGAGAAGTCGTCCTCCACCAGGCCGTCCTCGACGAAGATCTCCTCATCACCGGCCCCATCGAGTCCCAGCGCTTCGGCAGCGACGTCGGCACGGCGTGCCCAGAACTCCGCTTCCTCGGTGCGACCGAGGTCCTCGAGCACAGCGGCGCGCGCAGCGAACAGGGCGGGGCTGTACTCGAAGGCACGGTCGGGGTCGAGTTCCGGGATCTCCAGCTCGCCGAGCGCGAGCTCGAGGTCGCCCTGGTCGAGGCGCGCGCCCGACATCGCGATCGCCAGGGCCACACGTACCGGCGTGGTCAACGTCGAGCGGTCGACGGCGCGCCCGGTCTCGAGCGCACGGTCGGGACGACCGATTCCACGCTCGCTGTCGACCATGAGTGCGATCTGGTCGTCGTTGCCGGAGATCCGGCGATAGGTGCGCAGTTCGCGGAGGGCGAGAGCGAAGTCACCCGTCGCGTACGCCGTGATCCCGAGGGTTTCACGGACGATCGCGATGCGCCCGGCGCGGCGCGACGCGGCCAGAGCATGACGATGAGCCAGTTCGGGGTCTTCATCGATCAGCCGCGATGCCATCGCCAGGTGGCGAGCCACGTGCTCGGCGTTCTCCTTGCTGAGGGTCTTCAGTTCGTTACGAGCGGCGCCGTGCAGATCACGTGCGGTGATCTCCTCCGGGATGCGGGGCTCGTCGACGCGCTCACGCTCGTTCGACGCCTGGACAGGGCGTTCGCGGCCCGCTCCCCCGCGCTGCGGGAACGAACGACCGCGCGACTCGCCGTCGCGGGAGTCACGGCGCGGGGCACCACCGTCACGGTTGTCGCGGTTGTAGCCGCCCTCGCGACGCGGGGCACCACCATCGCGGTTGTCGCGGTTGTACCCGCCCTCGCGACGCGGGGCACCACCATCGCGGTTGTCGCGGTTGTACCCGCCCTCGCGACGCGGGGCACCACCATCGCGGTTGTCGCGGTTGTACCCGCCCTCGCGACGCGGGCCACCATCGCGGTTGTACCCACCCTCGCGGCGCGGGCCACCATCACGATTGTCGCGGTTGTACCCACCCTCACGACGCGGAGCACCACCGTCGCGGTTGTACCCACCCTCACGGCGCGGGGCACCACCATCGCGGTTGTACCCACCCTCGCGACGCGGCGCACCACCATCGCGGCTGTACCCCCCCTCGCGACGCGGCGCACCACCGTCACGGTTGTACCCACCCTCGCGACGCGGCGCACCACCGTCACGGTTGTACCCACCCTCGCGACGCGGCGCACCACCGTCACGGTTGTCGCGGTTGTAGCCACCCTCGCGACGCGGCCCACCATCACGGTTGTCACGGTTGTAACCACCCTCGCGACGCGGAGCACCACCATCGCGGTTGTATCCGCCCTCACGACGCGGGGCGCTGTCGCGGTAACGCGGACGGTCACCAGAAGGGCGCTCGGCGCGCGGTCGATCATCGTTGCGACGCGGACGACGCTCTTCTTCTGACATGGTGACTCCTGTCCCGTAAACGCAAAATGGCCACCCAGCATTGGGTGGCCATTTTACTTAAAAGAAGTCCGGCGGTGTCCTACTCTCCCACAGGGTCCCCCCTGCAGTACCATCGGCGCTGTGAGGCTTAGCTTCCGGGTTCGGAATGTAACCGGGCGTTTCCCTCACGCTATGGCCGCCGAAAC
>JASCNZ010000017.1 GCA_029959905.1 Microbacteriaceae bacterium PS02344
ATCCCCCCCCCCCCCCCCGGCCCGGGGCGGGGGCGATCGCGGGCCGGCCCCGCCGCGCGGCGGCGGCGGTGGTGACCCGCGCGTGCGGGTCGAGTGGTGCGTCGGTGCTCACGCGTCGGGCGCGGAGAGCGGGTCGTCCGCGACCCAGAGCTCGTCGTCGGCGCGCAGAGCGGTCCAGGCGGCGTAGAGAACGCCGACCGCAGCGGCCGCACCGAGAACGATGGCGATGATCGAACCGACACCGCCGCCCTTCTTCGCGGCCTTCTTGCTCTTCTTGTGCGACGACGGCGACGGCAGACCGTGACGCTTGGCGTTCGCGACGTCCCAGGCGGTGAGGGCGCTGCCCACGACACCGCCGATGACGGGAACGACCTTGTCGTCGACGACGTGCTTGCCCGCCTTGACGACGGGGTTCACGACGGGTGCGAGGCGCCGGTTGTAGGTGTCCTGCACGACCGGCACGACCTGCTCGCGATTGAAGTTGCCGAGCTGGCGACCCGCTTCACGGGCGACGCCGGCAGCATGCCCGACGAGCTCCTGCTGGGCCTCCCAGAGCTGGTTCGCGTCCTTCTGCAGACGACGCAGTTGCTTCTTCCGCTTACGGCTGAGGCTCACGTTGCTCTCCTGTCCATGTGGAGTACGGGTTCCCCATACTGCCAGAACAGGCTGGATGGCAGGAGGGAATCGCCGCCCCTTGACATCCGACCCTCCGACCCGCAATCCCCGGCTCCCTCCCTGCTCACTCTGCGAGAATGAGCACATGCCTCACGCTTCTCACGTCGCAACCCTGCACACCAACCACGGTGACATCGTCATCAACCTCTTCGGCGACCAGGCCCCGAAGACGGTCAAGAACTTCGTCGGTCTCGCCGACGGCACCCAGGAGTGGACGCACCCCGCCACCGGCAAGCCGGGCGAGGGTCCCCTCTACAAGGACGTCGTGTTCCACCGCATCATCCCCAACTTCATGATCCAGGGCGGCGACCCGCTCGGTCAGGGCGTCGGTGGCCCCGGCTACAACTTCAACGACGAGATCAGCCCCGAGCTGAACTTCAACGAGCCCTACATCCTCGCCATGGCGAACGCGGGTCTGCGTCGCAACGCCATCACCGGTCAGGCCGAGGGCACCAACGGCTCGCAGTTCTTCATCACCACCGACCCGACGCCGTGGCTGCAGGGCAAGCACACCATCTTCGGCGAGGTCGCCGACGACGCCTCGAAGGCGGTCGTCGACAAGATCTCGGCCGTTCCGACCGCGGCGGGCGACCGTCCGATCGAGCCGGTCGTGCTGCACTCGATCGACGTCGTCGCCGCCTGACGACAGCTTCGGCCGATCCGGATGACCACGCCTGAGTTCTCCCGCAACCGCGACAACTTCTGCTACCGGCATCCGGATCGGCAGAGCTTCGTGCTCTGCCAGCGCTGCCTGCGCACGATCTGCCCCGAGTGCCAGACGCAGGCCCCTGTCGGTGTCATCTGCCCCGAGTGCATGGCGGCCGAGCGCAAGAACCGCACCCCCGCGCAGAAGCGCGCCGAGCGCCGCTGGCGCGGCGGCGGCGCCGCGGTCATGGGCACCACCCGCCCCGGACGCCCGATGGTCACCTACGTGCTGCTCGCGGTGACCTCTCTCATCGGCCTGCTGCAGCTCATCCCCGACCTCGGCGACGCGATCACCTCGCATCTGGTCTTCGCCGCGGACTACCTCTACCCCGACCTCTCGGGCGCGCCCTTCGAGCCGTGGCGCCTGCTGACGGCGGTCTTCGCGCACAGCGGGTTCATCCACCTCGCGCTGAACATGCTCGCGCTGTGGCTCATCGGGCAGGGTCTCGAGCCGATGCTCGGCCGCGCGCGATTCCTCGCGCTGTACCTGATCAGCGGACTCGGCGGGTCGGTGATGGTGGCGGTGCTCGATCCGGGGCAGCCCACCGTCGGTGCATCCGGTGCCATCTTCGGCCTCATGGCGGCGTTGTTCATCGTGGGCCGGCACCTGGGCGCGAACGTCACCGGCATCCTCGTGATCCTCGCGATCAACTTCGTCTACGGACTCGTGTTCGGCGGTGGACGCATCTCGTGGCAGGCGCACCTCGGCGGCCTGCTGATCGGGGCGCTGGTCGCGTTCATCATCGTCAAGACGAAGCGCCGTGACCAGCGGGTCTGGCAGATCGTCGCGCTCTCGGCCCTCGCCGTCGCCCTGCTCGCCATCGTCTTCGTGGTGCCGCCGCTGCTGCTCCTGGCCTGATCAGAGGTTGTTAACAACTCTGTTTACACCTGTGAATAACACCCGTGTAATTCTCCCCAGGTGTGGAAAGACCTGTGGATAACTCTGTGGGCGGCTTGTGAATTGCTGTGGACGCCACGACGAAGGCCCCCCGCTGGAGCGAGGGGCCTTCGGAAGGCGAGACGGATGCGGTCAGCGCCAGCGCGTGGTCATGAGGAAGCCGATCAACGCGATGCCGAGACCGATGGCGAGGTTCCAGCTCCCCAGACCGGGGATGGGGAACTGCTGACCGGAGATGTAGAACACGAGGATCCAGATCAGGCCGAGCAGCATGAAGCCGAGCATCACCGGCTTGAACCAGACGGCGTTGGGGGCGACGTCCCCTTCGGAGCGCTCGATCACGGGTTCTTCGGGCTTGCGGTCTCGTGCCATTCCGCCAGTGTACCGAAAGCGCATGGCCGTACCCACAGCGGATGCTCCGCCCTCAGCACGAGGAGATAGGATCGCGCCATGAGTGCATCCGTCGTTCCTGGGGGGCGGCGCGCACGGGGGTCCCGTCCGCGTTCGCGCGCGACCTTCGCGAGCGTCCTCGGCGAGCTGCTGCTGACCGCCGGCGTGCTGGTGCTGCTGTTCGTCGCCTGGCAGATGTGGATCGGCGACATCATCATCAACGCCCAGAAGAACGACGAAGGCGCGGCCACCGTCGCCGAATACGCGGCCGGCCCCGCGCCCGAGGCTCCTCCTGCCACCGTGACCGACGACGGGACGACCGTCTACGAGCCGGTCATCCCCGCGCATCCTGCCGAGACCGAGCAGCTCGGTGTGATGCACATCCCGCGCTTCGGCACCGACTACATCAAGGGCATCTACGGCGGCACAACCCGCGCGCGCACGCTCGACCATCTCGGCATCGGCGTCTACACGAACTCGAAGATGCCCGGCGAAGTGGGCAACTTCGCCATGGCCGGCCACCGCACCACCTGGGGCAAGCCGTTCAACCAGCTCGACAAGCTGCAGATCGGCGACGCGATCGTCGTCGAGACGCCCGACGGCTGGTACACCTACCGCTTCCGCACGCTCGAATACGTCAAGCCGACCCAGACCGACGTGCTCGCCGACGTGCCGCAGATGCCCGAGGTCGCCACGGGGGAGCGGTACATCACGCTCACGGCATGTTCACCCTTGTACTCGCTCGCCGAGCGCATCGTCGCCTACGGCGTCTTCGAGAGCTTCCAGCCCCGCGCCGAGGGACCGCCCGCGGCGCTGACCGATCCGCCGCCCCCGCCGGCCGCGCCGTCTCTCTGAGCCGCGAGGAGAATCCATGTACCCCGCATTCTGGCGCCTGCTGCCCGGACCCTGGTTCGTGCGGCTGCTCATCGTCCTCGTGCTCGTCGCCGCCATTATCTACGGGCTGTTCTGGTACGTGTTCCCGTGGATCAGCCCCATCGTGAACCCGGGCGAGGTCGACCTCGAATGACTCGGGTGCTCGTGGTCGACAACCACGACAGCTTCGTGCATACCCTGATCGGCTATCTGCATGAACTCGGCGCCGAGACCGAGATGGTCGAGGCGGATACCGTCGATGTCCATGCCGTCGAGGGCATGATCGATCGGTTCGACGGGCTTCTGCTCTCGCCGGGACCCGGTGCGCCGCGCGATGCCGGCGTCTCGAGCGATGTCGTGCAACTCGCCGTCGCGCGGCGCATGCCGCTGCTGGGCGTGTGCCTGGGGCATCAGGTCATCGCCGAGGCGCTCGGCGCACCGGTCGTCGAGGCGCCCGAACTGATGCACGGCATGGTGTCGTCGGTCACCCACGACGGCTCGAGCCTCTTCGACGGCATCCCGTCGCCCTTCGTCGCCGGGCGGTACCACTCGCTCGGCGTGCGCGCGTCGGACCTGCCCGTCGACCTCGCCGTGACCGCTCGCGCCGACACAGGTGCGGTGATGGCGATCGCGCATCGCGTGCTGCCGATCGTCGGGGTGCAGTTCCACCCCGAGAGCGTGCTCACCGAAGGCGGCTACCGGCTGTTGGCCAACTGGCTCGCGGCGTGCGGCGACGCCGATGCGGTCGCGCGCTCGGCAGCGCTGCACCCGCTCGTCGGCTGAGGGCTCGCTCGGCGGCTGAGGGCTCGCTCGGCGGCTGAGGGCCCGCTCGGCGGCTCAGAGCCCTCTGCGGCTGACGACTCGCGCGGCGGCTCAGCCGGCTCCGGTGCAGTAGCGCAGCTCGACGGTCGATCCCACCGCGACGTCGCCCGGGGGGGCCGACATCGAGACGACCGTGGGCGGCGCGGTCGCGACGCAGTCGGCCTGCTCGACAGGCGCGGCCACGAGCCCCAGGTTCTCGAGGTTCGCGGTGGCGGCGTCGACCGTCCAACCCGCCATGTCGTTGAGCGTGACCTTGCCACTGGCGACCACGAGGTTCACGACCGTACTCGGCGCGACCTCGGCATCGGCCGGCTGGCTGGCCGAGATGACGGTGTCGGTCGCGAGGCCCTTGTCGTTGCGTTGGATGACGGTGCCGACCGAGAGTCCGGCATCGGTCAATGCCTTCTTGGCGGCGTCGAGCTTCATGCCCTCCACCGAGGGCACGACCACCATCTCCTGACCGGTCGATACGTACAGGGTCACGAGGTCGCCCTCGTCGACGGCGGTGCCGGCGGCGGGATCGGTGCGGATGACGTTGCCCTCGCTGACCTCGGCACTCGACTCGAGCACGATCTTGGCTTCGAGATCGAGCCCGGCCAGATCGTCTTGCGCGCGCTCGGACGCGACGTCGACGAGGTCGGGCACGACGCGGGCCGAGTCGGGCACCTCGGGCGTGCGCACGGTGACGACCCAGAACAGCACCGAGGCGATCAGCACGGCGAGCAGCGCGACACCCGCCCAGATCCAAGCGACCGGCGGACCCGATTGCGTGCGGGCCATCGTGGTGTCGGTGCTGAGCTGGCGCAGCGAGCGCGCGGTCTCCTGCGCCTGCCGCGGGTTGGGGCCGTAGAGTTCGCTGGTCAGCGCGCCGAGCTGCTTGCGCGTCGGAGCGGCGCCCGTGACGGCGCCGTCGAGAGCGGCGCGGAAGTGCGCGGCGTCGGGGTACCGCTGGTACGGGTCCTTCGCAAGCGCGCGCAGCACGATCGGGTCGAGCGCCCCGGGTACCTGCTCGTTGAGCTCGGTCGGCGGGATGGGCGTCTCGCTGACGTGCTGGTAGGCGACGGCGACGGGGGAGTCGCCGCGGAACGGCTGGCGGCCCGTGAGCAGCTCGTAGAGCACGACGCCGGTGGAGTAGAGGTCGGCGCGGGCGTCGACGGGCTCGCCCTTGGCCTGCTCGGGCGAGAAGTACGCGGCGGTGCCGATGATCTGCGTGGTCTGCGCGACGGTCGACGACGAGTCGGAGACGGCCCGGGCGATGCCGAAGTCCATCACCTTGACCTTGCCGTTCGGCAGCACCATGACGTTGCCCGGCTTGATGTCGCGGTGCACGACACCCGCGCGGTGCGAGTAGTCGAGCGCCTCGAGGATGCCGTCGACGTAGCGCACCGCGTCGTCGAGCGGCACGGGGCCCTCGGCGATGATCTGCTTGAGCAGGCGGCCGTGCACGAGCTCCATCACGATGTACGGCGGATCGTCGGACGACGGATCGCTCGCCGAGTCGCCGGCATCGTAGACCCGCACGATCGAGGGGTGCGACATGCGCGATGCGGCCTGCGCCTCGAGCCGGAACCGGGTGCGGAACGCGGTGTCTCGAGCGAGGTCGGCGTCGAGGATCTTGATCGCGACGTCGCGCCCCAGAGTCAGGTCGTAGCCCCGGTAGACCTTCGCCATTCCGCCCTGACCGATGAGCTCATCGACGCGGTAACGACCCGCGAGAACGCGTGGCTCTGTGGACACGACTGGACCCCCTGGAACACGAACGATGGAAAGACTCGACGGGCAACACTACCCTTGCGGGCTGCCCCCACCCTGCGTGGTGCCCGTGCCGTTGCCATTGCCGTCGCCGTTCCCATTGCCGGGAGGCGTGGTCGCGGCCACGATCGGTCCGGACTGGCCTTGCGGCGAGACCTCGGAGGGCCGATCGCCGCAGAAGGCGCGGTACGTCGCGGTGACGACCTGGCCGGCCTTGCCCGCGTCGACCGTGATCTGGCTGGAGCGCTGGCTCGGGTCGAAGTTGAACACCGTCTGCCCGTTGTCGAACGTCGCGTTGGTGAGGGTGACCTCGTAGGCCGTGAGGTTGCCGGTGCCGGACGGGCACGAGTACGCCGTCCAGTTGACCGTCGCCTGGCCGCCCTCGGTGAATGTGCCCGAGAACGTCGGAGCGTTCTGCGGCTTGCCCACCGAGACCTGCTCGGCGTACAGGAACAGGGTGATGTCCGAACCCGGCTGCACCGAGCCGCGCGGCTCGACGCGCTCGACGGCGCCGACCAGGTCGGCGGAGGGAGCGGTTGTGCCTCCGGTCTCACAACGAGGTACGAGACCGGCATCGCGCGCCGCGGCGAGAGCGGCGTCGCAGCTCTGACCGACCAGCCCGAGCGCATCGACGTCGACCGCCTCCGGCTCGGGAGTCTCGGTCTCGGTCTCGGTCGGCGTGGGCCGCGGCGTGGCCGGGGCGCTCGTCGACGGGGTGGGATCGGCATCCGCATCGCCCTGGTTCATGAGCGAGAACACCGTTCCGGCGATCGCGATCAGCAGCAGGGCGATGAGCGCGACGAGCGGCCACGTCCAGCGGCTGCGCTTCTTCTTGACGACCTCGTCGGTCGGCTCGGCGGCGGCCGCCGGTACCTGCGCCGTGGTCGGCAGGATGCGCGTCGTGCCGTCGTCGCCGGTCGAGAGCATCCGGGTGGCGTCGTCGTCGGCCGCGACTCCGCCCGTGGCGATGGCGGGAACAGCGATGGCGGCGGAGTTCAGGTCGCCGCGACGCAGCGCCTGCGCGGCACGGGCGACACTGGCCGACGACGACGGACGGTCGCCCGGCTTCTTGGCGATCATCGCCATCACCAGGTTCTGCACCGGGATGGGCACGGTCGGCGGCAGCGGCGGCGGCTGCTCGTTGATCTGCGCCATGGCGATCGCGACCTGCGACTCGCCGGTGAAGGGACGCTTGCCGGCGAGGCACTCGTACGCGACGATGCCGAGCGAGTACGTGTCGGTGGCCGGCGACGCCGGGTGGCCGGATGCCTGCTCGGGGGAGAGGTACTGCACGGTGCCCATGACCTGGCCCGTCGCGGTGAGCGGCACCTGGTCGGCGATGCGCGCGATGCCGAAGTCGGTGATCTTCACCCGCCCGTCGGGCGTGATCAGCAGGTTGCCCGGCTTGATGTCGCGGTGCACGAGGCCCGCGGCGTGCGCGGCCTGCAGGGCAGACGCCGTCTGCGCGACGATGTCGAGCGTCTTGTCGGCGTTCAGTGCGCCGTCGCGTTCGAGGATCGTCGAGAGCGCCTCGCCGGGCACGAGCTCCATGACGAGGTAGGCGCTGCCGTTCTCCTCGCCGTAGTCGAACACGCTCGCGATGCCCTCGTGGTTGACGAGTGCGGCGTGGCGGGCCTCGGCGCGGAAGCGCTCGAGGAACCCGGGGTCGCCCATGTACTCGTCTTTGAGGATCTTGATCGCGACGGTACGCCCGATGACGTGATCCGTCGCCTCCCAGACCTCGCCCATACCGCCGATCGCGATACGCGACTGCAGCTCGTAACGACCACCGAACGACACACCCTGCGTCGGCCTCATCTGCCCAGCACCGCCTCTATGACCTTCTTCGCAATCGGAGCGGCGATCGTGTCGCCGGATCCGGACTGACCCTGTCCTCCGCCGTCTTCGACGACGACCGCTACTGCCACCGCCGGGTCGTCCGCCGGCGCGAAGCCGGTGAACCACAACGTGTGCGGCTTGTTTCCGTTCTCAGCGGTTCCGGTCTTACCGGCCACGTCGATCCCGTCTATTCTTGCACCCTGCGCAGCGCCGGTTGAGACGCTGGCGACCATGGCCTCCGTCACCTCGTCGGCGACGTCGGATTCGAGCGCCCGCCCGAACTCGCTGTCCTCGCCCGACCGCACGACCGACAGGTCGTCGCCGATGACCTGGTCGACCATCCGCGGGTTCATCACCACCCCGTCGTTCGCGATCCCCGCCGAGATCATCGCGATCTGCAGCGGCGTCGCGGTGACCTGGCCCTGCCCGAACCCGCTCAGCGCGGTCTGCGCGTCGTCGAGGGCGCGCGGGTAGCTCGACGGCGTCGAGGTGAGCGGGATGTCGAAGCTGCGGTTGTAGCCGAACTTCTCGGCCATCTCGCGGATGGCGTCGTCGCCCAGCTCGACCGCCAGCTCGGCCATCGGGATGTTGCAGCTCAGGCGGATCGCCTCGGCGATCGACACCGTCTCGCCGGGTCCGCAGGTGCCGCCCCAGGCGTTCGAGACGCGGTTGCTCGAGCCGGGGAGGGTGTACGTCACGGGGTTCGGCAGCGTGGAGTCGGGCGAGTACTCGCCGCTCGCGTACGCGGCGGCCGCGACGACGAGCTTGAACGTCGAGCCCGGAGGGTTGAGGTCGCCGGCGATCGCTCGGTTCGACAGCGGCTTGAGCGGGTCGTCGGAGAGCTGGTCGTAGGTGGCGTTCGCGGCATCCGCATCGTGGGTCGCCAGCAGGTTCGTGTCGAAACCGGGCGTCGACACCAGGGCGAGGATGCGTCCGGTCGAGGGCTCGATCGCGACCACGGCGCCCTTCATCGAGCCGAGGGCGTCGTACGCGGCCTTCTGTGCGGCGGCGTCGAGCGAGAGTTCGACGTTGTAGCCCTGCTGCGGCTGACCCGACAGGATGCGGTCGATCTCGGAGAGGAACGCACTCGAGCCCGTTCCCGACAGGTCGGCGTTCAGCGCCTGCTCGATCCCCGTGCGGGAATCGAGGGCGGCGTTGAAGTAGCCGGTCACGGGCGCCCACATCGGAGCATCCGCGTACACCCGCTGGTACTGGTACCGATCGTCGCTCGGCACCGACGAGGCGATCGTGACGCCGTCGACGATGATCGCGCCGCGCTGGATCTCGTAGCTGTCGAGCTGGGTGCGCTTGTTGTTGCCGTTCTGCGCGAGGGCGTCGGCCTGCACGACCTGGATGAAGCTGGTCGAGGCGAAGAGCGCGATGAACATGAAGAGCATCACAATGCTGAGGCGTCGCAGTTCCTTGGTCATGCGGCACCTCCCGTGGTCGTGTTCGTCGTGGTCCGGGTCATCCGATCACCACTCTCGGTTGGCGGCGCACGCCGTCGGAGATACGCAGCAGGATCGCGATGATGAGCCAGTTGGCGATCAACGACGACCCACCTGCCGCGAGGAACGGCGTCGTGAGCCCGGTGAGCGGGATGAGCCGCGTGACCCCGCCGACCATGATGAACACCTGCAGCGCGATCGTGAACGACAGGCCGGTGGCGAGCAGCTTTCCGAAGTCGTCCTGCCCGGCGAGGCCGATGCGGATGCCCCGGCTGACGAACACCATGTACAGGCAGAGGATCGCGAACAGGCCGATGAGCCCGATCTCCTCGCCGAGGCTGGTGATGATGTAGTCGCTGTGCGCGAGCGGGGTGACCTCGGGGCGCCCCTGTCCCCAGCCGGTGCCCATGAGACCGCCGCGGGCGAGGCCGAAGAGGCCCTGCATCGGCTGGTAACCGGGCCCGTCGGGGTCGACCTGCTCCGGATCGAACAGGAACAGCCAGTTGATGAAGCGTCCGCGCACGTAGCTGAGGATCTGCGTCGCGACGGCCACACCCGCGGCGACGAGGCCGAGGCCGATCACCACCCAGCTCGTCTTGCCCGTGGCGACGTAGAGCATCGCGATGAACAGGCCGAAGATCAGGGTTCCGGTGCCGAGGTCGCGCTGGATCACGATGATGCCGAGCGAGATCGCCCACACGACCAGCACCGGCCCGAGTTCGCGCATGCGCGGCCACGTGATGCCGAGGAACTTCGTGCCGACCGACGTGAGGCTCTCGCGGGTGCGCACGAGGTAGCCCGCGAAGAAGATGGCGAGGCAGATCTTCGCGATCTCTCCGGGCTGGAAGGCGAACAGGCCGCCGAGCGACACCCACACCTGCGCGTTCGCATCGGGGATGCGCAGACCGGGCACGAAGGGCAGCAGCAGCAGCAGGATGCCCGCGAAGCCGAAGATGTAGGTGTAGCGGAACAGCACGCGGTAGTTCCGCAGCATGATGACCACGGTGATCGCGCCCGCCAGCGAGATCGCCGTCCAGGCGAGCTGCTTCGTCGAGTAGGCATCCCACCCGGTGAGCCGCTTGGCGATGTCGATGCGGTAGATCATCGCGATGCCCAGCCCCGTGAGCAGGGTGCCGATCGGCAGCACGAAGGGATCGGCATCCGACGCGACGAACCGCAGCGTGAAGTGCAGCGCGAAGGCGAGCACGGCGAGGCCGCCGCCGATCGCGAGGATCATCGGGTCGATCGTGCCCAGCGCGCCGAGCTGCACCAGCGTGAGCGACGACGCCGCCACGACCACGGCGAACAGCAGCAGCCAGAACTCGCGGTTGCGCTGGGTCTGCGGCATGCGCAGACGCTTCAGCGCCTTGAGGACGGCGGTGTCGGTCGACACGTCGGTGCTCATCCCTCACCCCCGTCGGTCGTCTCTTCGGGAGCCGGCGTGGGCAGCGGGGTCTCGGTGGGGAGCGGGGTCGGCAGCACGTTGGCCTCGGCGGCCGCACGCAGACGGTCGACGATCGCCATGGCATCCGACAGCGAACGCGCCGAGATGGTGCGCTCGACCGTCGTGCGCTGGAACTGCGGGAGGTCGGCGAGCAGGATGTCGGTGTCCTCCGCGACCGTCGACAGGGTGATCGGGCCGATGTTCTGCTGCACGCCCTGGAAGATCACGACGCTGTCGTCGTCGGCGCCGATGAAGTAGCGCGTCTGCGTCCAGCTGTAGGCCGCGAAGGCCGCGAACGCGAGCATGCCGATCACGAGCAGCATCGCCGCGATCCAGCCGATGCGCCGGCGCGTGGCCCGTCGGCGGTCCTCTTCGATGAGCTCTTCGAGGTATTCGGCGGCGGGTTCGAAGTGCGTCGGCTCGTTCGCGGCCTGGCGCACCGGGTGCAGCCAGCTGCTGCGCGGTGCGCGCACCGGCGGCACGATGACGCCCGACGGGTTCGAGGCCGAGCCGACGATCGTCGGCGTGCCGGAGGACAGCGGATGCTGGCCGCCGACGTCGACGAGCACGATCGTGACGTTGTCGGGCGCCCCGCCGTCGAGCGCCTGCTTGAGCAGATTGTCTGCCGTGCGCCCCGGAGGCTGGTCGAGGCGCAGCGCCTTGAGGATGCGGGTTTCATCGACGACGCCCGAGAGTCCGTCGGAGCAGAGCAGCCAGCGGTCGCCGGGCTGCGTCGGCATGACGAACATGTCGAGCTCGGGGTCGGAGTCCATGTCGCTGAGCACGCGCATGAGCACAGACCGGCGCGGGTGATAGCGCGCTTCTTCAGGCGTGATTCGACCGGAGTCGACGAGGCGCTGCACGAAGGTGTGGTCGGCGGTGATCTGGGTGAGCGCATCGTCGCGGTACAGATAGATGCGCGAGTCGCCGATGTGGCCGATCACCGCGTAGTCGTCGACCATGATGATCGCGCTGACGGTGGTGCCGAGGCCTGCGAGCTCGGGGCGGTCTTTCGCGGCGCGGATCAGGTCGCCTGCCGCGGTCGTCGCCGCCGCCTGCAGCGACGCCTGCGCGTCGTCGGTCGACTCGTACGCCTGGTCGAGCGGTTCGAGGCGCTGGATAGCGATGCTCGACGCGACGTCGCCACCCGCGTGGCCGCCCATGCCGTCGGCGACGGCGAACAGGTTGGCCCCGGCGTAGCCGGAGTCCTGGTTGTTGGAGCGGACCTTCCCGGTGTGGGAGATCGCGGCGCTCGAACCCTCGAAGACCATGCCGGAGTCAGGCCCGCAGCTCGAACGTCGTGGCCCCGACCTTGACGGGCGTGCCGAGCGACAGGGACACCGGCGAGCCGCTGACTCGCTGACCGGCGACGAACGTGCCGTTGGTGGAGTCGAGGTCCTGCACCGCCCACGCGTCGCCGCGGAGAACGAGGCGGGCGTGATGGCTGGAGGTGTAGTCGTCGCGGATCACGAGCGCCGACTCGCTCGACCGCCCGATCGTGAGGGTGTCGTTGCCGAGCGGCAGTTCGAGACCGGCCTTCGGACCGGAGGTGATGACGAGACGCTTGGCCGTGGCGATGGTCGCCGGGCCGGTCTGCGCCCGTGCGGAGGCGGGCTTCGCCGCCGGCTTCGGGGCGGCGGCGCCGGAGGATGCGGACGCGCCCGCGGCGGCCTCGGCCGGGAGCTTGCGCGCCTTCACGCCGAACAGGTCGGCGCGCAGCGAATACACGACCCCGAACACGAAGAACCACAGCAGCACCAGGAACCCGATGCGCAGCAGCAGGAGGACGAGCTCGCTCACGACAGGCCCCCGAACATGCGGGTCGCCGCGTCGCCGCCGGAGCCACGCGACGGCGTCGACTGCGGCACGACGCGGAAGACGAGGTCGGTGCGGCCGATCGTGATGGTCGTGTCGGACGGCAGAGATGCCTCGCGCAGCTTCTGCCCGTTGACCTTCGTGCCGTTCGTCGAGCCGAGGTCGCGCATCATGGCGCGCTCGCCGTCCCACAGGATCTCGGCGTGCTTGCGGCTCGAACCGGCATCCGAGATCGTGATGTCGGCATCCGACCCGCGCCCGATCACGGTGCGCGCCTGCGTGACGACGTGGCGGCGGCCGTCGACATCGACGACGGCCTGCCAGCTGACACGGCTCTCGACCGAACCCGAGCTGACGCGCACCGTGCCGGTGGCGACCTTCTCGTCGGTCTCGAGCGAGATGGTGAGGGGACCGGCGAAGCTGTATCCCTGCGACGACGCGTGCTTCGTGAGCAGCGCGTGCAACTCGTCGGTCAGCGCACTGCCGAGGCCGCGCATGCGATCGGCGTCGTCGGCGCTCAGGCGCACGACGAAGTTGTTGGGCGTGATGATGCGGTCGCGGCTGACGACCGCGGCCTTCGTGTCGGCCTCGCGGCGCAGGGCCGAGGCGATCTCGACCGGCTGGATGCCGCTGCGAAAGGTCTTCGCGAACGCGCCATTCACCGCGCGCTCGAGACCTTTCTCGAAGCTGTCAAGTAGTCCCACGGGGCTCCTCTGGCATGCCGACTGGTACGGCCATCGTAGCCAGGTGTCCTGGAAATCCCCCGCGCAGGCGGTTGTGGCGCGGGTTTCCGGGGGTTCGAGCGGGGGAGCGGTCGCGAGTTTTCGGTGCGGCGGAGTGCGTGATAGCCTTGCGAAGTTGAGTTCTCCGGAACGAGACGACTCGCGCGAGTGGCGGAATGGTAGACGCGCTGGCTTCAGGTGCCAGTGTCCTTATGGACGTGGGGGTTCAAGTCCCCCCTCGCGCACGCGAATGTGAGAAGGCCGGGCCCATCGGGTCCGGCCTTCGTCGTTCCTGGGGCTGTGGACGAGGCGGATGCGGTCTGTCGCCGGCGCTCGCGGCACCCGGGAAGAAACCGGAGCGGTTCGCGGTTCCCTCATCGTCGGGTCGACAGGGCCCGCCCGAGAAGGAGCACGTCATGACCGCATCCGCCGTTTCACCCCGACACGCGAGGGGTTTCTGGGTCGTGGCGGTGACGTTCCTGCTCGTCATGGCGTACTCGACCGTGCCGACACCCCTGTATCCCCTCTATCAAGCGGCGGATGGCTTCCCGGTGTCGACCATCACCGTGATCTTCGCGGCGTACGCGGTGGGCGTGGTGGCGAGCCTGTTCCTGCTCGGTCACATCAGCGACTGGATGGGACGCCGGCGGATGCTCGTCATCGCGATCCTCGTGTCGGCGCTCTCGGCGGTGCTGTTCATGGTGTTCACCGACGTCGCCGGGCTGCTCGTCGCCCGGGTCGTGAACGGTGTGAGCATCGGCGTGCTGACGGCCACCGCGACCGCCCACCTGGGAGAGCTGCGCGCACAGGCGCGCCCCGACGAGAACGTCATCGTCGCGGCGGCGGTCGCGGGTGGCGCGAACCTCGGCGGTCTGGGTCTCGGCCCCGTCATCGGCGGCCTCTTCGCCGACTACCTTCCCGACCCGCTGCACCTGCCGCACACCGTGTTCGCGATCGTGCTCATCGGGCTCGCCATCGCCATCACGCTCGTGCCCGAGACGGTGGATGCCGCACCCCGCGCGTACCGCCCGCAGCGCATCGCCGTGCCCCGCGGCGCCCGCAGCACCTTCCTCACCGCCGGATTCGCAGCCTTCGCGGGGTTCGCCCTCTTCGGCCTCTTCACCTCGCTCGCCCCGAGCATCCTCATCGGCACCTTCGACCAGACGGCGCACCTCGTCGCCGGTTTGACCGTGTTCGCGGTGTTCGGGGCCGCCGCGGCGGCACAGGTCGTGCTCGGCGCGCTCCCGCAGCGCGTGCAGCTGCTCTTCGCCGCCATCGCGAGCGGCACGGGGCTGGTGCTCATCGCCCTGGGAGCCGTGCTCCCCTCTCTGCCGCTCTTCATCGGCGGCGGCCTGGTCGCCGGCGCCGGTGTCGGGGCGCTGTTCAAGAACGCGCTCGCCGCAGCCGCCAGCGTCGCAGAGCCCGGCAAGCGCGGTGAGACGCTCGCCGGCATCTTCCTCGTCGCCTATCTCGGCCTCGCCGTGCCGGTGCTCGCGATCGGCGCCGCGTTGACGGTCGTGCCGCAGACGACGGTGCTGCTGATCTTCGCGACACTGGTCGCCGTGGTCACGGTGTTCGGCGCGCTGCGCATGCGTCGCAGCATCCGCTGACCGCGGGGCGGCCCCGCGTTCGTCGTCGACGCGCGGCGGACGCGCCGGTCACCGCTCACCTGGGCATTCGGACCGATCAGAACCGGGAAAAGGGATGGGGTCGCGCTGACGAGAGCGGGACGCTCGGCCGCGGGCATACGCCGCGAGAGGTATCCGCGTCCCTCGCCCGCCGGCACGGACGAGGCAGGCGCCATCACATGCTCTACTGGAGGCTGAGCCGCTGCCTCCGGGGTCAGGGCGGGGAGGGGAGCGCGTGTCGAAGATCATCGGCCTGATTCTCGTCACGGTCATCGGGGTGCTCTGCGGTCTGAGCGGCGCCGCTCAGCTCAACCTTTCCGGTCTCGTCTGGAGCGGGGACGGATTCGGCCACGCCCCCTATTGGGAGCCCATGGAGAGCGGCGTCGGGGTGGGTCTTGCCGTCATTCTGCTTCTCGTGTGGCTGGCGTCGCTGGTCGCGATTGCTGTCGTCTCGCGAACCGGCGCTGCAACAGTAGGTGGCATGAAGGCGAAGAGTCTCGGGATCGCCCTCATCTCTCTGTCCAGCGGCCTCACGCTGGCGGCGCTGATCCTGGCGCTGTTCGTTCTGCCGGCGCAATACACCTGGATGTATTACTGAAGGAAGCGCGGCGGTGAGCGGCGGAAGTCCTTCCGTCGGGGAGCCCCCTGCACACGAAGGTCCGCGTGCCTCGGCCCCCTCAGTCGGCGGTCGGCGGCGCGAAGTGCGGGATGGGCGAGGGGCGCTCCCCGCGCTGAGAGCGGTGCTCGGCGGCCGCCTCGTCGGTGAGCGGTACCGCGTACACCGCGGGTGCGATCCGGGGGTTCTTCGGGAACCGGCGGCCCGTGATCGAGCGCGCCGCGACCTTCAGGACGAACGGCTTCGGGGTCGCCGTCCACGACTCGAACCGCTCGACTCCGACCCGGCGGAGCTCGGCCTCACTCGTCACCTGGGCGGCGACACCGCGCACGACGACGCTCCAGTACTGCGCATCGTCCTCCCCGTCGACCTCCACCGCGACGTACGAGTGCGCCGCGATGGCGAGCACCTTCGCATCGAACGCCGAGCGGATGTAGACGGCGTCGTCGACGACGAGATGGTTCACCGGTCGGATGTCGGGTGCCCCGTCCGGCCCGTCGAACGCCAGCCGGCAGAGGGCCGTGGTGGAGAGCATCCGCCAGCACTCGGCGCCATCCATCTCGAGGGGGAGTGCCGTCTCCGGGGATTCATCCGTCGACATGCTCGGTTCTCCTTCCGACATCACCTTCTCTCGATCCTCCTCCGCGGAGGCGGGATCCGCCAGGGCTGCGGTCAGAGTGCGATCACGTCATCGTCCCCACTAGGGTTCCGACGCGTCACCTCGCCTACGAGACGCGCCGCGCATCCCCGTTAGCGTGGAGCGCTGACAGGGGAGGGTGACGATGACGGATGCCTCGACGGCAGCGCAGCGCGCGGACGCACTGATGCGCGGCCCCCGCGGGCGGCGGATGCTGCTCGACTTCGCGCGCGCGTCGGAGGCGCCGACGGCGGACGGCTGGCTCGGCGCGTTCGGGTTGGCCGTGAACCATGCCGCGCATCACCTCGACCCGGATCGGGGGTCGAGCACTCTCATCTCGATCGGCGGCGCCCCGGGCGCGTTGCCGGGTGTTCCGCGGGTGTCGCCGCGCGAGGTCGCAGAAGCGTTGGCTCGGCTCGACCTCGCCGCGCCGACGATGCCGCGGCTGCGTCAGTCGCTGCAGGCCGCGGCCGACGCAGCCCGCTACTGGCAGGAACCCGATGGCGACGACGTGCTCGCCGCGAGGCCGGAGGTGCGTGACGCGCTCGCCCGCGTCGCCGCACATGTCGCGCAGGCGCCGGAGAGCGCGTGGTGGTGGTCGCCCATCGCCGCCGAGCAGTGGGCGGTCGAGTGGGTCGACGACATGCCACGTGAGCCGCTGCACCACGACCCGCGCGACCGACTGCGCGAACGGCGGGCGCAGGAGCTCGAAGAGGAGGTGCAGGCGCAGCGCGAGCGACCCGCCGACCCGACGGCGCGGTGGAGCGGCAACTGGTGGTCGACCCCGAACTGGGGCATCCCCACGTCGACGCGTGCGTACGCCGACGGGGCGCCGGTGGCCGTCTGGGCGTGGGAGGACGCGATGGGCTGGGGTGCTGCGAACGCCCACCGGGTGCAGACCCCCGCCGACGCGCGCGTCTTCGAGATCGACTCGACGGATGCCTGGGCCGAGCTGTGCGCGCGATTCCCCTTCGAGGCGACCGGGCAGAAGCGGCACGACTGGTTCCGTGCGACCGGGCGCGACGGAGCCTGGGTGGTGCCCGACTGGGTGCGAGTGGCGGAGCACTACGACGCGGTGCACCTGCCGGTCGCGACCTATCTCGCCGCGGCGGGTTCGGCGATCGCCGTCGACGAGACGCGGGCGTCGGTCATCGCGGGGTGGCACCCCGACGAGACGTGCTGGTTCGTGCCCGGCGTGCGGCAGGTCGGTGACGCGGTCGGGTGGGCCCTGCGGGAGCGCGGGCAGGAGTACGTGTGGGAGCAGGACGCATCGGTCGAACGGCCCTGATCGCCGGCGACGCGGGCAGACTGGAGGCATCCGGCCCGCGAACTCAGGAGATCGAATGACGGAACCGCGTCGCACCCCCGCCCAGGCAGTCCTCACCGTGGAGGACGTCGAAGAGATCAGTCCCGACCTGATCCGGGTCACGGCGGGTGGCGACGGCTACGACGACTTCACCGACAACCCGTTCACCGACAAGTACGTCAAGGTGCTGTTCGCCGACTCGGCGCACGGTCTCACCCCTCCCTACGACCTCGCGCGTCTGCGCGACGAGAGCCCCGAGAAGCTGCCCACGCGCCGCACCTACACGATCCGTGCGTCGGACCCCGAGCGGCGCCGCGTGGTCATCGACTTCGTCGTGCACGGCGATGAGGGTGTCGCCGGCCCCTGGGCGCGGCAGGCGCAGCCCGGCCAGACCCTCGTCATCAGCGGCGCGGGCGGCGGATACCGCCCCGACCCCGCGAGCCCCTGGCATCTGCTGATCGGCGACCACACGGCACTGCCCGCGATCTCCTCCGCCGTCGAGGCGATGGCGCCGGATGCCGTCGGGCACCTCCTGCTCAGCATCCCCGATCCCGCCGATCGCCTGCTGCCGGATGCGCCGGCGGGTCTGAGCATCCACTGGGTCGCCGACGACGAGGCGTTGCTCGCCGAACTCGCCGCCCTGCCGTGGCGGGAGGGCCACCCGGGCGTCTTCGCGCACGGGGAGCGCGGCACGATCAAGGCCGTGCGGGCGCTGCTGAAGGAGCACGACGTGCCCCGCGAGGCCCTCTCGATCTCGGCGTACTGGGCGCGCGGGCGGGCCGAAGACCAGTTCCAGGCCGAGAAGCGCGAGCCGATCGGTCAGATCGAGTAGCGCGCGGCCTGGTGCAGGAGGAGCTCATGGACGAGGCCGACGAACTGCGCCGACTGCAGGCGCGCGCGTACGGCAGGGATGCCGACATCGCCGACGACCCGGCCGCGCAGGCGCGTCTGGCCGAGCTCGAGCGCGCGCACGCCCCGCGCCCCTCCCTGCCCGCCTCACCGCCGCCCCCCGTGCGGGAGGAGTCGGAAACGGCCGCATTCCGCCCGCCGGACGCGGCGTTTCCTGACCCCTCACGAGAGGCGGGCGACGCGAGCGCACGCGGTTTCGCGCGCGAGGGGTCGGAAATGGCCGGGTCGGACCCCGCCGGCGCGGCGTCTGCCGACCCCTTACGCGAGAGTGGCGAGGGCGGGGGACGGGATGCGGGGGAACGGGGGTGGCTCGGGAGCATCCGACGGATGCTCGAACCGCTGGGTCCGTCCGGGCGGACGTGGCTCGGCGCGGCGTGCATCGCGCTCGCCGCGGTGGCGGTCACGGCCGTGGTGTCCACCCTGCCGTGGCCCGACCCTCGGCAGGTCGCGACCATCGCCGTCGACGCGGATGCCTCCTGGCCCGAGCTGCTCGGCGAGCGGACTCCCGACGCCGCGCTGTTCGAGGACTTCCACGGGCTCACGGTCATCCGCGACATCGGCTGGTTCTCGCCCGAGGAGGAACGGGACACCTGCCTCGTCATCGTGCGCAGCGAGCTGCTGCGGGAAGAGGTCGGAGCGCTGCAGCCGGTCACCTGGGCGTGCGGGGCAGGCGACTTCCCGCCGACCCTGCACATGACCGTGAATCCGGGTCAGCCCGAGGCGCTGCGCGAACGGTTCGCCGACGGCACGGGACTCGAGTTCGTCTTGGACGGCGACGTCATCTCGGTGCGCGCCGACGACTGAGGCTCGTCTACTCCACGTCCCAGAGGGTGTACCCGATCACCCCCGCGGGGATGAAGTCCTGCGGCTCCCGCAGCTCCACCTCCTCGCCGACGATGCGCCCCGTCTCGACCGACACCAGCAGCGTCACGTCGTGCAAATCGCTGCCGCCCGACACCCGCAGCCCCACGACGTCGCGTCCGAGGCGGTCCTCGGTGCGGCCGAGCACGGTCACGTCCCCGGTATCCGCGAGCATCCCGAGCAGTGTCGCGTGCTGTTCGTCGGTGAGCGTCCACCAGCTCTGCAGCGACACGATGCCCGTCGCGAGCTCGCCCGAGGTCATCGCGTCGCCCGCCTCGTAGGCATCCATCGCCGAGCGCAGGTCCTGCTCGCTCGCGCCGTCGAGGTCGCCCAACAGCCGGGGCAGGTCGAATTCGGCCGCCGACTGGGTGACGACCGCGATCACCTCGCCCGGGTCGTAGGGGCTGTCGGCGACGCCGTCGGGGCGGTCGTCGTTCGGCCAGTACGAGTCGCCGGCGACGATCGTCGTGACCGATCCTGTCTCGTACGACCAGTCGGTCGTGACCTCCTGCGGCACGATCTCGATCTGCTCGGCGCTCATGTCGATGCTCCAGCCCCATCCGATCGACGCGACGTGCGGGCTCTGCGCGGGGCCGTCGCCGTCGGCGAGGGCGGTCCGGGCGTCACGGATGACGTCGTCGAGCGGCTCCGGGTCGACGTAGGTCAGCGGGGGAGGGGCGAGGGCGCTCGCCGTTTGCCCCGGCGCGAGCACGTCGACGGCGACGATGGTGACGACCGCCGCAGCGGCGACGGCGATCGACGCCCCGGCGACCCAGGCCCGGCGGCGCACCGCACGGGCCGGGTGGCGGGACGGGCGGCGCTCGCCGCGGATGATGCGCTCACGCAGCGCGATGTCGGCGGCGCGCAGGCCGATGCGATCCGCGGCGACGGGGGTCGGGTTCGCGGCGGCGAAGAGACGGTCGATGCGGTCGTCGGTGATCGTCACGACCCCTCCTTCGTCTCGAGCTGCACGCGCAGTTTGGCGCGTGCGCGGGTGAGCGTCGTCCAGACCGATGCGGGGCTGCAGCGCAGCACGGCCGCGGTCTCCCCGGCGCTCAGTTCGTCCCAGTAAGTGAGCACCACGACCTGCCGCTCGCGCGCCGACAGTGCGGTCATCGCCTCGCGCAGCGCCAGCGCCTCGAGCGGATGCAGATCGCCGGTGTCCTCGCGCATGCCACGGGTGAGGGCGGCGAGGGCCCGCTCGCGCGAGCGGTCGCGCCGCGCCGCGTCCTTCAGTTTGTTGTCGGCGGTGCGCAGCAGCCAGGCGAGGCCCATGGGGCTGTGCGGGCGCAGCTTGCGCCACGCGATCGTGAAGACGTCGGCGGCGATCTCGTCGACCTCGTCGGGGTCGTCGACGTAGCACGCGAGGTGGCGCCGCACCCGCGGCAGGTGCTCGTCGAAGAGGATGCGGAACACCACCGCCTTGTTCGGCGGCGACCCGGGAGTCGGTGGAGCACTGGCCGCCCACGCCGACGACTGGCTCTGTGCGCGACGCGGGGTCGACGCGGCGCCCACGATCACCGCTCGGAACGGTGCGAACAGAGCTGTCCCCCGCAGCATCGCCACCCCGCTCCGTGTCGTCGTCGTCATGCCCACGCTAGCGCCGGCACTCGTGCGCCCCTCCCCGGGGGCGCACGAGCCGGCCCCCCGGCTTTCAGTATGGATCGGCCGTGCGACCGTGCGCGGCAGCTCTTTTTGCCGCTCGCGCCGATTCCTTACAGACCTTCAGTGAGATGCACTCGGGGCTCGATCGCCGTCAGGGCGACGTTGCCCACGATCGCCGTCACGACGAGCATCCCGCCGAGCACGAAGACCGCGACACGCGCCACTGATGCCGGAACGTCCGCGCCGAGGGCGCCGTCCGGCGTGCTCGACATCGCTGCGACGGCGACCGCCGCGATCCCGACGACGAACGCCGCCACCCAGAAAACTCGCCACATCTCTCCCCCTCCCGAGCGACGGTAGGCGAGAACGGCCGATCGTGTCGGAGCGCTCTTGGCGCGAACCGCGAATTCCTGACCGACTCTCTCGCGGCCCTCGACGGGTGCCACGGCACCCATACTGGAGACGACGGAAGGACACCTATGGCAACCACAGCCCTCAGCAGCGCGGACTTCGCCCAGACGGTCGCCGACGACGGCATCGTGCTCGTCGACTTCTGGGCGGAATGGTGCGGTCCCTGCCGCATGTTCGGCCCCATCTTCGAGAAGGCGTCGGAGCAGCACCCCGACATCACCTTCGCCAAGGTCGACACCGAGGCCCAGCAGGATCTCGCGCGGGCGGCGGGCATCGTCTCGATCCCCACGCTCATGGCGTTCCGCGACAATGTGCTCGTCTTCTCGCAGGCCGGGGCTCTTCCCGCGCCGGCGCTGGAGGACCTGATCGGTCAGGTGCGCGCGCTCGACATGGACGCCGTGCGTGCGTCGATCGCCGAGGCGCAGGCCGCCAAGGACCCGGCCGCCGAGTAGCCCCGTCGCGGATGCGATGACCGCCGCTCAGCACGCGATCGGATGCTCCGCCACGATGACCTCGCTCGACATCGGCAGCTCGCCGAGGATGCGGGGTGCGCCGTCGACCCACGCGACATCGATGCCGGCGCTCTGCAGCTGCTCGACGTCGATCGTGATGTCGAGCAGCGAGAGCACCACTCGTGAGACACCACCCCGCGCGTGAGACACCACGGGAGGCATGGTGTCTCGTGGCGCAGCTGGTGTCTCGGCGCGCGGACGGGGGACGGGGCGGCGGGCGGATGCCCAGGGCGGGCCGATAGGCTGACGAGCATGACCCTGCTCTCCGCCGGCGCCACGCGCGCCCCGCGTCGCCTCGCCTCGGCGACGCCGATGGGGGAGTGGATGCGCGTGGTCATGCACCCCGGCACCAACGGGTGGACCAGCGTCTGGGGCACGATCTCGCACGGTGAGATCGCCGGCTGCCCGCCGCCTCGCCGCGCCTAGGCCGCCCCTCCGGGATCCGTGGGGCGGCCAGACGCGCCACCCCTTCCTTCCCACTCCGAGGTGCCTCCATGTCTTCGTCCACCCCTTCCCGCCTGCGTCGCGCCCCCCACGAACTGTGGTGGGGCATCCGCCAGAACGCCCGCAGCGACGTGCTCGGCGGCGCCCTCTTGCTGACCGCGACCGTCGCCGCCCTCGTGCTCGCCAACTCGCCGCTCGCGCCCTGGTACGAACAGGTGCGTGACTTCCGCTTCGGCATCCCCGAGCTGCACCTCGAGCTGAGCGTCGGCGCGTGGGCGGCCGACGGATTGCTCGCCATCTTCTTCTTCGTCGTCGGCTTGGAGCTGAAGGAGGAGTTCGTCACCGGCCGCCTGCGCGACCCCCGACGCGCGGCGCTGCCGATCGCCGCAGCCGTGGGCGGCGTGGTCGTGCCGGCCGCGATCTTCCTGCTCATCGCCGCGGGGAGCGGGCCCGAGGTGCTGCGCGGCTGGGCGATCCCCACCGCCACCGACATCGCGTTCGCCGTCGCGGTGCTCGCGGTGGTCGGCCGCTTCCTGCCCCCGGCGCTGCGTGTGTTCCTGCTGACGCTCGCGATCGTCGACGACCTCATCGCGATCACGATCATCGCCACGTTCTACACCGAGTCGATCAGCGTGCCCTGGCTGGTGCTGGCGCTGCTGCCCCTCGCCGGGTTCGCGCTCGCGGTGCGCACCGGCATCCGCGCCTGGTGGATCCTGCTGCCGCTGGCGATCGCCGTATGGGTGTGCGTGCACGCGGCCGGTGTGCATGCGACCGTCGCGGGCGTTCTCCTCGGCTTCGTCGTGCCCGTGCTGCCGACCGCCCGCGCCCGGGTCGCGAAGCGCGTCGGACCCGACGGCGAGCCCGAGTACGACGGCATGGCGCCGCACCTCGCCGACCGCTGGGGCGTCGTCGCCACGCTCTTCGCGGTGCCCGTGTTCGCGTTCTTCGCGGCCGGCGTCACGATCGGCGGCATCGACGGGCTGGTCTCGGCACTGCGCGATCCGATCACGCTCGGCATCATCGCGGGTCTCGTGCTGGGCAAGCCCATCGGCATCCTCGCGACGACGTACGCGCTCAGCCGGGTGCCCGCGCTGCGCCTCGACGACGGTCTGCGCTGGCCCGATCTCGCGGGCATGTCGCTGCTCGCCGGCATCGGCTTCACGGTCTCGCTGCTCGTGGGCGAACTGGCCTACGGCGCGAGCTCGGTGGCCGACGAGCACGTCAAGATCGGCGTGCTGCTCGGGTCGTTCGTCGCGGCGGTGCTGGGCGGGCTCGTGCTGGGTATGCGCAGCAGGCAGGCGCGTCAGTACTCGTAGTCGAAGAAGCCGCCGTACGGATGCTCGCGGTCACCGGTGTCGCGGGCGTCGTGGCGTACGGTCTCGATGCTGACGACCACCCGTGTTCGCCGCGACACGAAGACGCTGACGAGGCGGTTGCCGACGACCACGAACTCGAGGAAGTCCCCGCCAGACGCGACGCACGCGCGAACCTGGTCTTTGAGCTCTTCGACGTCGGTGCCCTGCGACAGGGCGTACGTGTCGCCATCGATCTTGAGGTTCGTACGAATCATCACCCTCGTCACATCCGCCACGCTGAAATGGTAGTCACATCTCGGCGCGGATGCGCGCGGCGATGTCGATCGTGCGGGCGCGGCCATCGTCGAGAGCTGCGGCCGCGTCGTCGAGGTGCGCTCGTTCGGACGCACCGGCGCCGTGCGTCGTCGCGAGCGCCAGGTCGGCACGGAGGTTGATCGCGGCGCCCGAGATGCCGACGGCCAGCGTCTCGGCGGCGATGGCGAGATCAGCGCGCACCGCGGGGTTGCCGATCTCGGCGAGCAGAGCGAGGTCGGGCACGAGACCCCGGCCGACCTCGCCGACCGCGATCGATGACCGCGACGCCGACAGGGCGGCGTCGCGCACCCGGGCATCGCGCTCGGCGTCGTCGGCCGGCAGGGCGAGCGCGGCGCCGAAGTCGGCGGAACGGATGCCGTCGGCCTCGGCCGCGTCGAGCGCGGCACGGCGAGCCTGCGCGACGCGCGCGGCGCACTCCGCGGCCCGCGGGTCGTCGGTGTAGCCGGCGACCATGTGCAGGAGTCCGGCCGAGACGGCGAGAACCACCCCGCACGCGGCTCCGCCGCCCGGGGCTCCCGCCGGCTTCGCGAGGGCTGCGAGCCAGGCATCCATCGGCAGGGAGGTGGGCACGTGCGCGCTGTCGGACATGGGTGCCACCCTACGACCTTCCACCGTGCGATCACCCGCAGGGAGTATGCTCTCCTGCGTCTACAGTTCTCCGGGCGAGGTAGACGGGGGGATGCCCGGCATCCGAACGGCTTTTACCCGAAGCCACCAAGGAGATCGTCCCTGATGGGGAGCATCCGCGTTCGTGCGCGCCTCCGGCGCGCCCTTCTCGCCTCGACGGCCAGTGCCCTGCTGGTCGGAGGCGCCGTCCTCGCGGCGGAACCCGCCGCCGCATCACCCGTTCCCGACCCGGTCATGGCGTCCGCCGTCGTGACGGCCGCCGGTGCGATCTCGCCCCCGACGGGCTCGTCGCACGCACCGGTGCCGGCGAGGGACGCCGATGACGAGCGCGCCGCCGATGCCCGCGGTGCCCTGCCCATCGCAGCGGCGAGCGGCGCCCTGCTGCTCGTGGCGCTCGGCGGGCTCGCGGTCGAGGTGCACCGACGCCGTTCGCCGCAGACGGCCGGCTGACGCGGCCGCACCGCATCCTCGGGGCACGGCCCCGTACCGGGAGTCAAGCCCCTCCGTCGCCGCACTCGCGTCGCCCTAGCGTCGATCCACGGCGACCGGAGGGGGAACGATGGACAGCGTCTCGGCGCACGTGCATCACCATGGCGCAGGCCTCGCCACCGTGAGCATCGGCGACGCTGCGCTCGCGGCGCCCTTCATCGCCGCGGTGATCGTGTACACCTGCGCGGCCCTCGGGATGCAGCGCGGACGCGGCCCGTGGCCCGGTGTGCGCATCGCCGCCTGGACGGCCGGGGTCGCGGCGGTCTGGCTCGGCACCGTCGGGCCCCTCGCCGCGGCGGCGCACGACTCGTTCATCGCGCACATGGCCGCGCACCTGCTCGTCGGCATGCTCGCGCCGCTGCTGCTGGTGCTCGCGGCGCCGATCACCCTCGCCCTGCGCTCGTTCAGCATCGAACCGGCGCGCCGGGTGAGCGCGGTGCTGCGCAGTCCGATCGCGCGCGTGCTGACGCATCCGATCGTCGCCGCGGTGCTCTCCCTCGGCGGGCTCGGCCTGCTGTACCTCACCCCGGTGTTCGAGGTCGTGCATCGCAATCCGCTCCTGCACATCGCGGTGATGGTGCACGTGCTCCTCGCGGGGGTGCTGTTCACGGCATCCGTCACCGCCGTCGACCCGAATCCGCATCGCAGCCCGTTCCGTCTGCGCGTCGGGGTGCTCGTCGCCGCGCTCGCCGTGCACGCCGTCATCGCGAAGGCCCTGTACGCGAACCCGCCGGCAGGGCCGCCGGTGGCCGACGTCGAAGGAGGCGCGCAGCTGATGTTCTTCGGCGGCGATCTCGTCGACGCGGCACTGCTCGTGCTTCTCGGGTGCGAGTGGTTCCGCGCGACCGGCCGTCGCGACGGGGTCGGCCGTGGCGCGCGGCCCGCGGCGTCGACGACGGCGCCGTCGGACGCGCCGGAGGCGGCACCGGCGGATGCCGCGGCAACGGCCGGGGTGCGGTCGTGAGGCGGATGCTGCGCACGCGCGCCTGGATCGCCGGTCTGCTGCTCGGGGTCGCCATCATGGCGGCCGCCGACGAGATCGTCTTCCACCAGATCCTGGCGTGGCACCACTTCTACGACCGCAGCACCCCGGCGATCGGCCTGCTGTCGGACGGGCTGCTGCACGCGGGCGAGCTCGCCATCGCCGTGGCCGGGGTGTTCCTGCTGCTCGACGCACGGCGGCGGGAGGGCTTCCGTCGCGCTGCCGTCGTCACGGGGCTGCTCGTCGGTGCCGGGCTGTTCCAGATCTTCGACGGGGTCGTGCACCACAAACTCCTGCGGGTGCATCAGGTGCGGTACGGCGTCGAGCTGCTGCCCTACGACCTCGCGTGGGTGGGCGCAGGCGCGGTGCTGCTCGCCGTCGGGCTCGTCGCGACGGCGCTTCTCACCCGTCGCTCCGGAGTCGCGCCGCACGACGGCTGACGCGTCGGAACGCTCGAGGGTGAGTCGGCGGCCCGCTGAACTTCACCCCCGATTCACCCGCAACTTCGCGTCATGAAACGGCGCATCCGTGTTCTCTTCAATGGTGGGCCATCCCGGGCCCCCTGATCGTGCGGGTCGACATCTGCGCGGTCACGCGTACCGCAACCCGGTACCGACGCAGAGGCGTGCACCCCACTCGGCGCGCCTCCTGAACCGTTCTGGAGTATCCGATGTCTCAGTACACGGTGCGGCGATCCCGCGCGCGCACTCTCGTCCACTGGCTGGCGGGCATCCTCGCCGCCCTCCTCGCCGTCGGCGGCCTCAGCGCCCCGGCATTCGCCGAGGGCGGCGGAGTGACCGTCTTCCCCGTCGACTCCGGCAGCGTCCACGACGGCACCCCCGTGCTCACCGAGGGCGGGACCTACGCGTTCCAGCTCGGCTACGGCAGCATGGACGACGGTGCCGTGGTCGCCATCGACCTCCCGGAGGGCATCACGATCCCCGAGAAGGCGCTCGTCGTGCCGACCGGCAACACCGCCGTGCGTTCGCTCGCGATGGATGCCGACGGTCGACTCGTCGTCACCTTCGCCGACCCCTTCCCCGGTGACGTCAACCAGGGCGTGCTCGACCTCTCGTTCATCGTCGAGACCGTCGAGAAGAGCGAGGTGCGAGAGCTCGTCTGGAACATCGGCGGCACCCCGACCACGCAGAAGGTCATCGTCGTGAAGCCGGGCGAGTCGCCCCGGACGACCACCACCGGGTCGAACAAGACCGTCGGCACCGTCGCGATCCCGCACTCGGTGGTCGACGGCCGCGTCGTGATCCCCGAGAGCGCGCTCGACGCCACCCTGCCCTACACGGTGACCGTGTCGAGCGCCGAGGCCCGCGACATCGTCCTGACCGACACGCTGGGCGCGCACCTCGCGTTCGTCGAGGGCTCGCTCGCGGGCAGCAAGACCGTGCGTGACGCCGACGACCTCAACCCGGTGACCTCTCCGGTCTCCGGTCTGCCGTCGATCGGCGGCGCGACCTTCACCCACACCTTCCGGGCCGAGGCCAACTCGGTCTACACCTTCACCTACCGGGCACGCATCGCCGACTCCACCGCGCTCGCCGCGATTCGCGACGACCTGCAGAAGGCCTATGACGCGGTCGACCGCGTGAACGGCGGGTCGTACTCCGTCTCGCTCACCAACGAGGTCGACGTCGCGGGGCAGAAGCACCGCACGAGCACCGCGATCCGCGGCAGCGTCAAGGGTCAGGATCGCCCCGGCACGGGCGCCGCCTTCGGCAAGACGGTCGACCCCACCGCCGTGCGCCTCGACGAGCAGCTGCCCGCGGGCGCCGCGCTCGCTCAGCCCCTCGCCGTCACCTACTCGCTGCGGGCCGACCTCACGGTGTTCGCCCCGTTCGCCGAAGGCCCCTTCGCCCTGACGCGCAACGTCGTCGTGCGAGACACGCTGCCCGCCGAGGCGACGTGGCGTGCGGATGCCGAGGGCTTCCTGACGCTGACCGACCAGACCGGCGCGACGATCGCGCTCGCGCCCGCACGCGGCATCGAAGGCGGGTACGAGCAGGCCATCGCCGCCGACGAGTACCGCTTCACCTACGCGATCGACGGTCGGAACCTGTTCGTGAACCTCGGCGCCGACGTGTCGAAGAGCTACCAGCTGCGCGCGGCCGCGTCGATCACGGCCCTGCCGAAGAACGCGAGCGGCGGCGACCCGTACTCCGCGAACTACCGCGTGCAGAACGACGCGTACTTCGTGTACGCCGACGGCAAGTGGGAGACGAAGTCGGCGGCGACGACCATTACCGTGCCGAAGGACACCAGCGGAGGGGTCGACGACCCGAGCCGATTCTCGAAGACCGCACCGGGCGGGACCGTCTCGGTGACCCCCGGCACGGCGACGACCATCCCGTACACGTTCACGATCGGTGCGAACGTCGGCGATGCCTCGACGGCGCGCATCGTCGACGACATCGACCACGAGGTCTTCGACGTCACAGAGAAGACGCTGCCCGCCATCGCGCAGTCGATCACCGGCGCGTACGACTCCCACTTCCCGCTCGATGCCGAGACCTTCGACGTCTCACTCGACGACGCCGGCCGGCTCGTGATCGCGCCGAACGCCGAGTTCCCGAAGGACGCGGCGTGGGGAGCATCCGCAGCGGCGCCCTTCACGAAGCGCTGGTCGATCACCGTCGACCTCCCGCTGCAGGTGCTGCCGGGCAAGCAGACGGTCGACGTGCAGAACTCCGCCCGCTACGAGGGTGCCGACGAGGAGATCGTGTACACGTCGACGTCGCGTTCGACGGCGACGAGCTTCGGCAACGAGATGGAGGTGCGCAAGCGCGTCTACGACGCGGCGAACGAGGCCTTCACCGGCAGCCTGCGGGTCGAGACCGATGCCGACGGTGCGCTCGTGCGCGATGAGTTCGTCTACCGCGTCGAGCTGATGCCGCACGGCACGTTCACGAACATGGTCGAAGACGTCGTCGATGTGCTGCCGGCCGGCGTCGAGTTCGTCGGCTGGGTCGACGCGGCCGATGTGGCGACGGGGCGCACGATCGACGGCACCCGCTACGCCGTGCCCGGGTCGACCCTCACCGCGTCGTACGACGCGGCCGACGACACCGTGACACTCGAGCGCGGACGCCTCGTGAGCGGACAGACCGTGACGCTGTTCTTCGCGGTGCGCGTCGTCGATTTCGCACCGAACGTCGGCATCACCAACATGATCGGAGCGAGCGGGGCGACGATCACCCCGACCAACGATCTGCCGCTGAACCTGCTCAAGCGCGACAGCACCGACGCCGCGAAGCTCATCACCGACGCCGGAGCCCGCTTCTCGGTGCTCGCCGACGATCAGGCCACCGTCGTGCTCGGCGACCTGCGCGTCGTCGACGGCACGATCCTCACCGCCGACGGGGCCACCCCGACGGTGGCGGAGGCCGGCACTTACTGGCTGCGCGAGGACGTCGCCCCCACGGGGTACCAGAAGGCGACGCAGCTGACCCGGATCACCGTGGCCGAGAGCGGGGCATCCGACGATGTCGTGCTCTTCAACACGCCGGGCGTGACCGTCGAGCCCGAGAAGACGTACGCGATCGGCGACGTCACCTGGATCGACGCGAACAGCGACGGTCGGCAGGACGACGACGAGCAGGTGCTGCCCGGCGTGACGGTCGAGCTGCTGCGCGGTGACGAGGTCGTCGCGACCACGAGCACCGACGCACGCGGGCGGTACCTGTTCGACGAGCTGCCCGCGGGCGAGTACCGCGTGCGCTTCACCCTGACCGACGAGCAGAAGAAGACGTACGTCTTCACTCTGACGGATGCCGGTACCGACGACGTCGCCGACTCGGATGCCGACCCGCAGACGGGCCTGACGCAGACGATCGTGCTCGGCCCGGACAACGTGCAGCTCACCCGCGAGTACGCGTGGGCCGACGTGCGCGCGACCGAGGGCATCGACCCGACCTGGGACGCCGGCGTGATCGTGCGGCTCCCCGCCGCCGAACTGCCCGGCACCCCGGGTTCCGGCACGCCCGTCGACCCGGCCCGCCCCGGCACCCCCGGGGTGAACGAGCTCGCGACCACTGGGGCCGAGGGGCCGATGGGTCTCGCGGTGCTGGCCGCGCTGCTCGCGCTCGCCGGTGGTGCGGTGGCCGTCGTCACGCGCCGGCGCCGCGCGTGAGGCGCTCGGGCATCCGTTCGTAACGCCCCACCGAGACACCACGTCCGCCGTGAGACCACGCCCCCCGCGTGGCGTCTCACGGCGGATGTGATGTCTCACCCGGCGGATGCTCGGCGGATGCCCCGCGCCGGGCTCACTCCGCCTCGACGCTGCTGACGTGGTGCGGGGTGCCTACCGGTTTCGACTCGCTCGACCCGCGCTGCCGCAGGTAGATGGAGAACGCGACCATCGCGCCGACGGCGAGGAACTCCGACTGCCAGTTCTGCAGCGTGCGGTTCCAGAACTCGGGCGAGAGCACGTAGTCCAGCCAGGTGTCGGGGGGCAGGCCGTGCTGCGCGTTCTGCTCGTTGGCCACGGTGGTGCCGGCCAGCGACTGGGCGAACCACGACAGCAGGAAGATCGCTCCCATCGCCACCAGCAGCGAGTTCGAGTAGATCCACCGCCGGATGCCCGTGACCTTCGCCCATCGCGGAGAATCGGGGCGGGCGAACCGACCGACGTACTGGTCGGCATCGGTGCCGACGCCCTCGTCGCCGGGCTTCTTCGACTCGGGCGACCCGCGCTGGATGAACCAGATCGTCGCGAGGATGAAGAGGAAGAACTGGAGGAACTCCGACTGCCAGTTCTCGGCGACGTCGACGAGGAAGTCCGACGAGGTGACGAACTCGAGATAGCCGACGGGCGGCTGGCCGTGCTGGGCCAGCTCCTCGTTCGTGTAGGCCAGGCCGGCGAACGACTGGCCGACGAGCGTCAGCACGAAGATGGTGAGGAACGCGAGGCTGAGTCCGCAGTCGCGCACGAACCGACGCATGGGTCATCTCCCCGCCAGGGGGAGCGCGATCATCACCGCGAGGCCGACGACGACGATGCTCATCCACGACCAGAAGGCCATCCGCATCGCGCCGACCGGGGGCGTCTCATCCGACATGGTTCTCTCCTTTCTATACCGCCAGTGCCTCGGCTGCGGGCCGGGGCTCACGCCAGCGGGGCTGGGTCGGGCGCGGGCCCGACGGTTCGGCGGGCGGCGTGTCGCGCGTGACCGGCTGGCCCGGCTCGAGCACGACCTCCTCGTCGAAGTGCTGGATGCGTACCGCCGCGCCGGAGACGAGGCGGTACGTCGTCGATGCCGACGTGGTCTCGACGTGCAGCGTGCACCCGTGGATGCGGATGCCGAACGCCAGCCGCGTCGCGCCCGGGGGCAATCGCGGGCGGAACGACAGCCCGGAGTCCGTGTCTCGCATGCCGCCGAAGCCGGCCGTGACCGCCGACCAGGTGCCCGCGAGCGCCGCGATGTGCAGGCCCTCCTCGGTGTTGCCATGCAGGTCGTCGAGGTCGATGGTGGCGACCTCGGCCAGGTAGTCCAGCGCGAGATCGAGATGCCCGACCTCGGCGGCGATGATCGACTGCACCGAGGCCGAGAGCGAGGAGTCGCGCACGGTCAGCGCCTCGTAGTAGGCGAAGGCGCGCTCCTTCTGCTCGGGCGTGAACTCCTCGTGAGCGAAGTAGAGGGCGAGCACGAGGTCGGCCTGCTTGATCACCTGTTTCCGGTACAGCTGGAAGTAGGGGAAGTGGTCGTGGAGCAGGTACTGATCGGCGCCGGTGGAGTCGAAGTCCCACCGCTCGAGGTCGGTGAAGCCGGCCGATTGCGGATGCACGCCGCGGGCGTCGTCGTACGGGATGTGCATCGCGGCGGCGGTCGACTCCCATCTCCCGATCTCGTCGTCGTCGATGCCCAACGCGCGGGCGACGTCGGCGTGCTTCCGCGCCGTGGCGGCGGCCCCCCGCAGGTTCGCCCGCGCCATGAGGTTGGTGTAGACGTTGTCGTTCACGATGGCGGAGTACTCGTCGGGACCGGTGACGCCGTCGATGTGGAACGCGCCCGTCGCATCCCATCGACCCAGCGCACACCACAGGCGCGCGGTCTCGGCGAGCATCTCGAGCCCCGCTTCGCGTTCGAACACGGTGTCGCCCGTCGCGCGCACGTAGTGCAGCACGGCGCCGGCGACGGCGGCGTTGATGTGGAAGGCGGCGGTGCTGGCCGGCCAATAGCCCGAGCTCTCCCGGCCGTCGATGGTGCGCCACGCGAAGGCGGCGCCGTCGAGGTGCAGCAGGCGCGCGCGCTCCCGCGCCCGATCGAGCGTCGAATGACGCCATCGCAGCGCCTGCTCGGCGGCGTGCGGCGCGGTGGAGGTGAGCACCGGCAGCACGAAGGCCTCGAAATCCCAGAAGGTGTGGCCCTGGTAGCCCGAGCCGGTGAGCCCCTTTCCCGGAACCGAGCGCAGTTCGGCGCGGTCGGATGCCTGGAACACCTGGAACAGGGCGAACCGCAGCGCTTGCTGTAGACGAGGGAGACCGTCGATCTCGACGTCGGCGCAGCCCCAGTAGTCGTCGAGCCGTGCGCGCTGCCGGGCGACCAGGTCGTCCCATCCGCCGCGCAGCGCATCGGCGACCGCGGCCTCCGCGCGGTCGCGGAGGCTCGACGGAGGTGACGACGCCGACCACTCGTGGCCCACGATCTTGACGATCTCGATGCTCTCGCCGGGCGACAGGCGCATGCGGATCGTGGTGCGGGCGAGCTGCTCGCGGGCCACCGTCGTGACGGACGGCGCCGCCGACGCGGTGGTGGTGGCCACGTGGTCCATCGAGACCGCCACGACCTGGCCGCTCTCGCGGGTGCGGTGCATCAGCGTCGCCGCCGTGCCGAGGACGTCGGCCTCGACCGGCCGCCAGGGTTCGGTGAGCAGGTCTTCGACGCGGGGGTCCTCGTGAACGACGGGAACCGGCTCGTTGGCGAGCACCTCCGACAGGATCGTGAGCTCGACGGGGTGATCGACGGCTTCGACGACGTAGCGCACGGCCGCGACCGACCGGTGGGCGAGCGAGACGAGGCGGGTCGACGCGATGCGCACACCGCGGCCGGTGGGGCTGGTCCACTCGACGCGGCGCCCGAGGGTGCCGTCGCGCAGGTCGAGGCGCCGCGTATGGGTGTGCACGGTTCCCCGGCGGATGTCGAAGGGCTCGTCGTCGACGAGCAGCCGGATCAGCTGGCCGTTGGGCACGTTGATCACGCTCTGGCCCGTGTCGGGATAGCCGTAGCCGTCTTCGGCATAGGGCATGGGATGCTCCTCGAACACGCCGTTGAGGTAACTGCCCGAGAGGCCCCGGGGGTCGCCCTCGTCGAGGTTGCCGCGCCACCCCACGTGCCCGTTCGAGAGCCCGAAGACCGATTCCTCGTGGGCGAGCACGCTCTCGTCGACCCCCTCGGCCTCGATGGCCCAGGGGTCGGTGCCGAGGAAGCGGCCGGCGGTCACAGCATCCCCCGTAGGGTCGCTTGCTCGCGTTGCGGATGCTGCGCGTGCGATGCGTGGTACCCGATGACGACCATTCCTGCTCCTTCGCGAGGGGCGGGCGGCACGCCCGCGACCCGTTTCCTCGACGATAGGGAGCGGGAGGGGTCGGGTGGAGAGGGTTGCCACGAACCCCCCGGTCGGATATCTCGCATCTCCTTGGCTCACCGATATTCTCGGAGGGAGACCCGAGGAACGACGATCATGACGAGCGACCCCCACGGAATCGTGCCGGCGACAGGGCGCGACGACGTCGCGACCGCTTCTCTCGAGGGGGATGCCGATGTGGCCGATGTCCACCGCGACGTGCGCCGCGCGCTCGACGCGCGCGACTGGGCACGCGCGGTGCAGCTCGTCGGCGCGCACTGGTCGGCGCTGCTCGACGAGCCCGGCCAGCTGCTCGATGAGGCGCTGCGCCTCATCCCCCTCGATGCGTTCGAGCTCGACGCCCGCGCGGCGGCGGTGCGCGACATCCGCCTGCACTCCGCGGCCGACGCGGTCGACCGCATGCTGGGCAGCGCCTCCCTGCCCGATGCCGACGACCTCGACGAACTCGAAGCGCTGGCCCGCTCCGACCGGGCTCTCAGCCTGCTGAGCGTGGCTGCCTCGCGCATGATCGCGCTGCGGGTGCGGGGGCGGTTTCCGCGCGCCGTGCGACTCGCGTCGCTGGTCGAGCGCTTCAGCCGCATCGCGGCCGTCCACCGACCGGGACTCGTCGCGTCGCGCGTGCCCGCCGCACTCTTGCAGGCGGGCATCACCCGCGGGCTCGCCGATGACCTCGCCGGCGCCGTGCTCAGCCTGCGCGACGCGTACGAGCGCAGCGGCGACTCACGCGTCGACTACGTGCAGCGCGACGCGGCCGGCAAGGCGGCCCTCTTCCTCGCACTCGATGGTGACATCGGGCAGGCGTCGGCCTGGCTCGCGCGGCACGATGCCGCACCCGCCGTCGACGGGTGGTTCGCGTCGCGCATCGCGCTCACCGCCGACACGGCGCGCGCGATCGTCGGCATCGAGTCGTTGCGTCGCGACGACGCCGAGTGCGCCCTGCGGATGCTCGAGCAGCCGGTCAACGCGGAACAGGGGTGGGGGCCCGCCGTGACCTACGCCCGGGCCCGACATGCGCTGGTGTGGGGCGACCGCCTGGGCACGCTTCAGTCCGTGCGCGCCGACAAGGCGCGCTTCGACGCCTGGCTCGCAGAGGGCAGCACGCTCGGTCCGCTGCTCACCCACGCCGAGGTCGAGCTGCTGCTGTCGCTCCGGCAGGATGCTCAGGCGCAGCGAGCTGCCGCCGACCACGCAGACCACCACATCGCCCGTCTCACCCGTGCTCGGCTGGCGCTCGCCGCGGGCGATGCACCGCTCGCCGCCCGACGTGCCGCGGAGGCGCTCGGCGTGAGTCGCACGACCCGCGAACGGCTCGGGGCGCTGGCCACGCATGCGGCCGCACGTGCCGCCCTCCCGGTGGCCGGGGAGTACAGCGACCTGGCCGCGTCGGTGCGCGAGCGGGGTCTGCTCAGCACCTGGCTCGCGGTGCCGGCCGCCGCGCGCTCGGCCCTCGGCGCCGACCTCGCCGACACGCAGGGTGCCCGCGAGGTCGCCGCTCTCGACGACGATCGCGTGCGCATCACCCCGCAGCAGCGTCGGGTGCTCGAGGGTCTCGATCGAGGCATGAGTCTGCAGGCCATCGCGTCGCAATCGCATTTGTCGATCAACACGGTGAAGTCGCACGCGCGAGCGCTCTACCAGCGGCTCGGAGCCACGACGCGCGACGAGGCCGTTGCGGCCGCCTACGACCTCGGACTGCTCTGATCGGGTGTGGCGCGGGCGTAGAGGATCAACGCGATGATCGATCCCGAGATGCTTACACGCCTCTTATTCATGATTTGGGAGCGTATTCGGGGCCTGGCGCTTGTCAATAACTTGGATTGCCAGAGAGTCCACAAAGGCCGCATCGATGCCTACCGTCGCGAGTGCTCGCATCACGGTTCCGAGCTTTGGGTTAGGCATGCGGTCGCGATTGATGTACGGAACTTCCAAGGCTCTGTAGGTCGGCACGGAACAACCGATTTCCAACGCAGCCTGCTCTTGACTGAGGCCAGTCCTGCGCCGGTACTCGCGCAATGCGTGCGCGATGATATCCAAGATTCGGTCTAGCATTTCCCGTGTGCGCCACGAAGAAAGCGCAATGAGGAATTATTCACTTCTCTGTGCAGGCAGTCAAGAAACTACGCCTTCTGACATTGGATAAAGCGAAAACCAATTTCCTTTATTGCCTTCCCCCGAGGGGCTAGCCTCTCGGGGTGCATAGAAAGAAAGCCATGAGATTCGGCGTGGTTGCCGCTGCACTCGCAGCCATGCTCACGTCGGCGTCGGTTTCCCCTGCCGCCGCCAAAGTTCCGCCGCCAGCGTCGCAGCTGGTCCACGCAATTTTCAACCCCAACGCGTGTCTCGTGAAACCCGGGTGGAACAACACCTACAGGCGGGTGCGAACTGTGAAGTACCGACTTTACGGGGATACGACACTCCGCGATGCCGACCCGCTCAACCGCCCGTGCCCGGTTGGCATCTGGCGGAGGGTGTAACCGCTCTGAGGTTGGCTCCCCTTTCGCCGCTACGGCCTGCAAGCCGGAGGGCTGCAGGCCGAAGCGGAACTGCGTCGAAGAGGTGGCTTATCCCCGCGAAGCTGAAGAATCCGTTATTGAAAAAAGTGGTGACGGCGCGAACGGTTCAGTACTGATGTATTCAAACGGGACTAGGTTGAGCTCGATTCCGATGGGCGCGAGTACTTAGTTGGCTCCTCGAGTTCCTCGAACGCCAAACCAAACCGCACTCGCGCCAACAAGGACGGCGGCCACCGCGAAGGCATAAAGGAGAGCGGGCCCATCGGTCCCTACCGCTGGGAGTGCCCAGTTCTCTACTTCGGGTCGACGGGAGAACTCTTGTCGATTTGCTTCCGTAAGGAACCACCGGACAAGAAAGTATGTGGCGATGCCCGCAATCGTAGCCGCACCAATGATAGAGGAACTAACGATCAGAAGACGGCTCTTTTCGCTCACCATGGGGGTTAAGATACAGCACCTCCAGCGATCGAAGCGGACAGCATTCCACTGAATGCAGTCGCGCTGGCCGATCGCCGCTTTCGCGGCGCGGGGATAGCCAGCGCCGGGTACCGCTCAAGACGCCTGATGGTCGCTCACTTTCGCGTGTCCAGGTGAGCGAATGAACTCTGCGAGCAGCGCTCGTCTCGGCAGTGCGGATCCGCGTTCTGCGACGAGGACGCCACCGCCTACGACCTCGGACTGCTCTGACCCGGTGCGACGGCGCGGGGCGCGTTACTCGTCGTCCTTCTTGCCCGGGCCCTTGTTACCGCTGAACGACGGCGGGCCCTGCTGCTGACTCGCCTCTTTCGCCTTCTCGGAGCCGGTGCCCGAGTTGTCGGGGGCGGTGTCCTGCGGGGCTGCGGGCTCGACGACGGCTTCCTGGACGGGCTGCGGCGCGACGGCCTGCTGCTGAGTCGCCTGGTCCTGCGTCGTCTGGTCGTCTGCGGCCTGCTCGACGCCGTCGGCCGGCGCCTCGGCGGGCGTGCGCACGGCGGTGACGGCGGCGATGCGGGGCGAGGTCGGGGCGCCCGCGCCGAGCAGGGCGGCCGTGCCGGCGCCTCCGGCCCCGAGCAGCAGTACGCCGGCGAGCACGGCCGACGCCGTGCGCGCGACGGGGCGTCGGCGGGGCTTCGGTCGGTGCTGACGGTTGCGGCGCAAGGGCACCACGTCCATCACGGCGGTCGGATGCTCGGCCGCGGCCTGGCGTTCGGCTGGAGTGTGCGCGGCGACGCCGGCGCCGGAGGGAGCCGACGAGACCGATGCACGCAAAGTCATCGCGGCCGGTGCGGCGGAGGGGGAGGACGCGCTTCCCCCGGGCTGGATGGAAGCCGCGGCTGCTCCGGCTGCCGCCCCTCCCGCGCCTCCCGCGGCCGCCCGCCGCGCCACTGCGCGCGAGGCGGCACCCGACACGGGTGCGGCGGCCGGTGAGCCGGCGGTCGTTCTCGGTGCGAGCATGTGCGCAGCAGCGGCGACCTCGTCGGCGGTCGGCCGCTCGGACGGTTCGGTGCGCGTCATCCGGTCGAGCAGGTCGCGCCAGCCGGGGTCGATGTCCTCCGGGATCTCGGGGGGCCCGCTGACCCGTGCGACGGCCGCGGCGATGCCGACGGCGGCCGGGTAGCCGCGTTCCCCGGTGAGTGCTTCGAGCAGCACGAGTCCGAGCGAGAACACGTCGCCGGCCGGGGTCACGCGCTGTCCGCGCACCTGCTCGGGTGCCATGTACGCCAGGGTCCCCATCACCACGCCGGGAGAGGTCATCGCGGGTGCGTCGATCTCGCAGGCGATGCCGAAGTCCGCGAGTTTCGCGGTCGTGCGCCCGGCCTTGCGCGGGGAGAGCAGCACATTCGACGGTTTGACGTCGCGGTGCACGATGCCGGCGGCGTGCACCGCGCTCAGCGCCTCGGCGAGGTCCTGCGCCAGCGCGGCGACCTGCTCTGCGGGCAGCGGTCCGGCGAACATCCGATCGGCGAGCGTGGGCCCGTCGATGAACTCCATCACGAGATAGCGCGGTCCGGTGCGTTCGAGGCGCGCGTCGAACAGTGTCACCAAAGACGGATGGCTGAGCGAGGCCTGCAGCGCCTTCTCGGTGTGCATGCGGTCGGAGAAGCCGACGAGCTGGTCGTCGTCGCGCAGGATCTTGATCGCCACCGTGCGCCCGAGGTACGTGTCCTCGGCGCGATAGACCGTCGACATGCCCCCTCGGCCGAGACTCTCACCGACCTGGTAGCGCCCGTCGAGCAGGGCAGCCGTCGGCGTCGTCCCCTCGGGCATGTGGTCTCCTCGCCGCTGCGCTCCTACGTCTGATGACGTTACTGCCGCAGAATCGGCGGAAGATCCCCCTTGACGTGGGGCTCGCGACCTGTTTCTCCGTCAGCGATCGTCACCGGGGGAGTCGTTGCGCTGGTCGCGGCGCACGCGCAGCAGACCCAGCAGCGGGATGAGGATCAGCACGAACAGGAGCCGGGTGACCCACAGCCATCCCTCGCTCTCGATCGAGTACCGGCCGTCGACGCCGAGCAGGCCCGCGATGATCCCGTAACCGGCGAAGGGGAAGGGTGGCAGGTCGTCGAGGGCCAGCGCTCCGGCGATTCCGAATGCGGGCACGAGCAGGATGTAGATGCCGCCGACCACCAGCGGGACAGCCTGTGCGAAGCGGCCGCGGATCGCGTGGATGAGCCCGCGACCGACGAGCTCGAGCGGGAAGAGCAGGAACGCCGCCACCAGGATCGACAGCAGCATCGCGGCGTACGAGATGATCAGCCACAGCAGCAGCGCCATCGCCGGGGGCGTGTCGTCGGCCTGCAACCCGGGAACGATCCACCAGAAGCCAAGAACGGTGGTGACGAGGGGAACCAGCAGCAGGAAGGCCGGGAACGCGGCATCCGGATCGGGCTGCGAGCGGCGCGCGCTGGCACCGCGGGCATCGCGGGCCGGCCGCGTCGCCCGCTGGAACCCGAAGCGCACGTCGAGGGCTCCGAGCAGCACCTGCGCCGCGAGCACCGCGAATGCGAAGTCGGTCGACGACACGAGCACGCCCACGCCGAGCACGAGCGTGACGAGCACGGTCGCGATCGAGATCCACAGGTCGGTCGGGTTCCTCCGGGCCGACTGCGCGTAGAACTGCCACACCTTGGTCATGTCTCCCCCTCGCGACCAGACTGGCATATCGCGATCGGATGCTCCGAACGGCCCTGCTACGCCGTGGAGGGGAGCCTGTCAACGGGCCTGTCGCAGACCGGCCGGAGCGGCAGTCTGGAGCCTCCACCCCCGACGAGAGGAGCAGCATGTCGAACCCCGAGGGACTCATCAACTCGATCAGCTCGCAGGAGCCCACGGTCCTGCCCGAAGAGGAGGACCTGGTCGAGAACGCCGACTCGACGCTGCCCGACGACGACGTGTCGGCCGAGGCGCGCATCGCGGGTCAGGACGCCATCGGCGGCGGTGTCAACACCGACCCCGACCTGGGTATCGCCGACTCGCCCGACGAGGTCGAGGAGCGCGACGAATGAGCGGCATCGAGAACCAGGGTGTCGGCGTCGACGCCGCGAACCCGCAGATGCCCGGCGGTGCCGAGGCGCAGGAGCGCATCACCGAACTGCTCGAGGAGCGCACGCGTGACGGTGCCGGTGCGGGCGAGGTGCCCGCGGGCGGGGGAGGCGCCGACTCCGGTGCGGCCGCCGCCGTGGGTGTCGACGAGTTCACCGACGGTACCGCCGCGGCCGAGGCCGACTCGTACAACTCCGAGCACAACGACGAGCCGGGAGTCGGCAACCGCCGCCCCTGAAGCGGTCCCGTGCGGGATCGATATGTCACGCCGGATGCCCTCCGGAGCCGACATATCGATCCCGCACTCCGTGTGTCAGGCGCCGGGATGCAGGACGACCTTGATGCAGCCGTCCTCCTTCTTCTGGAACGTGCTGTACAGACCCGGGGCGTCCTCGAGCGGGGCGCGGTGGGTGGTGAGGTCCATCACGCCGAGCGGGTCGGCGGAGTCCTCGACGAGCGGCAGCAGGTCGTCAATCCACCGCTTCACGTTGCACTGGCCCATCCGCAGGCTGATCTGCTTGTCGAACAGGGTCTTCATCGGCATGATGTCGGCGTCGCCCGCGTAGACGCCGCTGAGCGAGACCGTTCCGCCGCGGCGCACCGTGTCGATCGACGCGTAGACCGCGGCGAGGCGATCGACCCCGGCCTTGTCGAGCATCTGACGCGCTGCGGCATCCGGCAGCAGGCCCACGGCCTTCTGCATGAACTCGACGCCGGAGTTGCCGTGCGCCTCGAGGCCGACGGCATCCACGACCCCGTCGGCGCCGCGGCCCTCCGTCAGGTCGCGCAGCTCGTCGACGACCGTGTCGGTGAGGTCGAACGTCTCGATGCCGTGCCGTTCGGCCATGGCCCGGCGTTCCGCGACCGGCTCGACGGCCAGCACCCGGTACCCGCGGTGTCGGCCGATGCGCGCGACGAACTGGCCCACCGGGCCGAGTCCCATCACCGCGAGCGTGCCGCCCTCGGGCACCTGCGCGTACTCCACGCCCTGCCAGGCCGTGGGCAGGATGTCGCTGAGGAAGAGGTAGCGCTCGTCGGGCAGCTCGTGTCCGACAGCGATGTGGTTGTAGTCGGCGAGCGGCACCCGCAGGAACTCGGCCTGACCGCCGGGCACCTGCCCGTACAGCTTCGTATAGCCGAACAGGGCGGCGCCGCTGCCGTACTCGCGCACCTGCGTCGTCTCGCACTGCGACTGGAAGCCGTGCGTGCACATGAAGCACTCGCCGCACGAGATGTTGAAGGGAATGACGACGCGGTCGCCGGGCTTGAGCGTGTTCACGCCCGACCCGACCTCGACGACGACGCCCATCGGCTCGTGGCCGAGGATGTCGCCGCGGTCGATGAACGGGCCGAGCAGTTCGTACAGGTGCAGGTCCGAGCCGCAGATCGCCGAGGAGGTGATGCGGATGATCGCATCCGTCGGCTCCTGGATGACCGGGTCCGGCACCTCCTCGACCGTCACGTCGCGAGTGCCCTGCCAGGTGAGTGCCTTCATCGTGTGCTCCGTTCGCATTGGGGGTGGACGGGCTCCACGTTCGTCGCCATCCGATCGGACGCCTACCCGGTTGACAGACCGGCGACGAGACGGAAGGGATCAGGTGCCGGGAGAGCGCTCGGCCACCCACGCACAGCTTGGGGGAGCCGCCACCTCCGCACAGCTTCGGAGTGCGCGCGCGACACGCCGCACGACGGAGTGAAGGCGCGGCGAGTCGCGCCGGCGCTCCGAAGTTGTGCAGGGGGCGGGGGAGGGGCAGCGGATGCCGGGCAGTCGGGCGGGAGCGAGTGCGGCGCCGCGCCTCAGTCGGCGAGTGCGGCGTCGACCGCCGCATCGACGTGCAGCGCGGTGGTGGGGAAGACCGGCACCGAGACGTCGCCGGCCGAGAGGAGCAGCTCGATCTCGGTGCATCCGAGGATCACGCCCTGGGCCCCGCGGGCGATCAGCCGGTCGACGACCTCGACGTAGCTCCGGCGCGACTCGTCGCGCACCACGCCGTGCACCAGCTCGCCGTAGATGATGTCGTGCACGGTGCGTCGGTCGTCGGCCTCCGGGACGATCGTGCGGATGCCCTGCGCTGCGAGCCTCTCGGCGTAGAACGGCTTCTCCATGGTGAAGGCCGTGCCGAGCAGCCCGACGGTCTCGACGCCGGCGGCCGAGACGGCGGCCCCCGCCGCGTCGGCGATGTGCAGGAAGGGGATGCCCACGGCATCCGTGATCCGGTCGGCGACGAGGTGCATGGTGTTCGTCGCGAGCACCAGCAGGTCGGCACCGGCGTTCTCGAGCGCCCGGGCGCGGTCGGCGAGCAGCCCGCCGGCGGCGTCCCAGTCGTCGCGGGCCTGCATCGCCTCGATCTCGGCGAAGTCGAGCGAATCGAGGATGACGCGGGCGGAGTGGTAGCCGCCGAGTCGCGCCGCGACGCGCTCGTTCGCCAGCCGGTACCACTCGAGGGAGGACTCCCAGCTCATCCCGCCGAGAACGCCGATGGTCTTCATGGCCTCAGGGTAGCGGCCGGCCGCCCATCACTGCGCGCGCACGAACTCCTCGGCGGCGCGCACCTGCTCGTCGGAGGGGCGGATGCCCGTATAGAGCACGAACTGCTTCAGCGCCTGGCGGGTCGCGACCTCGGCGCCGCTGATCACGGTCTTGCCTGCCGCCCGCCCCGCACGGATGAGGGGCGTCTCGGCGGGCATCGCCACCACGTCGAACACCACGGATGCCGCGGCGATCTGCATGTCGGTGAAGGCGAGTTCGTGCTCGTCGGGGCCGCCCGCCATGCCGATGGGGGTGATGTTCACGATGATGTCGGCGGTCGTGGTGCCCTCGGCATCCGACTGCCAGATGAAGTCGTAGAGGTCGGCGATCAGCCGGCCCGCGTCCTCGTTGCGGGCGGCGATCGTGACCCGGGTGAAGCCGGCGTCGCGGAACGCCGCGGCGGTGGCTTTGGCCATGCCGCCCGAACCGCGCAGCAGCACCGACGATCCGGCATCGAGGGCGTTCTCGGCGATCAGTTGCGCGATCGCCGAGTAGTCGGTGTTGTACGCCGTGAGTATGCCGTCATCGTTGACGATCGTGTTGACCGAGTCGATCGCGGCGGCCGACGGCTCCATGCGGTCGACGAACGCGATGACGTCCTCTTTATAGGGCATCGACACCGCGCAGCCGCGGATGCCGAGGCCGCGCACCCCGGCGATCGCCTGTTCGAGATCGGTGGGCGCGAACGCCTTGTAGATCCAGTTGAGCCCCAGCTCCTCGTAGAGGAAGTTGTGGAAGCGCGTGCCGTTGTTGCTCGGGCGTCCCGACAGCGAGATGCACAGCGTCATGTCCTTGTTCAGCAGGGTCACGCGACAAGGCTACCGATCATGGCGGCGACTGTGGGGCCGCGGATCCGGGAGGCGGGGCGACGGACATCGTCCGTGCTGTGCGCCCCGCCCTCCCGGAACCTGCGATCCTCCCCGGATCATTCCCCTGCTGCTTCACCTCACCGCCACGGGAAGGCCGTGGCGGGATCGTGCGTCCTCCCCTATGGTGAAGATGCATGCACAAGGGGATCGATCGTCCCCGTCTTTCCCCAGAAGACGGGCCGCCTTCCCCAGAGGCCAGACGATCCGTGCATGCGATTGGGCCCTCTCGAGTAGTTCAGTCCCCAATGGGCTACTCGAGGGGGCCGCTATCTATGTTTGCACTTTTTTCGAGATTTGTCCCCCAAATGGGGGACACGGACGCGAAAAAAGTTGTACAGTGGACTCTGACGCACCCTCCGGTCGTCTTCGGCCCTCATCGCTCCCCCCGCGGTGAGGGCCACACCATTTTTCAGGGAGGGTCCGTCTCGGCGGCTCCGGGCCGTCAGGGAACGCATCGGATGGCGGATGCTCCGCGCGAGCCGTCCGCATCCGGTGCGGTGTCCGCCCGGCCGCCAGGGCCCGCGCGTCGCCGTGCAACATTTGGATTACCTTCTGATTGCGTCTGTTGCCCTCGGTACCTCACCCGCTAGCGTTAGCGATGTCGGTGCATCCTGCGTCGGCTTCTTTTCCAGCAGAACAGGCAGTACATGAGCACCCAGGGCACTGTTAAGTGGTTCAACGCGGAGAAGGGCTTCGGCTTCATCTCCCCCGACGACGGAGGCGCCGACGTCTTCGCGCATTACTCCGCGATCGACTCCTCCGGCTACCGCAGCCTCGAAGAGAACCAGCGGGTCGAGTTCGACGTCGCGCAGGGCCCCAAGGGCCTGCAGGCCGAGAACATCCGCGCTCTCTGAGTCGCACGGTATTTCTCCGAACTCCCCGACCGGAGCCGCTTCTGCGGTGTCCGGCGGGGAGTTCTGTGCTTTCCGGACCCCGCGTCGAGCGCGTCGGTGGTCGCACTGAGCGCGCCGGCTCCTCGACCGGGTCGCGCGTCGGGTGCCACCTCGGCGGACGGCATCGTCCACAACTCAGGACGAGCCGCGAGCTTCACGGCTGATCTGCCGGTGTCGAGCACCGATCCAGCCCGCCGGTCCTGAGCTGATGTCGGGTGCGGTCCCGGCCGTGATCGGACTGGCGGGTCAGCGCAGCAGGAGCGACCGCAGTTCGTCGACCGACGCGGCGCGGAAGGCCGCGTCATCGCCCTCGTGCGCGTCGCTGAAACCCCACTCGACGAAGATCACCGGCACGCCGTTGGCATTGCCGCCCTCGACGTCGTGGTGGCGGTCGCCGATGAGCACGGGGCGCGAGACGTCGGCGCCGAGCGCGGTGAGCCGGCGCAGCGCTTCGGCCACGATGTCGGTCTTCGAGGCCAGGGTCGACTCGTCGGGGGTGGCGCCGACGGTGGTGAGGAAGTCGGCGCGCAACTCGAAGTGGTCGATCAGCGCATCGACCTGGTTCTCGGGCTTCGAACTCGCGGTGGCCTGAGGGATGCCGGCGGCGTGCACCTCATGGATGAGATCGGCGACTCCGGGATACGTGGTCACGTCGGTGGTGTAGCCGTCGGCCTTGCCGAGCGTGCGGTAGAACGACACCGCTTCGGCCGACTGCTCGGGCGTCATGCCCGCCTGGTCCTGGAACGACTGGAACATGGGCGGGCCGATCCAGTGCACCAGCTCCTCGCGCGTGGGCGCCGGTCGTCCGAAGTGCGTGAGGGCGACGTTCAGACGGCGGAGGATGCCGACGGACGCGTCGACGATGGTGCCGTCGACGTCCCAGAGCACGCAGGAGTAGGGGGAGGAAGCCATACCCTCCAGCCTATGGCCCGGCGCCGCGCGCCCGGGTTCCGGTGCACGGACGTGCAGGGCCGTGCGTGGCGGCGCCCGCATGGCCGCAGAACGGAGATGATCCGCGCGGTTGTCGGCGCGTCGGCATCCGACACGCGCTTCGCGCCACGATTGATCTGGGTTTTCGCGGGTCCGGTCGGCCGCCGGAACGAGCGGGGCGTCAGAAGAGGCGGGGGATGCCCGACTCGATGCCCTTCATGTCTTCGTAGTCGAGCACGAGGCAGCGGATGCCGCGGTCCTCGGCGAGCACGCGGGCCTGCGGCTTGATCTCCTGTGCCGCGAACACGCCCTGCACCGGCGCGAGGTGCGGGTCGCGACCGAGCAGCTCGAGGTAGCGGGTGAGCTGTTCGACGCCGTCGATGTCGCCGCGGCGCTTGATCTCGACCGCGATGGCCGCGCCCCCGGCATCCCGCACCAGCAGATCGACGGGCCCGATCGCCGTCGGATACTCGCGGCGCACGAGCGTCGCGCCCTCCGAGATGCGCTCGACCTGCTCGGCGAGCAGCCGCTGCAGATCGGCTTCCACTCCGTCTTTCTGCAGACCGGGGTCGACGCCGAGCTCGTGCGAGGTGTCGTGGATGATCTCGTAGATCTGCACCCGCAGAGCGTCGCCGGTCTTCTTGTGGGTGACGCGCCACACGTCGACGACGCCCGCGGTCGCCTCCTCCTCGCCCGGCTCTTCGGTGGTGAGGGTGCACGGCGGGCTCATCCAGTTGAGCGGCTTGTAGCTGCCGCCGTCGGAGTGCACGAGCAGACTCCCGTCACCCTTGTGCACGAGCAGGCGGGTGGCGAGCGGCAGATGGGCGTTGAGTCGACCGGTGTAGTCGACGGAGCAGCGGGCGATGACGAGACGCACCCGACGAGCCTACTTCGTCGCGTCGCTGTCGCATGACGCGGTCGGCGGCGGGCGGGGCGGTTGGTGCGGTCTGCCTCGCGTCAGGACTCGTGGTCGGTGTGGCATCGCCCTGCGAAGGAGATCTCGGGATGAGAAGGAGCGGATGCCGCTTTCGGTCCTTCTATGCGCGAGAGCTCCTGCCCACCGGGTGGTGTGCGGCGGCGGGCGATCAGCGCGGGGCGGGCGATCAGCGCGGGGTGGGGGTCTTCGCGTCGGCGGGGAGGGGGCGCACGGCGCCCGAGAAGAGGCCGGACGCCACGATGAGCGCCATGAGGATGTACAGCGTGTTCAGCAGGCCGATGTGCTCGCTGATGAAACCGAGCACAGGCGGGCCGCCGAGGAACGCGACGTAGCCGATGGTCGCCGCAGCGCTCACTCGAGCGGCGGCCTTGGCGGGGTCGTCGGCGGCGGCGGACATGCCGATGGGGAACCCCAGCGAGGCGCCCACACCCCACAGTGCCGCGCCGACCAGCATGAGCGGCAGGTTCGGCGCGAGGATGAACAGCAGCACCCCGGCGGCGGCCGAGAGGGCCAGCACCCGGAGGACGACCACCCGTCCGAAGCGGTCGACGAGCGGACCGCCGAACAGGCGCACCACGGTCATGCCCACCGAGAAGACCGCGAGGGCGACGGCGCCGCTGCCCGCCCCGAAGCCATGGCCCTGCTCGGTGCCGAGGGCGATCCAATCGTTCGCTCCGCCCTCGGCGAAGGCCATGCCCAGCATGACCACGCCGATGAGGTACGTGCGAGGCTCGCGCCACGCCTCGAGGGCGACGTGCATCCGCTCGCGCCACGCCGGCTTCTCTGCCGGTGCGGGGTCGAGGGCGTCGGTGCGCACCGGCACCTGCGTGAAGCAGAACACCGCGATCGCCGCGAGCAGCAGCCCCATGATGCCGGCGTGCACGGCGACCGTCAGGTGCAGCCACGCCGCCAGCGCGCCGACGCCCGCGCCGATCACGGTGCCGAAGCTGAAGAAGGCGTGGAACACGGGCAGCACCGTGCGGCCCATCTGCTGCTCGATCGCGGTCGCCTCGACGTTCATCATGACGTCGAGGCATCCGTTCCCGAATCCGAACAGCACCATGCCGACGAGCACGACCGGAATCGAGGCGAGCACGGTCGAGCCCACGCCGATGAGGGCGATGCCGACCGAGAACATGAGCATCGTGAGGAGCATGCCGCGCCGTGCGCCGGTACGCGCCATGACGGCGGGACTCGTCGAGATGCCGATGATCGACGAGATGCCCATGCCGAGCAGGATGAGCCCGACCTGCGCGTTGTCGAGCCCCAGGTCGCTCTTGATGCCCGGCACGCGCGAGGCCCAGGTCGCGACCGAGAGACCGCTCGCGGCGAAGATCGCGAAGATCGCAGCGCGCCAGCGCACGAACTGCGAGCGCGAGAGGGCGGTGTCCATGGGCCTCATCCTATTCGAATCGATTCGAGCCTCGAGGGGTCGCGCGTTATCCTCGGACCATGAGCAGTCAGGAGCCGTCTCGGCGCGCGACCATCTCTGATGTCGCCCGCGAGGCGGGGGTCTCCACGTCGACCGCGTCGATCGTCTTCAGCGGCAAGGCGAAGGTCTCCGACGGCACGCGCGATCGGGTTCTCGCCGCCGCCTCCCACCTCGGGTACGCCGGGCCCGACCCCCGGGCGGCGTCGCTCCGCCGGGGCCGCAGCGGGATCGTCGCCGTCGTGTTCGAGGGGCACCTGCGCCACGCCTTCCTCGACCCGGTGACGACGGCGATGATGGACGGCCTCGCCGACGGGCTCGCCGAGCTCAGCTCCGGCATCCTGCTCATGCGCGACGACGGCGGCGACGGTCTCGCCCTCGCGAGCGCCCCGGTCGACGCGTACGTGCTCATCGGATGGTCGGGTCGCACCCGCGAATCCGTGCGGGTCGTCCGCGGCCGCGGATTGCCGGTCGTCGTCATCGAGGGAGACCCGGGCGATCCCGGCATCCCTCGCGTCACGCTCGACAATGCGGATGCCTCGGCCGCTCTCGCCCGGCATCTGCACGACCTCGGCCATCGCGACATCGCGATCGTGACGCTGTCGCTCGGTTCGCAGCGGCAGCGCGGCCCGGTGACCCCCGAGCGCATCGCCGAGGCGACGATCGGGGTGACCGTCGACCGGCTCGAGGGCACGCGGCGCGTGTTCCCCGACGCTCCGGCGGTCTCGGCGGCGGGCAGCCTGATCGACGAGGGGCTGGTGGTCGGGAGGGAGCTGCTTGCCGATCCCGGCGGTCGACCCACCGCGATCCTGGCCCAGAGCGACCTGCTCGCGGTCGGCGTGATCCGCGCCGCGGAGGAGCTGGGTCTGCGCGTGCCGGAGGACATCTCGGTGGCGGGCTTCGACGGCATCGCGGTCGACGGCCTCGGTGAGAGGGCGCTCACGACGGTCGTGCAGCCCGCGGTCGAGAAGGGCCGCGTGGCGGGCGAGCAGATCGCGCGGATGCTTGCCGGAGAGCCGGGCGAGACGCAGGATCTCACCTGTGTGGTGCGCGTGGGCGACACGACCGGGCCGCCGTCGCGCTGACGACGCGGTCGTCATCCGGGCGGGAGCCGCGCCTCAGCTGTGGGCCGGTCCGAGGGGCAGGAGCGTCTCGCCGAAGTCGAAGATGCGGTAGCGGCCGCAGTCGACCACCTCATCGGGAATCGCCGACACGGGCAGCTCCCACGGGACGGTCTGCGCGTCTTCGACGAGGAACGAGACCTCGCTCGCCGCCAGGTCGGTGCGATTCACCAGCCACGCGTACCCGTTCAGGCGGTGGTCGACCTGCACGAGGCGGGAGGGGTCGTCGAGGTGCAACTTCGGTAACCGCACCGTCCAGAACTGCCCCGCCCCGGTGCGATCGGATGCCTCGACCCAGTCGGTCACGCAGGCGAGATCGGCGTCGGGCCGGGAGGCGGCAGCGGCCACGCGGGGGATGCTCACCCCGGCGCCGATCACCAGCACCACGGCGATCACCGCGGTGACTCGTCGGCGCAGACCCGGCGCGAGACGCAGCACGCGAGGCTCGGCGACGAGCGCGAGCGCCGGGGCGAACGCCAGCGGCTGCAGGTATCGCGCGGCGTGGGTGCCGAGGGCGATCGCGCCGACGATCACGAGAAGGGGCGCGAGCCAGGCGGCGCCCGCGACGAAGCGCGACCCCGGATCGTGCGAACGGACGCCGCGCGCGACCGCCCACCCCAGCAGCCCGGCGGTGATCGCCGCGGCGAGAACGCCGAGCGGAGAGTCCAGGCGGTCGCCGAGTAGCCCGCCGTAGTACACCAGCGACTCACGCCACTGCTCCGGCTGCGCGTATCCGGCGCCCGTGTTGGCGATCCATGCCGAGATCGGAATACGGGAGGCGAGGCCGATCGCCGTGCCCGCCGCCAGCGCGGCGAGAGCTGTCAGGGCCGGTGATCGCGCCCCCGGAGCCGCGCGTCTTCCTGGGGCCGCGCGCACGGCGAGGAGAATGCCGAGCGGCACCACCGCCCAGGCGATGAAAAGCGGATTCGACAGGGTGGAGATGCTCCCGAGCGTGAGCAGCGCGGCGAGGAGCATCGCATTCGGGCGGTCGTGATCGAGCATCCGCCGGACGATCCCGGCGACCAGCACCGTGGCGATCACCGTCGCCGAGTAGTACGTGGTCGTCAGGGGCAGCGAGGCGAGTTCGAGGGCGTCACGCGACGCCGAGGTCTCGGTCATCGCAAGCACCCCGAAAACTCCGAGCGCGGCCACAGACCACGCGACGGGCGCCGCGCCCTCGCGGCGTCGACCGGCGGCCAGCCGCAACGCGCCGTAGAGGGCGAGCAGGTCGAGCACAGCGTTGACCGCGAGCAGCCCGTCGACGTCGAGCGGCAGCACCGCGTGCAGGGCAGCGAACACAGCGGTCTCCGGCAGGAACAGCACGCTCGACATCGCCCAGTCCTGGGGCCCTCCGCCGAGCAACGAGCGGGAGAGCAGCGCGACGATGAGGGAGTCCCCGTCCCGGAACAGCAGCTCCGCCCGGGCGGATGAGGCGACAGTGCCGACCGTGATGACGGCCACCGCGAGGGCGAGCATCCATCCCGCCAGCTCTCGCACCCACGTCCGTTGCACGGAGCCACTCTGCCACGGTGAGTCACCGGCCGGTCGCCCTCGTGGGCACGCCCACCGGCGGACCCTCCCCGCGGCCGACGGCCGGGCGGATGTCGCCCCTGCGGCCTAACGGTTCCCTAACGCCCGGTAGACTGGGGTCACACCCGCCCGCCTGAGCCGTCCCCCACGGCCGACGAGCCCCGAGGAGCCGCGTATATGCTGATGCTCCTCGCAGTGTTCCTCCTCGGGTCTCTCCTGATGCCCGTCCTGGTGCGCTGGCTGGGAGCTCAGGCGTTCGCGATCGCCGCTCTCATTCCCGCGGCGGCATTCATCCACGCGCTCGTCATGACGCCGCGCGTCATCGAGGGCGATTCGCCCTTCGCGTCGATCCCGTGGATTCCCCAGCTCGGCCTCAACCTGTCGATGAGCATGGACGTGCTCGGTTGGGTGCTCACCCTCATCGTCACCGGCGTCGGCGCACTCGTGCTGCTCTACTGCCGCTGGTACTTCCACGATGACTCCGCGGGGATCGGGCAGTTCGCCGCCGTGCTGCTCGGCTTCGCCGGAGCGATGTACGGTCTCGTGCTGACCGACGACCTCGTCATGCTCGTCATGTTCTGGGAGGTGACGAGCATCCTCTCGTACCTCCTCATCGGTCACTACCGACGCCGCGCCGCCAGCCGTCGAGCGGCGCTGCAGGCGCTCCTCGTGACGACCCTCGGCGGACTCGTCATGTTCGTCGGCGTGGTGCTGCTGGTGGTGGATGCGGGCACGTCGAGCATCCGCGAGATCCTCGCCTCGCCCCCTGCGGGCCCGATCGTCGAGGCGGCGATCGTCATGCTCCTGGTCGGCGCCATCAGCAAGTCGGCGCTGTTCCCGTTCCACTTCTGGCTTCCGGGGGCGATGGCGGCGCCGACCCCCGTCAGCGCCTACCTGCACGCGGCGGCGATGGTGAAGGCCGGCATCTACCTCATCGCCCGGTTCGCGCCGATCTTCGCGCTGAGCGCGACGTGGCGTCCGATCGTCATCAGTCTCGGCATCCTCACCATGCTGATCGGCGGTCTCCAGGCGCTGCGCGAGACCGACCTCAAGCGCATCCTCGCGTTCGGTACGGTCAGTCAGCTCGGTTTCTTCGCCGTCGTCGTCGGGTACGGCACGCAGGCAGCGGCTCTCGCGGGGCTCGCGCTCGTGATCGGGCACGCGCTCTTCAAGTCGGCGCTCTTCCTCATCGTGGGCGTCATCGACCGACAGCTCTCCACGCGAGACATCCGCGAGCTGTCCGGCGTCGCCCGGCAGGCGCCGGTCATGACGACCGCCGCCATCATCTCGATCGCCTCGATGGCGGGAATCGCCCCGACCCTCGGTTTCGTCGCGAAGGAGTCGACGCTCACCGCGCTCCTCGACGATGCGATCGGCGGCTCGCCGTGGGGTCTCGTCGCTCTGATCGGCGTGGCCCTCGGTTCCATGCTCACCGCGGCATACGGCGCGCGCTTCATCTGGGGTGCGTTCTGGACCAAGCGCGACGAGAGCGGCGACCGGATGCCCGACACCGAGTGGCCCGACCCTCCCGTCGGCTTCCTCTCGGCACCGATCATCCTCGCGGGTGTGACGCTCGCCGCCGGCATCGGCGCCCCCGCCCTCGACATCGCCCTGCAGGGTTACGCGAAGACCTCGACGCCGGGGCTCGACCACGAAGGGGTCGCCACCGAGGGACCGGGGCACCTGGCGCTGTGGCACGGGCTCGAGCCGGCGCTCGGCATCTCGATCGCCACGATCCTGCTCGGCGTCGGACTGTTCCTGCTCACTCGCCGCACTGGATGGGACCGCAAGGCGCGACTGCTGCCGTTCACCGCCGCCGACGCGTACTACCTCGTGATGCGCGGCATCGACCGGCTGTCGGTGCTCAGCACCACCTTCACCCAGCGCGGTTCGCTGCCGGTCTACGTCGGCACGATCTTCGTGGTATTCGTCGCCGCCGAGGTGACGGCTCTCGTCGCCACCGACATCGAGCGCTTCCAGCTCTCGGCCTGGCACACCCCGGTGCAGATCGTGGTGGCGCCGATCATGGCCGCGGCCGGAGTCTTCGCGGTACGGGCGCAGAAGCGATACACCGGCGTGGTGCTGGTCTCGGTCACGGGCCTCGGCATGGTCGTACTCTTCGCCACCAGCGGTGCGCCCGACCTCGCCCTCACGCAGATCCTCGTCGAGACGGTCACCCTCGTGACCTTCGCGCTCGTGCTGCGGCGCCTGCCGTCGAAGATGGGCGAGCACAACGCCTCGGTGAGTCGGCTCCCGCGTGCGCTGCTCGCCATCGGCGCCGGACTCACGATGGCGCTCGTCGCGGTCGTGGCGACGCAGTCGCGCATCCACGAGCCGATCTCGACCTCGTTCGCCCGTCTCGCCTATGAGATCGGCCATGGCAAGAACGTCGTCAACGTCGCCCTCGTCGACCTCCGCGGGTGGGACACGATGGGCGAGCTGTCGGTGCTCGTGCTCGCCGCGACCGGCGTCGCCTCGCTCGTGTTCGTCACGCACCGCGCCGACCTGCTCTCGGCGACCAAGACCCTCCCGCGCACCAAGCGCCGGGCCGCTCGGCGCATGCCGCTCGTCGAGACGACCGACGGCATCCGCTTCCAGACCTCCGAGAACGAGAGCAGCCCGCGCGCCTGGCTCGTCGGCGGCACGAAGATGAAGCCCGAGAACCGGTCGATCCTGCTCGAGGTGATCGTGCGGGTGCTGTTCCACACGATCATCGTCGTGTCGATCTTCCTTCTGTTCTCGGGGCACAACCTTCCGGGTGGCGGGTTCGCCGGCGGCCTCGTGGCGGGAATGGCCCTCGTCATGCGCTACGTCGCGGGTGGTCGCTGGGAGCTGGGTGCGGCCGCCCCGACCGATGCCGGTCGACTGCTCGGCGCCGGTCTCATCCTCGCAGTGGGTGCCGCTCTCATCCCTCTCTTCTTCGGCCAGGCGCCGCTCACGAGCACGTTCTGGGAGTGGGAGATCCCCGGGTTCGGCCACATGGAGTTCGTCACCTCGACGATCTTCGACGTGGGCGTCTACCTCGTGGTGATCGGCCTGGTGCTCGACGTGCTGCGCAGCCTCGGCGCCGAGGTCGACCGGCAGACCCAGGCGCTGCGTGACGCGCCGTCGAGTTCGGGTCCGGCGCGGTCGACCGAGGGGCGGGTGAGCCGCTGATGGACACCTCGCTCACCCTCATCGTCATCATGGCGGTGCTCTTCGCCTGCGGCGTCTACGCCATGCTCGAGCGCAGCCTGACCCGTGTTCTGATCGGCTTCCTGCTCTTGGGCAACGCTGTGAACCTGCTGCTGCTGATCGTGATGGGGGTGCCGAGCAAGGCGCCGTTCTACGGCGTCGACGGCGATATCAGCGACCCGCTGCCGCAGGCGTTGACGCTCACCGCCATCGTCATCACGTTCGCCGTATCGGCCTTCCTGCTCGCGCTCATCTACCGCTCATGGCAGCTGGGTCAGGCCGACACCGTGGCCGACGACGAGGCCGACATCGCGCTGCGCGAACGCTCCGACGCCGACGAAGACCTCATGGATGACGAGGCCGAGAGCGGCGACGACGAGGCGACGACCGACTTCGTGGGCGTGCAGACCGCTCCGATCACGGTGCTGCACATGCGCGACCACCCGGCGATCGTCGACGACGCCCCCGTCGACCGGGCATACCCCGCGAGCGATGCGGAGGCGGGCGACGCGGACTCGGACGTCGATGCGGGCGACGAGAGCGATGGCGACGCGGATGCTCTCGCCGACGGTGATGCCGATGCCGATGCCGACGGCGGGACGGATGCCGGCAGCAACGCGCGCGGCGGGGGGGGCCGCGGCGCCCCGGCCCCCGGTGCCGCCCCCCCCCCCCGGCCCGCGCCCGGGG
>JASCNZ010000018.1 GCA_029959905.1 Microbacteriaceae bacterium PS02344
ACGGCGTACTCGGAGCTGACGACGTCGCTCGACGACGCGGCCGAGGCGGTCAATGACATGGCGCAGGCGCTGGACCGCATGGCGGACTCGATCCGCGACAAGGACGCCGAGCTCGCCGGCGGCTGAATCCCGCTTCGCACTCTCCGACGGGGTCGTGGTGCTGGCCGATGGCCGCGCCACGGCCCCGTCTCTCTGCGCGGAGCGATCTGCGCGCCCCATAGAATCAGGGACATGACCGGAGCAGACCGATGAGCGGATCGCAGCCCTACTGGTACAACCTCTCGACGCAGTCGGTCGTGCGCGCCGACGAGCGCCCCTCCGACGACACGATCGGGCCGTTCGCGACGGCGCAGGAGGCCGAGGACTCTCCCGCCATCCTGCTCGAGCACGCCCGGGCCTGGCTCGAGAGCGAAGAGAGCGAGCCCTTCCGCGCGATGGCCGAAGGCGCCGACGACTCCGACCTCGTGTGACGCGCGCGATGGGGGGAAGGCGCTGGATCGCCGCGCCGATCGCGATCGCCGTCGTGGCGACGCTCGCCGCTTGCGCGCCGGCCGTGCCGGAGACGGTCGTGCAGGGCACGGAGATCACTGCGGGGTGGACCGGAGAGCTCACCTCGCTCAACGCCGCCGCGGCGCCGACGCCCGGCAACATCGACATCGCCCAGGCGGTGCGGGCCGACTTCGGTGACGTGGTCGACGGCGAGTTCGTGCCCGACGAGGGATTCGGCACGGTGTCGATCGTGAGCGATGACCCGTTCACCGTGCGTTACGACCTCGCCGAGCCGGTGTGGTCCGACGGCATCCCGCTCGACGCCGCCGACCTGCTGCTCGGGTGGGCTGGGGCGGCGGGGGAGTTCGCGACCGACGACGCCGTCGTCGCCTCCGACCCCGCGGCGCCCGAGGTGACGAAGGTCGACGAGTTCGCCCGCTCGATCGAGGTCACCTACGCGCAGCCCGTCATCGACTGGCAGCAGCGGGTGACCGTGCCGGTGCCCGCTCACATCGTCGGCCAGCGCGGTCTCGACATCGACGATCCGATGGAGGCCAAGCAGGCCGTCATCCGCGCGGTGCAGAGCGGCGACGCCGGTGACCTGGCCTCGCTCGCGAAGATCTGGAACGACGGCTTCACGGTCGACGACCCGTCGGAGCTCTCCGCCGACCTGCTGCTGTCGAGCGGGCCGTTCCGCATCGAGAAGGTCGGCGACGAGGGCGACAGCGTCACGCTCGTGCCCAACGGCGAGTTCCGCGGCCCGGTCACGCCGCAGGTCGCGCGCGTCCGGCTCGCGCCCCCGGGCGACGATCCCATCGCCGCGATCGGCGACACCCTCGACGTCGCGCAAGTGCGCCCCACGGCCGAGAACCGCGAGCCGATCCGTGAACTCGAACGCCAGGACTACACGGTCGACACCTCGCACGACGGCACGGTGTGGGCCGTGCTCGTCAACCCGGTCGGCGCCTTCACGCAGCAGCCGGCGCGCACCGCCTTCTTCCACTCCATCCCCGCGAGCGCGCTCATCGCCGGCGGCGCCGGGGAGTGGGCGCAGTCCTACACCGGCACCACGTCGATGCTCTCGGCGCCGGGCTCGCGCGCCTACGACATCGTGAACGAGGACTCCGGGTTCGCCGACAGCATCGGATCCCCCGACGGCGACGCCGGCGCCGAACGCGAGCTCTCCGGCGTCGCCACCGGGGCGCCCGTGTGCGTGCTGTACGACCGCACCAGTCCCTTCGCGGCCGGAGTGTTCGCCGCGATGGTGCAGTCGGCGGGCGAGGCCGGGTGGAGCATCCAGGACTGCGGCACCGACGACCTCGACGCCGCCCTCGATGCAGGACGGTGGGATGCCGCGATCGTGCGCGAGGCGATCCCGCAGAGCCCGGCGCAGATCCTCGCGCGGTGGGGCACGAGCGGCAAGGCCGCGGCGATCGGCGCGACCGATCCGGCCCGCGACGAGCTGGTCGCGCAACTCGCCCGCACCGCCGACGTGTACGAGGGGCGTGAGGTGCTCGCCCAGATCGAGGCATCCATCGTTCGGATGGCGGTGGCCATGCCGCTCGCCGTGAATCCGCGCCTCACCATCGTCGATAAAGACGTCACGGGCATCGCTCCGCGCACCGGGGCCGTCGCCCCGCTCACGTCGAGCATCGTGCAGTGGGCGGTCGTGCCGAAATGATCGGATGCCACGGGCGGGCGTGGCACGGGTAGTTCTCCCCGTCGCGCCGAACCGCCGCGGCCTCGTAGAGTCTTCTGTGGGAGGGGTACGCCGTGGGAATGATGTTGCCGAACGAGCTGATCTGGGTGATGGAGAAGCTCGGATTCGAATGGCCGGATATCGATGAAGACGAGCTGCGTCGCGGCTCGTCGATGATTCGCGTGTTCCGTGATGATCTGGAGAACAAGATCCAGGTCATGGACCGCAAGGTGAACGGCGATCTCGCCGGGGCCATGCGCGGACAGGCGGGCCCGGCCTATGTGAGCGCATGGAATCAGAACCGTTCGCAGAACCTGCAGCGCCTGCTCGATCTGCTCGGCCCCGTGCCGACCGGTGTCGACATCGCGGCTGATGCCGTGTTCGCGCTGAAGCTCAAAGTCATCGCCGACGTCACGACGACGATGATCGCTCTGGTGGGCATGCTGACGAACCCGGTGACCGCGCTGGGTGCGGGGCCGATGCTGCTGCTGAAGAAGAAGCTGTTGAACGCCGCGGTCGACATCGCGATCGAGCAGGTGCTCAATCAGGTGCTGCCGATGGTGATCGAGCCGATGGCCGAGGAGTTGCCGGCTGTGATCATGGCCGCGCTGGACTCGCCCATCGTGGAGGCCGTCGCCGGTGACCCGGATGAGTTCTACGCCGACCTGCAGGCGCTCGAGCAGGCGCAGGGCGAGATGGATCAGCACGCCGCCGACGTCGAGACCCTCACCGAGCGGCTGATGTCGGATCTCGCCAGCCTCAACATCGGAGGAGACTGACCATGAGCATCGGAAAGGCCGTCATCCGGCCCCTCAAGGACTCGCTCGACGGCGTGCCCGTGCACGTGCGGCAGCTCGCGGAGATGTTCCGCAAGCACGGCCGCAAGCAGGACCGCAACACCAGCGAGGTGCAGAACCTCGACGCGACCGATGTGACGCATCCGCTCAAGGACGGCTGGAAGCCGGACGGATGGACGCCGAACGACGTCGTCGGCGCGGGCAAGGGCGATCGCCCGAACCCGAGCGACTACCTCGACGACGACTACATCCGCACGCACCTGGACCAGTTCCAGAACGGCGGTACGCACTTCTACCGCACCGGCAGCCTCGAGGGCTACGGCCCCGGCAACAACATGGCCGCCGACGGCAGCAACACCACCTACATCTTCCCGACAGACAAGCTCGACGAGCTCATGCAGCAGGTCGACAGCCCCGAGGACCTCGGCGAGGCGCTCGGCCTCGGCCGTGACTTCTTCGCCGGCGGCGACGTGCAGGTGCGCGACTTCGCGCCGCACGAACTCGACGGCCTGCGCATGCCGTCGGGTAACGAGGGGGGGACGGACGCCGACAAGTGGATCCCCGGCGGCTACCTGCCCAGCGGTATCCCCGAGGCGGTCATCGACATCCCCGACTACGCAAAGGGCACGAACAACGGCATCTACAACCCGGGTGAGTGGCCGGGCAGTCCGCGGCCGTTCAGTCTCTGATCGGACGGCTGATGGACCTCGACAGGGATATCCGGCGCGACGCCGATTCGTCGTTCGCGCCCGAGACCGTGGCGACGGGCGCGCTGCTGCCGTACGAGGGCCGCGCGCGACTGCTGCGACCGGACGGGCTGCGCGACGAGGCGCTCGCCGCGCAGGACGACGGATGGCTGACACCCGACAATCCGGTGCTCGTGCGGGGGGCGGCGCGCATTCTGCCCCTGGCGTGGCGCGGCGATCCGTCGCGCGAAGATTCGTCTGTGTCGACCGACGAGATCGCCGCGTTCGCCTCGCAGGTCACCGATCTGGGGTTCTACCTCACGGGCGGGTGGCGCAGCCTGGACGAGCTGGAGCAGCACCATGGCGACAGCCGCGCGTCGTACGCCGAGGCACTGCGAGCGGCCCGGGCGACCGCCGCGCGGGTGTGGACGCTGTCGGAGACTCTGGGCATGGCGCTGGTCTGGGCCGGTTCCGACGACGCGGGCGACGCGTCGTTGGCTCTGCACCTGGTGCCCGCGAGCTGGGTGTCGGAGCGGTACGGCGGATCGAAGCCCGTCGCGGGCATCGACGTGCGGTGGACCTGGGCGGATGTGGTCGCCCTCGCCGACGCGCGATGACCCCGCGGCCAGTGGCACCGCGATCGATCACGGGGCGCGCGCACCGCGCCGATAGTCTGGGCTGAGATCTCGACGAGAGGGCAATGAGCATGTCGGATGCAATCGGGCACACCGCGACGGACGCGCGACCGCGGATCTACGGTGCGAGCGAACTCGGGGTGCTGTCGATCACCGCGCCCGGTGACGCGCACCCGCGCGTCGAGTACCTCGGCGGCGAGGTCTTCCTCGGTCTCGACGTGCAGGGCGTCACCGTCACGCAGGGCACTGAGGACCGCACGTTGCCCTTCCGCAACGTGGTCGCGCACGCCGCCATGTCGGCACCAGCGGTGCCGTCGCCGGTCGACGGCGTCATCGTCATCGACGACGAGTCGACGGCATCCGCCGTGCTGCTGAAGCCCGCGCGCCTCGATGCGGATGCTCTCGCCGGAGCTCCGGTGGTGTTCGCGCTGTCGCGCACGGCCGTGGCCGTCGTCGGTGCCGACGACGAAGCGGGCATCGCGCGGGTGCTCGACCTCGCCGAGAAGCTGTTCGACGAGGGCGGTCGGCTCGTGAGCGCGCATCCGATCGTCTGGGGCGACGGCGCATGGGCGCCCTACGCCTGGCGCGAGAAGGTGCCGGCGCTCGAGATGCGGTTCGAGCGGGTGCTGCGCCTGTTCAGCGTGCGCGCGTACGAGGCGCAGACCGCGGCGCTGCAGCGGCCCGACGTGCACCTCGCCGACCCGAAGATCCAGGTGCTCGACACCGGAGTGACCACGACCTTCGCCGCGTGGCCGAAGGGCACCGCGACCCTGCTGCCGGTGGTCGACAATGTCATCGTCGCCGACCCGTCCGGAGCGGTCAGCGTCGCGACGATGCAGCAGTTCCTCGACGCGGGTGGCGAGGCCATCGTGCGCACCGGTCTGTCGCCGGCGCGCTACTTCGTGCCCGGAGAAGCGCCGCGGAGCTGACCGTCGCCGTCCGCCGCCGATCGGCGGGCATGGGCTCCTCTCCCCATGGGTTGCTCTCCCCATCGCCCTCGCCCTCGCCCGGTCGATAGCCTCTCCGGCGGAGGTGGTCGCCATGGGAATGATGCTCCCGAACGAGCTCATCTGGGTGATGGACAAGCTCGGGCTGGAATGGCCCGACATCGACGAGGACGAGGTGCGCAAAGCTGCCGGCTATGTGCGCGGATACCGCGACGACATGGAGGCGTTGGTCCAGTCGGCCGACCGACGGATCAACGGCGACATCGCGGCTGCGATGCGGGGGGAGGCCGGCGCCGCCCATCTCAACGGGTGGAACCGCAACCGCTCCGAGAACGTGCAACAGCTTCTCGACGTGCTCGGTCCCGCAGCGGTCGGCATCGACATCGCGGCCGATATCGTGCTCGCGCTCAAGATCAAGGTCATCGCCGACATCACGATCACCCTCGCGCAGCTCATCCCGCTGCTCGCTGCGGGTCCGCTCGGCGCCGGTGGTGCCGCGGTGCTGATCCTCGCCCGCAAGAAGCTGTTCTCGATGGCGATGGAGATCACGCTCGAGAAGGTCATCGACGAGGTGCTTCCGCTCGCGATCGAGCCCCTCGTCGATCAGGTGCCGACGATCGTGAATGCGCTGCTCGACGCCCCGGTCGTCGAAGGCGTGATCGGCGACTCCGACGAGTTCTTCGCCGACCTCGAGGCCCTCGACCAGGCTGCGGACGAGATGGATGCCCAGGCCGCCGACGTCGAGGAGCTCACCGATCGGCTGCTCGCCGACATCGCCAACCTGCAGATCTCGGGGGACTGAGCCATGACCTTGAAGAAGCTGATGAGGGATCTCGTCGACGCGGTCGACGGGGCCGGACACGAGTTCAAACGCGGATTCTCGGGGGCGTTCCGCAAACGCGGGGGCAAGCACCGGGCGGATGCCGACGCGATCCGCGGACTCGATCGCCGCAACCGCGACAGCGTGCCGAAGCACCGCCGCGATGACAAGCCGGCCTCGCATGCGAAGAAGTACGACATCCGCGAGGAGGCACGCCGCGGCTACGAGACCCTCGGGCACGTGGGGCGTCACCGCAACCCGGACTACAACGCGGCGCGAGACTTCGGTGGCGCGGTCGGCCAGGGGGTGCGCAGCCTCCCCGGCGATCTGCTCGGGGAGGTCAAGGGGCTGCCGAAGAAGGTGCCGAAGCAGTTCGTGGAAGAGCTCTACGAGGACGCGATCGGACAGGACAACCCCGACAAGTACGGACAGTCGAGGTCGGGAGACATGCGGTTCCTCGCTCCGGCGAGCGAGGCGGCCACGCTCGCCGCGCTGGATTCCGCGCAGCTCGCCGCGCGGTTCGGGATCGATCCGAGCTCACTCGACGGTGCATCCATCGAGATCCGCGAGATTCCGGGCTCTCGCTTCGTTAGCGTCGAGGTGGCCCGCGACTGAGATCCCCCGTCGTGCGCACGTCGGCGCGCCTCCGCATGGCAGGATGATGGCCAGGGGGTAACGACGTGAGCGATGCGAGTGCAGCAGTGGGTCTCGGGGCCGAGGGCGCGACGACGACGAAAGCGCCCGTGCCGTTGAGACTCGAGTTCGCCGGGGAGTGGCACGACCTGCCGACCGACCGCCCGTTCATCATCGGCCGCGAGGGCGACCTCGAGATCGACGACAACCTCTACCTGCACCGGCACTTCCTCGAGCTGCAGTACCGCGAGGGTCTCTGGTGGCTCGCCAACGTGGGTGTGCGCCTCGCGGCGACGGTGTCGAGCGCGGGCGGCGCGGTGCAGTCGTGGCTGTCGCCCGGTGCCCGCATGCCCCTGGTCTTCGAGCGCACGGTCATCGTGTTCACCGCGGGACCGGTCACCTACGAGCTGAGCCTGCACACCGAGGAGGCCCCCTACGAGGTCTCGCGGCAGGTCGAGATGTCGATGAGCGGCGAGACCACGGTGATGCCTGCGAGCTTCACGCCCCTGCAGAAGCAGCTGATGGTCGCGCTCGCCGAGCCGATGTTGCGCCGCGAAGGTGTGAGCATGAACGAGCTGCCCTCGTCGAGCGCGGCCGCCAAGCGCCTCGGGTGGACGATGAGCAAGTTCAACCGCAAGCTCGACAACGTGTGCGACAAGCTCGACCGCATGGGTGTGCAGGGGCTTCGCGGGGGTGCGGGCAAGCTCGCGACGAACCGACGGGCCCGCCTCGTGGAGTACGCGGTGACGTCGCAGGTCGTGACCCGCGCCGACCTTCCGCTGCTCGACGACGAGTCGCTGCGCGACCAGCCCGATACCGACGCCGATTGACGTCGTTTTGCGTCGGTCGAGAGGTGGGCCGGCTCAGCGCGCGAGGTCGGCCAGGTGGCGAGCGTCGTGGTTGAGCACCTTCACGATGATGCCCCGCTGGCGCAGCTCGGTGATCGTGCGCGTCTCTTCTTCGCTGTCGCGGCCGAGGGCCTGCGTGGTGGCGACGACGAGAACGTCTCCCGGTCGCAGGGTGTCGAGCAAGCGGCTGATGCGGTCGCCCCAGCTCTCCAGGATGTCGGGCGCGGGGTGACGGAAGCCCTCGATCGGCACGCCGAACCGCGTGAGGTCGGCCCGCTGCTGCACGACCGGCGGCATCCCTTCGCGCGACACGACGAGCCCGACGAGGCGTGAGCCGTCGGGGCGGGCGAGCCAGAAGTTGCGGTTCTGCTGCAGCTCGGTGAAGCACTTCGGGCACTCGGCCGCCGCATGCGGAAGGTGCAGGGGGCTCGTCAGCGCGTCGTCGAGCGACGCCTCTCCGGTCGTCCGGTCCATCGCATCGCTCATCGGCGCACCTCCCGCATCCATTGTGCCCTGTTCTCGCGCTGTCGTGCGGCACTACTTCGCGTCACCAATGCTTCTGCGTCGGCGCGGTCACGAGCGCTCACAGGTGCTGCAAGCGCCGCGGCGGACCCTCCCAGCGGGCGATTGCGACCTTGACCTCGATCAGCTCGTGCTCCAGTGCGGCCTGGCCCTGCTCGAGCCGGTCCATGCGGCCGTCCATCCGATCGAAGCGCAGGTCCATGCGGTCCATCCGTGCGTCCATACGATCCAGACGAGCGTCGACCTGGTCGAAGCGGGCGTCGACCTGCGCGAAGCGGGCGTCCACCTGGTCGAAGCGGCCGTCGACGTGGTCGAAGCGGGCGTCGAGGCGTTTCGACAGATGGGAGAACGCCGCACCCATTCCCCCGCCCAGCGACACCATGAAGGCGAAGAGGGCGATGATCATTCCGATCGTGTCAGCAGACAAGGTCACCGGTCCATTCTGCTCCGAGGAGCGTCGTCAGTCCAGTAACCGTACGACGGCTTTCCGTCTTCGTACGGAGACGGTGGAGAACGAGTTCTCCACAACTCCGCCGCCGGAAGAGTGGCGGCTCAGACCAGTCCGAGACCCCGCACCGCGTCGCGCTCTTCGATAAGTTCCGCAACGGAAGCATCGATGCGGCGACGCGCGTCGTCGCCGATCTCGAGTCCCTCGACGATGCGCCACTCGCCGTCGACGGCCTCGACCGGGAACGACGACACCAGTCCCTCTGGCACGCCGTACTCGCCGCGCGAGACGACCGCCGCGGATGTCCAGTCTTGCGTGCCGTGCACCCAGTCCCGCACGTGCTCGATCGCCGCATTCGCGGCGGAGGCCACCGACGACGACCCGCGCACCGCGATGATCTCGGCGCCGCGCTTCGCCACCCGCGGGATGAAGGTGCCATCGACCCAGCTCGGCACGTCGCCGACGATTCGAGCGAGGGCGTCGGCGGCTGGCTCGCCGCCGACCGTGGCGTGCGAGACGTCGGGGAATTGGGTGGCCGAGTGGTTGCCCCAGATCGGCACGCGCTGCACGATGCCCACGGGGACGCCGAGGGTCTGCGCCAGCTGTGCGCGGGCACGGTTCTCGTCGAGACGGGTGAGGGCCGCGAATCGTTCGGTGGGTACCCCCTCCGCGGACGCCGCGGCGATCAGCGCGTTCGTGTTCGCCGGGTTCCCCACTACCGTGATGCGCACGCCCGACGCCGCGTTCGCCGCGATCGCCGCGCCCTGCGGGCCGAAGATGCCGCCGTTCGCCGCGAGCAGGTCGCCGCGCTCCATCCCCGGCCCGCGCGGGCGCGCCCCGACCAGCAGCGCATGGTCGGCGCCGTCGAACGCCACGGCGGGGTCGTCGGTCACCTCGACGTGCTCCAGCAGGGAGAACGCGCCGTCCTGCAGTTCGAGCGCCGCCCCCTCGGCGGCACCCAATCCCGCCGGGATCTCGAGCAGCCGCAACCGCACCTTCTCGTCTGCGCCGAGCATGTCTCCCGCCGCGATGCGGAACAGCAGCGCGTAGCCGATCTGTCCGCCGGCCCCCGTGATGGTGATCGTGGTCGTCATGTCCCGAGCCTACGACCGTCACGCCCCGGAGTACCCTCGATCCATGACGTTCAATCCCGACGCCGACCTGTCGAACAACACCACCCGACGGCGCGGGCGCACCGCCGCCATCGCGGGTGGCGGCGGCGTGGGCGTGCTCGGCCTGCTCGCGCTCATCGCCGGACCGCTGCTCGGCATCGACCTCTCCGGGCTGTTCGGCGGTTCGACCGGCACCGCGCCGGGCTCGTCGGAGGGGTCCGTCATCGAGAACTGCGAGACCGGGCAGGACGCGAACGAAGACGTCGACTGCCGCATGGCGGGCGCGCAGGTCGCCCTCGACGCGTTCTGGGGAGAGAACGTCGACGGGTACGTCGCTCCCACCCTCACCGTGGTCGACGGATCGACGTCGACCCAGTGCGGCACGGCATCCAATGCAGTGGGCCCGTTCTACTGCCCGCCCGAGCAGGGGGTCTACGTCGACCCCACGTTCTTCGGGCTCATGCGCGAGCAGTTCGGAGCATCCGCCGGCAACCTGGCGCAGCTCTACATCGTCGGGCACGAGTGGGGCCACCACATCCAGAACCTCATCGGCACGATGGAGCAGTACCCCAACAACGGAACCGGTCCGGGCAGCAACGGCGTGCGGATGGAACTGCAGGCCGACTGCTACGCCGGCGCATGGATCGGCCGCATGACGGAGCAGACGGATGCCGACGGCGACGCGTACCTGCAGAAGCCGACCGAGACGCAGATCGAGGACGCGCTCAACGCGGCCTCGGCGGTCGGCGACGACCACATCCAGGAGCAGGCCGGATTCCAGAACCCCGAGAGCTGGACGCACGGGTCGAGCGAGCAGCGCAAGTACTGGTTCGCCCTCGGCTACAGCGAGGGATTGGATGTGTGCGCCGAGACGTTCACGCGCTCCGAGGCGGACCTCAGACCCTGAGTCGCTCGGCCCGAACCGCGAGTCGGCCTACGCCCGCAGGGCGGCGAGGAGCGTCTTCGCGAGGCCCGCGATTCCTCCGCTGGCGCGGAACCGGGTGAGCCCCTCGCTCACCTCGGCGCCCGTGCGCGACGCGACGAACCACGGCGGCGTGGGGAGGATCGTGAACCGGCCGCCGCCGTTGCGCCAGGGCAGCGAGCGCGGGAAGGGGCGGAACGGGCCGCGCAGCACCGAGCGCTCCACGCGGTCGAGCAGGAGGGCGTTGTGCACCACTCCGATGCCGCTGCCGACGTCGTCGATCGTGTTGCCCGGGAAGGCGCCCCAGGTGAGCGTCGGGGTGATGAATCCGAACGCCGTCCAGCCGTTGATGGCGATCGAGCCGTAGCGCAGAGCGGCGACCGCGCGCTCGAACCCCGTGCCGAGGTTCTTCTCGGTCACCGGGTCGATGAGGAGGTTCGCACCGAGGGTGCCCTGCAGGTGCTCGTTGGCGTATGCCACCGCGGCGTCGAGGAACGCCTGACCCGTGCTCGGAACCGTCACGACGCCGAGTACCGGTGCGAAGTACTCGGTGCTCTGGATCCCCGCCGGGTCGTCGTCGCCGTCGATCTCGACGAGCAGACGATCGCCGAGCACGAGGGCGTCGGGGTAGGACTCGGATGCCCGGCGCATGCGCTCGGCCGCCCCGGGGTACCAGGTGGGCCGCTCGGGCGCTGAGGCATAGGCACTGCGCAGCGCGGCGCGGAAGGCATCCGCCTGGTCCCACTCGGACGAGACGATGACGACCTGCCCGGCGATGCAGTTGTGCCCGCTGTTCTGCAGGCGCATGGTCGCGATGTGCTGGGCCTGATGCCGCAGGTCGGCCTCGGTCCACCGGCCGGGAACGACGATGATCGGCGACACTCCGCCGAGCTCGGCGGTGATCGGCGTGGTCATCGCCGGGGTGTCGCGACGGGTGCCGGACGCGGTGGGCGCCCCCCAGACGATCGCGTCGAACGTGGCCGCCGAGCCGGTGATGTGCACGTGATCGATGCCGGGGTGTGCCGTGAGGTGGGCGCCGACGGCCGGACCGCCCCGCACGATGCGCAAGAAGCCCGGTTCGATCAGCGGCGCGAGGGCCCGCTTGTAGATCGGCACCAACGGGTCTTGCGTGGGGTTGACCTTCAGCAGCGCGGTGCGGTTCGAGGCGAGCAGCTCGTAGAGCACGTCGAGAACGGGGATGGAGGTGATGTTCCCCGCCCCGAGCACGAGTCCGACACCGTTCGATTCCGCGGGGGTGCGCTGACCGAGGCCTGCGGCGGCGCGCGCGGCGCGAGGTGTGGTGCCCGGTTCGAGCCACACCTCGCCCGTGAAGCCCGAGAGCAGCAGCCGGTCGATGCGCGTGAGGGGGAACGCGTGCACGCGCGTGCGTCCGCCCGGCGCGCGGTCTACCCGCACGCCGTCGAGCGGATTGCGTCCGTCGGCGATTCGCGTCAGTGTCTCGATGTAGGCATCGAGCGCGCCGAGCACACTGTAGGGGCCGCTGAGCCATTCCTCGCCGCGCAGCGGATGCCGGTGGTCGAGGCCCTTCGTCGCGGCAGCGGTGGTCGCCCAGTCCTCGGCGGCGGCGGCCACGCTCGTGCGGACCTGTCGCAGGAGGGTCGCCCGTTGCGCGACCGTCAGAGCGGACCAGATCCGCGTGCCCGTGCGCAGGGAATCGATTGCGGCATCGAGTCGCGCGCTCTCACTGTCCGAGATTCCGGCCGTCGTGTCGGGTGGTGTATCGGCGGCGTGCGTAGAGGTCATCGGCGGCTCCTTCGAACGGACCCCCAGCCTATGCCGCGCGTCGCGACCGCGGCTCGATGAGTCGCGCTCTCCCGTCACGCGAGGGGTGCGCGGTCGATGTCGTCGCGGCGCAGGGTGTAGCGCGAGAGCGGGAGGAAGCTGAGGGCGATGAGCGCGGCGGGGATGAGACTGAAGACGATCACGATGCCGGTGATGGCGGCATCCGGTTGCACCGCTGTGGCACCTGCGACCGTCGAGACGTAGCCCGTGGCGGCGAGAGTGAGCGAGACGACGGCCGCGCCCAGCGCGAATCCGACGGTCTCCCCGGCGGTCCAGACGCCCGTGAAGGCACCCGCGCGCTCGCCGCGGTCGTGCGAGATGACGTCGGGGAGCATCGCCATCGGGAGCGACTGCAGTCCGGCGTAGGCGACTCCGGCCACCCCGACCGACGCGTACATCCACCCCCCGGGTGACCACAGCGCAGCCGTGAGTGTGGCGGCCGCGGCCGCGAAGAGCACGCTCGCGAGTGTGAAGGCGCGTTCCTTGCCGATCCGGCGGGCCACCGACGTCCAGCCGGGGGCCGCGACGAGCGCGGGTCCCACGAGCGCGAGGAAGACGAGTGTCACCGCGTCTTCGGAGCGCAGCACCCACGTCGCCACGTACTGGGCGCCGGCCAGCATCGCTCCGGTCGCGAGCGCCTGCAGCAGGAAGGTCGCGAGCAGGGCGCGGAACGGACGGCTGTCGCGCAGCACCCGCAGGCCCGCCGCGTACTGCTCGCGGAGCGCGGGCGGGTTCGCACCTCGCCGCGACGCTTCGCGTGGCAGCGCGGGTGCGGAGCGCGTCGCCACCAGCATCCCGATACCGATGGCCGCGCCGGCGGCGACGCCCATGACGAGATAGCCGACGACGGGATCGTCACCGGTGCTCCGCAGGGCTGGTCCGCCGGCGCCGAACAGCAGGATGCCGGCGGTCAACACGACCACCCGCCACCCCAGGAGGCGCGTGCGCGCGTCGTAGCCGGAGGTCAGCTCAGCGGGGAGGGCGACGTACGGCACCTGGAACAGGCTGAACGCCGTCGCCGTCGCCACGAATGCCAGCAGCACCCCGACCGCGCCCGCGGCGGGACCCCACGAAGGAGGGATGGCGAACGTCAGAGCGAAGACCACGGGAAGCGCGAGCGCACCGGTGAGCATGAGCCCCCGGCGGGAGCCGGTGCGGGCCAGTTGCCGGTCGGAGGCCGCGCCGATCACGGGGTCGATGACCACGTCCCAGACCTTCGCCGCCGTCACGATGATGCCGGCGACGAGCGCCGAGACGCCGAGGTTATCGGTGAGGAAGTAGGTCAGCACGAGCCCGGGCAGCGTGGCGTAGCCGCCCGTTCCGACGGACCCCGCCGCGTAGAGCGCGATCGTGCGCGCGGAGAGCGGGGCGGACGCTCGCGTCGGCCGAGCCTCGGTGCTCATCGCGCCAGTGTAGCGGCGCCTCCGGAATCAGATGAGGGAGAGTTCGCGCAGCTTCGACTCGACGTCGGCGTTCGAGGGCTCGACGTGGTGCGAGGAGTCGGGATAGACGACGACCGGGATGTTCGTGCGGCCCGAGATCTCCTTGGCGACGTCGGCCGCGGAGGGGTCGGCCACGAGGTCGACATAGGTGTACTCGACGCCCAGCTCGTCGAGCTGCTTCTTGGTGCGGATGCAGTCGCGGCACCAGTCGGCGCCGAACATGGTGATGGTGGATTCAGCAGGAGAAGTCATACGACAAGCGTACGGCGAGCCGGCGGGGTGAGGGCCGAGAATGGGTTGTCGAGTAAGGGCAGCCTTACCTATACTCGTGGCATGAGCAGCGCGAGCGAGCACGTGGACGATCCCGACTGGGCGAACATCGACGGCACCGTGCTCATCGCGGGGGACGCCGCGGACGCCGGTCTGATCGCCGGCATCGCCGCTCGGCTGCCCTGGGACGCCACCGGAGTGGTGCTGCTCGAGGCCGCCGCCCGCATCCAGATCCGCCACATCGACGTACCGGACGGAGTGTCGGTGCGGTGGCTCGTGCGCGGCGACGGCATCCACGCGCACACCAAGGGCGAACGGCTCGCGAACGCGGTGCACTCGTGGTGCGTCGAGTGGACGTGCAGCGAGCCGCCGGCGCAGTGGACCGTGTGGCTCGGACCACATACGCCGCCGCACGTCGCCCGCATGGCGCGCAGTCTGCTCGGCGTGGCGAACTGACGGCCGTCAGCCGGACGTCGCGAGCATCGCCGGCGCGGATGCCGTCACGGCCGCCGCGCTCGCCGTGATTGCATCGAGCGCACGACGCAGCGCCGAGCTCGACGTGTGCGCGGTATAGGGGAAGTACACGACCTCCACTCCCACCGCCCCGAACTCGCGTTCCAACCGCAGACCCTTCTCGGTGCCGCGCCAGTCGTCGCCCTTGAAGAAGTGCGTGAACCCGACCTCGCGCCAGGCGTCGATCTTCGACGGCGTCGTCTCGACGTGCACGTCGTCCACGAACGAGATGTGCCGCACGATGTCGGCGCGCTCCGCGGTCGGGATGACGGGCTCGATGCCCTTGACCTGCCGCAGCATCTCGTCGCTCACGACACCGGCGATCAAGACGTCGCAGTGCTGCTTCGCGTGGCGCAGAAGGTTGAGATGGCCGACGTGGAACAGGTCGAATGCTCCCGCGGCGTAGCCGATACGCGTTGCCATGATCTCCCCAGATCAGTGATTCCCCAGAGGCGGATCCCCATCCGCCGGCGACTCCCACAGCCGCTCGCGTCAGTCTAGCCCCGCGACACGCCCGGCGCGACACCTGCATGATGGGCGGACTTTTCCGTCGGCACAGGAACGCATGGCACGATGGATGCCGCTGGAGCGCGGAGGGGTCGACATGGGCACGAGGGTCACGGTCATCGTGCCGACGTTCAACGAACGCGACAACGTCGCCGAGATCGTGGCGCGCATCGGCGCCGCGCTCGCCGACGACACGGCCGAGATCCTCTTCGTCGACGACAGCACCGACGACACCGCCGCCGAGATCGCACGCGTCGCCGCCGATGCCCCGCTCCCGGTGCGGGTCATCCACCGCGAGCAGAACACCGGCGGACTCGGCGGCGCGGTCGTCGCGGGTCTCGTCGGGGCGGCATCCGACGTGTGCATCGTCATGGACGGCGATTTGCAGCATCCGCCCGAGCTGCTGCCGGAGCTGCTCGCGCGGTACGCCGAAGGCGACACCGACGTCGTCACGGCCTCGCGCTACATCGGCGGCGGTGACACGAGCGGTCTGGGCACCGCCGTACGCTTCGGCGTCTCTCGGGCGGCCACCTGGCTGACCCGGGCCATGTTCCCCCGACGACTGGCACGCACCAGCGATCCGATGACGGGGTTCTTCCTCGTCGACCGGCGCCGCCTCGACCTCGCCGCACTGCGTCCGCAGGGGTTCAAGATCCTCCTCGAGATCCTCGCGCGCACCGACCTGCGCACGGCCGAGGTGCCGATGGAGTTCGGCGAGCGCCGGCACGGCACCTCGAAGGCGAGCCTGCGCCAGGGCGCCACCTTCATCGCCCACCTCGCACGGCTGCGCTTCGGCAAGATGTCGCTGTTCGCGCTCATCGGCATCGTCGGCGCCGTGGCGAACCTGGCGATCATGTGGGCGCTGACATCGCTCGGGATGCCGTACGTCTGGGCCGCGATCGTCGGTGCCGAGGTCACGATCCTCGGCAACTTCCTGTTGCAGGAGCGGTTCGTCTTCGGCGACATGCGCCGCGACGCCCGCGGCATCGGACTGCGCTTCGGCGCCTCGTTCGCGTTCAACAACGTCGAGGCCGCCCTCCGCATCCCGGTCATGGCGCTCATGGTCGAGACCTGGCACATCTCGAGCGTGCTCGCCACGGGCCTGTCGCTGATCGTCGCGTTCTTCGCGCGGTTCCTGTTCCACTCGCTCGTGGTCTACGCGCCTCGGAGGCGCGGTGACGCCGCCGAACCGAAGCCCGACACCGCGGCGCAGCGCATCATCCGCGCGATCGATGACGAGGCGATGCGTCCGGGCGAGCTCTAGAGAGCAGGGCGCCGGAGCATGGCCGCGACCCGGCCCCACGACAGCCGTCGACGCGGTGTGGCGACCACCGACGCGATGAGGCCGCCGAGTGCGGCGGCGGCATTCGACCCCTCGTCGGCCGCCTCGTAGCGAAGGCCCGTCGGTGTGGATGCCGCCCGGTCCAGCGCCTCGCGCAGCTGCGACTCGCTGGTCACCATCACGCATCTGCCCTGCGCGGCCATGAACTCCCCGAAGGGGTACTGATGGCCATCGACGACCTCGCCCAGCGCCGGTTCGCGAGGAACGACGATCGGCATTCGGTTCGCGCGATTCGCATCGGCGATGGTTCCGGGACCGACCTGCGAGACCACGATGTCGGCCCCGCGATACTGCTCATCGAGTTCGGCGGACGTCATCATGACGTGATTCTTCCCCTCGACCGAGGCGGGAGAGGATCCGTGCTGCACGGTCAACTCGACATCGGGATGTTCGGCGGCCCACGCGTCGATCCAGCCAATGAGGCGGGCGAATGGGTGGTGGTCGGTGCCCACCGACACGAAGACGCGCAGGGTCATAGAGTTGCTCCGATCACCTGGGCGCCGGGATACAAGGAACGCTGCTCCGGCCACTGCACGGCGAAGGCGTCGACGGTCGGATACACGAGTCGGCCGGTCATCGTCCGGGTCGTGATGCGGTCGATCACCTCGAGGTACACGGTACGGATGCCGAGGATGCGCGCGGCCCAGAAGAACGGGACCGCGACCCCCGCCCCCGTCGAGACGACGACGTCGGGCCGGAAGTCGCGCAGTACGCGCCAGGCGAGGCGCGCGTTACGGACGGCGTTGGGGATGTTGCGCGTCGTCGGTGAGAACGCCCACGTACGCCGTTCGCCGACGAGTGCCGCGTGAGCGTGGGGGTGATCGAAGCTCACCCACGCCCGCTCGTGCGCGCCCCACCAGTCATGAAGCGCGAGCAGTTGCGTGAGGTGGCCGCCCGTCGACGCGACGAGCAGGACCTTGAGGCGGTCTGAACCTTCAGTGCTGTCTGCCATGGTGCGTCTCAGTATGCCCCGACGCTTGGTCGATCGGGAGCTCATGGGGATCGACGCGGGGTGCTCCCGGTCTCGGGGAAAGTCGTGGGTGCGCCGGGCCGATCTTCTGGTAGTCTGCGAAAACATCGCCTTAGGGGAGGCGACGGACGGAACGTGGGAATTCCGTCTTTTTGGGGAATCTGGGGAGACACGGTCTGATGACTGGGGTTCAATTCGGCGTTGAAACGCCGCATTCATTTCGTTCCGCGCTGCAGCGACTCGACAACGCGCAGAAGCCGGGAGCCGGCGTACCCGCGTACACGCGGTGGGTGAATCGCCGCGTCGCTCGAGTGTTCGCGGCATCCTTCGCCCGCCTCGGCGCGACACCGTCGCTGGTGTCGGTCGTGAGCATCGTCTTCACCGGGCTCGGACTCGCCGCCTTCCTCCTGCTGCAGCCAATATCGCCCGTGCTCGCGGGAGTGAGCGCCGCCGTGCTGCTCGCCGTGGGATACGCCCTCGACTCCGCCGACGGTCAGCTCGCTCGGCTTCAGGGCAGCGCGAGCCTTCAGGGCGAATGGCTCGACCACACCCTCGACGCGATCCGCCTGCCCGCCGTGCACCTCGTGGTGGCCGTCGCATTCCTCGGAATCGGCCATCCGGGTCTCGCGGTCGCCGCCGCGGCTTTCTCGGTGCTCGCGTCTGCCTCTTTCCTCAGTCAGAACGTCGGCGGCCTGCTCCGCGACGGAGCACGCGTCGAGCGCACAGAGGTGCGAAGACTGCAGTCCTGGATCCTCCTGCCGACCGACCCGGGCGTGCTGTGCTGGGTCTTCGCCCTCTGGGCGGTGCTGCCGCTCTTCATCGCAGGCTACCTCGCGCTCCTCGTCGCGAACGCCGCGCACATCCTGCTCTCCTCGCGCCGCCGCTGGCGCGAGCTCGCGCAGGGGAGCGCCCGATGAGCGCCTTCGCCCCTTCCGTGACGACGATCATCGCGACGCGCGGTCGTCCGGAACTGCTCCGACGCGCCGTGCGGTCGATCATCGGCCAGGACTACGCCGGGGCTCTCGAGATCGTGATCGTCTACGACCAGTGCGACATCGACGAACTCGCCGATATCGCGCCGGGGTCGGGTTCGGTGTCTCTCCGTACGATCACGAACGCTCGCACGCCCGGGCTCGCGGGCGGCCGCAACACCGGCATCGCGGCAGCGTCGGGCGATCTCATCGCCTTCTGTGACGATGACGATGAGTGGAAGCCGGAGAAACTCCGGGCGCAGGTCGAGTTGTGGGCGGAGCATCCGGACGCGGTGGGTGTCAGTGCCGGCATCGAGATCGTGACGGGCTCCGACACCACCGTGCGGATCCCGGCGGCGGTCACGACTCGGGGCGACTTCCTGTTGTCGCGCGTAGGCGAGATCCACCCCTCCTCGCTGTTGTTCCGACGGGCCGACCTGCTCGACCTCCCTCGCGGGGTCGATGAGCAGATCCCGCACTCGTACGGAGAAGACTACGACCTCCTGCTGCAGCTCACCGAACGCGGTGACATCGTGAGCGTCGCCCACCCGCTGGTCGTGATCCACTGGGACCGCACGTCGTACTTCGCCGGCAGGTGGAAGCCCATGGCGCAGGGGCTCGGCTTCCTCCTCGAGAAGCACGCCGACCTCCTGCTCGATCGGGGCAACGCCGCCCGGATGTGCGGTCAGGTCGCCTTCGCCTACGCGGCCGCAGGGGAATCCGCAGACGCCCGGGCATGGCTCAAACGTGCACGCCGACACCGGGTGACCGAACCGCGCGTCGCACTGACCTGGATCGCGCTCTCGGGACTGGTCTCCCCCCAGCGCATCGTCGCCACGCTCAACCAGCGAGGGAGAGGGATATGAGAAACCGCACGAAGTGGATCGTCGGCCTCGCTGCGGCCTCCGTGCTGCTCGCCGGAACATCGCTCGCGGTCGTTGCGACGACCTCCACCGCCGGAGCCGGAGGCGCCGGGGGGCCGCAGAGCGCCTCGGCATCGGCCACCCCGATCCCGGTGGCTTCGGTGGCGCCTCCGACGACGGCGCCACAGGCCACTGCCGACGAGGTCGGCGGGGCAGCGGAGCAGCTGCTCACGAGCGTGCTTCCCGTGGTGACCACCGTCGCGGATGGCGACATCGACGCGGTGCGGACGAGCCTCGCGGCCGTCGCATCGCCGGCCTTCCTGAGCGGCGTCGAGGCCGAGCGTGCGGAACTCGAGGACCAGGGCTGGACCCGTACGGGTGAAGTTCGCATCGACGGCGTCGAGACCCTCGCCTATGACGCCACCGCCGCACCGTCGACCGCGACCGTGCGGGCGTGCCTCGACTCGTCGGATGTCGTGATCCACGATGCCGATGGGAACGTCGTCCCCGGGGGCTCGCCCCGGGCCTGGAACATCTACACGCTCGAGCAGGCCGACGGCGCGTGGAAGATCACCCGTCAGACGTTCGCAGACGATCCCGCCTGCTGACATTCCGGGGGCTGGGGCCCCGAACGAACATTCATACGTAACGCACCGACCCTCGCACTCGGCGACGAGCGCGATCGACCGATATCGAAACCCGACACCAATAGCGGTCCACATTCCATTTGATTCTGGGGAGTCATCATGTCGCTGGGGAACACCGAGCAGAAGAAGAGCAGGCGGTCATCGCTGGTGCTCGCCGCCGTCGCAGCCGCAACGGTTGTCGGCGCGCTGCTCACGCCGGGAGCGGCGGTGGCGGCGACGCCGCAGGCCGCTCCGATCGCCGCCGCCGCACTCGCGGCGACGTCGGTCGGTCAATCACAGGAGACGGCGGCTGCGTCGTGCTGGGAGATCAAACAGCTCGACCCGGGGTCGAGCTCGGGCGTCTACTGGTTGAACACCCCCAAGCTCGGTGCCCCGCAGCAGTTCTACTGCGATCAGCAGACCGACGGGGGTGGGTGGGTGCTGATCGGGCGCGGACGCGAGAACTGGCTGCAGGGCAACGTCGGGCGGCTCACGCCGCGTGCGGTGTGGGAAACCCCCACCGGCCCCGAAGCGTTCTCGCCCGCGCAGCTCTCCACGGACATGGTGACCGGTCTGCTCAACGGTGGACGCGTGGATGCGCTGCAGGAGGGCGTACGGCTGCGTCGTGCGCAGAATGTCGCCGGTACGACGTGGCAAGAGGTGCGGTTCAAGTACCGCACCCCGCGCGACGCCTGGTCGTGGCAGTTCGCCGGCCTGCAGCAGATCGCCTCCTACTCGTTCAACGGTGAGACCGGCACGGGCGGCACGACTGGCAGCTTCGGTCGCGACAGCACCTACCGCCGGGTCGAGACCAATGTGGGCAGCGGCACCCGCGGTTGGGAGCGCGGGTTCCAGTTCGGGTCCAGCGCGCGCGGCAACCCCGACCCGTCCTCGTATGTCTGGCAGGTCGACACGGCGTCGCCCTATCCGCGCCCGTTCACGCAGGTGTTCCTGCGACCCCGGCTGATGAGCGCCGACGTCTTCGCCACTCCCATCCCGGACGCGGGTCTGCCGCAGACGACCGTTGCGGCGACCGCATCGAGCTACGCGGCGACGAACCCGTGGGGGGTGTCCGGCCTCGGAGCAGCCGGTTCGGGCGAGCTCAACACCGAGGTCTCCGATTTCGCGCAGATCAACGGAGTCATGTACGTCGGCGGCAACTTCCGCTACGTGCAGCGAACCGCGGCCGGCAGCGGTCAGATCGAGCAGAGCTACATCGCCGCATTCGACGCATCGACGGGGGAGTGGATCTCGACTTTCCGTCCGAAGCTGAACAACCAGGTGAAGGCGCTCGCCGCCCTGCCGGACGGCCGTCTCGCCATCGGAGGGGCGTTCACGACGGTCAACGGTGTCGCGGCTCCCGCGTTCGCCGTACTCGACCCGACCACCGGCGCCATCGACCCGTCCGTCACGACCCGCATGATCAACTACACGGGAGGCACGGCGCCGCTGATCCGGACGCTCGACGTGCAGGACGGCTACCTCTACGTGGGCGGCCGGTTCACGCACGCGACGGGCAGCGGTGTCACTCGCGAGGTGTACATGCGCAACCTCGGCAGGTTGAACGTCGCGACCCTCGCGCCCGACGCATGGAACCCGCTGCTCGACGGCACCGTTGTTTCGGTCGACGCGTCGGCACGCGGCGACCGAGTGTACGCCGCAGGGTACTTCGGGCTCAGCAACTGGGACACGGTCACCGAGCGGGGCGGGGCGTACCTCGTGAGCGACGCCTCGGTCATCCCCTGGACGCCGAAGTTCTCGAACCGCGACAACAATCGCACCGGCTATCAGCAGGCGGTCAAGGAGATCGGCGACCGGGTATGGCTGGGCGGCTCTGAGCACATGCTGTTCAGCTACAACCGCGACACGATGACCCTCGACACCAGCAACATCACACAGAACGGCGGGGACTTCCAAGCGATCAACACCTGGAACGGCTACCTCGTGGCCGGATGCCACTGCTCCGAGAACGTGTACCAGGGCGCTCTCACCTGGCCGACGCCGACGAACTTCTACCGGGTGGAGCACATCGATCAGGCTGGTTTCTGGAACGCGGCGGACGGCGCGTTCGCCGCGGACTTCAATCCGAATCTGACGCTTCGCGTCGGCTACGGCGTGTGGGCGATCGAGCAAGGAGCTGACGGCACCCTGTGGCTCGGGGGTGACATCACTCACGTGCGACAGGCCGACGCCACGAATCGATGGACCGGAGCCTTCGCCCGGTTCAGCCCGCGCGATGCGACGGCTCCGGCCACCCCGGGGCAGCTGACCGCCTCGCACGCCGCCGGTACCGACACCCTCACCTGGAACGCGGTGGAGGGGGCGAGCTACGAGGTGTTGCGGAACGACCGGACCATCGCGACGACCGTTCAGACGAATTACTCCGTCCCGGCCGCCGCACCCGGCACGCGCTACTTCGTCCGCGCCATCGATGCGGCCGGCAATCGATCCGCCACCACAGCGGTGGTGACTCCCACGGTGCTGGCGCAGCCTGTCGACGTGCTCTCGGCCGGGGCGACCTGGTCATACCGATTCTCGGCGACCGCGCCCGCGGTCGGATGGCAGCAGACCGATGCGGATGTGTCGTCGTGGCAGACGGGCGCGGCACCGCTCGGTTGGGGGCAGGCGTCGCTCGGCACCACGCTCACGATCGACGGCACCCGGCCGATTGCGTCGTACTACCACCGGACGTTCGACGTCCAGGATGCCGCGGGTGTGCAGGCGCTCACTCTCACGACCAGGGCGGATGACGGCATCGTCGTCTACGTCAACGGCGCCGAGGTCGGTCGGGCGAACATGCCGGCCGGGCCCATCGGTTTCACCACGTACGCGAGCTCGGCCGTCACCGCGTCCAACGCGGTCGCGAACCCGGTCACGTTCACCGTTCCTGGCTCGCTCCTGAAGAGCGGCAGCAATGTCGTCACGGCGGAGGTGCACTCCAACTATCGTTCGACCCCCAGTCACAGCTTCGAGCTGACCGGCGTGCTCACCCTGGGTGCCCAGCCGGAACCCGAGCCCGAGCCTGAGCCGGAGCCCGTGCCGGTAGACGTCGTCGCGGCGGGATCGCAGTGGTCCTACTACTTCGGGACCGACGCTCCAGCGGCGGCATGGGCGGAGGACGGATTCGACTCATCGGGCTGGCCCAGTGGCGCAGCGCCGATCGGGTGGGGGCAGGCAAGCCTCGGCACGACCCTCGAGGCGTCCGCGACGAGGCCGATCTCCTCGTATTACCGGAAGCTGTTCACACTCGACAACGTGTCGGGTCTCGGCTCGTTCGTCATCACGACGCGGGCGGATGACGGCATCCGGGTGCTCGTGAACGGTACGGAGGTCGGACGCACGAACCTGCCCGCGGGCCCGGTCGGACACACCACGTACGCCACCTCGGCGGTGAGCGCGGCGAACGCGCTCGCGAATCCCGTGGTGTACCAGGTGCCGTTGTCTCTGCTACGCGTCGGTCAGAACAGTGTGAGCGTGGAGGTGCACTCCAATTACCGCTCCACCCCGAGCCACAGTTTCGAGCTCGTGGCGACCGCGAATCCGCTGACGGGAGGTGCTCAGCAGCGGAGACAGGTCGACAACACGATGGCCGTGGAGTCGGCGCCGGATGTGCCGGCACCCGCTCCGGCACCCGCTCCGGTTCCCGCTCCGGCACCGGTAACTCCCGTTCCGGCTCCGGTTCCCGCTCCGGCTCCGGCACCGGTGGCTCCCGCCGAGCCCACCCCGTCGCCGACCTCCGTGCTGTCGGCCGAGGCCGTCTGGTCGCTCAGCTCTCACGTCGATCCGGGTGCCCAGTGGACGAGCGCAACGTTCGACGACTCGACGTGGGCGACCGGCACTGCGCCGTTCCTCCGAGGCGCCGCCCTCGCGCGGGGCGCCGCCGGCACGGTCATCGGGAACGACGCGCCCGCGTCGCCGACCACCTACCTCCGCACGAGCATCGACCTCGGCGGCGGGGGAGGGGGCGGGCGGCCGGTCCTCCTCACCCCGCAGGTCGACGGCGGAGCCGTCGTGTACGTCAACGGCGTGGAGGTCGGTCGTCTCGACATGCCCGAGGGCGACGTGTCCGCCGGTACGCCTGCGCGCGCGAAGGGCGGGGCGAAGGCGACCGTGCCGGTCACGGTGACTGTGCCGCCCGCCGTTCTCACGCCGGGTCGCAACGTGGTCGCGGTCGAGGTTCACGCTGCGAACCCGGGCGCGCCGAAGACCCGTTTCGAACTGACCGGCGTGCTCGCGCCGCTTTCCGGGACGTGAACGCGCCGTCCACCGTTGTTCGCACGCGGTACTCACCTACGCCCCGAGCCGTCCTTCCGGCCGGGGCGCCGGTGCTGCCCGGATGGCCGTTGCTTGCGTGGATCTACGGTTTCCCGCTCTACTGGGTCACCGGCTTCTCCCTCTTCGCGCCGATCGCCTTCGGGTCGCTCATGGCGGCGTTCCTGCTCCTGCGTGGGCGGCTCAGGGCCACGCCCGGCGTGCTCGTCTGGGGTGCCTTCCTCGGGTGGGTGGTCGTCTGCGCCGTCTCGCTGAGCGGGTTCATGCAGGCGGTCGGATTCTTCCAGCGCACCGTGGATCTGTTCGCGGTCGGGATCGCCTTCCTTTACTACGTGAACGCGCGGGAGCGCATCACACCGGCCAAGGTCTTCGGGGGATTCGCCGTGATCTGGGGCACAGTCGTCGTGCTCGGTGCGCTTGCGACCGTCTTCCCCGACGTGCGCATCTCCACACCGCTCGCGCAGGTGCTGCCTGGATCGCTGCTCAGCAACGAGCTCGTGCGCGAACTGGTACTGCCTCGGCTCGCCGAAGTGCAGCAGCCGTGGGGTGCCGAGGAGCCGTTCGTGCGCCCCGCCGCGCCTTTCCCGTACACCAACTCCTGGGGGATGGCGTATGCCTTGCTCACCCCCGTGATGGCGCTCGTCTGGACGCGCCTCCGCCGTCGCAGCGTGCGTACACTCCTCGCAGTGGCGCTCGTGGGCTCGCTCTACCCGGCGGCGCAGACCAGCAATCGCGGCATGTTCATCGCCCTCGGCGCCTTCCTGGTCTTCATGTGCTTTCGGTTCCTCGCGGCGGGGATGTTGCGTGCGGGAGCGGCCATGGCCGCGGTGCTCGCGGCGGGAGCGATCGTGCTCGCGTGGCTCGGCGTCTTCGCGGCGATCGCCGGACGGCAGGAGTATTCCGACACGACGACGGGGCGAAGCACCATCTATCAGGCGACGATCGAGCGCGTCCTGGAGTCTCCCCTCGTGGGATGGGCGACCCCCGCCATGGATGCGTCGATCGGCATCTCGCTCGGCACCCAGGGGTACGCCTGGACTCTGATGTTCTGCTACGGCTTCGTCGGGCTGGTGCTCTTCCTCGCTTTCCTCGCGCGGGTTCTCGTCGCCAGTCGACACCTGCGCAGCGGCGCGGCGTTCGTCATGCAGGGTCTGATGGTCACCGTCGGGGTCACGATCTGGTTCTACGGGCTGGCCGTGACGCAGTGTCTGATCCTCCTCCTCGCCGCTGCTGTACTCAGCCGGGCCAGCGTCGATCGGGAGGAGGTGTTCCCGCGTGTCCGACCCTAAACGGCTCGGTCGGGAGTCGCTCCTCACTTTCGGTGGCATCACGGTCAACGCCGCGCTCGCGTTCGTCGTCACGTGGATGATCGGCTCCGGTCTCGGCGCCACCGCGACAGGGGAGTTCTTCCAACTCACGTCCTGGTTCATGATCGCGACGAGCGTGGTCGGGCTCGGCGCCGACACCGGGCTCATGCGAGCGCTGTCGCGTCAGAAATCCCTCGGAGAGCACCGGCTGCTGCGGCCAACCGTTCGAACGGCCGTGCTTCCCGTGCTCGGGGTCGGTGTGCTCGTGGGTGGTGCGACGCTCGCCGCGGCGCCCGTGCTCGGCTCCTGGATGGGGCTCGACGCGGACGGCGTCGACACGTTGCGGGTTCTCGCCCTGGCTCTGGCGCCCGGAGCCCTGATCGGGGTGCTTCTCGGGGGGTCGCGAGGTCTCGGACGAATTTCGACCTACACGCTCATCCAGAACCTCCTCATCCCGGTCCTGCGCCTGGGGGCCGTCGCTCTCGCTGTGGTCTGGATCGGCTCGGCGTGGGCCGCCGTGTGGGCGTGGGCCGCGCCTCTGCTTCTCGCCGCCGCGCTCGCGGCCTTCGCCCTCCGTCGACAGATCTCCCGGGACGCCCCCGTGCCCGTTGTCCTCGACCGGGTGGAGTCGGTCGCACAACGCCGCGCGTTCTGGGCGTTCTCGTTACCGCGCGGCGGCGCCGTGATCCTCGAGCGTGCGCTCGACTGGGCTGACGTGCTCATCGTCATCGCGCTCCTGGGGCCGGCTGCCGGCGGCGTGTACGGTGTGGTCACCCGGATCGTCCAGGCGGGCTCCATGCTCGAGGCGGCGATGCGGATCGTCCTGGGGCCGCGTATGAGCTCCGCCGTCGCCCAGGGCCGCACCGGGGAAGCGCGATCACTGTTCCACCGAGTGACGAGCCTGCTGATCCTCTCGTCCTGGCCGTTCTACATCGCAATCGCGGTCTTCGCACGCGACCTCCTCGGGCTTTTCGGTGAGCAGTTCCGCGAGGGGGCGACCGCGCTGGTCGTGCTCGCCGTCGCCATGGGGCTGCGCAACACCGGCGGTGCCCTGCAGACGGTGCTCCTGATGGCCGGCCGTAGCACGAGTCAGCTGATGAACAAGGCGGTGCAGCTGACGGTGCTGGTCGTCCTGTGTCTCGTCCTCGTGCCGATGTGGGGCATCGTCGGCGCCGCTGTGGCCTACGCGGCGGGAGTCGTCGTCGACACGCTGCTGGCGGGCATCCAGGTGCACCGAGCCATCGGGGTGAGGGCGGATGCCCGCGAGGTCGTGCGCTCCGGCGCGCTGCCCGTGCTGATGGTGCTCGGCGGGGCCCTCGCGGTCAGCGCGGCGTTCGCAGACGCGTCGACATTCGCGCGTCTGACGGGACTCGGCGCGGTGCTCGCTGTATACGGCGTCGTCCTGCTATCGGTGCTGCGGCGCGGTGACGGACGCCGAGGAGGTGCGCATGCCTGAGACGACCATGCGGGCGGCGTTCGTGATCACGAGCCACGCCGATGTCCCCCAGCTCTCCCGACTGATCGACCGGTTGCTGGCGGGCGCCCACGACGTGCGGGTGTACGTCAGCCACGACATCGCCGGCGAGGCTGGGGTGGAATCCCTCGAAGGCCCCCGGTGCACCGTGATCCGCGAGACCGGCGGCCGCGGCGACTTCACGCAGATCGAGCGCATCCTCTCGTTGTTCCGTCTGGTCGAGGCCGACGGCGGCGCCGACCACGTCACCGTGCTCTCCGGAATGGACTACCCCGCGCGCCCCGTGGCGGAGTTCCTCGACGCTCTCGCAAACGCCGGCGACGGCTTCCTTCACCACCACTCCGCGCTCGATCCGCAGAGCAGTGATTGGTCGATGCACGAGGCCCGCCAGCGGTACCTCTATCGGTGGTGGATCCTCTGGCCGCTCAGCGCGTCGTCGCGACGTCGGTGGCACTGGGTGCACGGCGTCAACTACCTGCAGCCGATCATCCGCATGAATATCGCCTACGGCACGTTCAGGATCGCGTTTCGCCGCCCTCGCCTCCCGCGGGGGCTGACGGTGCACGGAGGTTCGGCGTGGTTCACGATCTCGCGACGCGCCGTGCGGCACGTCCTGCGGACTGTCGACTCGCGTCCGGACATCATGCGGTGGGGGCGCACGAGCCTCGCCGTCGACGAGGTGTTCTTCCAGAGCATCCTCCTCAGTGACGGACGCTTCAACTTCGTCAATTCGAACGCACGGTACATCGACTTCGACAGCGACGGCTTCGGGCACCCGAAGGTGCTGACCGACGCCGATCGCGAGCGTATCGATCGTTCCGAGGCATTCTTCGTGCGCAAGGTCGACCGCCAACGGTCGGCACGACTTCTCGACCAGTTGGACGAACGGGTGACCGGATCGGCTGTGGATGGTCGACAATCATGACAGGGGAGTCGGCGTCGGACGCCGGCTCGGGGGAGGGTAATCGATGACTTTCGCGCTCATTGTGGAGGTGTTGCGTCGCAGATGGCGGGTGATTGCGATGTGCGCCCTGATCGGGGTGTTGGGCGGGATAGCCCTGTGGGTGGCCACACCGCCTCGCTATTCGGCGACGACGAGCCTCGTGGTCTCGGCGGGGGTGTCCAACCCCTTCACCGGGACCAAGGAGGAAGTCAACATCCGCACCGAGCAGGAGATCCTGGGATCGCGAGAGGTCGCACAGCGGGCCTCCGAGGCGCTCGGCGTGACGCTGAACCCGGGGTCGTTCCTGCTCTCGCAGGTCGATGTGGCTGCCCCCTCGGGGTCTCAAGTGCTGCAGGTGACGGTGAGTGCTGATTCGCCGACCGAGGCCGCGCGCGCAGCCGACGCTCTCAGCGAGGCATACCTCGAGTTCCGGCGCGAGGGTGCTGACACGGTCGTGAACGGCTACCTCGAGAAGATCGACGCGCAGCTCGTCGAGCTGCAGGGACGTTCGCAGGATGCCGCGACCATCAACCTCGTCCAGACGCTGCAGCAGCAGCGCCTGAGCTTGTTGCTGACGACCTCCGAGCCCGGTCGCATCATCGGGGAGGCTGAGGTGCCGTCCAGTGCCGCGACGCCGGGGCTCATGGTGTCCCTCGCGGGAGGGCTCGTCGGTGGCGTGCTCCTCGGTGTCGCGGCGGCGTTGTTGCGCGAACGGACCGACTCGCGGGTGCGCTCAGCCGACCGCCTCGTGCGTGTGGTCGGTGAGGCGCCCGTGGTCGATGCGTCGGATAGTCCGGCGTTCTGGGTGGACCTCGCCGACCGGGTGGTGGAGGCGTCGTCGGGGATGCAGTCGCCGCGCGTGCTGATCCGCGAGATCGGCGCGCCGGGATCCTCGCTCGCGGCTGCGCGACTGGAGGAGGCTCTCGAGGCCGTCACGACGGCCGGGGCGCTCGCCGCGGCGGACCCGTGGGGAGGTCCACGCGAACCTCATGACACCGCCGCGCCGCCCGCTGCTGATGCGGATGCGGGCCGTGAGGCCGACCCTCGGCCGAACCGCATAGCCGATGACGAGACCCCCCGCGTGGTCGACTCCTCTGGTGCCCACTCCCTCGGTGCGTTCGCGCGGCTGGCGGGTCGGGCCGATGTCGTGACGCTCCTCGTCGGTGAGCACTCCCGTCTCGCCGACGTCGCAGCGGCCTGGGAGGCCCTGGATGGACGGGAGACGCCGGTCGTCGTGGGCCTGACCCGATCGCACCAACACGATGAAAGCAGGGTCGTTCCCCACGCTGAGGGGACAGTTTCCCGCCGGGGGAAAGCCTCCCGGCGGGACGTCTCGCCCTGACGGTGCCGTGATCGTTCCGTGACCGGAAAGTTCGACGACACGCACTTTGGCATCGCGATCGCTGGACGTTTCGCGGGAATCTGCGAGATGGCTCCTGGGTCCAAGACACCGCCGCAGCCAAAGAACTTGTCATTGGTTGAAGGCACATGCCTCATCGACGGAACGGCCATGCGTGCCAACTCGGCTGAGCTACCGTTGACCTCGGTGAAGAAGAACGATGTGTGCGAAGTCGACGGCACGTCCTACACGGTGGAGTCGATGCTCGGCCAGGGTGGCGCCTCAAAGGTGTGGCGGGTGCGCTCTAGCGCCGACGGTCGCCCTTACGCGCTCAAACAGATCGAGAAGCTCGGCGGATCAGCTAAGCGCAATGAGCGGTTTCGCAATGAGATTCGATTTGGGATTGAATCCGAGCACCCGCATGTCGTGAAGGTTCACGCCTGGGCCGAGGACGATTCCAACTTCTACTACGTCATGGATTTGTACCCGACCAGCCTGCGCCAGGTCATTGCCTCGGAGCTCGCTGACGACGTGCTGCTCGACTACATCGCGCAGCTGTGCGAGGGCTTGATGTATGTGCATGGTGAGGGTGTAGTGCATCGTGACATCAAGCCTGAGAACATCCTTGTTGACACAGTCAATCGTCACTTGGTTATCGCAGACTTCGGAATCGCGCACTTCAAGAACTCCTCCCTGACAAGGCAGCACGAAGTACTCGCAAACCGCAACTATCAGGCGCCCGAGCAGATGGCCAAGAAGCACCCAAGTGGCATCGGGGCACCTGCGGACGTCTTCGCACTCGGCCTGATCGCAACCGAAATGTTTACGAAGCAGAACGCTCGCGGTGCGCGCCATTTGCGTGTTCGCGACGTACACCCGTTTCTCTCTGCGCTAGATGACCTGGTCGAGCGGATGACCCTGCAAGACGACACGCAGCGCATCGACATCCGCGCGGCACGCGACACGGTGGAACTAATCCGCCGACAAGTGCGTTCCCAAATAGACGTCATCGTGAAGCATCTGCGGACCGCGAGCACGCCCAGCGGCGGACACAGTCTTGCCAGTGAGCGAGTGCTCGCTCAGGCGGCAAGAGATGTCTTATCTGCCAAGTACGTCTTCGAGCGATCCTCAGACGACGAACCGGCATACGACTGGAACTACCACTGCGAAGTGAGTTTCAGCGCGAGCCCCGAACTCCTCAATCTCTGTATCCACTCTCGGCTGTACAGGGCGTGCAAGGCGAAGTTCGAGAACGAGATGAGAGCGGTTTGGGACGAAGCTCAATTCGAGTCGCTGGCGCTGCCAGGCAAGGCTGCACAGCTTCAGGAGTTCGAAAAGTTGCAAGCCCGATTCCCGCTCCCTCCGGATTCGCTCTGGGACTGGGCGCCAGCTCTCGCGGCCCATTACTTTCGATTCTGTATGGACTACCACTGCGACGAGCTCTTGAGCAGTGCCCGAGAGATCGTCGCAGATAAGCCGGGCGCGGGCTCCGGTTCAGTCAAATACGACCTCGTGGACGCGCCAATCGTGTGGATAGCGCGCAGCGCGCGCCGATATCTCACCGCCGAAGGACTCGAGATCGACCCGAAAGACCTCGACCAAATAACCTTCGAGAAGCAGTTGAGCATCAACTGGTCCCGTACCACTCTGACGGACGCGCCGCCTGCGCCTCACAGCGAGACGCTCTTTGAGGAACGTCTCAACGTCGACGCAGTTCCAGAAATCCTTGACATGCTGAAGGCTGAGTGGGGGGTTTCGGTGGGCGAGCGGACCGATGGGAGGTTTTCTGTATTCTTCCCATCGCGCGCCGAGTTTGATCGGTTTCGCGACCGGGCGCTTGCCCTGGCGGCCCCGCACTACGCCTTCGAAGGCGACGTCGAGGACTTGCTACGCGCCGACGCCAAGTACGACGATCTTGTCGCCCTCGTCTGGGAGCCGGAGTTCACCATCCGCATAACGCTCGCCAAAGTACTCGGGCTCCGCGAGATCGACGCGAGCTGATACCAGACTCGTCATTGTCGGTCTGGCGAGGGCGAGACCTTGACCGTCGCTCAGGCCTCACTTGTCTTTCATCGCAATACTTTCAGGACGTCGCATCACCTCGAGCACGGACTGCCGCAACCATTGAGTCGAAACGTCCGCGAACCGCGACTGAGCAACCACGATCACCCCGACTTTGCGAGCGAGCACAGTATTCACAATCCGAACTACCCGCTCGGCACGACGCCCGAAGTCGTCGAACCCTATCCGTGCCGGGGCCCCGATAGAGCCCGAACTTGAGGACTCTTCATCAGCGACGATGACGAAACACAACGAGACAGATTTCGCCACAGGCGGTCGCCCCACTTGCGCGACTTGAATCTGGCCCTCGGGGACATCGCGCGCTGCAATCGCCACTGAAAGCATCGAATCACGCAGTCTCATTGCCGTTGAGATCGAACCCGTCACAAGTCGAATTTCTATCGCGAAGCTCGACCAACGAGAGGGATCCTTGGCCCGAGCAACCAGATCAAGAATCGAGGAATCCGCCCCGATACGAACGCCCTTTTCGACCAGATGGGTGTCTGCGAATGCATCGCCTAGCAAGCCACCCAGGTGACCCTCGGCTTCTTTGATGAATTGACGACGCGACCGATACTTCTCGTCTGCGGCCGGTCTCTCGACGACAGGTTGCATCGCGAGCGGGTCGCTACGAAGTGGAGGGTCGACGTCAGCCGCTGCAGCTTCCGACGCCGTATCCTCGTCCAACGCCTCGCGGTCGAGCTTCTTCTCGCGGTCATCATCCGACGCCTGTGTCGTCTTCCCCAGTTCTCGGCGTTGACGGTAGACTTCGTCTTCATCCGCGTCTTGCTTCTTCTGACGACCCCGCCACGCGATAAGTCCGTAGGCTGTGAGTCCGCAACCGAGGACGAACAGGGCGAGCGACACCCATGGTTAGACCTGCAGTATCAGTCGATACTGGTCGGCACGCTCATTGAGCGCTAGATCGACAACCGCGGCAGCGGACGTACCAGCGGGGGCGTCGGGAGCCGCCGTGCGCAGCACGAACCAGGGGACCACCACGGACGACGCCAGTAGTACGAGCCCCAGAGGCGACGAACTTGTAGAAGCTACTGAAGTCGAGCTTCATCGGACCAAACGCACCGCTCAACTCTCTGCCCCCACCTGCCGGGAATGTCCGGCGCCGTACCGTGTGTCCGGTGCCGGAATCGCATCAACTCTCCACGGTCTCACGTCGGCACCTCACCGTTCGCGAAGAGTTCGGCCTGCTCGATAACCAGCTCGATAGCCCTCGCCTCTGCATCGGGTGGATAATCGTACCGCGCAAGCAGTCGCCGCACCTTGGAGCGCATCGCTGCACTGACGCTCTCCTTCTGGTCCCAGTCGATGACAACGCTCGACCGCACCGCCCATACGAGATCGACCGCGTCGTCGCTGATTAGTAGAAGCCTGCGTAGTTCTGCCGCCCCGGGTACGCCTTGGAGAGCCGGATCGGAGCGATGCACGACAACTCGAGTCCACTCAGCTGCTCGGCGTCGATGTCACACACCCGGCCGTCATACTTCACCTCGACGGTCACTGCCGCGAGTTCCGCGTCACTGTGCTGGGATGGCGCGAAGGTTGTCAGGATCACCGTTCGAGGTCTCTCGTGGTCGAGGATCGTGAGCCTGACAATGCGTACTTCGGGTACGTGCTCGGCGCCAAGCTACGGCGGCGGATGCCCGACGCGTTGCGCGACGCGCCGAGCGACTGACAGATTCGATGGCGCGGGTGGCAGGCGCCTGACTCCGCTGACAGTTCGGGTGGCGCGGTTGACAAGTTGCAGGGCGGCGCACACGGAAAGTTGCAAGATCGATATTCCTATGTTTGACTCTCCGGAACGATCGCCCAGTCAGGCCCGGAGGGGGGCGTGGCGCTCGCGTCGAGATCGCACTCCGCGAATCGATGAGACCGTCTACCCACACTGAGGACCCCTCTTGACAGACCGCAGAAGCCGCTTTCGCGCGCTCCGAAAAGTCATCACGACATCATCCGCCGTCATCGCCTCCACGGTGTTGATCGGCGCGGCCCTGTCCGCGTCGCCCGCCGCCGCGGCCTCCGCTTCGTCAGCCGCACCCGTAGCGGCGTCGACGCAATCGGCTGCAGCGGCCACGACGGGACCGCTCACGCTCATCCCGAGCGGCTCCGAATGGCAATGGAACTACTCCGCTGACGCGTGGGCGGACGAATGGCAGTCGCCGACGTTCGACGACTCCGCGTGGAACAGCGGAAACGCTCCGCTGGGGTGGGGGCCGGATGCGCGGACTCAGACTGCACCCGAAGCCGGCGCCACCCGCAAGCCCCTCAGCATCCAGTTCCGGACCGACTTCACGGTTCCCGACGGAGTTCGGCTCTCGGACGTCGAGCTGTCCTTCCGTGCGGACGACGGAGCCGTGATCTACGTCAACGGCGTCGAGGTCAGCCGGGTGAATCTCCCCGGTGGCACGCTCTCGGCGAAGACATACGCCACGAAGGCGCCGAACGCCACTGTGGCGTCACGCCTGCGTACGGTCACCATTCCCGCATCCGCGCTGCACGTCGGCGAGAACGTCATCGCGGCGTCGACGCATCTGAACTGGCGGGCCACGCCCACGGTGAGTTTCGATGCGGAACTGACCGCGACGAGCGAAGCGGCGCCCGCTCCGAACCCGGTTCCCGCTCCGAACCCGGTTCCCGCTCCCGAGCCCGTACCGGGCGAGCAACCAGGAGCCGGCGACGAGTGCGGTGCGCAGGGTTACCTCGCTCCCGCGTGCGGCGCGCTCTGGGGTGCCTACACGATCAAGGGAGACACGCTCACGTCGGCCATCACCGATCTCGAAGACCGCGTCGGACGCCAGTTCGACGTCACGCTCCGCTATCACGACTTCTCGAAGAGCACCCATCAGGGCCTCTTCCCCGACTCGCACGAGCAGACGCTCGGTCAGGACCGAACGCTCCTCTTCGCGTGGCAGGCGCGGGTGGCGAGCAGCAACACCGATATCCGCTGGTCGGCTATCGCGCGCGGAGACTGGGATGAGTACATCGACTCCGCCGCCGACCGGGTGAAGGCCTTCGGTGAGCCGGTGATGATCGCGTTCGATCCCGAGTTCGACCGCTTCGATAAGGGCACGATGGCCGAGTACATCGACGCCTACCAGCGCGTGCACGACCGGTTCGAGGCGAAGGGCGTGTCGAATGTCGCCTGGCTATGGGTCTCGACTGGGTACCTGGGCGCGGGCAACGACGACAAGATCGCGTCCGGCTACCCCGGTGACGCGTACGTCGACTGGGTCGGCTTCGACCCGTACAACTTCTATACGTGCAACGGCAGCAACTGGACCACCTTCGAGAACGAGGTGCGAGGGCCGCACGACTTCATGGTGGAGAACGGCTGGGGCGACAAGCCCCAGATTCTGATGGAGTACGGCACCGAGTTCGACGAGGCCAACCCGGGACGTTCGACGCAGTTCTATAAGGACATCCCCTCGGTTCTCCAGCGGTACCCGAACATCAAGGCTCTCGTGCGATTCGATGCCGGATCGGGCAACTCGTCCTGCGACATGCGCATCGACAACGGTGCGGGCATGGTGGATGCCTTCGCGAAGGCGGGACTCGATTCGTGGGTCAACGCTCGCGACTGACCGCCGACGACAACGAGAGGGGGGGGGGGCCCCCGGGGGGGGGGGGCCCCCCCCCCTCTCGTTGTCAGTAGGCTCCGCTCGGCTGCACCATGACCTTGGCCGTGCGCCACATGATCTGCAGGTCGTTCATGACCGACCAGTTCTCGACGTAGCGCAGGTCGAGTCGCACGCTCTCGTCCCACGACAGGTCGCTGCGCCCGGAGATCTGCCACAGGCCGGTGATGCCGGGCTTGATGTACAGCCGACGGAACACCGTGCCGTCGTATGCGGTGACCTCGCTGGGCAGCGGCGGACGAGGACCCACGACGCTCATGTCGCCGATCAGGACGTTCCAGAACTGCGGCAGCTCGTCGAGCGAGAGTTTGCGCAGCACGCGACCCACCCGAGTCACGCGGGGGTCGGCCTTCATCTTGAACAGCAGGCCCGAGCCTTCGTTCTGCGCCTGCAGCGCGGCGAGCTGCGCCTCGGCATCCGTCGTCATCGAGCGGAGCTTGACCATCCGGAAGCTCCGGCCGTCGCGGCCGACGCGCTCCTGGTGGAAGAACACCGGCCCGCGGGAATCGAGCTTGATGGCGAGAGCGAGCGCCGGCAGGACCAGGCCGATCGGCACGAGAGCGATTGCCGAGACGATGACGTCGAGTGCCCGCTTCATCACGTGCTTGCCGCCTTCGTACGTCGGGATCTGCACCTGGATCAGCGGCAGACCTTCGACCGGCGCGAACGAGATGCGCGGCCCGGCCACATCGGTCAGGCGGCTCGAGAGCACGAGTTCGGCGGCGGCGCCTTCGAGCTGCCAGCTCAGCTGTTTGACGAAGTCCTCTTCGCCCTCCGGGTGGCTCGCCACGATGATCGTGTCGGCACCGAGCTCGCTGGCGACCGTGGCCACGGTGCGCGAGTTGCCCAGCACCGGGAAGCGGATGCCGTCCACCTCGATGTCGCGCGCGTTGCCGTCGAGCAGCGTCGCTCCCACTACCTGATACCCCGACGCCCCGATCGGATGCAGCGTGCGGATGACGTAGTCGACGGCACGGCGGTCGCCGACGACGAGCGTGCGGGAGGCGAAGCGCCCCTCCCGGCGCTCGGCGACCAGCCAGTGCCGCCACACCCACCGCGTCAGGAGAAGCAGCAGCAGGCCGAACGGGAATCCGACGAGCAGCACGAGGCGCATCGATTGCCATTCGAGGATCACCGCGACGAACGCGACCAGTCCGAAGGCCAGGCCGCTCGCGTGCGCGACGCCGCGGTACTCCGTGGCACTGGCGCGGAACAGCGCCGCGTCTCTGGTGTGCAGAGCGCCGAGCATCACGAACCACAGCCCGGCGAGGGGCAGGCTCGCGACGAGTACCTGCACGGAGGCTTCGCCTCGGGTCAGCTGGATCGCCGCCGTCAGCGCGACGGCGAGCAGGATGGCAGCCGCATCCGTCGTCCGCAGTCGCATCCGATATCGCCGTTCCCACTGACGGCGGCGTTCCAGCGTTGCGGAGACGCGCGGTGAGACCACCGGACGCGGCACCGGCATTGCGGCTCGTGGAGCGGCGGCGACCGGCACGAATGCCGAACCTGCGCGAGCGATGCCGACGGCATCCTCTACGGAGGTCATGCCGTGGCCCCTTGAGCCATGAATGTACGCAGATATCCCCAGTGCGCCATTGTTTCCCCAGATTCCCCAGATCCGCGAGCCCCACGCTCACGGGTTCGTCTGCATACCCGACCCCTCGGGCCTCGCGTTCGTCCGTGATCCCACATCACGGTCGCTGCATCCTCCGTCCCACACGGCGGATGCGTACAGCGAGAGCTGCAGACGTCGTCAGCATAGCCCACCGCGGCGACGCAGGGAAGGTGTGATCGGCGCGCCGCGCGCCGCGGTCATCGCCGAGCGCGGCGCACGCCGCCACCGGGTCTAATCTGGCGCGGTGACATCGAACAGCGCCCCCGCACGGCGCGGCCTCACCCGCATGATCCCTCGAGATGCGCGACAGCCGCATCGGGTGGCGAGTTCGCTCGAGTTGTTCTTCGATCTCGTGTTCGTCGTCGCCGTCAGCATCGCGTCGGCACAGCTGCACCACGCGTTCAGCGCCGGGCACGTGCTGCACGGGCTCACGTCGTTCGCGATGCTGTTCTTCGCCATCTGGTGGGCGTGGATGAATTTCGCCTGGTTCGCCACCGCTTTCGACACCGACGACTGGCTCTACCGCGTGACGACCATCGTGCAGATGGGCGGCGTGCTGGTGCTGGCGGCCGGGATCCCCGACGCCTTCGAGCACGGGAGGTACGGGATCGTCGTGGCGGGCTACGTCGTGATGCGCATCGCGATGGTCGCGCAGTGGCTGCGGGCCTCGCGCGGAGCGGGACGGCTGAGGCGCGCAACCCTGCGCTACGCCGCGGGAATCGCAGGGGTGCAGGTGCTCTGGATCTTGTTCCTGCTCCTGCCGGCGGGCGCGGTGCAGATCGGGGCCTTCGTCGTCTTCGCGATGATGGAGATGTCGGTCCCGATCGTCGCGGAGCGCGAGGTGCGCACGCCGTGGCATCCGCACCACATCACGGAACGCTACGGGCTGTTCACGTTGATCGTGCTCGGCGAGAGCCTGCTGGCATCGGCCAACGCGATCATCGACGCCCTGCACGAAGCGGAGTCGTTCCTGCCCTTCCTCTCGATCTCCGTGCTCACCCTCGTCGTGACGGCCGCGCTGTGGTGGATCTACTTCTGGCCCGAGCACCACACGGCCGTCGGCTCGTTCGGTCGCTCCCTGCGGTACGGGTACCTGCACTACTTCGTCTTCGCGGCCGCCGCGGCATTCTCCTCGGGCATCGAGACCGAGCTCGACGTGCTCACCGGTGACAGCGCCCTGTCGAGCACCGCCGCGTCGTTCGCGGTGACGGTACCGATCGCGGTCTTCCTGCTCTGCGTCTGGTGGCTGGTCATCCGCCCCGCCGGAGATCGCGTGATCGACGTCGTGATGCCGGGAGGGGCGGTGCTCGTGCTGCTCGACCCCGTCCTTCCCGTGCCCGTCGGCCTGACGGCGGGGATCGTGGCGGCGATCGTGGTGGTGCTGGTGGTGCGCGGGTCGGCTGACCGGCCCCGCCCCTGACCGCTCTGTTATACTGAATACGCAACGTGCGTGCATCGCCCCTCTCGGCGCCCACGTCGCCACTGATCAGGGCCATTCCGGACCATGCGCATCGATGCGCGCGGTATCCGCCCCGATCCTCGATTGCGGAGCGCTCGCGCGCCCGCCACGAAGCAATGAGCACCATCATGAGCACGACCATCATCCATCCGTCCGATCCCCTGGCCTGGAAGCAGGCCGACGTCGACGTGCACGTCGCCACCCGCGGCGGCGAGTACGCCGGATTCGTCGAGTACGACGGCTCCGCGCACCTCGTCCGCGATGCGCACGGCGCAGAGCTCGGGGCGTTCCCGGAGCTGTCTGCGGCGCGGCGCGCCCTGGAGATCTCCCACGAGATGCCCAGGTTCCGCCCGTGGACCGCGGTTTTCCGCCCCAGGCCGCGGCGCGTCAGAGCCTGATCGCGACGCGACCCCTCCGGACCCCGGTCCGGAGGGGGTTCGTATGCCCCGTGTCGTATGTGGGCGGGGTTAGCCTGAGGTCAGCGAACGGCATCCGCCCTTGGCTTCCATGGCTCAAGGGCTCCCGATCGGCAGGAGTGCATCATCTCCACCACTCAGCTCGACCAGACGACATCCACTCTCGGACCGATCCGGCAGACCTATTCCGGCAACGCCGACTTCCCGCCGATGGCGCGCGCGTATCGCGACGTGCAGCAGGTCGTCAAAGAGACCGGGTTGATGCAGCGCACACCCGTCTTCTACTCCCTCGTCGCCGGCGGCCTCGCTCTCGGTTTCGGCGGTGTCATCACCGGCTTCGTGCTGCTGGGCGACAGCTGGTTCCAGCTGCTCATGGCCGGTGCCCTCGGCATTCTCTTCACCCAGGTCGCCTTCCTCGCTCATGAGGCGGCGCACCGGCAGATCCTGAGCTCCGGTCCGGCGAACCTGCGCCTCGCGCGCATCCTGGCGGCCGGCGCGGTGGGCATGAGCTACCACTGGTGGGACTCCAAGCACACGCGTCACCACGGCAACCCCAATCAGGTCGGCAAGGACCCCGACATCGACGTCGACACCATCTCGTTCCTCGAGACCGACGCCGCCCGGTCGCGGGGCCTCGTGCGCATGATCACCCGTCGCCAGGGCTGGCTCTTCTTCCCGCTGCTGCTGCTCGAAGGACTGAACCTGCACTTCATCAGCCTGAAGCACCTGATCACGCAGAAGAAGGTCAAGGGCCGCTGGATCGAGTTGTCGCTCATCGCTGCGCGACTGTCGCTGGTCATCGTGCCGGTCTTCCTCTTCCTGCCCCTCGGAATGGCCTTCGCCTTCATGGGTGTGCAGCTCGCCGTGTTCGGCGTGTACATGGGGGCGTCGTTCGCTCCGAACCACAAGGGCATGCCCGTCATCGCGCCCGACGCGCGCCTCGACTTCTTCTCGAAGCAGGTGCGCACGTCGCGCAACGTCAACGGCGGCTGGTGGGCGACGTGGCTGATGGGTGGCCTCAACCATCAGGTCGAGCATCACCTCTTCCCGAACATGTCGCGTCTGCACCTGTCGAAGGCCCGCGGGATCGTCCGCGACTACTGCGCGGCGCACAACATCCCGTACACCGAGACGAGCCTGTTGCGCTCCTATGCGATCGTCATCGAGTACCTCAACCGGGTCGGCCTCGCGGCCCGCGACCCATTCGACTGCCCGGCAGCGGCGCAGATGCGCCGCGCATAGCGACGGCCCCATACGAGAAAGGCCCGGACATCGCGTCCGGGCCTTTCTCGTATGCTGCGCGTCAGCGCGGGTCGTCGTCGCTCTCGACGACCTCGATCGTGATGCGCTCGAGCGGGCCGTCGCCGGCCGCCTCGTCGTCGAGCACCTCGTCACCGAGGAACTCCTCGGCAGGGGCGCCGTCTGCGACGGCGATACCGGTGCCGACGGATGCGGTGGCGGGCTGATCGCCGTCGGTGGGGAAGACGCCGTCCGGGCGGATCATCTCGCGCACCTCCGACATGAAGCTCGTGAGCTGCTGCTGCTGCCACCGCAGCTGACGGGTGCGGTCCTCGGCGTCGCGCAGCACCGTGTTCGTGTGGGTGGTGACGGCGTCGACGATCTTCTGCGACTTCACCCGCGCGCGATCGAGCGTCTCGCGGGCCCGCACCTGTGCGTCGGCCTCGATCGACTGCGCCTGCGATCGCATGAGCCGCTCGTAGTCGTCGGCCTTCGCCGAGATGCGCTGTGCGTGCTCCAACGACGCAGTGACCTGCTCGTTCGCATCGTTCGTGATGCGCTCGGCATGAGCGACCGCCTGGTTGTGCAGCACGAGGAACTCCTGCTGAGCGTCGTCCTGACGGCGGGTGAGCGTCTCCTCGAACTCGAGCACGCGCGCGTTCATCTCGCGCACGTCGCGCTCGGCGTCGGCGCGCAGCTGCGAGGTCTCGCGTGTCACGAGCGAACGCAGCGCGGCTGCGCCCTTCTCGGCCTCGGTGCGGATGGCGGTGGCCTCCTGCGAGGCCTGGTTCACCTTCTCGGCCGCGTGCGCCGACTCGCGTTCGATGCGCGCCTCGTGAGCGGTGTACTCGGTGTCCATCTTCAGCCGCACCTGGTCGGCGTCGCGTTCGGCCTGCGAGATGATGCGCGCGGCATCCGCCTCCGCTTCTGCACGCTGCGACGCGACCTCTTCGCGTGCGGCCGCCATCAGCCGGTCGGCCTGCACCGCGGCGTTCTGGATGAGGACGTTGGCCTGCTCCTCGGCGACCCGCAGGATGGCCTCGAACTGCTGGCGTGACGGCGCCTCCTCCCCGTCCGGCGCCGGGGCGTCGACGAGCTCCGAGGTCAGGGTGGCGACCTGCTGCTCGAGTGTCGCGGTCTGCGCCTTCAGCGTGGTGAGCTCGGCCTCGAGCTCGTCGCGAGCCGACCCCTCCTCCGACCGCAACGCGTCGAGCGCGTCGGCGTGGCGCACCTCGGCGTCGGCGAGGTCGGCCTTCGCCTGCTGCAGCTGATTGCGCAGGGCGGAGAGTGCGGAGTCGACCTCGCCCTTGTCGTAGCCGCGGAAGCCGATCGTGAACGCGGCCGGCGCCCCGTTGCCGACCGAGCCGGAGGGCGTCGGTTCGATCAGCTGATCGAAGAAATCGGGGGAGCGGTCGTCGTCACGGTCGGCGGTTCCGGTGTTGTCGCTCATGCGGGAAGCCTCTCTGGCGCAGGTCGCGGGGACCGAGGGATGTCGTGTGGGCCGGTGCCAGGACGTCGACCGGCCGTACCGGCGGTCGCTGACACCGCCTCAGCCTAGTCACGTCGCCTGGGAGTCGGACACCCCATCGGCGGTCGCGCGAACACCCTCCGCTGCCGGGTCGAAGGGATCAGCGGGGCACCCGGAGTGTCAGCGGTCGAGCGTCCAGCGGGCGTTCTTGGCATCGAGCAGTCCACCCCGCAGGAACTCCAGATGCGGGCCCTCTGTGACCGTCACACCGCGCGCCGCGGCGGCCGCCGCGATCCGCTCGCGCAGGTCCGTCCAGAACGGTGCCGTCTGGGGGAAGCCCATGTACTCGCGGAACGTCTCGATCTGCACCCGGCTCCCCGAAGGGTCCGGCACCAGTCGCAGCGTCGTGTCGTCGTGCTCGACGAAGCGGATGCCGTAGCCGCCGTCGTCGCGCACCGAGAAGTCTTTCGGCTTCGCGGCGACGGCCTCGCCGATGATCTCGCGCGTCGTGTTCTCGGGTGCGTGTACGACGAGTGTCGTGCCGAACTCCGTGAGGACCTTCACGAGCTGGGTGGCGGTGAACCGGCGTCCGGCCCGTTCACCCGCCGCGGACGCCTTCCCGTTCGCCCACCGACGCAGGAACGGCGCACCGACGATGATCGCGAGCACGAGCAGTCCGAGCAGAATGTAGGTCGGGTTGTCCACCGGCACAGCGTAGCGGGAGGGTCAGCGTCCGCGGGGTCGCTCGGAGGCGAGCACGTGGTCGAGCACGAGCTCGCCGGTCGCGTTGAGGTGCTGCATCATCTCGGTCACGCGTCGGGGATCGATGTCCGGCACCTGAGCCTCGTCGAAGCCGAACTGCAGGGGGATGGTGGGGTGGATCCACACCGTGGCGCGACGGTCGGCTCCCCCGTCTTTCGGCATCCAGGTCATCATGAAGCTCTCCTGTCGGCGGAGCTTCGTGGCGATGACGATCTTGAGGTGCGCCAGCGTCTCGTCCTCGATCACGATCGGATCGGAAATACCGTCGTACTTAAGTCTTCCCATAGGTGAAATGTACGGCTTCCCGGCCCGCCCCGCGATGCCTGGTGACGACGGCGCGCGCCCACTTCACACGGGGAAGGTCGGTGCTGGTACCGTGACCTCGGAGGACACCTCGTCCACTGGGGCCGATCGAGTACGAGGAACAACGTGTCATGAAGGCAGCGTCACGCCCGCGCCTCGCCCGGATCGCCGCGCTCGCCGCTCTTGCGATCGCTCTCGGCTCGCTCCTCCCGGCCGCCGGAGGCGAATCCGCGTCGGCGGCCACCGACGGGAAGATGGTGGTGCCCGCCTCGGGCAACATCCAGTCGAAGGTCGGCGACGGCTGCCGCGACAACTACCGCAAGCACGACGGCATCGACATCTCGAACCAGGGCGGAACCCCGATCCTGGCCGCGTACGACGGCGTGATCAAGACCCGCACCACGAACAGCGGCTACGGCAACTACGTCGACATCCAGCATCCGGGCGGGTACGTCACCCGGTACGGGCACATGGAATCCCCGGGCATGCAGGGCGTCGGCACCACCGTGACCCGCGGGCAGCAGATCGGCGTGGTCGGGAAGACGGGGGCCACGACCGCGTACCACTTGCATTTCGAGGTGTGGCGCAACGGCTCGGTCTACACCGCGATCAACAACGGCTTCACCTGCCTGTCGAACGTCACCCGCGGTGCGACTCTTCCGATGGAGTTCCCCGGGCTCGGCACCGTCGTCACCCCGCGGATCCTGAGCGGCGACTTCGACCGCGACGGTCGGGCCGATCTCCTGGGCGTAGCGCCCGACGGCGACCTCCACTTCCTCGGGGGGACGGGAGCGGGATTCCGTCCCGCGACCACGGTGACCTCGGCGTGGGGCTTGCGCACGCATCTGACGCATACCGACCTCAACGACGACAGCCACTCCGATCTGCTCGTCGTCCGAAGCGATGGTGCGCTCGAATTCCATCAGGGAAGCGCAGCGGTCGGTGGCGGGTTCTCCTCCTTCGCTCTCATCGGATCCGGCTGGGATGGTGTCTCTCACATGGTGTCGGGTGCCGACTACACCGGCGATGGTCGACACGATGTCGTCGCGGTGCGAGACGGGGTCCTCCGCATCCACCCCGGTGACGGTGAGGGTCGGTTGTCGGGACCCGTTGTGACGGTCGGCTCCGGGTGGGGTGGCATCCGGCACATGATCGGCGGCGACTTCAACCGTGACGGACGCGGTGATCTCGTCGTCATCGATGAGGCCGGTCTGGGCTGGTTCTACCCAGGCGGTGTCGGGTCATTCGGAGCGCGGGTGAGCGTCGGCGGTGGATGGGACTTCGACGCGATGACCGGTGGGGTCGACTACAACGGGGACGGCAGGTACGACCTGCTCGTACGAACGGTGGGGGGCGACCTCCGGCTCTACCCCGGCGATGGAGCCGGCGGCTTCGGCGCACCGCTGCCGTTCGGGCAGGGCTTCGGCTCCTACACCGGGCTCGAGTGAGCGCGCGGCGCGCGGCCGCAGGGTGCGGCGGTCGGTATCCTGCACGGATGCGTGCTGCCCGATCTCTCGTCGTCGCCCTCCCGCTCGTGCTGCTGCTGGCGGCGTGCGCCCCCGAACCCGCGGCGACCTCGGGGAGCGGCTCGTCGTCGGCGACCGCCTCAGCCCGTCCTGCTCCGTCGCCCACCGCCGAGGCGACCACGGATGCCCCTGCACCGGCTCCGGCTCCCGCCGATCCGGGCTTCACCGGTGCCGAGCTGATCGCGCTGTGCACGGCCGAGACGCGGGCGCTCGCCCCCGAGGCGATCTATCAGCCCGAGCGCGCGACCACCGAGTGGCTCGGTGAGGCAGGACTGTGGTTCGTCGCCGTGCCCAAGACGCTCGACGATGCGCCGAGCGTCGCGGTGTGCGGCATCGGCGGCACCGCGGCTCAGCCCGACGTGCAGGTCAGCGGGGAGACGCTGCCCGGGGGAGAGGGCGACATGCGCGCACAGATGATCGACGGGCACGAGCACCAGGACTGACCGGGCGCGCCCGTCGCGGTCGCGGCCGCGCCTCTTTCGCTGCTCGCGCAACGACGAAGGCGGGCGGCGCGGACCGGAGCCCGCACCGCCCGCCTTCGTCGTGGGTCAGACGTTCGTGCGCGTGCGCAGTCGACGCGCGGTCACGAGTGCGGCGCCGATCAACAGCATCCCGAGGCCGAGTGCCGCGAACGGAGCGGCGTCACCACCGCCGGTCGCTGCGAGGGGGTCGCCCGATCCCGCTCCTGCGCCCGGAGCAGCGCCGCCCCCACCGCCACCGGCGACAGGTGCGGCCGCGACGGCGTACGACACCACCGTGCTGTTGCTCTGGCCGTTGACGGTCTGCACGACCTCGAGCACGGTGTCTCCGGCCTGAGCCGTGAGCGCGACGTTCCATGCGCCGTCCGTGACGATCGTGGAGCCGACGGCCTGACCGTTCCGCACGACGCTGATCGATGCGTCCTCGATGCCGGTGCCGTTCGCTGCGGCCGGGGAGTCGGCGAAGGCGTACGTGCGGCCGGCGAGGGGCGCATCGACGACCGGTGCCGTGGGGATGACGGCGAACGCCGACGTGCTCGTCGCCGAGGTGACGTCGTCGACCTCCTGCACCGCGGTGACGGAGTAGGCGTCGATGCCGAGGTCGACCGGGAACGACCACGTGCCGTCCTCTTCGACCGTCGCATCTCCGGTGACGTCACCGCTCAGGGTGACGGTCGCGCCGGCGACGCCGGTGCCGGTGATCTCAGTGACCTCGGAGACGATCCGGGCGCCGTTCGCCGGAGACGTGATCGCCGGCGCGGCCGGCAGCACCTCGACGTCGAACGGGGTGACGGCGGACTCGCTGAATCCCGAACGGGCGAACGCCGTGTATGAGGTCTCGCCGACCTCGGCCGGTGCAGGGAACGACCACGTGCCGGCCGCGCCGATCGCGACCTCGAACGGCGTACCGCCCGCGGGGGTCACGACGAGCGTCGTGTTCGCGGGGCCGGTGCCGGTCACCGTGCCGCCGGCACCGAGCTGTGCAGCGGAGGTGACCACCGGAGCGTCGAGGAACAGCGCCACGGTGTAGCCAGGAGTCTGCGCGAGGGCGTTCTGCAGATCGGCGGCGAACATGAGCGGCGTGCCGTCGGCGAAGGTGCCGCCGCCGGAGAGGATTCCGACCGCCGTCTCGCCCTGGAAGACCGCTCCGCCCGAGTCGCCCTCGTCCGAGAGGGCGGTGGTGAAGAAGCCGTACACGAAGCGGCCGTCGACATTGGCCCAGGCATTGACGGAGTCGACCTCGCCGCTCGTGACGCCGGTGGTACGGCCCGACTTGGTCACGGGGGCGCCATCCTGGGCGCTGCCGATGGCGCGAACCGGGGTGGACTGCAGCGACAGGTCGTTCTGCGCCGCGGTCGACCAATCGGTGATGCGGGGGAGCGTGGTGAGCGCGGGGTTGACGATGTCCCACGTCGAGATGTCGGTGCTGGTGAGCGAGTCTCCGGTGCCGGGGGTGTTGAGGGGGCCGCCGTACTGCGAGTAGGTCAGCTCGGCGAGAGGGGCCGCGACAGACGGCTGGGTGCCGCCGGCAGCGTCGTCGTTGCTGGGCAGCGAGAGGTAGGCGTCGGTGCGAAGGCCGTCTTCGGTGCAGTGGCCGGCCGAGATGATCGCCGGATCTCCCTGGGCGTTGAAGGCCGAGAAGCCGATCGAGCAGAGGCTGCCGATGGTCGGGGTGGCGGGGTCGAGCGCGATGTAGCCGGCGCCGCCGACGACATCGGTCGCCGCGAGGGACGAGAGCGGAGCAGAGAGCTGCTTCACGACGACGTTCGAGTGGTCGTTGACGAACGATGCGGCCTCGCCGGTCAGTGCGGTCTCCGTCGTGGTCGCGTAGACCACGACCTGTCCCTCGGCGTTGGTCGCGACGGCCTCGACGCCTTCTGCGGCGAGGAGCTGCTGGGCGGTGGTGTCGAACGCGGGGCCGCTGAGGGGCGCCACCGGATCTTCGGCGGCGGTGGCCGCGCCGGGGATCAGGGCGCCGGCGGCCGAGAGCAGGAGTGCGGCGGTGGTTCCGCCTGCGAGTACTCGTCTTCTCTGGGGGGTCATCTTCTCGTCTCGATAAATTCGCACTGCAGAGCATGGCCGCGCGTGCTGCGACGCACGTGCCGGGACACCGACACCGTAGCGAACCTGTGAGCCGGCTGGAAGGCCTGAGGGCGAAGAACTTCGCGGGAGGTCACCATCCGATATATCGGAATCGGTCTCGCATGCGAAGCCCCGAGGTCAGCGACGCACGCGGGCGCGGGTCTTCGCCACACCCTCCAGCGTCGCGCGCACCGGTGTGCCGAGATAGAGCCCGAGGGAGGCGCCGGAGGCGAGGCCGATGCCGATGATCGCCGCGTCGATCAGCGAGCCGCCCGCCCCGACGACGCCCGTCGTCGACCCGCCGGAGTGAACCATCTCGAGGAGCCCCTGGAAGACGGTGACACCGGGCACCAGCGGCACGATCGCCGCGGTGGTGACGGCGACCGACGGTACGTGCAGGTTGTGGGCGATGAGCATCCCGACGAAGCTCGCGAGCAGCGCGCCCAGGGCGCTGGCGGCCGCCGCGTTGAGCCCGACGCCCGCCCCCAGGGTGTAGCCGGCGATCGTGATGGCGCTCAGCAGCGCGCTGACCAGGATGATGCGGATGCCGGCGCCGTTGAACACGGCGACGGCGATGGCGATGATCACGGCACCGGCGAAGACGGCGGGCAACGGGCCGAAGGGGGCGGGGTCGTCCGGCAGGTCCATCGTGAAGCCGAGTACCCCGCCCAGCTCCAGTCCGACGAGGATGCCGATCACGACGCCGAGGGTCTGCATCGTCAGATCGAGGATGCGCCCGCCCGCGGTGAGAGCGAAGCCGTCGATCGCATCCTGAGCGGCCCCGACGACCGTGAGCCCTGCGAGCATCAGCACGATGCCCGAGGCGACGATGATCGACGGGCGGATGCCGACGAACGGCTCGACACCCGCAGAACCCAGCGCCGAGACGACGACGGCGACCGCGGTCGTCACCAGCCCGCCGGCGATCTGGCTGAAGAACAGCGGCACGCGCAGGCGGGCGAGGCCGGCCTGGGTGACGGCGGCGCAGAGCGCGGCGATGAACGTGAGACCGACGATGATGGGCGATGCGCCGAGCAGGATGCTGACGCCCACGGCGAGCAGCGCGCGGGCGACGACGACGACCGCCTGCTGATAGCGGAAGGGGGTGCGGCGGATCGCGCGGAACGTGGACCGCGCGGATTCCAGGTCGAGCCCCTGCTCGATGTCGGCGACGAGAGCTTGCACCCGCTGCAGCTTCGCGTGGTCGGGGGCGGCGACGCGGACGACGCGCACGAGGGTCTCGGGCCAGACCTCGCCGCTGAGGTGGAACGAGACCGTGATGGAGTTGTAGGTGACATCGACCTGCACGCCGCGCAGACGGTACGCCTCGCACACGCGGATGATCGCGAGGGTCACCTCGTGCGCCGACGCCCCGACGGCGAACATCGCCTCGCCGATGCGGGTCGCGAGATCGAGCACTCGGGGCACGGTGCGTTCGTCGATGACGGGCATCGCTTCCGTGTGGGCGACGCTCGAGGGATCGGTGTGCAGGATGCGTCGCACGGAGGAGAGCAGTCGTCGGCGGGGGTTCGAGGACATGCCTCCATCCTCCCGCGCGGGGGAGGTGGCGCATCGCCGCCGCGCCTGCAGCTGCGCAGCTCGCGGCTCCTCGTCTCCGGGGCGTGGGAAAGTCTGAAAAAGAAATATCAGAGCCGTATGGAATGCAATAAACGTTCGAGGTGCGATGCCGCGTGTCCAGCAAAACAAGTTCCGACGGACTTTTTCCCGTGAATTCGTCCAAAATCGACGGCGGGCCGTTCCGTCGCCATTATCGTTGCAGAGTGAACTCCGGGACAGAGACCGCCACCTCGCGCATCGACGCGGAGATCGGCCGTCGCGTCCACCTGGCGATATGGGATCTGAAGATGTCGCAGGCCGACTTCTCCGCACGGGTCGGCATGAGCCCGAGTTCGGTGGCCAAGCGCCTCCGAGGCTACCTCCCCTGGAGCGCGTCCCATCTCGTGCGCGCGGCCGAGGTGCTGGGCACTTCCGTCGCGTTCCTCGTCGGTGAGGACACCGCTGCAGAACGGCCCCCGAGCCGGGCCGGACACCACTGATGACCGCTGCCCCCGTCGCGCGAATCGTCATCGCCCCTTCGCCCGATCTCGACGCCCGGATCGGTCGTCGCGTGCACGAGATGCTGTGGGATCAGGGCATGCGGCAGGTCGACTTCGCCGAACGCGTCGGGATGACGCAGAGCGCAGTCGCCAAGCGCCTCCGAGGCGAGCTCGGCTGGCGATCCGGGCATCTCGTGCAGGCCGCCGTCGCGCTCCGCACCTCGGTCGCCTACCTGATCGGCGAGACCGACGATGCGTCGTCGGCGGCCAACCCCGGTGCCTATACCGAGACCCTTCACGGGAGCGACGACTGAACGACGGGAGGTGCCGGCGGCCCGCCCTCCGAGGGGGGTGAGGGACGGCCGACCGCCGGCGTGCAGCGGCGGATGCTGAGGGGCATCCGCAATTCTCTGCCCTCGTACTCTAATGTGCGCTCCGCCCGTGGTCCCCGACATTCTCCGTAATATGCCGGGGATGCATCGCCGTGCAATTCATTGATTGAACACGCATTCATCTGAATTGTCATTCAGTCAATGTATGCATCGACCATGTTCGCCGGTCGGGAATGTGGTCCGGAGGTCAGCGGTCCGCCGCGCGAAGGGCCAGCCAGGCCGCCACCCGGTCGTCTTGATCACTCAACGACAGACCCGTGAGGTCCTCGATCCGTCGGATGCGCGCGGTCAACGTCTGACGATGGATGTTCAGCCGAGCGGCGCTCTCGCCCCACGCGCCGTTCGACGCGAGGAACGTGCGCAGGGTCGTCATGAGAACCGGCCCCTGTTCGCCCACGCGAGCGGGATCGAGCACGGTCGCGATACGGCGGGTCGACTCGTCGTCGAGGCGGTCGAGCACGAACGAGACCGTCGGTATCGACCGGTACCGCACCACGCGTTCGCCCGAGGAGCGGGCTGTCTCGCAGGCCTGGTGCGCCTGATCGACGCTGCTCGCCGCGACCGACGTCGACATCGGTTCGCCGATGCCGAGGTGCAGGGGCGACTGGGCCGCGCGCACCCGCTCGGACAGAGCCTCGACGAGGTCATCCCGCAGGAGTCCGTGTACGACGCCGCGCTGCGGGGCGAACACATGCTCAGCGCCCAGCTCGTCGAGCCAGACCGCCAGCAGATGCTCCACGTCGACGCCCCCGGTGCGGGAGGCGAGCGCGAACCCCACCAGGGTCGGCTCGTGCACGCCCCAGCGCCGCAGGAGCCGATCGGCGGCCTCGCCGCCGCGCAGCACCGACTCGAACATCATCGAGCGGCCGAGGCGCTCCAGGTGGCTGCTGTCGCGGGTGCGCAGGAGCAGGTCGAGCAGAGCCGCCGCCTGCGAACTCAGCTCTCGGCCGCGCCCCGAGCTGTCGTTGCGCGGTGCCGTGACGAGATGTGCGCTGATGTCCTCGCCCGGCCCCACGGGATGCACCTGCAGGGCGCGGTGACGCACGCGAACGGGCCGCCCGACCGCCACTGCGATGGCGTCGGAGATGTGCAGGGCGCCGGCCCCCGAGGTCGTGATCACCTCGCCGTGTCGATCGAGCAGCACGGCCCATCCGTCGATGCGGTGCGCGAGTTCGGCGACGACTCCGGTCACCCCGCTGCGGCGGGCCGCGAGAGTGAGGACGCGCATCGCCGACGTCACCGCTCTCGCCTCGGCGGCCTGGTCCATGGCGAGCAGCGCCTCGAGCGTCGGACGCAGCAGGCGATGAGGTGGCCGGGCGTCGAGGATCGCGGTGATTCCGAGGTCGCGCACGGTGTCGCGGGTGCTCCGGGTGCCGCTGTGGGTGACGAGCACGGCGCCCTGCAGGAGGGGGAGGCGAGGGTCGTCGGCGAGACGCCGCAACTGCCCCGCGCGCACGGTCACGAGCGTCGTGAACCGCGGTCCCGGGGCGACGACGAAATCGTCGAGTCCGACGACCGAGTTCACCGGGTGCGCGCCGTCGATACGCGCCTCGCGCAGGTCACCGCCGAGGTAGCGGGCGAGGGAGATGACGTCGCGGACCACCCGTCGACTGTACGACATGTCGATCCGGTGGTCGACTCTCCATCAAGATGTCGGGTGCCCGTCGGTCGCGACCTCTCATAGCATCGTGCCGATCGTCCCCCACCCGAAGGTGAACATGAAAGCCGTTGTCTTCCGCGACCCCGCGTCGCCCATCGAGTTCGTCGACGTCGACCTCGCCCCGCCCCGCGCCGGAGAGGTGCGTGTGCGCATCGCCGCCGCCGGCGTCTGCCACTCCGACCTGCACATCAAGCGCGGCGAGTGGGATGCCGCGGCCCCGCTCGTGATGGGCCACGAGGGCTCGGGCGTCGTCACCGAGCTCGGTGAGGGCGTGACCACGCTCGCCGTCGGCGACCACGTCGTGCTCAGCTGGGTGCCGCCGTGCGGCGAGTGCCGCTATTGCCGCGCCGGTCATGAGGCGCGCTGCCAGAAGGTGGCGACGGTCGTCGCCCCGCTCGGCGTCCTGTTCGACGGCACCTCCCGTCTCAGCCGCGATGGCGAGCAGCTTCACCACTACCTGGGCGTCTCGTCGTTCGCCGAGGAGGTCGTCGTCCCCGCATCCGGGGCCGTGAAGGTGCGCGACGACGCCCCGCTCGACGTCATCGCCGTCGTGGGGTGCGCCGTCGCGACGGGCGTCGGCGCGGTGCTCAACACCGCGGCCGTCGAGCCCGGGTCGACCGTCGCCGTCATCGGTTGCGGCGGCGTCGGGCTCAACGTCGTGCAGGGCGCTCGCCTGGCCGGAGCCGAGCGCATCGTCGCCGTCGACGTGCGCCCGGAGAAGACGCAGATGGCGCTGCAGTTCGGGGCCACCGACCGGCTCGACGCCTCGCAGGGCGACGCCGTCGAGCAGCTGCGCGACCTCATCCCCGACGGCGTCGACTACGCCTTCGACGCGATCGGACGCACGTCGACCACGGAGCAGGCCATCCGGATGCTCGGGCTCGGCGGCGCCGCCGTCATCGTCGGTCTGCCGCCGACGGGCGCGAAGGCGTCGTTCGAGCCGCTCGTGCTCGCCGAGGCCGACCAGCGCATCCTGGGTTCGAACTACGGCTCGGTGCGTCCCTCGATCGACGTACCGGCGCTGGTCGACCGCTACATGGACGGTCAGCTGAAGATCGACCCGCTCATCTCGGGGCGCCGCCCGCTGTCGGAGGCGGCCGCCGCTCTCGACGATCTCGAAGCCGGCTCGGCCCTGCGCACTCTGCTCATCCCCTGAGCCACCGCACCTCCCTCCCTCCCTCACTCCGAACCCGAAACAGGAGCACCATGTCCGACACCGTCGTCGCCCCTCCGGGGGCGCCCACCGATGCGGGTCTCCGTACCGGTGTGATGAGCGGGCCCGAGCTCGCCGCCCAGGCCATCGCCAACATCGCGCCCAGCGCCGTCATCGCCTTCACCGCCGCCGCGATCTTCCTCGGCGCCGGCAACGGCACCATCTACGCGTTCGCCCTCGCGACGATCGTCATCCTCTGCGTCGGCTACTGCGTCGTGGTCTTCGCGCGCAAGCACGCCTCCGCCGGCTCGCTGTACACCTACGTGTCGAAGGGCCTCGGCCCGTTCGGCGCGTTCCTCGCCGGGGTGACCCTGCTGATCGGATGCTTCGGCATCGCCGCCGCCTCGCTCAGCGGCTCGGTCAGCTACATGGGGCAGTTCCTGACGATGCTCGGCGTGCCCGCGTCGGGCCTCGGCTGGGACATCGCCCTGGCGATCGTGCTGGGCGGCCTGGCGACGCTCTTCACCATCCGCGGCATCCGGCTCTCCGCCCGCGTTTCGCTCGTGCTGGAGCTCGTGTCGGTGAGCATCATCCTCGTGCTCCTCATCGCCGCGCTCGTCTGGGCGGGCCCGGCGGCGTGGGATCCGGCGCAGGTCCTCGCGCAGGGGTCGTCGTTCCAGGGTGTCGCAGCCGGCATGGTGCTGGGCATCCTCGGCTTCGTGGGCTTCTCGTCGGCCGACGCGCTGGGGCGTGAGGCGAAGGAGCCGTACAAGGCCATCCCGCGCGCGATCATGTGGAGCGCCCTCGGTGTCGGCATCCTGTACGTCTTCGCCGCCTACACGCAGATCGCGGTGCTCGGCGATGACCTCGGCACGGCCGCCAGCCCCCTCGAGAGCATGTCGGAGCTGATCGGCATGCCGAGCTGGTTCGCCGCCGTGCTCACCTTCGGCGTCGCCGCCTCGTTCTTCGCCGTCGTCGTCGCGCCGCTGAACGTGATCGGCCGCATCGTCTACGTCATGGGCAAGGAGGGCGTGGTCGCCGAGCGGTTCGGGCGCACGCACGAGGCGCACCTCACGCCGCACCGCGTGCTGATCATCGCGGGGGCGCTGGCCGTCGCCGTCGACATCGTGCTGCTCGTCGCCGGGGCCGCCACCGGCGAGATCCTGGTGTGGGTCAACACGTGGGGCACCTACGGCTACATGGTCGCGTACGCCCTCGTCGCGATCGCGTGCGTCGTCTACACGCAGCGGGCCGGCATGCGCAACGGGCTGGTGTGGGTGTGCGCGACGATCGCCGTCGTGACGATGGGGTACGTCTTCTTCGCGAACGTCTTCCCCGTGCCCGCCTTCCCGTACAACGTCATCCCGTACGTGTTCCTGGCGACGGTGCTGCTCGCGCTCACCCGGTACGCGTTCCTTGCGCGCCGTCGCCCCGACGTCATCGCCCGCATCGGCAACACCGAGACGAGTGCGATGGAGGGAGTGGGCTGACCCCCGCACGCCCACTCCGGCTCGGCCCCGCCGCGCCCCGAACGCGGCGGGGCCGCGCCGTGTCCCGCGAAGGGCGGCCGGTTCAGTGAGCAGTGCGCCGGAAGCCCCCGTCGATGGCCTCCACCGCACCGGC
>JASCNZ010000019.1 GCA_029959905.1 Microbacteriaceae bacterium PS02344
GCGGCCCCAGGTAAACCCCCCCCCCCCCCCCCCCGCCCCCGCGCCCCGCCCCCGGCGGGGGCGCCCTTCCTCGTATCCGGTCCCGGTCGCCGACCCCGGCTCCCGGCTCGCCTCAGGAGGAACCGCATGGCCCCGCTCCTCCCCGCCCCACGCCGCGCGACCCGCATCTGGGCCCTCGCTCTCGGCCTGCCCTTCCTCGCCGGGCTCGGGGCCCTCACCCTCACCCCGTCGCGCGTCGAGGCGCGGATGCCCAACCTCCTCGACCTCGTGCTCGCGGCGGCGCATCGTCTCGGCTGGTCGTCGCTCGACTTCACGCGCCTCGAGATCCTGGCCAACGTCGTCGTCTTCGTGCCGGTCGGCACCCTCGCGTTCGTGCTGGTGCCCCGCCGGGTATGGCCCCTGTCCCTGCTCGTGGGGCCCGCCGCGTCGATCGCGATCGAGACGGTGCAGCGCGTCGTGCTGCCGCACCGCGCGGCCACCCTCGTGGATGTCATCGCCAACTCCACCGGCGCGACGCTCGGGGTCGCCTTCGCCCTCCTCTGCACAGCCCTGGTGGCGGCGCTCTCGTCACGACCTCCGTCTTCTAGGCTGGAGGCATCATGACCGCGCCCTCCCTCGTCGCTTTCGACCTCGACGACACGCTCGCCGTGTCGAAGGCTGCAATCACCCCCCGCATCGCCGACCTGCTGCGTGCACTGCTTCGCTCGGTCGACGTCGCCGTCATCTCGGGCGGCAACGAGACGCAGTTCCGCTCGCAGGTGATCGCCCGTCTCGACGGGACGGATGCGGCGCACCTCGCTCGCCTGCACCTGCTGCCCACGTGCGGCACCCGGTATCTCCGGCACGATGGCGACGGCTTCACGACCGTCTACGCGCATGACCTGAGCGACGACGAGAAGACGTCGGCTCTCACCGCGCTGCACGAGGAGGCCGAGCGTCTGGACCTCTGGGAGGCCGAACCCTGGGGCGAGATCCTCGAGGACCGCGGATCGCAGATCACGTTCTCGGCCCTCGGTCAGCGCGCCCCGCACGATGCCAAACAGGCGTGGGACCCGACCGGCGAGAAGCGCGCCGCACTGCGCGACGCCGTCGCCCCCCGCCTTCCGGGACTCGAGGTGCGATCGGGTGGCTCGACGTCGATCGACATCACCCGCGCGGGGATCGACAAGGCCTACGGCATGACCCGGCTCTCCGAGCTCACGGGCATCCCGCTCGACGCCATGCTGTTCTACGGCGACCGTCTCGATGAAGGCGGCAACGACTACCCCGTGCGCGCCCTCGGCGTGCCCTCGGTCGCGGTCGAGGGGTGGGAGGACACCGCCGACAAGCTCGACGGCCTCCTCCTCACCCTCTGACCGTCCGCACGGCCGGACCGCGGGTCGAGGTCAGCGCACCTCCGCGTCGGATGCCGCGCGCGCGACCGGCACGAGACGCTGCAGCTGCGTGACGTGCGCCGGCTCGAGTTCGGCCAGCGACGACACCCCCAGCAGGCGCATCGTACGCTCGATCTCGCTGCGGAGGATGGCGATGGTGCGGTCGACGCCCTGCCGGCCGCCCGCCATCAGGCCGTAGAGGTAAGCGCGCCCGATGAGAGTGAAGTCGGCGCCGAGGGCGACCGAGGCCACGATGTCGGCGCCGTTCATGATGCCCGTATCGATCATGACGGTGAAATCGTCGCCGACGGCACGCCGCACCTCGGGGAGCAGGTGGAACGGGATGGGGGCCCGGTCGAGCTGACGCCCGCCGTGGTTCGACAGCACGATGCCGTCGACACCGGCGTCGCGCAGACGCAGCGAGTCCTCGACGTTCTGGACACCCTTGATCACGATCTTGCCGGGCCACAGGTCGCGGATGACCGCGAGGTCGTCGTAGCTGATGGTCGGGTCCATCGCCGCGTCGAGCAGCTCGCCGACCGTTCCGCCGGTGGCGCTGAGCGACGCGAACTCCAGCTTGGGGGTGGTGAGGAAGTCGATCCACCACCACGGCCGCGGGATGGCGTTGATGATCGTGCCGAGCGTGAGCTGCGGCGGGATGCTGAAGCCGTTGCGCTTGTCACGCAGACGTGCGCCGGCGACGGGGGTGTCGACGGTGAACTGCAGCGTGTCGAAGCCGGCTGCGCCCGCGCGACGGGCGAGCTCGTACGAGATCTCGCGGTCGCGCATGACGTAGAGCTGGAACCAGTTGCGGCCGTGGGGGTTCGCCGCCTTGACGCCCTCGATCGACGTCGTGCCGAGCGTCGACAGGGTGAACGGGATGCCCGCGGCTCCGGCCGCCCCGGCGCCCGCGGTCTCGCCCTCGGTCTGCATGAGGCGCGTGAACCCGGTGGGGGCGATGCCGAACGGCAGGGTGGAGGGACCGCCGAGGATCTCGACGCTCGTGTCGACGTCGGGCGCGGGCCGCAGGATGCCGGGGTGGAACTCGACGTCCTGGAAGGCCTGTCGCGCGCGGGCGAGCGACAGCTCCCCCTCGGCGGCGCCGTCGGTGTAGTCGAAGGCGGCTTTCGGCGTGCGCCGCTTCGCGATCTTCCGCAGGTCGTCGATGGTCAGCGCCGCGGCGAGGCGGCGACGGCGGCCGTTGAGGTCGGGCTTCTTGAACTGCATGAGCTCGAGCAGCTCGGCGGGTTTGGGCAGCTGGCGGTCAACCATGGGGGTCCTCTCGGGGCGGGGAATCGGGGGCGGAGGGTCCGCTCGTGTCGGATGCCGGGAGCCGGTGCAGACCGGCGGCGGCGTAGTAGCCGGTGATGTGCGCCCGCACGAGGTCGCGGGCGGCGGGGGCGTCGCCGGCATCGATGTGCGCGACGAGAGCGCGGTGCTCGGCGCGCAACCGCTCGGTCATGGCGGGCCAGTCGGCGACGGCTGCGGCCCCCGCCTGCACGTACGACTCGATCGACGAGCGCAGTCCGGCCATCATGGCCGCGATGACGGCGTTGCCGCTGGCCTCGGCGAGCGCGAGGTGCAGCTGGGCGTCGAGGGCGAGGAACTCGCCGGGTGCGAGGTCGGGGGCGTCCATCGCCGCGAGCAGCCGGTGCGCCTCGGCGGTGTCGCGCTCGGTCGACGAGGCGAGCGCATCGACGACCGCGTCTTCGAGAACGAGGCGGGTCTGCACCACGTCCGCCAGCGGGAAGCCCTGCGCGGCGACCTGCAGCCGCAGCAGCTGCGACATGCCACCGGTGGGGGTGGCGACGACGATCGCGCCCGCCTGCGGCCCCGAGCCGGTCGCCGTGCGGATGAGGCCCATGACCTCGAGTACTCGGAACGCTTCGCGTACGCTCGATCGTCCGACACCGAGATCGATCGCCAGGTCACGCTCCGACGGGAGCCGCTCCCCCGGTCGCAGACGGCCGTCGAGCAGGTCGCGTTCGATGTGGTCGAGCACCACGCGCCAGGCGCGCACCGGCTGCTCTGCCATCATCCGCCTCCTCGCCTGTGATCGCGTCAGCACGACCACTGTGGTCTGACCACACTGTAGTCGCTGTGGTCAGACCACGCAACGCCGACGTGTGCGCGGCATCGATTCGCTCGACGACGCCGCGGTCGCGAAGCCGACGCCCCCCTCAGGGCGGGACGCGACGGGGCGGGGCGCTCAGCCCAGACGCCCGCCCGACTCCTCGAGGTAGCACGTGCCGCAGAGTGACTCGTAGGTCGTCGCCGCTGCGGCGATCGCGCCCTCGGCCCCCTCGTCGATCGCGACCTGGTCGCCGTCGAACACGAACCGCCCACCGATCACGCGGCCGTTGAACACGGCCTTCCGCCCGCACCGGCAGATCGTCTTGAGCTCCTCCAACGAATGCGAGATCGCGAGCAGACGGGCGGATCCGGGGAACGCATGCGTCAGGAAGTCGTTGCGGATGCCGTAGGCGAGCACCGGGATGCCCTCTTCCACCGCGATACGGAACAGGTCGTCGACCTGCGCCGGCGTCAAGAACTGCGCCTCGTCGATGAGCAGGCAGGCGATGTCGTCACCGTGTGCCCGCGCATCCGCCCGGTGCCGCAGGAAGATCTCGCGAGCGTCGTCGTACGGCGCCACCAGGAAGTCGACCTCGCGCGTCATGCCCAGGCGGCTCGAGATCTCGGACGCGCCCTTGGTGTCGATCGCCGGCTTCGCGAGGAGCACCCGCTGCCCGCGCTCCTCGTAGTTGTACGCAGCCTGCAGCAGCGCCGTCGACTTGCCGGAGTTCATCGCCCCGTAGCGGAAGTAGAGCTTGGCCACGGGACCTCAGGCGTTGATGCCGAGCGCCGCCGCCGTCTGCGACGTCGACTGCTGCGCCAGCGCCGGGTCTTCGTTCAGCTGCTGACCGAACGTCGGGATGAGCTCGCGCAGCTGCGGCTCCCACCGGAGGAACTCGTCGGGGAAGCAGGTCTTCAGCAGGTTGAGCATGATCGGGACGGCCGTCGATGCACCGGGGGATGCCCCGAGCAGCCCGGCGATGGAGCCGTCGCCCGAGGCGACGACCTCGGTGCCGAACTGCAGCACGCCGCCCTTCTTCGGGTCCTTCTTCATGACCTGCGCGCGCTGGCCGGCATCGATGAGGGTCCAGTCCTCGTCCTTCGCCGTCGGCATGAAAGTGCGCAGGCTGTCGACCTTCTTGCGGTGGTTCTTCATCAGCTCGCCGACGAGGTACGTGATGAGGTCGGGGTTCGCGAACGCGACCCGCAGCATGGGCCACAGGTTGTGCGTGCGCACCTGGGTGACGATGTCGAGCATCGAGCCGTTCTTCAAGAACTTCGGGCTGAACGTGGCGAACGGGCCGAACATCAGCGATGCCTCGCCGTCGACGACACGGGTGTCCAGGTGCGGCACCGACATGGGCGGCGCCCCGACGGAGGCCTGCGAGTAGACCTTCGCCTTGTGCTGCTCGACGATCTTGGGGTTGCTGGTCTTGAGGAACTGGCCGCCGATCGGGAAGACGCCGTAGCCCTTGATCTCGGGGATGCCGGAGCGCTGGAGCAGCTTGAGCGCCCATCCTCCCGCGCCGACGAAGACGAATCGGGCCTTGATCTCACTCGGCGTGCGACCGACCGTCGTACGGAAGCCGACCTTCCACAGGCCGTCCTTCTGACGCTTGAGCGAGCGCACCTCGCAGTTGGTGCGCAGGTCGACGCCGGAGGAGCGCAGGTGCCCGAAGAGCTGGTGGGTGAGCGACCCGAAGTCGACGTCGGTGCCTGCGGGCACGCGCGTCGCGGCGAAGGGCTCGCCCTTGCGGCGCTTCTGCATGAGGAGGGGCGCCCACTGGTTGATGACCCGCGAGTCCTCGCTGTACTCGATGCCCGAGAACAGCGGCTGGTCCTTGAGCACCTCGTAGCGCTCCTTGAGATACGCGACGTCCTTCTCGCCGCGCACGAACGTCATGTGCGGGGTCGCGTTGATGAAGGTGGAGGGCTCGTCCAGCACCCCGCGCTCGACCAGCGACGACCAGAACTGCCGGCTCTGCTGGAACTGCTCGTTGATCGACACCGCCTTCGCGGGGTCGAGCGGCCCATTGCCCTGCGGCATGTAGTTGAGCTCGCAGAGTGCGGCGTGGCCGGTGCCGGCGTTGTTCCAGGGGTTCGAGCTCTCCTGGGCGACATCGGAGAGTCGCTCGAAGGCGACGATCTTCCAGTCCGGCTGCAGCTCGTGCAGCAGGGTACCCAGGGTGGCGCTCATGATGCCACCACCGATCAAGACGACATCGACGGTTTCGGTCACCAGAACAGTCTAGTTCGCGCCTCGGATGCCACGGACCACAGCGGGCCCGCGGCATCCCGACGAGGCTGCGGGCGTCAGACCCGAGCGGCGAGGCGCTCGGCGACGATCTCGGCGATCTGCACGGCGTTCAGCGCAGCACCCTTGCGCAGGTTGTCGTTGCTGACGAAGAGAACGAGACCCTTGCCCTCGGGTGCGGACTGGTCGGCGCGGATACGACCGACGAAGCTCGGGTCCTTGCCCGCGGCCTGCAGCGGGGTGGGCACCTCGTCGAGTTCGACGCCCGGTGCGGCGGCGAGCAGCTCGGCGGCGCGCTCGGGGCTGAGGTCGTTCGCGAACTCGGCGTGGATCGTCAGCGAGTGCCCCGTGAACACGGGAACGCGCACGCAGGTGCCCGCGACCCGGAGGCCGGGCAGTTCGAGGATCTTGCGACTCTCGTTGCGGAGCTTCTTCTCCTCATCGGTCTCGTTGTCGCCGTCGTCGACGAGGTTGCCGGCGAACGGGATGACGTCGAAGGCGATCGGGGCGACGTACTTCTCGGGTTCGGGGAAGTCGACCGCCGATCCGTCGTGCACCAGGCGCAGGGTGTCGCCCTGCGCGAGCACGCCTTCGACCTGCCCGAGAAGCTCCTGCGCTCCGGCGAGACCCGACCCGGAGACGGCCTGATAGGTCGAGACGATCAGACGCTCGAGCCCCGCCTCGGCGTGGAGCACCTTGAGCACCGGCATGGCGGCCATGGTCGTGCAGTTGGGGTTGGCGATGATGCCCTTGGGGCGATCGTCGATGGCGTGCGGGTTGACCTCGCTGACCACCAACGGCACCTCGGGGTCCATGCGCCAGGCGCTGGAGTTGTCGACGACCACGGCACCGGCCTCGGCGAACCGCGGCGCGTAGGCGCGGCTGGCCGTGGCGCCCGCCGAGAACAGGGCGATGTCGATGCCCGAGGCATCCGCCTGCTCGACGTCTTCGACGATCACCGTCGTCCCGCCGAAATCGATCGACGTGCCCGCCGACCGGGCCGACGAGAACAGGCGCAGCTCGCGGATCGGGAAGGACCGTTCGGCGAGGATCTCGCGCATGACGGTGCCCACCTGGCCGGTGGCGCCCACGATGGCGACGGAGATTCCTGAGTCGGAGATGCGGGTCATGAGTATTCCTTGGCGTCGTGCGGTACAGCAAGAGAGGCTTCGGGCACGGCGTCGGGGGTGCGGATGCCGCGCCTGGCGCCGATGTCAGGGTTTCGGCGAGTCTACCGCCTCGGTTCGGGCGGAGACGCGCCGCGGGTCAGCGGCCGGTGCCGGCGTGCACGACGGCGTCGGTGTCGCCGTCGAGGCCATAGGCGGTGTGCACGGCACGCGCCGCCTCGACCAGATCGCTGCCGCGGAGCACCACCGAGATGCGGATCTCGGACGTCGAGATCATCTCGATGTTGATACCGCCGGCGGAGAGCGCTTCGAACAGCACCGCCGAGACGCCCGAGTGCGTGCGCATGCCGGCACCGACGACCGAGAGCTTGCCGATCTGGTCGTCGTGGATGAGGTTCTGGAAGCCGACCTCGGCCTGATCGCCCGCGAGGGCCTTGAGCGCCGCCGCCGCATCGGCCTTCGGAACGGTGAACGAGATGTCGGTGCGGCCCGTGGCCGACACGTTCTGCACGATCATGTCGACGTTCGCACCCGACTTCGCGACGATCTTGAAGATCTCGGCCGCCTTGCCCGGCACGTCCGGCACACCGGCGACCGTGATCTTGGCCTGGCTGAGGTCGGTGGCCACGCCGGCGACGATCGGTTCTTCCATGACTGCTCCCTCGGCTTCGCGAGGGTTCTTCATACCCTCGCCCAGAACGTACGTACCCTCGGCCGACGAGAACGACGACCGGGCGTGGATCAGGACGCCGTGCCGGCGTGCGTACTCGACGGCGCGGATGTAGAGCACCTTCGCGCCGTTGGCGGCCAGCTCGAGCATCTCCTCGCTCGACACGTGGTCGAGCTTCTGCGCGCTCGGGATGACGCGCGGGTCGGAGGTGAAGATGCCGTCGACGTCGCTGTAGATCTCGCAGACGTCGGCCGTGAGCGCAGCGGCGAGGGCGACGGCGGTCGTGTCGGAGCCTCCGCGGCCGAGCGTGGTGATGTCGCGGGTGTCGCGGTTGAAGCCCTGGAAGCCGGCGACGATGACGATCGCACCCTCGTCGAGCGCCTCCCGCAGGCGCACCGGGGTGACGTCGACGATGCGCGCCGCGCCGTGCTGCGAGTCGGTGATCATGCCGGCCTGGCTGCCCGTGAACGACCGCGCCTCGAAACCCATCGAGTGGATCGCCATCGCGAGCAGCGCCATCGAGATGCGTTCGCCGCTCGAGAGCAGCATGTCGAGCTCGCGGGGCGCGGGGATCGGGGCGACCTCGTTCGCGAGGTCGAGCAGCTCGTCGGTGGTGTCACCCATCGCGCTGACCGCGACGACGACGTCGTGCCCGGCGCGGCGGGTGTCGACGATGCGCTTCGCGACGCGCTTGATGCTCTCTGCGTCGGCGACGGAAGAGCCGCCGTACTTCTGCACGATGAGGGCCACGTTCACTCCTGGGGGACGTCGGGCGGATCCGCCCTCGGCCATTCTACGATCGGGGCGTATGCACCGATGCGCATGTGACGGCGCCGCCGTTCACGGGCTCGGAGCGGGAGGCACGGCGGATGCCCGCGGGCGGAGCCTGCCGCCGGTCGCCGCGAACCAGCATCCGGCGATGATGAGCGGGAACCCGAGAAGCAGGCCGGGCGTCAGCGGCTCGGCGAGCACCAGTGCTCCGAGCACGATCGCCACGACTGGATTGACGTAGGTGAACAGCGGCGCTCGTACGGGCCCGACCTCGCGGATGAGGGCGAAGAACGCGAGGAACGCGACCGCCGTGCAGATCACCGCGAGCGCTAAGAGTGCGGCCACCGAGGGCAGGGTGGGCACCTCGTGCGGGGTGAGGATGCCGATGGGCAGGTAGAGCACGCCGATCATGAGCAGCGAGAGGGTGATGGTACCCAGCGACGGCACGTCGGCGAGCTTGCGCGCGACGATGAAGGGCGCGATCGCGTACAACACGGCGACGAGCAGAACCTCCCCGGCCGCCCACAGGTTCACCTCGCCGCCGAACAGCCCGGGGCCGGCGACGACGATCGCGACGCCGGCGAAGCCCACGAGCAGGCCGATCGAGCGTGCCGGGCGCAGCACCCCGCGGTCGCCGCCCCCCAGGGCGATCAGCGCCGCGAACAGCGGGACCGTCGCGACCAGCAGCCCGGTCATGCCCGAGGGCAGCGTCATCTCGGCGTGACCCAGCAGCAGGAACGGGCCCGCCATCTCGACCAGACCGAAGGCGAGCACCCAGGGCCAGTGCCGCCAGGCGGCGCGCAGGGCGCCACTGCGGAGCGCGAAGGGCAGCAGGAGCAGAGCCGCGATCAGGGTACGACCGGCGACGATCGCGGGCGGGGAGAACGACTCGACGGCGATGCTGATGAAGAGGTACGGCACACCCCAGAGGAGCGCCATCGCTCCGAACAGCAGCCACCCTCGGCGCGAGAAACCGCCCGCGGCGTTCACGCCACGACTGCGCGGCGGGTCACAGGACGCGCCGTCCCTCGAACGCGCGCCCGAGCGTGACCTCGTCTGCGTACTCGAGGTCGCCGCCCACGGGCAGCCCGGAAGCGAGTCGCGACACGGTGATCTGCATCGTCGTGAGCAGCCGACTGAGGTAGCTCGCGGTGGCCTCGCCCTCGAGGTTCGGGTTGGTCGCGAGGATGACCTCCTGCACCGTGCCGTCGGCGAGTCGACCCATCAGCTGCGCGATGCGCAGGTCGTCGGGGCCCACACCGGCGATCGGACTGATCGCTCCGCCGAGCACGTGGTAAAGGCCACGGAACTCGCGGGTGCGCTCGATCGCCGAGACGTCCTTCGCGTCTTCGACCACGCAGATGAGCGTCTGGTTGCGGCGCGGATCGCGGCAGATCGCACAGCGCTCCTGCTCGGCAACGTTGCCGCAGATCTCGCAGAAGCGCACGCGCTCGCGGATCTCGCTCAGCAACTGCGAGAGCCGCGCGACGTCGAACGTCGGCGTCTGCAGGATGTGGAAGGCGATGCGCTGCGCCGATTTGGGGCCGATGCCGGGCAGGCGGCCGAACTCGTCGATCAGCTCTTGAACGATTCCGTCGTACATCAGGCGAACCTCGTCGGGGGCTCATAGGGCTCTTCGCGCACGAACGTCGCGCCGAGCACCTGGCGGATCACGGCCTCGCCGTAGCGCTGCACTCCCCCGGGGGCCGGTGAGCGCTCGGCGCGTCGCGGCGCGGCGTCGTCGGCCAGGGCGCGCGCGGCCGGGGTGGGACCGGCGGAACGGGCGGCAGCGGATGCCGGCGCGGTCGAGGCCGCCGGCACGCGCGCCACCGCGGGGGAGGTCGGCGCGGGCTCGTAGGCGGGGTCGTACGGCGGTTCGTCGTCGGGATACGGCGCGTCGGCATCGTCGGGATAGGGGGCATCGGCGTACGGAGCGTCGGGGTAGGACGTGCCGGGATGCGAGGGAGCGGGGACCGCGGAGGGCGACGCGGCAGAGGGGGTATCGCCGGGAAGCGCGGCGTCGCCGGGCAGCGGCGGCTCATCACGGTCGACCGTTCCGTCGCGCGGCGGCACGGGCGCCGAGGCCGCGGCCTCGACCTCCTCGGGCTCATCGTCGACCGGCAACCCTGGAGGGACCGGCGTCGCCGACGGGGCCGACGAGGAGGCCATCGGGTCGGAGGTGGGGATCGTCGCAACGGCCCACTCGGTCACCGGCGTGGCCGTGGCTGCGGACCGTGCACCTCCCGCTGAGGGAGTTCCCGCCGCGGAAGAGACGGTGGTGACGGCTGCGCCGGATGGGGCGGAGGCTCGCGCCGCAGGGGCGGGCTCCTTCGAGGCGGGTTCCGCCGATGTCGCCGCGCCGCTCCCGCCACCCGACCGCGGTGCTCCGCTCGTCGAGGGCGCCCCACCGGCGGGGAGCGGTGCCGGGAGGTACTTCACCCGGACGCCCACCTCGTGCTCGATCGCCGTGCGCAGGTGGTCGGACGTGCCGGATCCGGGCGTCGTGCCCTTGAACTTCGCGACGTCGTGCTGGCTGGCGAAGCCGATCGTCAGCACCTCGGAGTCGGTGTCGTACGCCAGCGGCTGCACGCCGGTGACGACGAGCCAGGAGGCGCGGCTGATGCCCTCGAGCCGCGTGAGCACGGCGGGCCAGGCGGCGAGGATGCGGTCGAGCGTCACCGGCCCGGTGGGTACGGCCGGAGCCGCCGAATCGGCGACGGCACCGGCCGGTGTCGGGGCCGACCCTGACGTATCGTCGCCGGCAGCCGGCCGCGCGGCGGAGGGCGCCGAGGCGGCGGCATCCGCGGGCGGCGCGACCGAGGGCGTGGAGGCCGACCGGGCGCCGGAGGCATCCGACGACGACTCCGCTGATGCCGGGGACGACGCGGCTGATGCCGGGGACGACGCGGCAGGGGCTGGGGACGCGGCAGGAGCGGGAGCCGACGCGGCAGGAGCAGGCGACCCGGCAGGAGCGGGAGCCGACGCGGATGCCGGTGCGGACGGGGTCGCACGGACCGGAGCCGCGGCCGTCGTCACGGGCGCCGCGTGGACGGCACCGCCGGTGACGGCATCCGCTCCCCCGGCGAGCACCCGCGCGACCATCAGCTCGAGATGCAGACGCGGAGACGTCGCACCCGACATGTCGTCGAGAGCCGCGCTGACGACATCGGCGGTGCGCGACAGGCGCGAGGCTCCGAAAGCCGCGGCCTGCGTGCGCATGCGCTCGAGCTCGTCGTCGGCCAGGCCGCGCAGCACCGCGGATGCGCCGTTGCCGACGGCCGCGATCACGATGAGGTCGCGGAGCCGCTCGAGCAGGTCGTCGACGAATCGACGAGGGTCCTGACCGGTCTGCACCACGCGATCGATCGCGGGGAAGGCCGTGGCGGCGTCGGCGATCGCGAGGGCGTCGACGATCTCGTCGAGCAGCGCCCCGTGCGTGTAGCCGAGCAGGGCGACGGCGCGCTCGTAGCCCACGGTGACCGTCTCGGAGCCCGCCGGCGCGTCGGACCCGGCGATGAGCTGGTCGAGGAGCGACAGGGTGTCGCGCGGCGATCCGCCACCGGCGCGCACGACGAGGGGCAGCACGCCCTGCTCGACGACGACACCCTCTTCGGCGCAGAGCTTCTCGACGTACTCGAGCATCGCGGCCGGCGGCACCAGGCGGAACGGATAGTGGTGGGTGCGCGAGCGGATCGTGCCGAGCACCTTCTCGGGCTCGGTCGTCGCGAAGATGAACTTGACGTGCGGCGGGGGCTCTTCGACGAGCTTGAGCAGGGCGTTGAACCCCTGCGGCGTCACCATGTGCGCCTCATCGAGGATGAAGATCTTGTAGCGGTCGCGGCTCGGGGCGAACGTGGCCCGCTCGCGCAGATCGCGGGCGTCGTCGACACCGTTGTGGCTGGCCGCGTCGATCTCGACCACGTCGAGCGAGCCGCCGCCGGCGCGGGACAGCTCGACGCAGCTCGGGCACGTGCCGCAGGGGGTGTCTGTCGGACCCTCAGCGCAGTTCAGGCAGCGCGCGAGGATGCGCGCCGAGGTGGTCTTGCCGCACCCGCGGGGACCCGAGAAGAGGTACGCGTGCCCCACCCGATCGCCGCGCAGGGCGGTCATCAGCGGATCGGTCACCTGGGACTGCCCGATCATCTCGCCGAACGTCTCGGGGCGGTAGCGGCGGTAGAGGGCTGTGGTCACCAGAACAGCCTACGTCGTGCCGCCGACATCGCGGCGGGCGCCCCGAGGCGGTGCGCCCGCCGCACGATCACTCGACCGGCGCCGCGACCGGCGCCGTCACCGGCGCGACGGTCGGCGAGGCCGGGGCGACGATCGGGATCGCCGACGTGATGACCGGGACCGATGCCGACAGCACCGTGCCGTCCTCGCGCCGGGCATCCGCGAACTTCCGCAGCGACGGGCGCCCCGGGATGATGGGGCCCTGATCGGCCAGCGGCGCGACGACCTCCTCGCCGGCCTCGGCGATGTACGCGGTGCCCCGCACGGTGAACGAGACGGGGGCGCCCGAACGCACCCGCAGGCGCAGCTCGTCGGCGGTCACCGAGACGGTGACCTCGGACCCCTTCCACTGCAGCGGGAACGACAGCGACGGCCAGGCCGCCGGCAGGCGCGGGTCGAAGCTCAGCTCGCCCTCGTAGTCGCGCATGCCGCCGAAGCCGCACACGAGCGCGGTCCACACGCCGCCGGCCGAGGCGACGTGCACGCCGTCGGCGGCGTTGTTGTGCAGGTCGTGGAGGTCGACGAAGATCGACTCCTCGAAGTACTCCAGCGCGAGGTCCTGGTAGCCGACCTCGGCCGCGAGGATCGACTGCACGACCGCCGAGAGGGTCGAGTCACCCGTGGTCAGCGGGTCGTAGTAGTCGAAGTCGGCGCGCTTCTCCTCGAACGAGAAGTGGTTGCCCTGCAGGAACAGCGCCAGCACGACGTCGGCCTGCTTGAGCACCTGGAACCGGTAGATCACCAGCGGGTGGAAGTGCAGCAGCAGGGGACGCTGCGAATCGGGCGTGTGCGCCAGGTCCCAGACCTCGCGCTCGAGGAACAGCGAGTCCTGGGGGTGGATGCCGAGGTTCTCGCTGTACGGGATGAACATGCAGTCGGCGGCCCGCTCCCAGGCCTCCGCCTCGCCCTCGCCCAGACCGGTGCGGTCGACGAGGTCGCGGTAGTCGTCGGGGTACGTCTCGCGGATCTCCCGCACCACCTCGGCGGCGAAGCGCAGGTTGTAGCGCGCCATCACGTTCGTGTACAGGTTGTCGTTCACGACGGTCGTGTACTCGTCGGGACCCGTCACACCGTGGATGTGGAAGGTCTGGATGCCGTCGGCCGCCGCTGCGTCCTCGACGGTCTGCGCCGAGCGCCAGAAGCCGAGCGTCGCCCACAGGCGCGCCGTCTCGACGGCGATGTCGGCGCCCTCGCGGCGGAGGAACTCGGTGTCGCCCGTCGCGCCGACGTACTTGCCGAGCGCGAAGCTCACGTCGGCGTTGATGTGGTACTGCGCGGTGCCGGCGGCGTAGTACGCCGACGCCTCCTCGCCGTTGATCGTGCGCCACGGGAACAGCGCACCCGCCTCGTTGAGCTGCCCCGCCCGGCGGCGGGCCGCGGGGAGCATGAGCACGCGGGCGCGCAGAGCGTTCCTCGCCCATTGCGGCGAGGTGTACGCGAGGAAGGGGAGCACGTAGATCTCGGTGTCCCAGAAGTAGTGGCCGCTGTAGCCGGAGCCCGAGACGCCCTTCGCGGGGACACCGGTGCCGTCGGCGCGGGCCGCCGCCTGCGCGAGCTGGAACAGGCACCAGCGAGTGGCCTGCTGCAGGTCGTCGTGGCCGCCGATCTGCACGTCGCTGCGGGCCCAGAACGCGTCGAGCCAGTCGCGCTGACGCTGGAACTGCGTCTCGACGCCCTCGACGGCCACCCGGTCGAGCGAGCGGCGGCAGCGGTCGACGAGCTCGCGCGGGGGCACGCCCCGGGAGGTGTGGTAGCTCACGAGCTTGGTGAGCGTGATGGGCACACCGGCCTTGGCCTGCACGCGGAAGACGTTCTTCGCGATGTCGGACTCGACCAGCGCGCGGGCGCTGAACTCGTTCTCGGTGTCGATCACGTGATCGGCCACCACAGCCACGGTCATGCCCGACGCGGCGACGCGGTACGAGAGCGCGGAGCGCAGTCCGTCCTGCCAGTGCTCGGCCGGCTCGAGCACGCGATCGGCGATCCGCTCGGCCTTGCGCGGGTCGAAGCCGGACTTCTGCGCGGCCGCGGGCGTGCCGGCGTACACGCCCGCGCCGTCCTGACGGTTGAGGATCTGGCAGCTGATCGTCACGGGTGCGTCGGAGTTCTCGACGACGACCTCGAGTCGGAGGATGGCGAGGTGCCGCTCCTCGAAACTCACGATCCGCTCGTCGCGCATGCGCACGCGCTTGCCCGACGGGGTCTCCCACACCACGACACGCTCGAGCACGCCGGTCTGGAAGTCGAGCGTGCGGCGGTACTCGCGCACGTCGGCGTCGTCGAACGAGATGGGCTCGTCGTCGACGTACACCCGCATGACCTTGGCATCCGGAGCGTTGACGATGGTCTGCCCGACCTCGGCGAAGCCGTACGCCTGCTCGGCGTGCCGGATCGGCCACGTCTCGTGCAGACCGTTGATGAAGGTGCCGTGCTCGTGGGCGCCGCGGCCCTCGATGTGGTTGCCCCGCAGGCCGAGGTAGCCGTTGCCGACCGAGAACAGGGTCTCGCCGACGCCTTCCTCGGAGTAGCGCGTCTCGACGAGACGCCAGGGGTCGACGGGGAAGTGGTCGGGGTCGATCATGCGGTCTCCGGAGCAGCGGTCGGGATGAGGGACAGGAACTGGTCGAGATCGTCGACGACCTCCGTCGCGCCGGCGGCGCGGAGGGCGTCGGCGCCCGTGCCGCGGTCGACGCCGATGACGTGCGCGTAGCCGGCGGCGGCGGCGGATGCGGCGCCCGAGGTCGCGTCCTCGAACGCGACGCTGAGCGACGGGTCGACGCCGAGCGCCTCGGCGCCCGCGCGGAACATGTCGGGCGCCGGCTTGGAGGCCAGGCCCTCGCGTTCGGCGACGACACCGTCGACGACCACGCGGAAGTAGGAGCGGAGGCCGGCGGCGGCCAGCACCTCCTCGGCGTTCTTCGAGCTCGAGACGACGCCCAGCGGCACACCGGCGTCGTGCAGACGCTGCACCACGGCCAGCGAGCCGGGGTACGCAGCGATGCCGTCTCGGCGCAGTTCGGCGGCGAAGGCGTCGTTCTTGCGGTTGCCGATGCCGCAGATCGTGTCGGCGGAGGGCGGGTCGTCGACCTCACCCCAGGGGATCTCGACGTTGCGGCTGTGCAGCAGGCTCGCGACCCCGTCGTAGCGCTTCTTGCCATCGACGTAGTCGAAGTAGTCGGCATCGGTGTAGGCCGGGGTGATGTCCCACTCGGCGAACACCTGGTCGAAGACCGCCTTCCACGCGCGCATGTGCACTTCGGCGGTCGGCGTGAGCACGCCGTCGAGGTCGAAGAGCACACCCTCTGCGGCGAGCAGATCGGGCAGGTTTTCCGGCACAGAGACCTCCAGGGAGAAGGGCGAGGGTTTCGGCACTCCTCCGTGCCACCATGACAGCGTAGTGGGGAGGGCGATCCAGGATAACCCCTGCGTACGAGGTGTCCGCGAAGGTGTCCTCAGAGCAGGCCGGCGGTCTGCCGTGCGATCTGCAGTTCCTCGTTCGTCGGCACCACGAGCACCGTGACGGCGGAGGCATCCGTCGAGATCCTCCGGATGCCGCGCGCGCGGGTCTCGTTGCGCTGCGCGTCGATCTCGACCCCGGCGAAGCCGAGTGTCGACATGGCCTCGGCGCGCACCCGGGCGGCGTTCTCGCCGACCCCGGCGGTGAAGGAGATGACGTCGACTCCCCCGAGCTGCGCGATGTACGCGCCGGCGTACGCCCGCAGACGGTGCACGTACACGTCGAGCGCGAGGGTGGCATCGTCCTCGCCGGCCTCCGCGCCCGCCAGGATGTCGCGCATGTCGCTGCGGCCCGCCAAACCCTTCAGCCCGCTGCGCGTGTTGAGCAGGGCGTCGAGGTCGTTGATCGACAGCCCGGCGCGGCGCGACAGGTGCACGAGCGCCGCCGGGTCGAGGTCGCCGGAGCGGGTGCCCATGACGAGACCCTCCAGCGGGGTGAGCCCCATCGAGGTCTCGACCGAGCGGCCGCCGTCGATGGCCGTGACCGAGGCGCCGTTGCCGAGGTGGAAGACGAGCTGCTTCAGCTCGGCCAGATCCCGGCCGAGGTGAGCGGCGGCCGCCTCGCTGACGAACTGGTGGCTGGTGCCGTGGAAGCCGTAGCGGCGCACGCGGTGCTGACGCGCGAGCTCGGCGTCGATCGCGTACGTGTAGGCGGCCGGCGGCAGCGTCTGATGGAAGGCGGTGTCGAAGACGGCCACGTGCGGCACCCCGCGGAACACGGCCTTCGCCGCGAGGATGCCGGCGAGGTTCGCCGGGTTGTGCAGCGGCGCGAGCACCGCCAGCTCCTCGATCTGCCGCTCGACGTCGGCGTCGATGAGCGTCGGGGCGTAGAACCGCGCGCCGCCGTGCACGACGCGGTGCCCCACGGCCACGGGCGGATGCTCCGCCAGCGACGGGCCGTGCTCGGCGAACTGCTCGAGCATCACGGCGAAGGCCGCGTGATGGTCGGGGATGGAGCGTTCGTCGTCGTAGGTCGCGTCGAGCATCGTGGGCGCGGCATCCGTCGTGGGCGCCGGACGCACGGTGTGCGAGGCCGCCCCCACCTCTTGCCCGATGCGTTCGATGAGACCGGCGGCCAACTCGTGCTCGCTCTCGATGTCGAGCAGGCTGTACTTCAGCGACGACGAACCGCTGTTGATGACGAGGATCGCGCTCATGCGCCGCCTCCCTGGGCCTGGATCGCGGTGATCGCGACGGTGTTGACGATGTCGTCGACGAGCGCGCCGCGCGACAGGTCGTTGATCGGCTTGTTCAGACCCTGCAGCACCGGGCCGATCGCGACGGCACCCGCCGACCGCTGCACCGCCTTGTACGTGTTGTTCCCCGTGTTGAGGTCAGGGAAGACGAACACCGTCGCGCGCCCCGCGACGGCCGAGTCGGGCAGCTTCGCGCGCGCGACCGCGGCGTCCGCCGCGGCGTCGTACTGGATGGGGCCCTCGACCGGCAGCTCCGGCGCACGCTCGCGCACGAGCGCCGTCGCCTCGCGCACCTTGTCGACGTCGGCACCGGAGCCGGATTCGCCGGTCGAGTACGACAGCATCGCGACCCGCGGATCGATGCCGAACTGCCGTGCGGTGGCCGCCGACGAGACGGCGATGTCGGCGAGTTGCGTACTCGTCGGGTCGGGGATCACCGCGCAGTCGCCGTAGACGAGCACGCGGTCGGCGAGCGCCATGAGGAACACGCTCGACACGACCTCGACACCCGGCTTGGTCTTGATGATCTCGAACGACGGGCGGATGGTGTGCGCCGTCGTGTGCGCGGCGCCCGACACCATGCCGTCGGCGAGCCCCAGGTGCACCATCATCGTGCCGAAGTACGACACGTCGGTGACGGTGTCGGCGGCCTGGGCGAAGGTGATGCCCTTGTGCGCGCGCAGCCGCGCGTACTCGGCGGCGAAGCGCTCGACATGCGCCGGATCGGTGGGGCTGATGACCTCGGCGGCGGCGATGTCGACGCCGAGTTCGGCGGCGCGCGAGCGCACGGCCTGCTCGTCGCCGAGGATGACGAGGTCGGCCACCTCGCGCGCCAGCAGCGTCGCGGCGGCCCGCAGGATGCGGTCGTCATCGCCCTCGGGCAGCACGATGCGACGTCGGTCGGCCCGTGCCCGCTCGATCAGCCCGTACTCGAACATGAGCGGGGTGACGACGCGCGATTCGGCGAGACCCACCTGCGTCACGAGCTCGCCGAGGTCGACGTGCTCCTGGAAGAGTCCGAGCGCCCGGTCGTAGCGGCCGCGCGCATCGGCCGACAGGCGCCCGCGCGCCCCCATGACCCGCACCGCCGTGTCGTAGGTGCCGAGGTCGGTGGCGATGATCGGCACACCGGAGGGGAACCCGTCGAGCAGCTGCACGATGGGCTCGGGGAGCGGGAACGGCCCGTTGAGGATGATGCCGCTCACCCGCGGGAAGGTGCCGGATGCGTCGGCGAGCAGCGTCGCGAGCAGCACCTCGGTGCGGTCGGCGGGGATGACGACGACCGATTCCTCGGTGATGCGGGGCAGCACGTTCACCATCGACATGCCGGCCACGACGATCGACAGCGCCTCTCGGCCGAGGCGCGCCTCGTCGCCCTTGAGCAGGCGGCCGTCGACGGCGGCCAGGATGCCGCGGATCGAGGGGGCCACGAGCGTACGGTCCTCGGGCAGCGCCCAGACGGGCGTGCCCTTCTCGGGACGGATGCCGCGCACGGCGTCGACGATCGCGTCGAGCTCGTCCGGGTCGGCGCGGTTGACGATCACGGCGAACAGCTCGGCCCGCTCCTGGTCGAGCTCGGCGAGCGCGAGAGCGGCGATCTGGCCCACGGCGGCGGGGGTGCGGGCCGTCGTCGTCCCCAGCTGCTCGGCGGCCCGCTGCTGGTCGCGCCCGCTGAGCACGAGCAGCACCGGAGCGGCGAGGTTGGCGGCGATGCGGGCGTTGACACCCAGCTCGGCGGGACTCGCGACGTCGGTGTAGTCGCTGCCGATGATGACCACCGCGTCGCACTGCGCCTCGACCGCTTTGAAGCGGGCGACGATCGTCGCCAGGGCGTGCTCGGGGTCCTGGCGCACATCGTCGTAGGTCACGCCGATGCAATCGTCGTAGTCGAGGTGCACGCCGTCGTGGGCGAGCAGCAGCTCGAGGATCTCGTCGCGCTCCGTCACCGACCGCGCGATGGGGCGGAACACCCCGACCCGCGGCGTGACGCGCATGAGGGCGTCGAGCACGCCCAGGGCGATGGTCGACTTACCGGTATGGCCTTCGGCCGAGGTGATGTAGATGCTCCGCGCCACGGCTCCAGCCTAGGTGCACGATCCTCGGGGCGGCCTGGAAAGCGGCCGGGGATATGGGATGCTCAGCATCCGTCCGTCGACGACAGCGCGTCGACCACCGCGGCCGCATCGTCGCTGTACCGCGTGTAGTAGTCGGAGTCGAGGTTGATCTGCACCCGGTGGATCGCGATCGAGGGGTCGAGGTCGGGCCAGCCGGGCACGCGCGCGAGCCGTTCGTAGAAGAGCGTCGCCGACGTCGCCGGGTCCATGCGCTGCTCGACGCTGCCCCACCACTCCTGCTGCTGGAAGAGCCCGATGCTCGTGGTGCGCGAGCCGTCGGGGTTGGTGAACCCGCTCGTCTCCCAGTCGCCGTAGTCGATGTTGCGCAGGCTGCTCTCGCCCATCGCGGTCATCACGCCGAGGATCTGCCCGCGCCGGTCGAAACCCATGGCCGATGCCGTCGACATGATCGTCGCGGCATTCTCGAGCTGCTCCCCCTGCCACCCGGCCACGCCGGCGTCGGGGAAGGTGCGCGGGTCGTCACGGCAGATCGCGAGCGGCCGCTCCGCCCCGAGGCCGAGAGGAACGAGCGCCGCGACGCCGGCGACCAGGGCGACAACGAGGGCCGTGATGCCGACGCGGCGCAGCACGAGCATCCGTCGCTTCCGCTGCGCAGCCCGAGCGCGCGCGCTGTTCGGCCGGCGGCGCGGGGCGACCTTCTTCCGCCCCGGGCGACGGGTGCCGGTGCGGCGACCGGTCGTCGCCCGCGACGACCGCGACCGGGGAGCGGATGCCCGGGGCCGGCGTGCCGTCATGGTCGAGCGCTCCGCCGACGCCCGGCCACCGCGGCGAGCGCTCCGCCCACGGCTCCGAACAGGTGCGCCTGCCAGGAGATGCCCGTGCGCACGCCGATGACCCCGGCGAGCATGCTGCCGCCGTAGAGGGCGACGACCACGACCGCGACCAGCGCATACAGCACGCGGTGCGACACTCGGCCCGGCACGAACACGCGTGCGACGACGTACGCGAAGTATCCGAACACGAGTCCCGACGCCCCCACGGTGAGTGTGCCGGGGGCGTTCACGAACCACGCACCCACCCCGCTGACGACCGCGACGATGCCGGTGACCGCCCAGAACCGGCGGGCCCCCTCGACCGCCACGAGGCAGCCCAGCACGAGCAGCGGAACGGAGTTCGCGAGCAGGTGGCCCCAGCCGGCGTGCAGCAGCGGGGCGAGCACGATGCCGCCGAGCCCCTGCACATCCCAGGAGCGGATGCCGAACACCGAGAACGACCCGGGCAGCACGGCATCGGCGAGCTGCACGGCCCAGAGCACCGCGAGCAGCAGCACGGGCGACGCGAAACGGCCGAGGGCCGGGCGGCGGGGCGGAGCGGCGGGCGTGGTCACGTCACGATCCTGGCAGGGCGGCCCCGGAGGAGCCTGAAAAGAATAATGACCCTCCGCGCACCCAGCAGAGCCCGGTTACCCTTGCTGCGTTTCCGCCCTGGGGGAATTGGCCTGGATGCCGCCACGCGGAGAGCCGTCGAACAGTCTAGCCGATGATGCGGGCGGGCTCTCGCACCCGGTCGGTGCGGGTCGCATCGCGGGGGTTCTCCTCAGACGGGAACCTGCCAGCCTTCCTGCCGCCGGGGCGGGTTACGATCGTGTCACGCGCACCGCTGCGCCGACGCGAGAGGGAACGCATGCCAGAGAACGCCCCCCTGATCTCGGCGGAGGAATTCGCCGCCCGGACCTCCGCGATCCTCGCCTCGGTCGGCGGAGTGATCGACGGGAAGCCCGACGCGGTGCGCAGCGCCCTCATCTGCCTGCTCGCCGAGGGGCACCTGCTCATCGAGGACGTGCCGGGGGTCGGCAAGACGATGCTGGCGCGGGCTCTCGCGGCGAGCGTGGACGCGACGGTGCGACGCATCCAGTTCACGCCCGACCTGCTCCCCGGCGATGTGACGGGCGTGTCGGTGTACAACCCCGTCGACCGCGAGTTCGAGTTCAAGCGGGGCGCGATCTTCGCGCACATCGTGATCGCCGACGAGATCAACCGCTCCTCGCCCAAGACCCAGTCGGCGCTCCTCGAAGCGATGGAGGAGCGTCAGGTCACGGTCGACGGATCGACGCATCCGCTCCCCGAGCCCTTCCTGGTGGTCGCCACCCAGAACCCGCTCGAGATGGAGGGCACGTACGCGCTCCCCGAAGCGCAGCGGGACCGTTTCATGATGCGCATCTCGATGGGCTACCCCGACGCGGCCGCCGAGGCGCTGATGATCCGTCAGCGCGACATCGTGAACCCCCTCGCCGCCGTCTCGCCGGTGGCGGACGCCGAGCTCATCACCGAACTCATCGCGTGGGCGCGGGCCGTGCACGTGGCACCCGCGATCGAGGAGTACACCGTGGCCCTCGCCCAGGCCACCCGCACCGACCCGAACCTGCATCTCGGCGCGAGCCCGCGCGCCACGCTGCAGCTGATCCGCGCGGCCAAGGTCGGCGCGGCTCTCGACGGACGCGACTTCGTCATCCCCGACGACGTGTCGTCGCTCCTCACCCCCGTCTTCGCCCACCGCCTCCTGCCGGCGCGCGGCGCCCACCGCTCGGGGGCGCAGCCCGTCGAGACCGCGCTCGCCCAGATCGCCGAGCGGGTGCGCGTGCCCGTCGCGAGCCGGGTCTGACCCGGACCCGCCGATGCGTCGCCGCCGACTCCTCACGCCCCGCGGAGCGGGCTGCCTCGTCGTGGCGGTGTGCCTTGCGACCGGAGCGAACCTCGTCGCGTCGTCGATCCTGCTGTACCTCGCGGTGTTCTTCGCCCTCCTCCCCCTGCTCGCGCTGATCGCCGTACGCGTGCCCCGGCGCTCCGGCACCGTGGCACGGCAGATCTCGACCGACCTGCTGACGGTCTCGCAGACGTCGCTCGTGACCGTGCGGTTCGCGCTGCGGTCGCTGCGGGTGCCCCGCGCACTCTGGCACGATGTGCTGCCGGACGCGGTGCGCGGCGATGCGGGCGGCGAGTACCCTCCGGCCTCCGGCCGCCTGGAGTACCGCATCACCGGCGTGCGCCGCGGCGTGTGGGCGATCGGTCCGCTCATGCTCCGCACCGTCGATCCTTTCGGCCTCGCGCAGCGCGAACAGGAGTTCGGCGAGACCCGCACGGTGACCGTCGTGCCCGAGGTGCAGGCGCTGGCGCCGCTCCGGGCTCGTGTCGGGGCGGCGGGCGGCACCGCCCACACCTCGGCGACGCGCATGGGCCAGGGCGCCGACAACCTGTCGCCGCGCTTCTACGCGCCCGGCGACTCGATGCGGCGCATCCACTGGCGCGCCACGGCCCACCGCGGGCAGCTCATGGTGCGGCAGGAGGAGGAGGAGTCGAGTCCCGACGCGATCGTCGTGCTCGACCGGAGCAGCGCCCGCTGGGCGGCTCCGACCGACCACGCCGACCCGGCGTTCGAGACCGCCGTGTCGATGTGCGCGTCGGCCGCGATCCATCTCGCCGACGAGGGATACGGGGTCGACGTGATCGACAGCGCGGGGCAGGTGCTCGGCGTGCTGCGCGGTCACGAGGACGACCGCGACGGGATGCTCGCCGCTCTCGCCCTGGTCTCGCCGCGGGGAGGGGCCCGCGACGTGGCGACACTCGTCGGCGGCGCGCCTCCCGGCCCCCTCGTGTACGTGACCGGCCGCCTCGGCGTCGACGAGGCCGCGGCCCTCCGCACCGCCGGCGCAGCGGCTCCGCTGCTGCTGGCGACCGACCCCGAACCCGAGGCCCTGACGACGGCGTCGCGCAACGGATGGTCGGGGGCGCTGCTCGGCGACGATCTCGCGGCGGCGTGGGCGGAGGCCCTGCCCGAGCGGTTGGGGGCGACGGATGTTCCGCGCTGAGGCATCGGCGCGGCCGACCCGCGCCCGCCGTCGCACGACCGTCGCCTGGCACGGCGACGAGCTGCCGACCCCGACGGTCTGGGCCCCGGCGGTTCTCGCCGCGGCGGCCGGCATCGTCGCGATGTGGCCGTACACATCGGTGATCCGCCCCGGTGAGTGGTCGTTGCTCGTGCTGGTGGTGATCGTGGCCGTCGCCGTCAGCGGGATGGTCACACGGCTGCTGCTGCGCCGCCGGTCGCCCGGGGTCGCGGCGATGGTCTCGCTGGTCGTGCAGCTGCTCGTCGCGACGGCGGTGGTCACGCAGCACGTGTCGGCGCGAACCGCGCTGCTCGGCGTGATCCCGACGAGCGACACCCTCACGGTCTTCGCACAGCGCGGCGCCGCCGCGGTCGAAGAGATCACCTACGGGGCGGCTCCCCTGAAGGCGACGGCGGCGCTCGCGGCGGTGCTCGGTGCCGCGTTCGCCGTGGTCGCGATCGCCCTCGACCAGCTCATCGCCCAGCGCGCCGCCGTGCTGCCGCTCGCCCTGGCGGGGGTCGTCGGGGCCGTGCCGATGATCGTCACGCTGGGTGACGCGAACCTGGTCTGGTTCGTGCTCTTCGCGGTCCTGGCGATCGTGCTGCTGCGGTGGAGCGGCCGACGGCATCCGCTCTCGCCCCGCCGCTCCTCCGCCGCGGTCGCGACCGGGCTCGGCGCCGCCACCGTCGCTCTCGCACTGGTCATCGCCCCCGCGCTGCCCCTCGGTGCCGGCCTCGCGGGCAACGGCCCCGGCATCACCGTCGACGCCTCGTTGCGGCTGGGCGACGACCTGCGCCAGCCGAACCCGGTCGAGGTGCTCACGGTCGCGGCGACCGGCGACGCTGCGCCGTACCTGCGTCTCACCACCCTCTCGCGCTTCGACGGCAGCGTCTGGCAGCCCGACCGCGGCGACCTGCAGGCACAGTCCGAGGGCTTCGGCGACGCCGAATGGAGCGATGACATCGCGGTCGCGACGACGAACACCTCCATCCGCGTCCTGCGCATGTCGAGCACCTGGCTGCCCGTGCCGTACCCGGCGACCGGGGTGCAGGGACTCCCCCGGGCCTGGCGCGTGATGCCGGAGAACCGCACGATCGTCTCGCGCAACACCGACGCGGTCGGCGCCGACTACACCGTGTCGTCGGTGCGGGTGACCCCCACGCTCGAGCAGGTGCGCGCGGTCGACGCCGCGCCGCCGATCGACGACCCGGAGACGGCCGGCGTCGAGGTGCCCGAGATCGTGGGCGACCTCGCCCGAGAGGTGACGGCCGAGGCCACGACCGACTACGACCGCCTGATCGCGCTGCAGGAGTGGTTCCGCACCGAGTTCACCTACTCGCTGGACACCCCGGTCGACGAGGGCTTCGACGGCACGGGCGCCGAGGCGGTCGCGCAGTTCCTCGACGTGCGCTCGGGCTACTGCGTGCACTTCGCCGGCTCGTTCGCGCTGATGGCCGAGAGCCTCGGCATGCAGACGCGCATCGTGGTCGGCTACCTGCCCGGCACCCGCACGAACGAGAAGCGCGGCGACGAGACGATCTTCTCGGTGACGAGCGACCGTCTGCACTCCTGGCCCGAGGTGCTGTTCCCCGGCATCGGCTGGATCCCCTTCGAACCCACCGCCTCCCTGGGTGTCCCGACCGAGTTCCGCGCGGCCACGGTCGAGGGCGGCGGCTCCGGAAGCCCGACCGCACCGACCCAGACCACGGCTCCGCAGGAGGAGCAGACCGCCGCCCCCGAGGTCGAGCGCGACGACGTCGGCGGTGGCACCGCCGCATCCGCCGACGACCGCACACTCGACCCGACGCCGATCCTCGCCGTGGTGCTGGGGGCCGTCCTCGTCGTGCTGCTGCCCGCCCTCGTCCGCGCGCTGGTGCGGGCACGCCGCCTCCGGCGCGCGCGTTACGGCGACGCGGTGGCCGCATGGACCGAGCTGCGGGACGCGTTGGTCGACCTCCGACTGCCGGTGTCGGATGCCGACAGCCCGCGCATGCGCGGAGCCGAGCTGGTGCGCGACCGACACGTCGATGCCGACGCGATGCGCGCCCTCGTCACGGCGATCGAGCAGTCGGCGTACGCGCGGTCGCACACCGGCGACGGAACCGATCTCACCGCGCCGCTGCGCGCGGTGCTGTCGGCACTGCACCGTAGCGTCGATACTCCGTCGCGGCTGCGTGCGGTGCTCGTGCCGCGCTCGCTGTTCGCCGCCCGGACGCCGGAGACCGTCGAGGTCGGCTGAGCACCGGCCGTCTCGTGCGAGCGCCGCGCGTCAGGCGGCGTGCGCCGTGCACGGCACCGCGTCGCACGCCGCGCACACGACGAACTGCGCCCGGCACGACGGGTCGGGGCAGTTGGCGGTGCGCTTCGTCGCCGCCCCGCATCCGACGCACTCCCCGATCACGGCGGTGTGGTCGGAGAACTCGACCGAGCCGCGGCCGTCGAACACGTAGAGCGACCCGTCCCACAGCCCATCGTCGCCGTACTTCTCGCCGTACCGCACGATGCCGCCCTCGAGCTGGTACACCTCGCCGAAGCCGCGCGCCGTCATGAGACTCGACAACACCTCGCACCGGATGCCCCCGGTGCAGTACGTGACGACCGGCTTGCCCTTGAGGTCGTCGTACACCCCGGAATCGAGCAGCTGTACGAAATCTCGCGTCGTCTCGGTGTCCGGAACGACCGCGCCACGGAACCGGCCGATCTGCGCCTCGAGGGCGTTGCGGCCGTCGAAGAACACCACGTCGTCGCCGCGCTCCGCGACCAGCTCGTGCAGCGCCTCGGGGCTCAGCCGCGTGCCGCCGCCGACCACGCCGCTCTCGTCCACGCGCAGCTCGCCCGGAGCACCGAACGACACGATCTCATCGCGCACCTTGACGCTGAGCTTGGGGAAATCGAGGCTGCGGCCGTCGGCGTCGAGACCCGTGCCCTCGCTCCACTTGATGTCGGCGTCGCGGAACGGCGCGTACGACCGGAACGACCGCACCCACTTCTTCACCTGCGGCAGGTCACCGCCGAGGGTGCCGTTGATGCCGTCCTTCGAGATGAGCAGCCGGCCGCGCAGACCGAGGGCCTCACCGATGTCGCGCTGCCACACCCGGATCGCCTCCGGGTCGGCGAGCGGGGTGAAGGCGTAGAACAGGACGATCTTCGGGGTTGCCACCTCCCGATGGTACGCCGGGTCACGGAGCACGGCGGGCATCGGATAGGATGGTCAGGTTGTTCCCTGGTGACGTGTCCGAGCGGCCGAAGGAGCACGCTTGGAAAGCGTGTGTTGTGCAAGCAACCGCGGGTTCGAATCCCGCCGTCACCGCCAGATGACGAAAAAGGGCCCCGCATCGCGGGGCCCTTTCTCCATTCCGGGGTCGGTCCGCGAACGTCAGTTGGTGAACCGCACTCCGTAGCTCTGCGCGCCGGGCTGCGCCGGCAGCGGCGTCATGCCGAGGCGCTCGTAGAACGCGGCCGCCCCGGTGTTCGCCGGGTCCATGCCGAGGTGCAGGCCCGACACCCCGCGGCGCCGCAGTTCGTCGAAGAGGGTGCGCACGAGCATCCGCCCGAGGCCCTGCCCCTGCGTCTCGGGAAGCAGGTCGATGTGCAGGTGGGCGGGGTGCTCGACCGCGTTCGGTTCCTTGCCCGGCCCGCGCCCGTGCGCGTATTCGAGCATGCGATCCTCACGGGTCACGCACCTCGGGGCCCGCGGGAAGCGGTCGGCGTACCGCGGCCACCACTCGTCACGGAACCACTGCTCGAAGGCATCCGTGTCATCGGTCGCGACGAGGTAGCCGATGACCCGCCCGTCCTCCGCCTCCACCACCCAGGCGAGGTCCGGGTGACGCTCGACGTACGGCAGTGCGAACAGCAGCCCCCACAGCTCGTCGTCCGAGAAGACGCCCGTCGCATCCTCCCCCGCGTTCGCGGTGCGCACGCACACTTCCGAGAGGGCTGCACGGTCGGACGGGCGATAGGGGCGGATGCTCGACACGGGGACTCCTCACTGAGCGGGTGCGTCGTCCAGACTATCGGCGGGCTCGACGCGGCCGGGCAGTCGCACCCACGGCAGCATCCAGGCGGCGAGCAGCAGCACGGCCGCCGCGCCGATCAGCGCCCCGCCGACCGTGTCGGTGGCCCAGTGCACCGACAGCAGAGTGCGCGACAGGGCCATGAGCACGATCCAGATCGCCCCGACGATCCGCACCCACACCATGGGGAACAGCACCGCGAAGACGAGGGCGAGGGTCGCGGCGTTCGCCGTGTGGCCCGAAGGGAACGAGCCGTAGTCGCTGACGACCAGCATGTCCTCGGGTCGGGCGCGACCGAAGAGATGCTTCACCGCCTGCACCGCGCCGGCGCTGAGCAGGAAGGCGAGGGCGGCGAACACCGCCGAACGCCATCGGCGTGCGATGAGGAAGGCGACGATCACCAGGATCGGCACGAGCAGCACGGCCACCCATCCCCCGCCGATGAAGTCCATCGCGTGCGCGAACGCCACCAGCGGATCGTTGCGCAGCCCCACGACCACGCCGTTCCACCACTCGTCGAGCACGAACGGATGCGCGAGGCCGACGCTCACGAGCGCACCGAGCCCGAGAACGAGCACGAGGCAGATGAGACCCGATACGAGGAGCAGTCGCCTGTTCATCGATCCATTCTGTCGGAGCCCGGCGGGGAAGGGGGCCGACCCGCCCGGCGCGACCGCGCGACAGCGGCGGTCAGGGGGCCAGGAGCCCGACCGTGCGGGGGCGCACGACGAGCCAGAGGGCGAGGATGCCGATGACGGAGCATCCGACCATGACCGAGGCCATCGTCGTCGCGGTGATGCCCGCGTCGTGCGAGATCCAGCCGACGATCGGCGAGATGAGACCGGCGACGCCGAAGTTGACCGCTCCGAGGATCGATGCCGCGGTGCCGGCCGCCTTGCCGTGCCGGTCGAGCGCGAGCACCTGCACGTTCGGGAACGTGAACCCGCACGCGGTCATGAAGACGAACAGCGGGATGATCGTGCCCCACAGCCCGAGACCCAGCTGATCGGTCACGACGATCGCGGCCCCGGCGAGCAGCAGCGCCGACGTCGAGAACGCGAGCACCCACTGCGGGCCGAAGCGGGTCGCCAGGCGCGAGGCGGTCTGCACACCGACCACGACGCCGATCGAGTTGACCGCGAAGAGCAGCCCGTACTGCTGCGGATCGAGTCCGTGCGTCTGCTGGAACAGGAAGGGCGAGGCCGAGAGGTACGAGAACAGTCCCGAGAACGTCATGCCGCCGATCACCAGCACCCCGAGGAAGACGCGGTCGGAGAGCACCGAGCGGTAGCGCTGTGCGACGGTCGCGCCGCCGCGCTCCTGTCGACGGGCGGCCGGTAGCGTCTCGGGCACGAACAGCAGCGTCGACACCAGCATCACCACGCCGTACGCCGCGAGCACACCGAAGATGCCGCGCCACGGCATGAGCGTGAGCAGCCACGAGCCGATCAGCGGCGCGACGACCGGGGCGACGCCCGAGACCAGGGCCAGGCGCGAGAGCATGACGACGAGGCGACGGCCACCGAACAGGTCGCGCACGATCGCCATGGCCACGACGCCACCCGCCGCCGCCCCCATGCCCATGAGCACGCGCGAGGCGCTGAGCAGTTCGAGAGTCGGCGAGAAGGCCGCCGCGAGGCTGGCGAGCACGTGCAGCGCGGTGACGGCGATGAGCGGAACACGGCGTCCCATCTTGTCGCTGAGCGGCCCCACGAGCAGCTGCCCGAGAGCGAAGCCGATCATCGTGCCGGTGAGGGTGAGCTGGATCGCGGCCGCGGTGGTCTCGAAGTCCTGCTCGAGCACCGGGAATGCCGGGAGGTACAGGTCGATCGTGAAGGGCCCCAGCGCGGTGAGGGCCCCGAGCAGCACGATGTAGAGCGCGCGGCGTCCGTTCGAGATCGCGTCGCCGGGGTGCAGCATGACGGGCGCCGTCGCCGGGTTCGACCCGAGCGTGCGGATCGCCCCGGTGGGCGACGACGTTCGGATGCTCCCCGTGGCCGTACGCATGCTGCCGGTCGAGGTGCGGATGCTGCCGGTCGAGGTGCGCTCGGGCGCGGCGGGGGCGGGGTGCGTCGGGACGGAATCGGTGCGAGGAGCGTCGGGCACGACGGCCTTTCGAGCGTGGGCGGATGGCCGAATCGATTCGACCCAGCCCACCATTCTACGGGCACGGCGACGCACCCCCTGAGACATCACTCTCGCCGCGAGACACCACGCACGCCGTGGTGTCTCGCGGCGGAAGTGGTGTCTCGGCGAGATCGCTCAGACCGCGCAGCGGTGTCTCGCGGCGGAAGCGGTGTCTCGGCGCGATCCGGCTCAGGAGCGGATGCGGGCGAGCCCCTGCTCGAGGTCGGCGATCAGGTCGCGCGCATCCTCGATCCCCACCGACAGCCGCACCACGTTCTCGGGCACCGCGAGCGCCGTACCGCGCACCGACGCGTGCGTCATGTCGGGTGGGTACCCGATGAGCGACTCGACACCGCCGAGCGACTCCGCGAGCTGGAAGATCTCGGTCGACTCGGCGAACGCCTTGGCCGCAGCGGGCCCGGCCGTGAGCGCGAGCGAGAGCATCCCACCGAACCCGCTCATCTGCCGGGCGGCGATGTCATGGCCGGGGTGCGATGTGAGACCCGGGTAGTACACCCGCTCGAACTCGGGGCGATCCGCGGCCCATTCGGCGATCGCCTGCGCGTTCTCGGAGTGCTGGCGCACCCGCACGGCGAGCGTCTTGATGCCGCGGGTCGTCAACCAGGCATCGAGCGGCGCCGAGACGGCCCCCACAGCGAACTGCTGGAACTTCACGGCCTCGACGAACCGGTCGTCGCCGAACACCACCGCCCCGCCGAGCACGTCGGAGTGCCCGCCGAGGTACTTGGTGGTCGAGTGCACGACCAGGTCGGCGCCGAGCGCGAGCGGCTGCTGCAGCGCCGGCGAGGCGAACGTGTTGTCGACGACCACGATGGCGCCCGCCGCGTGGGCCACCTCGGCGATCACGGCGATGTCGACGATCTTGAGCAGGGGGTTGCTGGGGGTCTCGAGCCAGACGATCTTCGTCTCGGGGCGGATGGCGGCCCGCACCTGATCGAGGTCGCCGAGCTCGACCGTCGTCGTGTCGATGCCCCACGGCGCGAGCACGCGGGTGAGCAGCCGGTAGGTGCCGCCATAGACGTCGTTGCCGAGCAGCACATGATCGCCGGGCTTCAGGATGCCGCGCAGCAGCGCGTCTTCGGCGGCCAGCCCCGAGGCGAACGACAGCGCCGCCGCTCCGCCTTCGAGGGCGGCGAGCTGGGTCTCGAGCGACGAGCGCGTCGGGTTGCCCGCGCGGTTGTACTCGTAGCCCTCGCGGAACCCGCCGATGCCGTCCTGCACGTGCGTCGACGCCTGGTAGATCGGCGGGATGATCGCTCCGGTGCGAGGGTCGGGATCCTGACCGGCGTGGATGGCTCGGGTGGCGAAGGAGTGCTCGGACATGCCCCTCAGCCTACGTCCGCCCCGTGGGCGGAGGCCCGCCCTGTTACGCCCTGCGACGCACCCCGCCGCGCCGCTCGCCGACGCGGACCGGTTGCTCAGCGTGAGAGGTACGCCAGCAGATCCTGGCGCGTGAGCACGGTGTGCGGCTTACCCCCGTCGGTGACGAGCAGCGCGTCGGCGTCGGCGAGCGCGGCGCGGGCGTCGGCGACGGATGCATGGATGCCGATGAGCGGCAGCCGCTCCCCCACGTGGTCGCCGACCGCGTCGGCCGGTGCCGCGTCGCCGCGGAAGAGCAGGTCGAGCAGCCCCTTCTCGTCGACCGTGCCGACGACCTCGCCCATCATCACCGGCGGCTCGGCGCTGAGCACGACGAGCTGCGACACCTCGTACTCGGTCATCATGCCGATCGCCTCGAGCACGGTGTCGGTCGGGTGCGCATGCACGAGATCGGGGATGCTCTCCCCCTGACGTGCGAGCCGGGCCGAGAGCACGTCGGCCACGGTCTCACCGTCCTCCACGTCGCTGAAGCCGTAGGAGCGCATCCAGCCGTCGTTGAAGATCTTGCCGAGGTAGCCGCGGCCGCCGTCGGGAAGCAGCACGACCATCACGGCGTCCGCGGGAAGGTCCTTCGCGACCCGCAGCGCCCCGACGACGGCCATGCCGCTCGACCCGCCCACGAGGATGCCCTCTTCCCGCGCCAGGCGGCGCGTCATGGCGAACGCCTCGGCGTCGCTCACCGCGACGATCTCGTGCGGCACGGCCGGGTCGTACGAGCCCGGCCAGATGTCCTCTCCGACGCCCTCGACGAGGTACGGCCGCCCGGTGCCGCCGCTGTACACGCTGCCCTCGGGGTCGACGCCGATGATGCGCACCCCGTCGTCCGACACCTCGCGCAGGTAGCGTCCGGTGCCGGTGATCGTCCCGCCGGTTCCGACGCCGGCGACGAAGTGGGTGACGCGACCGTCGGTGTCGCGCCAGATCTCGGGTCCCGTGGTCTCGTAGTGGCTGCGGGGCCCGTTCGGATTCTCGTACTGGTTGGGCTTGAACGCCCCGGGGATCTCGCGCGCGAGTCGGTCGCTGACGCTGTAGTACGACTCGGGGCTGTCGGCCGCGACCGACGTCGGCGTCACCACCACTTCGGCCCCGTACGCGCGCAGCACGTCGATCTTGTCGTCGCCGACCTTGTCGGGCACGACGAACACGCACGCGTAGCCGCGCTGCTGGGCCACCAGGGCGAGGCCGACGCCGGTGTTGCCGCTGGTGGGTTCGACGATCGTGCCGCCGGGCTTCAGGTGGCCCGCGGCCTCGGCGGCATCGATGATGCGCGACGCGATGCGGTCCTTCGCCGATCCGCCGGGGTTGAAGTACTCGAGCTTGACCAGCACGGTGCAGGCGACGCCGTCGGTCACGTGCTGCAGTTTGACCAGGGGCGTGTCGCCGACGAGGTCGACGATCGAATCCGCGTACTTCATGACCTCAGCGTAGAACGACGGATGCCGCGGCGCAGGAGTGTTGCGCCGCGGCATCCGTCGTCCGTCCGCCCCTCGGGGCCGGCCCGGGGTCAGCCCATCGTGGCACCCCCCAGGAGGCCGCGCACGAAGAAGCGCTGCAGGGCGAAGAACACGATCAGCGGGATGATGATCGAGATGAAGGTACCCGCCGACTGCAGGAACCACTTGTTGCCCCAGGTACCCGACAGCGAGTTGAGCGCCTGGGTGATCGGCAGAGCACCGGGCGACGCGAAGATCGTCGCGACCAGCAGATCGTTCCACACCCACAGGAACTGGAAGATCGCGAACGACGCGATGGCCGGCGCGGCCAGCGGCAGGATGATCCGGAAGAACACCTGGCCGTGGCCGGCACCGTCGACGCGGGCCGCCTCGATGATCTCGCCCGGGATCTCCGAGATGAAGTTGTGCAGCATGAAGGTCGCGAGCGGCAGAGCGAAGATCGCGTGGGCGATCCAGACGCGCGCGAAGCTGTACTGCACCTCGTTCAGCCCGAAGCCGGGGAAGATCGGCACGTCGTTGATCGACAGTCCGTCGGAGAACAGGCTGAGCAGCGGCACGAGGGCCATCTGCAGGGGCACGATCTGCAGCGCGAACACGAAGATGAACAGCATGTTGCGACCCTTGAAGTCGATCCACGCGAACGCGTAGGCGGCGAGCGCCGCCATCACGATCGGGAAGACCGTCGCGGGGATCGTGATCGCCAGGGAGTTCACGAACGCGGTGGCGAGGGTGGTCGACGTGCCGCCCGAATTCCACGCCTGCACGTAGTTGTCGAACGTGAACTCGGGATTGGTGAAGACCGTCCACCATCCGCTGTTCTGGGTGTCGGCGCCGGGGCGGAACGACGTGACGAAGAGCCCGAAGGTCGGGATCGTCCAGAACAGGGCGATGACGGCGGCCGCGATCGTCGCGCCCTTCGACGTCAGCTTCTTCTGGGCGATGGCCTCGTTCTTGCGCGTGTCCCGCTCGACCTGACGCTTGGTGCGGTTGTCGGCCACGATGGCCTGCGTTGCACTCATCAGCGGATCTCCCTCTGCTTGGCCATCGAACGGGCGTTGTAGACGATCAGCGGCAGCACGAACAGGAACAGCACCACGGCGAGCGCCGAGGAGTGCCCGTAGCTCTGGAACCGCTGCTGCTGGTTGACCATCTCGAAGCCGAGCACGGTGGTCTCGTCGCGACCGCCGGTCATCACGGCCACGATGTCGTACACCTTCAGCGAGGCGATGGTGATCGTCGTGAGCACCACGATCAGCGAGGAGCGGATGCCGGGGACGGTGACGTTGCGGAACCGCTGCCACGCGTTCGTGCCGTCGAGCTCGGCGGCCTCCATCTGCTCGATCGGCACGGCCTTGATCGCAGCGGAGAGGATGACCATCGCGAAGCCGGTCTGGGTCCAGATGAAGACCACGAGCAGCATGAGCGTGTTGAGGATCGGCTTGATGGCCAGCCACTGCACCGGGTCGCCGCCGAATGCGGTGACGATGGCGTTGAGCAGACCGATCTGGTCGCCCTGGCGGGCGTCGTACATGAACTTCCAGATGATGCCGGCGCCGACGAACGAGATCGCGACGGGCATGAAGACGAGCACCTTGAGGAACTTCTCACCGCGGGCGCGGTCGATGAACACGGCGTAGGCGAGGCCGATGATCACCGAGATCACGGGGGCGAGCAGCGCCCAGATGATCGTGTTGATCACCGACGAGGAGCCGACGGGGTTCGTGAACACCCAGATGTAGTTCTCGAGGCCGACGAACTCGTCACCGGTCTTGTTGAAGAACGACTTGAAGATCGTCGAGATCGCCGGGTAGATCAAGCCGAGAATCAGCATGATCGACGCGGGGGCCATGAACAGCACGAGCTGGAACAGGTACCCGGCGCCCTGACGGGCGCGGAAGTCGGCGAAGAACAGCAGGGCACCGACGAGCAGGGCGATCGCCACGACGTAGAGCACGGCGTTCTGGTAGGGCCGCAGCAGCATGAACGCCAGCACCGGGATGACGAGGCAGGCGACCAGTCGCATGATGAAGTAGCCGCGGCCGGGGCGGGGCGCGAACTCGATGAGCACCAGGATGATGCCCACCACCACGCCGAAGACGACGAGGACGGCGGGGATCTGCACGAGCGGATGCATCGCGCCGAGCCAGAGGAAGAAGCTGTTGAGCGAGAACCCGATGGTGGTGCGGGCGGATTCCTCGGTCGACGTGGTGAAGACGAGGAGGAGGGCGAGGGCGACGAGCACGACGAAACCGACCGCGAGGACCGTGCGGGTGACCGCCCGCCCCTTCGCGTCGGTGCCGTGCGTCGTCACCGGAGGAGCGTCGGCCTCGACGGGCTTCTCGACGGTCGCGTGCGACATGGGTGTCCCCTTCTGAGTACTGCGACGTACTCGGGCGGTGCGGATGGGAGGAGCGGGGCCGGGCTCAGAGCCCGACCCCGCTCAGCTCGAGCTGATCGTATCGGAACGATCAGTTCTCGTAGCCGGCCTGGATGTCGGAGAGCACCGTCTCGGTGTCCTTGCCGTCGATCCAGTCGACCATTCCCTTCCAGAAGGAGCCCGAGCCGACGGTGGCCGGCATCAGGTCGGAGGCGTCGAAGCGGAACGTCGTCGACTCGTCCTGCATGATCTTCATGGCCTCCTGCAGGAACTCGCTCGAGGCCAGGCTCGGGTCGGCGTTCTTGTTGGCGGAGATCACGCCGCCCAGCTCGACGCGGGCGTCGGCGAACTCGGGCGAAGCCATGAACTCGAGCACCTGCTGCGTGGCGTCGTCGTCGGAGAAGGCTGCGACGAACTCGCCGCCACCCTCGACCTGCAGCTCACCCTCGTTCTCGCCCGGCATGATGAACGCGTAGACGTCACCCTCGGGGGCGACCTCGGGAACGTTGCCCTCGGCGGTCGTGGTGTCGAGGAAGTTCGCCGAGAGGAACGACGCCTGGTGCGTCAGCGCGCACTTGCCGGAGGCGACGGCCGAGGCCACGTCACCGAAGGCGGTCGAGTTGATGCTCTTGACGTCGCCGTAGCCGGCGTTGACGTACTCCGGGTTCAGCAGGATCTGGCCGACGGCGTCGAAGGCCTCCTTGATCTCGGGGTCGGTGAACTTCACGTCGCCGGCCACCCAGTCGTCGTAGACCTCGGGGCCGGACTGACGCAGCACCATGTCCTCGACCCAGTCGGTGCCGGGCCAGCCCGAGGCGGCCTCGGACGAGAAGCCGGCGCACCACGCGGGTCCGCCCGTCTTCTCGACGATGGTGTCGGTGAGGGTGATCATCTCGTCCCAGGTCTTCGGCACCTCGACGCCCCACTCGGCGAACTGCTTCGGCGAGTACCAGACGTAGCCCTTGAGGTTCGCGAGCATCGGCGCCGCGTAGAACGTGTCGTCGAACGTGCCGTACTTCTTCCAGTCCTCCGACCAGTTCTCGTCGACGGCCTTCTCGACGGCCTCGGGGGCCTCCATGACCTTGCCGGTGTCGACCAGGGTCTTGAGCAGACCCGGCTGCGGGACGATCGCGATGTCGGGGGCGTCGCCACCGGTCACCTTCGTGACGATGTTGCCCTCGAAGCCCTTGTCGCCGGTGTACTCGACCTTGATGCCGGTGTCCTCGGTGAACTGCTTGAACGACGCGTTCAGGTCGTCGGCCTCGACGCCCGTGATACCGCCCGAGATGCGGACGGTGTCCTTCGTGTCTCCGCTGCCGCCGTCGCCGCCGCTGCCGCCTTCGGCGCAGCCGGCGAGAGCCAGGGACGCGACTCCGACGAGCGCGATCGGGGCGAGCAGGCGGTATCGCTGTGACAAAGCCATGTACTTCTCCTCTTCAGGTGGATCATCCGTCCGCCCAAGGGAGCAATCGCCGCAACCATTGGGGAACCGATTCCAGGCCAACCTACTCGCCTTTTCGGCCGCGCGACAACTGGGGAAGGTCACAACATCGCAACCTTTGCTGGCATATCGGCGTGCAAGATGGGAGCGCTCTCATCTCGAAGGTGTGGAACCGGTTCCCTTCCGCCCCTCCCACGCACTACGCTCGGTTCTGGGCGTGCGCCAACGACGGCACGCCGTGCATGGTCTGGTCGAGGAGGACCGATGAGCAAGATCGCCGACGTCGCGGCGCGCGCCGGCGTCTCGAAGGCGACCGCGAGCCGAGCCCTGTCGGGGCGGGGGTACGTCTCCGAGGAGACGCGCACGCGCGTGGCCGACGCCGCACGTGAATTGGCGTACGTCGCGCACTCGTCGGCGACGAGCCTCGCCACGGGCCGCACGCAGACCGTCGGCGTGGTCATGCCGCCCGTCGACCGCTGGTTCTTCGCCGAGCTGCTCGCCGGCATCCAGGACTCCCTGTTCGCCCTCGACTACGACCTGTCGCTGTACGGCATCCCCGAGGGGTCGGACACGCGCGAACGCCTGTTCGAGAGCATCCTGCCCCGACGCCGCTTCGACGGCATCATCGCCGTGGGAATTCAACCCAGCGCGCACGAACTCGAGCGCCTGCAGCGCCCCGGCCGCCCGCTGGTCGGCGTGGGGCCATACAGCGACGGCACGAGTGCCGTGTCGATCGACGATGTCGCGGCGGCCCGCATCGCGACCGAGCACCTCATCGACCTCGGCCACAGCGACATCGCCTTCGTCGGGGGGACGACCGGTGCCGGCCCCCTCAGCCTCGGCGACGAACTCCGCATCGACGGATACCTCGCCGCCCTCGGCACCGCGGGCCTCGCCGATCACGCGCGAGTGGCCGGCTCGGCCCCCACGCTCTCGGCGGGATACTCGGCCGCGGTCGGTCTGCTCGCCGACCGTCGACGGCGCCCGACCGCGGTCGTCGCGGTGTGCGACGAGGCGGCGATCGGCACGATCATCGCCGCACGACGCCTGGGCATCGCCGTGCCGACCGAGCTCAGCGTCGTCGGCATCGACGACCACGAGCACGCCGAGCTCTTCGCCCTCACCACCATCCGGCAGTCGCCGCGCGACCAGGGGCACGACGCCGTGCGGCTGCTCGTGGAGCGGATGGACGACCCCGACCTGCCCGAGACGCATCTCGCCGCAGCATCCGCCCTGGTCGTGCGCAGCTCGACCGCCGCGCCGCGCTGAGCCCGACGCGCTCGCCCGCCGAGCGCACCGCCGGACGCACTCCCCCGGACGCACGAATGCCCCGGCCGGAGCCGGGGCATTCATGAAGGTCGCGTCAGACGCAGGACGGAACGGTGTCCGTCCGAACCCGATTACTTGAGGGTAACCGTGGCGCCTGCCTCTTCGAGGGTCGCCTTGGCCTTCTCGGCGGTCTCCTTGTTGGCGCCCTCGAGGACAGCCTTGGGAGCACCGTCGACGACGGCCTTGGCCTCGCCGAGGCCGAGCGAGGTGAGCTCGCGGACAGCCTTGATGACCTGGATCTTCTTGTCGCCGGCAGCCTCGAGGATGACGTCGAACGAGTCCTTCTCCTCCTCGGCCGCAGCGTCGCCAGCGCCACCCGCAGCGCCGGCAACGGCGACGGGGGCGGCAGCGGTGACGTCGAACTTCTCCTCGAACGCCTTCACGAACTCGCTGAGCTCGACGAGGGTGAGGCCCGCGAACTGCTCCAGCAGCTCCTCGGTGGAAAGCTTCGCCATGATGTTTCTCCTAATAGATGGGGTTTGTATAACGAGAACGCGTGCCGCTTACGCGGCGTCGGCGGTCTCGAGCTTTTCGCGAAGCGCGTCGATGGTGGCGGCAGCCTTGCCCATCGTCGCCTTCATCATGCCCGCAGCCTTCGCCAGCAGAACCTCGCGGCTCTCGAGCGAGGCGTACTTGTTGACCTCGTCGGCGGTGAGGGGGTTGCCCTCGAAGATGCCGGCCTTGATCACGAGAAGCGGGTTGGCCTTGGCGAAGTCACGCAGAGCCTTGGCGGTGGCGACGAAGTCACCGTGCACGAAAGCCACGGCCGACGGACCCTTGAGGTCGTCGTCCAGGGCCGTGATGCCCGCCTTGTTGGCGGCGATCCGGGTCAGCGTGTTCTTCACCACGGCGTACTCGGCGTCCTGACGGATGCTGTTGCGCAGCTCCTTGAGCTGGGCAACCGTCAGACCGCGGTACTCGGTCAGCAGGACGGCGGACGAGTTCTCGAATGACTTCGTGAGCTCGGCGACCGATGCATCCTTCTGCGCCATGGTCACTCCTTGGTGTGTACGTGGCGCCGCACGGTGGTGGGGCGCCGGCCTCGGACCCCTCCGCGAGAAACAGAAGAGCTCCGGCGCAAGCGCACGGAGCTCAGAAAGTTCGTGTCCTGCGCGGGCCCCTGCGTTGCAGAGCTTCGATCGCCTCGCGTTCGCACGCATGACGATGACCAGCGGTCTTCGGTTGAGACGAGCATACCCCACCGGCGCTCGCCCACTCAAATCCGCCAGACCCCGACGGGCTCACCGCCGGTGGGCGGCGCGGCCGCTGTGCCCGGCGAGCGCGTCGGCGGCCCGGATCAGCGCCAGATGCGACAGGGCCTGCGGCGTATTGCCGACGTGCCGCCGCTCCACCGCGTCGTACTCCTCCGACAGGAGCCCGACCTCGTTCGGCACGGCCATCAGGCGGTCCATCAGGGCATGGGCGTCGGCGGTGCGGCCGCTCGCCGCATACTGCTCCACGAGCCAGAAGCTGCAGGCGAGGAACGGATGCTCGTCGCCCGGCAACCCGTCGACCCCCGACCCCGTGCGGTACCGCAGCAGGAAACCGTCGCGGAGGAGCGTCTCCTCCATCCGCTGCACCGTACGGTGCATACGCGGGTCGTCGGCGGCGCAGAAGCCGACCTGCGGGAGCACCAGCAGCGAGGCGTCGACCTCGGTCGAGTCGTAGTGCTGCACGAAGTGCCCGTCCCCGCTCACGCCGCGCTCCTCGATCTCCGCCCGCAGCCGGTCGCGCGCCCGCTCCCAACGATCGGCGTCGCCGGGGAGGCCGTGCTCCCGCACCGCCCGCACCCCTCGATCGAAGGCCGTCCACATCATGACTCGCGAGTGGGTGAACCACCGGGGTTCGCCGCGGATCTCCCAGATGCCGTTGTCGGGCCGATCGAGGTCGTCGAGCACGCGGCCGATCAGCGCGCGCTGCAGGGGCCACGAGAAGTCGCCCTCCTCCAACCCCGCCAACCGCGCCTGTTCGAGGGCGACCAGCACCTCGCCGATCACATCGCCCTGGTACTGCGTGACGGCCGCGTTGCCGATGCGCACCGGCCGCGCACCCCCGTATCCCGGGAGGTCGGCGAGCTCGCGCTCCGGCAGGTCCCGTTCCCCCGCGATGCCGTACATGATCTGCACCTCGTGCGGCTCACCGGCGATCGCGCGCAACAGCCACCGGCGCCAGTGATGCGCCTCCTGCAGGTAGCCATGGGTGATCAGCACCTCGAGCGTGAGCGAGGCGTCGCGCAGCCAGACGAACCGGTAGTCCCAGTTGCGCGATCCGCCGAACTGCTCGGGCAGCGAGGTGGTCGCGGCCGCCACGATGCCCCCCGTGTCACGGTTGGTGAGCGCGCGGAGCACGAGCAGCGAGCGCACCACCTGATCGCGATGGGCGTCGTCGTGCGCGATGCCGCTCGCCCACCCCTGCCACCAGGTGCGCGTCGTCGCGAAGGCCTCCTCGACGTCGAGCGGTTCGGGGGGATTCTCGTACGACGGGAAGCGCGTGAGCACGAGGTCGCGGTGCACGCCGGCATCGACGGCGAACGTCGCCGTATGCGCGTGGTCCTTCGCCCGCAGCGCGACGCCGGTGACCACCACCGCCTCCGGACCCGCGGTGGCGCGCAGCGCCGGAGCATCCGGCGTGCCCACCTGACGCACCCAGGGAAGGGTGCGGGAGTAGTCGAAGTGCAGGCGCAGCTCGGTCTCGAACTCGACCGTTCCCGTGACGCCCACGACCCGACGCACGAGGTCGCTGCGATGCCGGTGCAGGGCGAGCATCTCCTGCACCTCGGCGACGCCGGTGCCGGTCTGCCAACGGGTGACGAGGATGAACGTGTCGGGAAGGTAGCGCCGATCGACCACCGTCGCCTCACCGCGCGGACGCAGGCTCCAGCGACCGTTCGCGGGTTCGCCCAGCAGCGCGCCGAAGACCGAGGGAGCGTCGAAGCGCGGCAGGCAGAGCCAGTCGACACTGCCCTCGCGCGACACCAGCGCACCCGTGCGGCAATCGCTCAGCAGGGCGTAGTCCTCGATCAGAGACGGCATCGCCCGAGTCTCGCACGCCGCCGTCGAGCGCGGCTACGGTGGGGGCATGACCGAAGCGACGACTCTCGTGATCTTCGGAGCGGCGGGCGATCTCGCCTCGCGACTGCTCCTGCCCGCGCTCGGACAGCTTCTCGTGCGCGAACCGTCGCGACGGGTGCGCGTGATCGGCGTCGACCGGGAGGAGTGGGACGACGCCCACCTGCGTCGGGTCGTCGAGACCGCGTTCGCCACGACGGGCGCGGAGGCGGCCACGAACGAGGTCGAGGTCGCGTACCGACGCACCGACATCACGCGGGCGGACGACCTGCGCGCGTTGCTCGACGAGTGCACGGGGCGGGTCGCGCTGTACTTCGCCGTGCCGCCGTCTGTGGCCGTCGCCACCATCGGGGCGATGTCGCCCGACATGCTTCCTCCGGGCGCGGTGCTCGTGATGGAGAAGCCGTTCGGCGTCGACGAGGAGAGCGCCCGCGCGCTGAACCACACGCTGACGGCCCTGGTTCCCGAGAGTCAGGTGTTCCGCGTCGACCATTTCCTCGGGCGCTCGACGACGCTGAACCTGCTCGGCGCACGCTTCGCGAACCGGCTGCTCGAACCACTGTGGTCGGCCGAGCACGTGGCGTCGGTCGAGATTGTGTACGACGAGGAACTCGGACTCGAGGGGCGCGCGGGCTACTACGACGCGGCGGGCGCCCTCGTCGACATGATCCAGAGCCACCTGCTGCAGGTGCTGGCGGTCGTCGCGATGGAGCAGCCCACGACCCTCGGTCACGTCGACTTCCGCGCGGCGACCTCGGCGGTGCTGCGCGCCACGTCGGTCTGGGGCGACGACCCGGCCGCAGCATCGCATCGCGCGCGCTATACGGCCGGGACCGTGGGCGGCACGCACAAGCCGTCGTACGCCGACGAGCCCGGCGTCGACCCCGCGCGACTCACCGAGACCCTCGCGCAGGCGACGTTCGAGGTGCGCAACGCGCGCTGGGCCGGCGTGCCCTTCACGCTGCGGTCGGGCAAGGCGATCGGCACCCCGGCGAAGGAGGTCGTCGTGCGGTTCCGGCCCGTACGGCACGTGCCGACCGGACTCACCGGTTCGGCGGACGGCGCGGTGCTGCGCTTCTCGCTCGGCCCGGACCGCATGTCGTTGGAACTCAACGTGAACGGCGGCGACGACGCGTTCGAACTGGAGCGGGCGATACTCACGGCGGAGCTCGGAGAGGGCGCGCTCCGCGCCTACGCCGAGGTGCTCTCCGGCGTGCTCGACGCCGACCCGATGCTCTCGGTGCGCGGCGACGCGGCCGAGGAGAGCTGGCGGATCGTCGCTCCGATCCTCGACGCGTGGAAGAAGGGCGAGGTACCCCTGGACGAGTACGTCGCCGGGTCGCACGGCCCCGCGGCGTGGCCGCACAGCCCCGAGGCCTGATCGCACGGCCCGGATCGTGGCCGTTCGGCGGCCGAGTCGATCCGCCTCGGCGGCGTGTGCAGGCGGCGACGTCGCCGGTCGGAGTTAGGCTTTTGCGGTGACCCCCGAACTCGCCGCACGCATCGTCGCGGACTCCCGCGACCGTGTCGCGTGGATGCGGGCACGCTCCCGCGGGATCACCGCGACCGACGTCGCTCAGCTCACGTCTGCGGCATCCATCTCGCGTGCCGCCGACTCGAAGCTCGGCGGCGGCCCCCGCTTCGGCGGGAACGCCTACACCGACCACGGTCGACGCCGCGAGCCCGAGATCGCCGCCTGGGTCGCGGCGACCCACAACATCCTGCCGTCCTCCGCCCTGTTCCGGGCCGAGGTCGAGCACCGCCACCTCGCCACCCCCGACGGCATCGCCGTCGACGCGCACGGCCGGGTCGAACTCGCCGAGATCAAGACGACGAACAAGGCGTTCCGCGGCATCCCCCGCACCTACCTCCGCCAGGTGTGGTGGCAGCAGCACGTGCTGGGTGCCGAGCGCACCCTGTTCGTCTGGGAGGAGCACGTCGACTTCGCTCCCGTGCACGACGAGCCCCGCTGCGTGTGGATCGACCGCGACGAGCGCGAGATCGCCAAGCTGGTGGGCCTCGCGACCGACCTCATCGACGAGCTGTACCGCCGTACCACCGGTCGGCAGGTGCCGACCCGGGTGATGGATGCCGTCGCCAGCCGTCGCGATCAGCTGCGCGAGCGCGACGCCTTCCGGGCGCTCGCCCTCGCCGACTGAACCGCACGCCGGCCGTGCGCACGGGCACGGCGCCCGCGAGTCGCGTGGCGGCGCCGTCGGTCAGGTGGTGCAGGTGCCGCCGGTGCCCAGCAGCGCCACGGTCAGTCGACGCACGCCCGCTGCCGAAGTCCAGGTCGTCGAGTTCGGGTGGATGGCTGTCACCGTCAGCGTGGTCGTGCTTCCGAGGAGGTTGGACACCAGGCTGTTGAGGACGGTCTGCGACAGTACCGCCGTATAGGTGTATACGCCGCCGACCGGCCCGGGTGAGGTGATGTTCGACGACGGCACGGTGCCCGACGTCGCACCCTGCGCGACGGTGAGACGTTGCCACGTCGGCGCGTGCGGCGACGTCCAGACCAGGGTGACGCTCTGGAAGACCCCGAGGGCGTTGTTCTGCACGGTGCACGAGGTGATCGACGGTGCCGTGAGCGCCAGTGCTCGGAACGTGCCCGATGCGACATGCTCGACATCGGTGAACCGCGCGTCGGTGGGCTGTGCCGACGACACCGCCCCTGCCCCGGCGAGTACCGCGAGTCCGAGGGCGGCGGCGAGTGCCCTCACCCCCGGTCGCCCGCGCCGCCTCCGGCCGTGCCCCGTCACCGCTCCGTCTCCTCCGCGTCGCGTCGCCGCACCCGCACCAGCGCCGCACCGGCCGCGGCGAGCGCAGCCCCCGCCGCGACGGCCCACGGCGCGAGCGGCCCGCCGGTCGCCGGGAGGGGCGCGTCCGGACCGACCATGAGGCTGTCGCCGACGCCCGTGGCGTGCACCCGCACCTCGGTCAGACCGGGCACGTCGTCGTCGAGAGCGATGCGCAGCCGCAGGTGCCCGACCTCCTCGGCGGAGAAGTCGGCGAGCGCCACCTGTCGTCCGTCGCGCGGGATGAGCCATGCGGTCCGCAGCACGTCGGCCCCGCCGGGGCAGTGGTCTCCTTCCCACACGCGCATGCACAGCGCGGCATCCACCCGCAGAGGCGCGTCACCGCGCGCGCTGGCGGCGACCGTGACGGTGCCCGGTTCGGCGGCGTCCGCGCTCACGGTCACATCCCACCGCACCGGTTCTCCCGGCCGCAGACTCGACGCCGCGTCCCAGTCGGCCACCGACACGATTCGCAGCACCCGCCCCTGCACGATCTCGCTGGCGGGCGCCGCGACGGCCGGCAGGGCGATCGACGCGGCGAGCAGCCCCGCCCCCGCTCCGGCCACGACCCGACGCCCTCTCATCACGGTTCCTCGTCGGTCCGTGTCACGGAGCGCGCACGAGGCCGAGCACGCCGCGGCGCGTGGGGCCAGAAGGCCCAGACGACCAGCAGCGTCGCGCCCGCCGTCAGCCCGCCCAGCACGAGCGGATGCCCGAGCACGGCGATGCCCGCGGCGATGCCCGGCACCGAGAAGAGAACGATGCGCACGGTCGAGACGGAGTACGGGAACGGATCGTCGGCGGCGTTCGCATCGCCGCGGAGCGTGAGCACCCGCTCGGAGTCGGACTCCCCCGCGGCGACCGACGTGACCCGGTGGGTCACGGGCAGCTCCCCGTCACGGTCGACGGTCACGACGTCGCCCACCTCGACCTCCGCCGCCGGGACGCGTTGCACGACGGCGACGGAGCCCGCGGGGATGGTCGGCGACATCGACCCGGTGCGGAACAGGATGAGGGTGATGCCGGCGGTCATTGCGAGCACGACCAGCAGGATGCACAGGGTTCCCGCCGGGGCGGCGATCCACAGCGCCGCGTCACCGAGCATCCGCCCGACCCGATGCCGATCACGCGGCTCGGCCTCGACGACTCCGGCGTCGCCCGAGGCATCGCGCTGCGGGGCCGGCGAGCGCCGCGCCTGCTCCCGCAGGTCGCGGCGGGTGCTCGGGATGCTCATCTCCCCCTCCTTCTCGTCTGGCACCGATGGCGCTACGACGACGTTCCCTGGAACTGCCAGGTCTGGGTCATCGTCAGTCCCTGCGCGGTGTTGGGCGCTGTCGTGGGCAGGGTCACCGCGAAGCAGTAGTTCAGCTGGTTCCCGCCGTTCGCCGACACAACTTGCGGTACCGACGTCGTCGCCGCCCCACCGGTCGTGAGTGCGGAGCCGTCGGGGACCACGATGCTCGTCGCGGCCGACGCCGCGGCGTACGTGGTCGCGTTGCAGGTGGTCGCCGGCACGAGCCGCACGCCGTACGTCAGCGATGCGGCGAGACCGGTGCCGCCGGGCGTCCCCGCGATCAGCTGCAGGGTGCCGGCGACCGACGGGTTCGCGGTGCGCACGCTGAACAACGCGTACGTGGTGGTGCCGGGGGCCATCGCGGTCGGCGCGACGACGAAGTTCAGCGCCGCCGCCGCGCCGGCCGTGGCATGACTGGTGAAGGTCGCGCCGTCGGCCGCACCGACGATGTCGAACCGGCCGGCGGTGAACGTCGACCCGCCGAACTCCGCGTCGTTCCACGCGGCCAGCGTGCCGGCGGCGCCGACGCCGAGCACCAGCCCGGCGGCGAGCACCGCGCGGATGCGGCGGGAGACCCGACGTGCCGCCTCCCGCTTCCGCGCGCGGGTGCGCCTCATGATCAGTCCGCGGTCGAGGTGGCCGTGAACTCCCAGGTGGCGGTCGCCGACGCGCCCTGCACGATCGCGTCATCGGCGGTCACGGCGATGCAGAGCTGCACCGCGGTGCCTGCGGCATCCGCCGCTCCCTGGGTCAGCGCGACCGAGCCGGCCGCCGTCTGGGCGGTGAGGTCGGCGCCCGTCGCGAGCACGGTGCCCGCCGCTGTGGCGTCGCATGTCGCATCGGCCGCGATCGCCTGCACCGAGTACGACAGGTTCGCCTCATTGCCACCGGTACCGCTCGTGATCCCGGTGGCCGCGAGCGTCGCGTCGTTCGTGGTCGTCTCGTCGAGACGCACCCAGAACGGCGCGTACACCACGTCGCCCGGCGACATCGCCGACGCCACCTCCGGCAGCTCGAAAACCAGGCTGGCCGCGGCGTCGCCGTCGTCGACGTTGTGATCGCTGTACGCGGCATCCGTGTCGCCGGTGGTCGACCCCTCCAGGTTGAACGAGCCGGCCGTGAACGTGCCCGTCGCGAACTCGGAGTCGTTCCACGCCGCGAGAGTCACCGCCACTCCGACGCCGAGTACGAGGCCGCCCGCGAGGACCGCCAAGATCTTCCGATTTCCATCCTTCGTTACCATGCGCTATTCCCCCTCAGGAATCTCGTCGATCGCATGGGTCCGTCGTCCGGCCACCCCTCAGAGGCCGCGCACCCTTGCGTTCGGGCCATCCTCACCCAGACTGAAGAGTCATTCAAGGGGATGTTCGCCGGCGGTACCGGATCGTTGCGCGTCGGCGGACACCCCAGCGGCAACGGCCACCAGTGAAGCACGGCGGATCGCGCCTCAGAGGTGCAGGGCGGTGCGCGCCTCAGCGGTGCAGGACGGATGCCGCTTCGGCGCCGACCTCGGCGGCGATCCGGTCGAGCAGCGACGAGCGCAGGTTCCACTGCTGCCAGTACAGAGGGACGCGCAGCACCGGACCGCCCAGCGGCACGAGTTCCGGCGTGGCCTGCACGGTGGGCACCATGCCCCAGCCCAGACCGAGTCGCACGGCCAGGGCGTAGTCGTGCGACGCGGGCACGTAGTGGCGGGGCACGCCCTGCGCCGAGACGCCGCGTGCGCGCAGCCATTCATGCTGCAGTGTGTCACGACGGTCGAAGTCGACGAACGGGGCACGGGCCAGTGCATCCGTCGTCGCGCCGTCGGGGAACCACTCGCTCGCGTACGCGGGCGCAGCCATCGCCCGGTATTCGAGCACGCCGAGCGGGGCCACCGAGCATCCGGCCACCGGGGCGCTCTCGCTCGTCACGGCCGCCATCACGTCGCCCGACTCGAGAAGGCGCGCCGTGAAGTTCTGGTCGTCGCGGTGCAGGTCGACATCGACCCCGAGACGCGCGGCGATCCGGGCGAGCGGCGGCAGGAACCAGGTCGCCATCGAGTCGGCGTTCACCGCCAGGGGGATGACCGGGCGCGCGACCGACCGCCCCTCGTCGACGCCGAGCCCGGCGAGCGCGTCCTGCTCCAAAAGGTCGATCTGACGCGCCAGCCGCACGATCGCCTCGCCGGCCGCCGTCAGCCGCGCGGGCTTGGAGCGGACCACGACGATGCGGCCCACCTGCTGTTCGAGAGCTTTGAGTCGCTGGCTCACGGCCGAGGGGGTGATGCGCAGCCGACGGGATGCCGCATCGAGGGTGCCTTCATCGGCGACGGCCGCGAGGGTGGCGGCCAGGTCGGGATCGATTCTCACGTGAGCGATGCTAATGGTTCGGAAGGAATCCTCGCTGGTGCTTCAGTACATCTTCTCCGTAGCGTGGATGCATGCTCTCGGTTCTCTCCGGCCTCGGTCTCGGCCTCTCGCTCATCGTCGCGATCGGCGCGCAGAACGTGTTCGTGCTGCGCCAGGGCATCCGCCGCGAGCACGTGCTGGCCGTCGTGATCGTCTGCGCCCTCTCCGACGCGGTGCTGATCATCGCGGGGGTCGCGGGTCTCGGTTTCCTCATCGCCGCCGCGCCATGGCTGGTGGTGGTCGCCCGCTGGGCGGGAGCGCTGTTCCTGCTCGGCTACGGCCTGCTCGCCGCCCGACGCGCCTGGCGGGGGGACGCCTCGGGACTCGAGGTCGACGATCAGGGCGCGGTCGCCCCGGGCGTCGGAGGGATGCCCGACTCCCGAGCCCCGGACGCGAGCATCGCCGGCGTGACGACCACGACGCGGCCGTCCCGCACCCGCCTCGCCCCGGTGCTGCTCACCGTGCTCGCGCTCACCTGGCTCAACCCGCACGTCTACCTCGACACCGTGCTCATGCTCGGATCGATCGCCGCGACGCACGGCGAGCAGCGGTGGCTCTTCGCCGCTGGCGCCGTGGTCGCCAGCATCCTGTGGTTCACCGCCCTCGGATTCGGAGCGCGGTACCTCGGTCGCTGGCTGCGCACGCCCCGATCCTGGCGCGTCCTCGACGCGGTGATCGCGGTGGTGATGATCGCCCTCGCCATCGGTCTCGTGCTGCCTGTGCTCGGCGGGGCGGACTAGGGCGTCGCGATCAGGCGTCGCCGTCGAGCGGGCGCAGGATACGCGTGAGGAAGCGCTGGGTGCGCTCGTGCTGGGGTGCGCCGAACAGCCGCGCGGGCGGCCCCTGCTCGACCACGACTCCGCCGTCCATGAAGAGCACGTGATCGGCGGCCTCGCGCGCGAAGCTCAGCTCGTGCGTGACGACCGCCATGGTCCAGCCCTCGTCGGCCAGTTCCTTGATGACGAGCAGCACCTCGCCGACGAGTTCCGGATCGAGCGCGCTGGTCGGCTCGTCGAAGAGCAGCAGGTCGGGCTTGAGCGCCAGCGCACGCACGATCCCCACGCGCTGCTGCTGCCCTCCCGAGAGCTGGTGCGGCCGGGCATCCGCCTTGTCGCCCAGACCGACCCGGTCGAGCAGGGCGAGCGCCTCGCTCACGGCCTCGGCCTTGGGCCGCCCCTGCACCCGCCACGGCCCTTCGATGACGTTCTCGAGCACGGTGAGATGAGGGAACAGGTTGTGGTGCTGGAAGACCATGGCCGAGCGGTCGCGCAGCGCGAGGCGCTTCTGCTGCCGCGCGCGCGGCTTCTCGGATGCGGCGAGGGCGAAGTCGATCTCGGGGCCGCCGTCGACCATGATCGTTCCGGCATCCGGGGTCTCCAGGCCGTTGAGCGCCCGCAACACCGTGGTCTTGCCGGAGCCGCTCGGACCGATCAGCACCACCACCTCGCCGCGGTGCAGGGTCAGGTCGAAGCCCCGGAGCACCTCGGTGGCGCCGAAACTCTTGTGCAGGCCGCGGGCGGTGAGGAGCGCGTCGGCCGACGGGTCAGTGCGCGACACGGCTGTCAAGCCTCCTCTCGAGAGCGCTCTGCCCGAACGACAGGATCAGGCAGAGCACCCAGTACACGAGCGCGGCGGCGAGATACAGCACCATGAACTCCAGTGTCGTCGAGGCGATCTGCTGCGCCACCTTGAACAGCTCGGTGACGAGGATCAGCGACGCGAGCGAGGTGTCCTTCACCAGGGCGATGAACGTGTTCGACAGCGGCGGCACCGACACCCGTGCCGCCTGCGGCAGGATGATGCGCGTGAGCGTGCGGGTGCGGTTCATGCCGACCGTGTACGCCGCTTCCCACTGCCCCTTGGGGACCGAGAGGATCGCGGCGCGCACGACCTCGGCGCCGTAACCGCCGACGTTCATCGACAGGGCGATGATCGCGCTCGGCCACGGATCGAGCGTCACACCGATCGACGGCAGGCCGTAGAAGATCACGAACAGCTGCACCAGCATCGGCGTGCCGCGGATGACCGAGATGTAGAACCGGGCGATCGACGACAGGACCGGGTTGACCGAGATGCGCATCAGCGCGACCACGATCGCGAGGAAGAGCCCCAGCACGAACGACGCCAGAGCGAGCGGCACCGTCGCCGTCAGACCCGCCAGGGCGATCGGCCCGAGCGACTCGAGGAACAGCTGCCAGGGGCTCTCCATCGACTACTGCGAGACGTCTTCGCCGAAGTACTTCTCGCTGATCTCGGCGAGGGTGCCGTCGGCACGGAGCTCGTCGAGGGCCTCGTCGACCGCGTCGACCAGCACTTCCTTGTCCTTCGTGAACACGAACGCCTGCTCACCGGCCTCATCGGTCTCGGCGGCGATCTTCAGACCCGTCGGGCTGTTGGTCGTCTCGTAGTCGAGGAAGGTCAGCTTGTCGTTGATGGTCGCGTCGACGCGGCCCTGGCGCAGCAGCTCGACCGCCTGCGCCCAGCCCTCGACACCCTCGACCTTCGCGCCCGACTCGGTGGCCAGCTCGTACCAGTTGCTGGTGAGCGACTGCGCGGTGGTCTTGCCGTCGAGGTCGGCGAACGACGAGATCGAGTCGTCGTCGTCCGCGACGACGATCACACCGGGCGAGACCGTGTACGGCGCGCTGAAGAGGTACTTCTCCTCGCGCTCGTCGTTGATGGTGACCTGGTTGGCGATCAGGTCGAAGCGGCCGGCGTCGAGCCCGGCGAAGATCGCGTCCCACTGCGTCTCCTGGAACTTCACCTCGAGGCCCAGCTTGTCGGCGACCGCCTCGATGATCTCGACGTCGTACCCGGTGAGCTCGCCCGAACCGCCGTCGCCGTGGAAGCTGAAGGGGCGGTAGGTGCCCTCGGTCGCGACCGTGAGCGTGCCGTCGCTGACGAGCCCGAAGTCGGACCCCTCGGATGCCTCGCCGGCGCTCGACGAGCTCTCGGGCGAGGTGCTGCCACTGCAGGCCGTGAGCGCAGCGGCTCCGACCACGAGTGCGGTGATGGCGATGAGGCGACGGGACATGGACCCTCCTGGGGTATCGGGCGCAGTCGCGATTTTACGCGACCCGCACAGGAACTCCCTCACAGTACGCGCCCCTTGACGCCGCCCCCGAATCCGTGTCCTTCCGTTGCGCCCGATATGCCGAGCCCCGTCGAGGAGATGCAGAAACGCCCCCCCCGGGGGCGGGGGGGGGGTTTGGGGGGTGGGGCGGTGGGGGGGTGGGGGCCCGGGGGGGCCGGGGCG